>NZ_WBOF01000001.1:622500-1245000 GCF_009569385.1 Streptomyces kaniharaensis
GACCAGGTCGCAGTCGAGCCGGTAGCCGTTGGCCAGCTCCACGGCGCCGACCCTCTCGCCGCCGTGCACGGCACGGGCCCGGTTGCCGGGGTAGCACTCGACGCCGAGCGCGAGCAGCCGCTCCCGCAGCACCGCGGCGGCCTCACGGTCGAGCTGACGCTCTATCAGGTGCGGTCCCTGGTGGACGATCTCGGTGCGCACGCCGAGCGCGGCGAGCGCCCGCGCGGCGCTCACCCCGAGCACGCCGCCGCCGATCACCACGGCCCGCTTCGCGCCGACCGCCTCCTCGGCGAGCCGGCCGCAGTCGTCCAGGGTGCGCAGGGTGTGCACGCCCTCGGCGAGGCCCTGCCCGTCGGGGCGGCGCAGCCCGCGGACGGGCGGCAGCACCGGGTTGGAGCCGGTGGCGAGGACGAGTTCGTCCCACGGCTCGACGGTGCCGTCCGCCAGCCCGAGCGTGCGGGCGACCGGGTCGAACGTCACCACCTCGCAGCCGGGCCGCGGTTCGGCCCCGCCGAGCGGCAGCGCGATCGACTCGGCGTCGTAGCGCCCGGTCAGCACGTCCGCGAGCAGCACCCGGTTGTAGGGGGCGCGCGGCTCGGCGCCGTAGACGGTGACGGTGCCGCGCCCGCCGAGCGCCCCGTACCGCTCGGCGAACCTGGCCGCCGCCATGCCACCGCCGACGACGGCGATCCTCGGGTTCTGCGTCATGACGCCACCTCGTCTCGGTCGGTGACCACCCGCTCGACCCGCACCGCGCAGAGCTTGAACTCCGGCATCCGGGACACCGGGTCGAGCGCCGGGTTGGTCAGGCTGTTGGCCCGGCCCGCGCCCGGCCAGTGGAACGGCATGAACACGGTGTCCGCGCGGATGGCGTCGGTGATCCGCGCCGCCGCTACCGCCCGCCCGCGCCGGCTGGTCACCGCGACCGGCTCCCCGTCCGCGATCCCGAGCCGCTCCGCGAGCCGCGGGTGCAGTTCGACGAACGGGCCGGGCGCCGCCGCGTTGAGCTCCGCGACCCGGCGGGTCTGCGCGCCGCTCTGGTACTGGGCGAGCACCCGGCCGGTGGTCAGGTACAGCGGGTACGCGTCGTCCGGCTCCTCGCCGGCCGGGCGGTGGGTGACGGCCGCGAACCGGGCTCGCCCGTCCGGCGTGGCGAACCGGTCGAGGAACAGCCGCCGGGTGCCCGGGTGGTCCTCCGCCGGGCAGGGCCAGAACACCCCGTCCTCGGCCGCGATCCGCCGGTAGCTGATGCCCGCGTAGTCGGCGTCGCCGCCCGCCGAGGCGCGCCGCAGCTCGTCGAACGCCTCCTCGGCGTCGGTCGGGAAGCCGCCCGTCACCCCGAGCCGGGCGGCCAGCTCGTGCAACAGCCACAGCTCGCTGCGCACACCCTCGGGCGGGTCGAAGGCGCGGCGGCGCAGGATGACCCGGCCCTCCAGGTTGGTGGTGGTGCCGTCCTCCTCCGCCCACTGGGTCACGGGCAGGACGACGTCCGCGAGCCGCGCCGTCTCCGACAGCACCATGTCCGCGACGACCAGCAGGTCCAGCGCGCGCAGCCGTTCGGTGACGTGCCCGGCGTTCGGCGCGGACACCGCCGGGTTGGAGCCGGCCAGCAGCAGCGCCCGCACGCCGTCGGGCCGTCCTAGGCCGTCCAGCAGCTCGTACGCCGACTTGCCCGCGCCCGGGAGGCTGTCGGCCGGCACTCCCCACACGGAGGCGACGTGCGCGCGGGCGGCCGGGTCCTCGATCGAGCGGTAGCCCGGCAGCTGGTCGGCCTTCTGGCCGTGCTCGCGCCCGCCCTGCCCGTTGCCCTGCCCGGTCAGGCAGCCGTACCCGCTGTACGGGCGGCCGGCCTTGCCGGTGGCGAGGCACAGGTTGATCCAGGCACCGACGGTGTCCGTCCCTTTGCTCTGCTGCTCCGGCCCGCGCGCGGTGAGCACCATGCCGGTCCCGGCCCCGCCGAACAGCCGGGCAGCCTCGCGCAGTTGGTGGGCCGGCACGCCGGTGATCCGCTCGACGCGGTCCGGCCAGTGCGCCATCGCGGCCTCCCGGGCCGCCTCGAAGCCGGTGGTCCGCTCGGCGACGAAGTCCTTGTCCACCAGGCCCTCGGCGATCACCAGGTGCAGCAGGCCGAGCGCGAGCGCCAGATCCCCGCCGGGCCGGGGCTGGAGGTGCAGGTCGGCGAGCTCGGCGGTGCGGGTGCGGCGCGGGTCGACGACGATCAACGTGCCGCCGTTCTCCCGCAGTTCGCGGAAGTAGCGGACGGCCGGCGGCATCGTCTCGGCCGGGTTGCCGCCGACCAGGATCAGGCAGCCGGTGTGCGGGATGTCCGCGAGCGGGAACGGCAGCCCGCGGTCCAGGCCGAACGCCCTGCGGTGCGCGGCGGCCGCCGAGGACATGCAGAACCGGCCGTTGTAGTCGATGTTGGCGGTGCCCAGCACCACCCGGGCGAACTTGCCCAGCAGGTACGCCTTCTCGTTGGTCAGCCCGCCGCCGCCGAACACTCCCACCGCGTCCGCGCCGTGCTCGGCCCGCGTCCGGGCCAGCCCGGCGGCCACCCGGTCCAGCGCCTCCGCCCAGCCGGCCGACCGCAGCGGCCCGCCGGGCCGGTCGCGCAGCAGCGGGCCGGTCAGCCGCACGTCACGGGCGAGCAGCGCGGGCGCCGTACGGCCCTTCCCGCAGAGCGCGCCGCGGTTCACCGGGAAGTCCGGCCGCTCCAACACCTCGGCCCCGCTCGCGCCCGTCCCACGGCCCAGCCGCATGCCGCACTGCAACGAGCAGTACGGGCAGTGGGTGTCGGTGGCCGGCGCCGGGGCCGGCGGGCTGGTGAGGTTCATGCCGAGGAATCTCGCGCTCCGCTGTTTCACGTCCGGGTCACGCGTGTTGCGTGCGCGGTACACCTCCCTCACGCCACCTGGGCCGCAGGGTGCGCGGACGGACATCAGCCGTAACCGGAGCGCAGGTTTCGCTTACTTCCAGGTGACGGCCGGGCAATGCCCCCGTAACGTGCGCGCCGCACCCTACCTGGCATGGCAACCCCCACCCAGCCAGGACCGCTCACCGGATTCACCGTCGGGGTCACCGCGGCACGCCGCCGCGAGGAACTCGTCGCCCTCCTCACCAGGCGCGGCGCCCAGGTGGTCGAAGCCCCGGTGCTCCGCATCATGCCGCTCGCGGACGACCTCGCGCTGCGCGAGGCCACCGAACGCTGCCTCACCGCCCCGCTCGACTACGTGGTCGCCACCACGGGCGTCGGCTGGCGCGGCTGGATGAGCGCCGCCGAGGGATGGGGGCGCGGCGCCGCGCTCGCCGAGGCCTGCCGGGGCGCGGTCGTGCTCAGCCGCGGGCCCAAGGCCACCGGCGCGGTCCGGGCCAGCGGGCTCGGCGAGGGCTTCTCCCCCGGCTCGGAGGCCACCGACGAACTGCTCACCTGGCTGCTCGCCCGCCCGCTCGCCGGGCGCCGGATCGCCGTCCAGGAACACGGCGTACGGCTGGACGCCTTCGCGGCGGCGCTGCGCGAGCGCGGCGCCGAGGTGATCTCCGTCCCCGTCTACCGCTGGGCGCCGCCGGACGACATGGCGCCGGTGCGGCGGCTGGTCGAGCAGACCGTGCGGCGGCAGGTGCACGCGCTCACCTTCACCAGCGCACCCGCCGTCGCCGCCTTCATCGCGACCGCCGAGGCCGAGGGCCTGCGCGAACCCCTGCTGGACGCGCTGCGCGGGGACGTCCTGCCGGTGTGCGTCGGCGCGCTGTGCGCCCGGCCCTTCGCCGAACTCGGCCTGCCGGCCGTCTTCCCGGAACGCGGCCGGCTGGGCTCCCTCGTCCGCCTGCTCGCGGACACCCTGCCCTCGCTCGGACGGCGCGAACTCACCCTCTCCGGCATGGTGTTGACCCTCCAGGGCAACGCCGCCCTGGTCGACGGCGAGAGCCACTGGCTCAGCCCGCGCGGCGCCGCCGTCCTCCGCGCCCTCGCCGAACGGCCCGGCCGGGTGCTCAGCCGCGCCGAACTCCTGCGCGTCGCCTGGACAGACGCCGCGGCCGACGAGCACGCCGTCGAGGCGGCGGTCGGACGGCTACGCGCCTCCCTCGGCCCGCACGCTGGCCTGATCCGTACCGTCCCCAAGCGCGGCTACCGGCTGGCGGCCGGCTGATGCCGCCCGTCCTCCTCGCCGTCGCGCACGGCAGCCGGGACGCCACCGCCTCCGCCGCAATCCGGGTCCTGCTACGGCGGGTTCGCGCCCTTCGACCCGAACTGACAGTCCGCTGCTGCTTCCTGGACCTCGCCAGCCCCTCGCTCACCGATGCGCTCGCCCAACTCGCCGGCGCGCGGCCGATCCTGGTACCGCTGCTCCTCGGCACCGGCTACCACGTCCGGGTCGACCTCCCGGCCGCGCTCGCCGCCGCCGACCTCCCCCTCTCCCACCTCGCCCCCGCCCTCGGGCCCCACCCACTGCTCTCCGAGGCCCTCGCCGACCGCCTCACCGAGGCCGGCGCCCCGGCGGACGCACCCGTGGTCCTGGCCGGCGCCGGCTCCTCGGACCCCACCGCCCTCGCCGACACCGCCCGCATGGCCGGCTTCCTCGCCACGCGCCTCGCCCGCCCCGTCACCCCGGCACATCTCTCGGCCGCCGCCCCCACCCCTCACCAGGCCGTCGAGGCCCTCCACGCCGCCGGCCACCCCGAGGTCGCCGTCGCCACCTACCTCCTCGCTTCGGGCTTCTTCGCCCGCCGCGCCGCCACGACCGCCGCCACCTGGACCAGCCCCCCGCTGGCAGCCCACGACGCCGTCGCCCGCCTGGTCCTCCACCGCTACGACGAGGCCCGGGCGGCGACATCACTGCCCTGGGCCGCCTGAGCGGGCAGAGTCAGGGCGATTGACCCGCAGCCTTTCGTCTTCTGCACAGGAAGTCGGTCTGGCCGACTTCCTGTGCAGAGGGGCCGGACAATGCCGTCGCCGCTTCGGCCCTGCCGAAGCGGCGACGGGGGCGACCGGCTTTGAGTTGGGGTGGGTTTTCGACGATCCGTCAGAAGCTGTGCACTACCGTCGGCCGGTGGCCGCCCGCTCGCGCGCGTCGGTGTTCTCGTCCTCGCCCTGGTCGTCGCCCCAGCCGTCGCTGCGGTCGCGGTAGAGGGTGAAGCGGTCGAACAGGACCGGCGCCGGCAGCGGGTTGACAGCGGTGGCGGGCGCCGAGTGGTAGTAGCTGACCGTGATCGCGGTCCGCCCGCCCGGCACCAGGCCCGGGTCGACGTCGAACACCGCGACGCCGTACGGGTAGTTGGTGTCGGGGTCGGTCACCGCCGACCAGTGCGCCTTCTCCTTGGCGTCCGGGTCGGCCTTGAAGGTGAGGCGCTGGGTGCGGACGAAGGCCTCGCGGACGCCGTCCGCGTCGGCGGGCAGGTACTGGTCGTCGTGCCCGGCGGTGCCGCCACCGCCGAGGATCAGGTGGACGGTGCCCTGCGAGGTGTCGATCCGGCGCAGGTCGTCGTCGGCGACGGCCGGGGTGAGCAGCCCGCCGGGCTCGGTGCCGCGGACGGGGTGGGTGCGCTCGTAGTCGTGGTCGTGGCCGGCCAGCACGAGGTCGACGGAGTAGCGGTCGAGCAGCGGCAACAGCTTCTCCCGGATGCCCATGTCGCCGCCGTGGCTGGCGGAGGACGACGACATCGCGAACTGGTGCATGCTGACGACGATCCAGTCGACCGCGCTGCCGCCCCGGGCGCGCGACAGCACCCGCTCCAGCCACCGGAGTTGGGCGCCCTCGCTGTAGTCGCTGATGTAGATGGACCGGCCGGTGGCCGGGTCGAGGCTGGCGTCGTCCTCGACGGCGATCTCGTTGCCGTCGAGGCTCAGGAACAGCACGGAACCGACCTGGAAGGCGTACCAGTTGCCGCAGTGGTCGCGGGTGCCGTTGTCGGGCAGCTCGAAGCGGGTCAGGTAGGAGGCGTACCCGAGGTCCCCGCCGCCGGCCTCGACCTCGTGGTTGCCGGGCGAGGGCATCCACGGGCGGCTCGCGGCCGACCTGGACAGGTTGTTCATGAACGCGTTCCAGCACTGCGGCTGGAGCTGCGGGTTGTTGTTGGCGTACGCGAGGTCGCCGTTGAGCAGGTGGAACAGCGGAGCGAACTGCTCCACCTGACGGACGGCCGCCGCGCCGTGGATCGACGACTTCTTGAACACGTTGTCGCCGGTGCCCAGGTCCCCGAAGCTGGTGAACCGGAACGCGGCCCGGCCACGCGCGGGGGCGGTGCGGAAGGTGCCGCGCACCGGTTCGGCGCCGTCGTGCAGCACGTCGTAGACGTACGTGGTGTCGGGCTTCAGGCCGCGCAGCCGGGCGTGGTGGGTGAAGGTCTCGACCTTGTTGAGACCGTCGACGTAGCTGCGCGTCTGCGCGTCGACGCTGTGCCCGGCGCCGCCGCGCGGCGTGCCGATCCGCACCCGGGGGCGGCTCACCGAGGCCGCCGTCGCCCAGGAGACGGTCATCTCGGTGGACGGCTCGTTGCCCCACTGGAGGTGGATCTGCTCCGGGCCGGGGGTGCCGGCCAGCGCCGGCTGCGTCCACAGCAGGGTGGACGCCGGGATCGCGGCGAGGGCGCCGACCGCCGTACCCGTCCGAAGGACCGTTCTGCGCGAGGGATGTGACCGCGAGGGATGTGACACTGCCGCCTCCTGGGCTCCGGGAAACGCCCAGGAGAATCCCAGCCGGACCGGTCCGGCAGACCACTTCGGACAGTGCTCACGGGGAACGGCAGTTGAACGCCTGCCTGTACCGACCCCCCGGGGCCCGCGCTGACACGGGCGGATTACCGAACCCTGACGCCGACTCCACACACGTCCTCAACCCGGCCCCGCGCCGATAGCTTCGGCGTATGGAGATTCTGGTCACCGGCGGCGCCGGGTTCATCGGATCGGCCGTCGTCCGCGCGCTGGCCGCGGCGGGGCACGGGGTGCGGGTGCTCGACGCGCTGCTGCCCGCCGTCCATCCCTCGGGGCGGGCGCCGGACCTGCCCTCCGACGTCACCTTCTGCCACGGCGACGTCCGCGACGCCGCCGCCGTCGAGGAGACGCTGGCCGGGGTGGACGCGGTCTGCCACCAGGCCGCGATGGTCGGCCTCGGGCTGGACCTCGACGACGCGCCCGCCTACGCCGGCTGCAACGACCTGGGCACCGCCGTCCTGCTCGCCGCGATGGCCCGCACCGGCGTCCGCCACCTCGTCCTGGCCGGCTCCATGGTCGTCTACGGGGAGGGCCGCTACCGCTGCGCCGAGCACGGCGACGTCGCCCCCGGCCCGCGCCGCCCGGCCGACCTGGACGCGGGCCGCTTCGAGCCGCCCTGCCCGGTCTGCGGCACCACCCTCGCGCCGGGACTCGTCACCGAGGACGCCCCGCCCGATCCCCGCAACGTCTACGCCGCCACCAAGCTCGCCCAGGAGCACCTCGCCTCGGCGTGGGCGCGCGCGTGCCAGGGCACGGTCCTGACGCTCCGCTACCACAACGTCTACGGCCCGGGCATGCCGCGCGACACCCCGTACGCCGGGGTCGCCTCGCTGTTCCGCTCCGCCCTGGCCCGCGGCGAGGCGCCCCGGGTGTTCGAGGACGGCGGCCAGCGGCGGGACTTCGTCCACGTCGAGGACGTGGCGGCGGCCAACCTGGCGGCCCTGGCGGCTCTGCCGTCCCGCCCGGTCGGCAGCGCCCGCGCGTACAACGTGGGCAGCGGCGAGGTCCGGACGGTCGGCGAGATGGCCGAGGCGCTGGCGGAGGCGCACGGCGGTCCAGCGCCGGTGGTGACGGGCCAGTACCGGCTGGGCGACGTCCGGCACATCACCGCCGACTCCGCCCGGCTGCGCACCGAACTCGGCTGGCGCCCGCAGGTACCGTTCCGCACCGGGACGGCCGAGTTCGCCGCCGTGGTCCTGCGGCCTGACTAGCCTCGCGCCGCCGGGAGCGCGATCTCGAAGCAACATCCCCCGGCGACGTTGTGCACCCGGGCGCGCCCGGCGTGCGCCTCGACGATTCCACGGACGATGGCCAGCCCGAGCCCTGCACCGCTGTCCCCGCCTTCACCGGGCTCGCGCCGGGGCGTGCGGGCGGAGCCGCCGCGCCAGCCGGTCTCGAAAACGCGCGGCAGGTCCTGCTCCGGGATGCCGCCGCAGCCGTCGGTCACGGACAGCACCACCTCGTCCACCTCCCGCCGCGCGGCCACCGCCACCACGCCGTCCTCGGGAGTCGAACGGATCGCGTTGACCAGCAGGTTGCCGAGCACCCGGGTGATCTCCCGGCTGTCCACCTCGACCGGCTCGGCCGCCACCTGCCGACCCTCCAGCCGGACACCCCGGCGCCGGGCCAGCGGGTACGCCCCCGCGAGCGCGTCGTCGACCAGGTCGTACACCGACACCCGGGTGAGCGAGAGGGAGAGCGCCCCGGCCTGGATCCGGGAGAGCTCGAACAGGTCGTCCACCATCCCGGTGAGCCGCTCGACCTCGGTGCGGATCCGTACCAGGTAGCGGTCCGGCTCCTCGGCGACGCCGTCCTCCAGGGCCTCGGCCATCGCCCGCAGTCCGGCCAGCGGGGTGCGCAGGTCGTGCGAGATCCAGGCGATCAGCTCCCGACGGGACCTCTCCAGCGCCTGCTCGCGTGCCCGGGACTCCGCCAGCCGGGCACTGGTGGCCGCCAACTCCTCGGCCAGCGCTGCCAATTCGGTGCCCAGCGGGTGGGCCGGCGCGGTGAACCCGGCATCGCTGCCGACCGTCCGGGCGGCGACGGCCAGCGCCCGGCTGCCGGCCACCACCTGGCGACCCAGCAGCGCGGCGGTGAGCAGCGACACGACTGCGGCCATGCCGAGCACGGTGATGACGACGCCGAGGTCGTGGGTGGAGAGGAACATCGCCTGTGCCACCGCGAAGGTTCCGGAGGTCACCGCGAGGACCGTCACCACGGCCACGCAGAACAGCGAGAGCGCGACGGAGCGGCGGCGCAGCAGCCGGATCGCCGGCCAGCCCAGCAGGCCCGCGCCGCCCGCCCCGAGGGCGGCGAACAGGGCGATCAGCAGCAGGTCCTTCACGCCGCACCCCCCGTGGGGTCGAAGCGGTAGCCGACGCCCCAGACGGTGCTGATCAGGGCGGGCGCGGCCGGATCGTCCTCGATCTTCTCGCGCAGCCGCCGGACGTGGACGGTGACGGTGGAGAGGTCGCCGAAGTCCCAGCCCCAGACCCGCTGCATCAGGTCCTGCCGGGAGAAGACCGCGCCGGGGTGCCGGAGCAGGAACGCGAGCAGATCGAACTCCCTGAGCGTGAGGGAGAGTTCACGCCCACCGCGGTGGGCACGGCGAGCCTTCGGGTCGAGCGTGATGTCCCCGGAGAGCAGCGGCCCGCCGTCCGGCGCCGGGGCCGTGCCGGGCCGGGAGCGGCGCAGCACCGACTGCACCCGCAGCACGAGCTCGCGCGGACTGAACGGCTTGGTGACGTAGTCGTCCGCGCCGAGCTCCAGGCCGAGGATCCGGTCGGCCTCGTCCCCCTTGGCGGTGAGCAGCACCACGGGCAGCCCTGCGCCCTCCGCGGAGGCGCGCACCCGGCGCAGCACCTCCAGGCCGTCGAGGCCGGGCAGCATGAGGTCGAGCACCAGCAGGTCCGGTCGCGCGGTCCGGGCCAGGGCGAGCCCCTGGGCCCCGTCGGCGGCCCGGTCCACCTGGTGGCCGGCGCGGGTGAGGTAGCCGGCGACGACCTCGGCCACGGTCGGGTCGTCGTCGATCACCAGGATGCGGGAGGTGTCGTTCACCCCGCCGAGGATAGGAGCCCGCGGCGCCGGGTGCGGACGGGCCGGGCTCCCGTTCGGTTTTCGTAAGGTCCGCCGGACGGGTCACCGGCCACGACGTCCGACTTCCGTAAGACGCCCGCGCCGCCGCGTGCCGGCCTTCCGCAATTAGCGTGGCCCGCGTGATCTCACCCACCTCGCCTTTCCCGGACCGCCTTCCGCCCGTCGACGTCGTGCTGCCGTGCCTCGACGAGGCCGCCGCGCTGCCCTGGGTGCTCGGGCGGATCCCGGCCGGCTGGCGGGCGATCGTCGTCGACAACGGCTCGCGGGACGGCTCCGCCGAGCTGGCCCGCTCGCTCGGCGCGACGGTGGTGGCGGAGCCCCGGCGCGGGTTCGGCGCCGCCTGCCACGCCGGGCTGCTCGCGGCCACCGCCGAGCTGGTCTGCTTCCTGGACTGCGACGGCTCGCTCGATCCGGCCCAGCTCCCCCGGGTCGCCGGCCCGGTGCTGGCCGGGGCGGCGGACCTGGTGCTGGGCCGGCGCCGCCCGGTGACGGCCGGGGCCTGGCCGGTGCACGCCCGGCTCGCCAACGCCGCGCTGGCCCGGCGGCTTCGCGCCCGTACGGGGGCGCCACTGCACGACCTCGGCCCGATGCGGGCGGCCCGCAGGGAACGGCTGCTGGCCCTCGGCCTGGGCGACCGCCGCTCCGGCTACCCGCTGGAGATGGTGCTCTCGGCCACGGCGGCCGGGATGCGGATCGCCGAGACGCCCGTCGACTACCTGCCGCGTGCGGGCCGTTCCAAGGTCACCGGCACGCTGCGCGGCACCCGCCAGGCCGTCCGCGACATGCGCGCGGTACTGGCCGCGCCGCCGCCCACGCTGCTGGTGATCGCCAAGGCGCCGGTCCCGGGCCGGGTGAAGACCCGGCTCACCCCGCCGTGCACGCCCGAGGAGGCCGCCGCCCTGGCCGAGGCCGCGCTCACCGACACGCTGCACACCCTGGCGACCGTCCCCGCCGGGCGCCGCCTGCTGGTGCTGGACGGCGAACCGGGCGGCTGGCTGCTGCCGGGCTGGGAGGTCGTGCCGCAGTCCGGCGGCGGTCTGGACGAGCGGCTGGCGGCGGCCTTCGCCCACGCCGCCCGCCTCGCCCCGGACGCGCCCGCCCTGCTGGTCGGCATGGACACCCCGCAGCTGAGCGCCGCCGCCCTGGCCGAGCCGCTGTCCGCCGCCCGGCGCGCGGGCGCGGACGCGTGGTACGGCCCGGCGGCCGACGGCGGCTTCTGGGCGCTCGGCCTGGCCCGGCCGACCGCGGAGCTTGCCGCCCAACTCCTGCACGGCGTACCGATGTCCACCCCACACACCGGCTCAGATCTCCTCGACCGGCTTGCCGCAGCAGCGTTGACGGTTCATCACCTTCCGTCGCTCACCGATGTGGACACCGTCCACGACGCCCGCACGGTCGCCGCCGAGGCGCCGCACAGCCGCTTCGCCGCACGGTTGCATAGCTTCAACCTCACTCCGGAGGTGGCGGGTTGACGCCCACCGCGGCCACCCCCGGGGTCGACATCCCTTCCCCGACATCCGGCTGGGGAGACCCCTATGCCGAGGCCGTCCGCACCGGCCGGGGACCGCTCTGGCTGCGCCGCGAGGACGGCCGCCGGCTTCGGCTCGACCTCGAACGCTGGTGCGCGCCCGCGGCCGGCGCCGACCACAGCCTGCTGCTGCGCTGCGCCCACCTCGCCGCACCGGTCCTGGACCTCGGCTGCGGCCCCGGTCGCCTGGTCGCCGCCCTGCTCGCCCTCGGCGTCCCGGCGCTCGGCGTGGACGTGACCGGCGCGGCCGTGGCCCGAACCCTGGGCCTGGGCGGCCCCGCACTGTGCCGTTCGGTCTTCGACCGGCTGCCCGCCGAGGGCCGCTGGGGCGCCGCGCTGCTCGCCGACGGCAATCTCGGCATCGGCGGCGACCCGGACGCGCTGCTCCGTCGGGGCGCCGAACTCATCGCGCCGGACGGGCTGCTGCTGGTCGAGGTGGATCCGGAGGAGGTGGACGAGCGCACCACCGTCCGGGTCGAGGGGCCGGACGGCCGCCTCGGCCCGCCCTTCCCCTGGGCCCGTCTCGGCACTCGCGCCGCCTTGCGCCGAGCCGGGAGTGCCGGCCTCGCCGAGGCCGAGCGCTGGGCCTCCCACGGCCGCCGCTTCGTGGCGCTGCACAAGGGGTGAAGCTGGCGCCGGGGTCCAGGGAGCCTTGCAGGGTGCCGGTCGTGCACCACGCGTGCGGCTGTCGCCCAACCGCCTCTCGGCCCCTCGGTCAGGAGTGCCCCGGCGGCACCCTTCGCGGCGTCGGGGCCGAGCCTGCCAGATGCCCCGCGCTGCGACAAGACGTTCGTCCCGCCCCCTACTCCACGTCCGCCGCCCGCCACTGCGGGTGCTCGCGGCGCGCATCTGCCGTCCCTGCTGCGCGGAGTGCCCGCCGAGTGACGCTTCGGGCGACGACACAGAGCAGCGCCACGCCGTAGCCCTCGATCCCACCGCCCAGGTACAGGTACTGCCCGGCCGCCGGGACGGCCAGCCACTCCCAGCGGCCGTCCAGCGCGACCAGCGCCACGACCAGCAGTCCGTACCACGGGTAGGACGGCGCCACGACCAGCAGTGCCGTCCCGGTGACCAGCAGCGCTCCCGACCACGGCCGGGCCGGGTCGCCGCGCCGCAGCACACACAGCACCACGCCCGCCACCACGGCCCCAGCCGCCCACGGCAGCAGCACGTCCGGCAGGACCAGCGCCAGCAGCCCGAACCGCTCGAGGTGCCCCTGCTCGTACCCCTCCTCCTTGAGGTAGCCCGGCAGGTACCCGAGAACCCCGGCACCCGACGCTGCCACGTACGGCAGGTAGGCGGCAGCGAAGGCCGCCAACGCCGCGCCCAGTACCGGCAGTGCCCGCCGGGGACCACCGGACAGCGCGCCCGGCAGTGCCAGCCCCGGCAGCAGCTTGACTGCCGCCGCCGCACCCAACAGCGCTCCCCCTCCCACCCCCCGCCGCAGCGCCACACACCCGAGCCCCGCCACCAGCAGCAACGCGCCAAGCGTGTCCACGTGCGCGTCGTTCACCGACCACACCGTCGCACCCGGGCACCACCCCCACAGCGCCGCCCGCCGGCTCCCCGGCCCGACCACCAGCAGCGCCCCCGTCGTCGCCACCGCCAGCAGCGCACCGGCCGCCTGCACCCCGCGCACGCCGCCTCCGAACGGGTGCACGGCGAGGAACCACGCCTCCGCGACCGGCGGGTAAACGGTGTGCACGGCAGGCCGGTTGATCCGGGTGCAGTCCCCGGCCGCCGTCCGCCGCTCGTCCCACCCGTCGCACGGCCCGCCCGCCGGCCAGAGCCCCGGGTCGCGCAGGCGGGCGAGCGCCGGGTCGTCCGGGGTGTGCGCGTACGGGGAGATCCCGGCGGCCTGCACCCGGCCGTCCCAGACGTACCGGTAGGCATCGTCGCTGGTGCGCGGCGGCGCGAGCAGGCCGACGGCGGCCACCGCGACGCTGCCCGCCAGCACCAGCGGCACGACCTGACGCTCCGGCACCCGCCTCAGCAGCAGCACCGCGAGCGCGAACAGCCCGGCGTCGACGGCGTACCAGGCGTACAGCGGCGCGCGATGGCCGAGCGTGCCGCCGCCGGTGACGGTCAGCGAGAGCGCGCCGACCAGGGCGGCCAGCGCGAGCAGGCAGGGGAGGAATCGGGTGAGCACGCGACCACCCTCCCACCGGCTGTCGGCCACCGGCCGCAGCGGCATGGCGCCGTTCGGATTCCGTAAGCACGTCGGAGCACCACAACACGGCCGACGGGCGGTTCCATGAAACGGTGACCCCGAATCCCCCCGGCGCGCGCCGTCGTTACGATCTCCCGTTGCCCCCGCCGCCCGTGCTTCTCCGCCGCGGTCCGTTCCGCGAAGGGGCATTCCGGTCGCCGCTGCACGAGCCGCGCACCACCGTGGTGCTCGGCCGCTGGCTGGGCGCGGCGCTGCTGGTCTGCTTCCTGACCGGCCTGGTCAGCCACGCTCTCCAGGATCCGCCGGGCTGGCTCCTCCCGTACCTCCAGAGCCGGCCGGTGAACGGCTACCGGGTCACCCAAGGGCTGCACGTCATCAGCGGCATCGCCGCCATCCCGCTGCTCGGGGCGAAGCTGTGGACGGTCTACCCGCGGCTGTTCGAGTGGCCGCCGGCACGCAGTGTGCTGCACGCGCTGGAGCGGCTGGGCATCTTCGCGCTCGTCTCGGCAATGCTGCTGGAGCTGTTCACCGGGCTGTTCAACACCCTGCAGTGGTACCCATGGCCGTTCCCGTTCCGGCAGACGCACTTCTGGCTGGGCTGGCTGGCCACCGGTGGCCTGCTGGTCCACATCGCCGCCAAGGGCACGCTGATCGCGCGGAACTGGCACCGACCGGCAGTCGGGCTGCCGCAGCGACGGGCGTTCCTCACCGCGGTGACCGCCGCCGTCGGCGCCGTGACCCTCACCACGGCCGGGCAGACCGTGCCGTTCCTCGGCGGTCTGGACCTGCTCGCCCCGCGCCGTCCGGACGTCGGCCCGCAGGGGCTGCCGGTGAACCGCACGGCCGCCCAGGCCGGCACGGTCACCGTCCCGGCCGACTGGCGGCTGCGCGTGGACGGGCCCCGCCCGTATCAGCTGACGCTCGCCGAACTGGCACAACTCCCTCAGTACGAGGTCGAGTTGCCGATCTCCTGCGTGGAGGGCTGGAGCGCCTCGGCCCGGTGGACCGGGGTCCGGATCGCCGATCTGATGGAACGGGCGGGCGCCCCGGCCGGGGCCTCACTGCGGGTCACCTCGCTGGAGGCCGCCGGGCCGTACCGGGTGACGGAGATGCCGCCCGACTACTGCGTCGACCCGCTCTCGCTGCTCGCCCTGCGGGTCAACGGCGAGGTGCTGGCGGCCGACCACGGCTACCCGGCCCGGATCATCGCGCCGAACCGGCCCGGGGTCCTGCAGACCAAGTGGGTCGAACGGATCGAGGTGCTCTGATGCCCCGGTGGCTGCGCGCGGCACTGCTGCTCGGCGGGCTCGCCCTGATCGCCTACGGCCTCTCCGGCCTGCTCGCCGACTCCTACATCACCGACCCGTTCGACGTCCTGGTCTGGGCGGTCGGCGCGGTGCTCCTGCACGACGGACTGTGGGTGCCGCTGCTCTGCCTGGTCGGCGCGTCCTTCGCGCGCGGGCCGGTGCTGCGCGGCTGGCTGGTCGTCGCGGCGGCGGTGACGGCCGTCGGGCTGCCGGCCGTGCTGCGCGACGGCACGAACCACGGCAACTCCTCGGTGCTGCCGCTGCCGTACCTGCGCAACTGGCTGCTGGTGCTGGCCGCCACCGCCGGGCTCGCGCTGCTGATCGCGGCGGCCCGGCGGTGGCGCTCCCAGGGTTTCTCGTTCAGGCGCCGGAGACGACGCCCGGCAGACCCGTCGTGAGCCCGTCCAGGGCGTGCGAGCAGACGCAGTCGCGGTCGGCCGGCAGACTCTCCAGAGCCTTGAACAGCACCGAGCGCAGCCGGTCGACGTTCCCCGCGAAGACCTTCAGCACCTCCGCGTGGGTGACGCCCTCGCCGCTCTCCACGCCCGCGTCGAGGTCCGTCACCAGCGCCAACGACGTGTAGCAGAGCCCGAGTTCGCGGGCCAGCACGGCCTCGGGGTGGCCGGTCATGCCGACCACAGACCAGCCGTTCGCGGTGAACCAGCGGGACTCGGCGCGGGTGGAGAAGCGCGGGCCCTCGATCACCACGAGGGTCCCGCCGTCCACCGGCTCCCAGGCGGCGTCGCGCGCCGCGTCCAGGGCCGCCCGCCGTCCGCCCGGGCAGTACGGGTCGGCCATCGACACGTGCACCACCTCGGGGAGCGTGCCGTCCGGCAGCGGCAGCCCGTCGTAGTAGGTCTGCACCCGGCCGGAGGTGCGGTCGACGAACTGGTCCGGCACCAGCAGCGTGCCCGGCCCGTACTCCGGCCGCAGCCCGCCCACCGCGCACGGCCCGAGCACCTGGCGCACGCCCAGCGAGTGCAGCGCCCACAGGTTGGCCCGGTAGTTGATCCGGTGCGGCGGCAGGCCGTGGCCCCGCCCGTGCCGGGGCAGGAAGGCGACCCTGCGGCCCGCGACCTCGCCGAGGAACAGCGCGTCGCTCGGCGGCCCGTACGGCGTGTCGACCCGCACCTCGGTCACGTCGTCCAGCAGCGCGTACAGCCCGGAGCCGCCGATCACGCCCAGTTCGGCGTGCGGCGTTTCCTGATCGATCGTCATCGTTCGTGCCCTTCCTCGGGAGGCGTCCCGGCCACTCTAGGAGGCCGCGGGCGCGGCGTGGCCGGGGGCCGTCTTACGGTTGCCGAACGGCTGGTGCGGCCGAACGGCTGGTACGGCCGAACGGCCGCGAGCCGGCCGAGTGCCAACGGGCGGCCGACCGGGTGACTTGCCGGACGTGTCGGCGGCGGTTCGCCCCACCCGGCGTGCGTCGGTTGGGACAGCGCCGCCTCCGAACGGTGCACGCCCTGTCCCCGGACCTGAGAGCCGCCCATGCCTCCCACCGCGCGTCTCCGCCGCCTCGCCCCCACCGCCGCCCTGTGCGCCATCGCCGTAGCCCTCACCGCCCCAACGGCCCAGGCCGCGCCGCCGGGCCGCGACACCGGGACCGACCCCGGGAGCTACGACTGGGATCGCGTGGCGTCCTGCGAGAGCAGCGGCAACTGGCACATCAACACCGGCAACGGCTACTTCGGCGGCCTCCAGTTCGACAAGCCGACCTGGCGCGAGAACGGCGGCCTCGACTACGCCCCGCGCGCCGACCTCGCCAGCCGCGAGCAGCAGATCGCCGTCGCCCAGCACCTCGCCGACCGCCGCGGCCTCAGGCCCTGGCCGGTCTGCGGCGCCCGCGCCACCGGCAGCCACGGCCACGACCGCGCCCGAAACCGCGACCGAGACCAGGAGCGTGAGCAGAACCATGACGCCGCCGCCCCGCCGCCGACCGCGACGCCCGCGGTGACGCCCGCCACGGCGATCGACTCGGCCTCCGGTGAGTGGCGGGTCCGCGAGGGCGACACCCTGGGCGACATCGCCGAGACCCTCCGCATCGCCGGCGGCTGGCCCGCCCTCTACGAGCTCAACCGCAACACCGTCGGCAAGGACCCGGACCTCATCCAGCCGGGCATGCGCCTGCGTCTGCCCTCCTGACCCGCCCGCCGTGCCGCCCACGCCCTCCCGGGGGCGTGGGCGGCACGGCTGCTTCGAGCAGCCCCCGGAACGCCGTCGGCCCGCCCGGTCACCAGGACCGGACGGGCCGACGTGGCGCTCGGACCGCTACCCCACGTGGACGCGCGGACGGCGGCCGCGGTCCGGCTCGGCCTCGCGCAGCACCTCGCGGGTGACCGGGGCGACCTCGCCCTGGCCGAACAGGAAGAACCGCAGGAACTGGGCGAACGGGTTGCCCTCGGTCCACTCGAAGTAGAGGTGCGGCCGCTGGCCGGTGCGGTCCCGGACGGTGAGCGCCAGGGCGGCGATCGCGTTCGGGATGCTGGAGCTCTCCAGCGTCAGCACCCGGTAGCGGCCGTGCAGCACCTCGCCGCGGACGGTCAGCTCGGCCTCGAAGTCCGACGCGTCGCGGACGGTCACCTCGACGAAGACCAGGTCGTCCTCGCCCGGGATGTCGTTGTCGGCCCGGATCTGCCGGATCTTGTCGCGGTACTCGGCGACGTCCCGGTTGCTCGGCTCGTTGGCGATCAGGCGCAGCGGGCGGTGCGCGTAGTCGCGGATGAAGCGCTCGGCGACGTCATCCAGGACCACGTTGGTGACGCGCAGCTCGAAGGCGCGCTTGAGCCGGGAGAGCAACGAGATCAGGATGATGCCCGCGATGAAGCAGGCACCGATCTTCAGACCGTCCGGCCGTTCCATGCAGTTCAGCACGGTGGTGTACAGGAACACCACCGCGATGACGGCAAACGCGACGGTCCAGCCGCGCTGGCGCTTTTTGTACGCGGCGATGGTAACCGCAATGGCCGCCGAGCTCATCAGCACCAGCACGCCGGTCGCATAGGCGCCGCCCTGGGCGTCGACGTCCGCGTCGAAGATCCAGGTGATCAGGAAGGCGATGAGAGTGAGGACGATCACCGTCGGGCGCACCGCGCGCGCCCAGTGCGGCGCCATGCCGTAGCGCGGCAGGTAGCGGGGCAGCAGGTTGAGCATGCCCGCCATGGCGGAGGCGCCGGCGAACCAGAGGATGACGATGGTGGACAGGTCGTAGATGCTGCCGAAGGTGCCGCCCAGGTACTCGTGGGCCAGGTACGCCAGGGCTCGGCCGTTGGCCTCGCCGCCGGTCTCGAACTCCTTGGCCGGGATGAGCAGCGTGGTGATGAAGCTGGTGGCGATCAGGTAGGCGCTCATGATCACGGCGGCGGTGGTGAGCAGCTTGCGGGTGCCGCGGATCCGGCCCGCCGGGTCGGTATCGGTGTCGCCCGGGTCGCCCTGGATGTGCGGCATCACGGCGACACCGGTCTCGAAGCCGGACATGCCCAGCGCCAGCTTCGGGAACAGCACCAGCGCCACGCCGACCATCAGGATGGGGTTCCCGTGCTGGGTGGTCAGCGCGTCCGTCCAGTCGGTGACCACGTGCGGAGCCTGGATGATCTTCCAGAGGCCGACCACGACCACGACCACGTTGAGCGCCAGGTAGATCCCGACCAGCGCGACGGCCAGGCCGATCGCCTCACTGAAGCCCTTCAGGAAGACACCGCCGAGCAGCGCCACGAGAAGCAGCGTGATCAGCACCTGCTTGCCGCCGAGGACGCCGGTCAAATGCGGGTTCTCGACCAGGTGCGCGCTGGCGTCGGCGGCCGAGAGCGTGATCGTGATGATGAAGTCCGTCGCCGCGAAGCCGAGCAGGGCGAGCACGAACAGCTTGCCCTTCCAGAAGGACAGCAGCCGCTCCAGCATCGAGATCGAGCCCTCGCCGTGCGGGCTCTCCTGGGCGACCCGCCGGTAGACCGGCAGCGCGCCCAGCAGGGTCACGATCACCAGCACGATCGTCGCGATCGGCGACAGCACCCCGGCCGCGAGCGCGGCGATTCCCGGCTGATAGCCGAGCGTGGAGAAGTAGTCGACGCCGGTCAGGCACATCACCCGCCACCAGCTCTGGCGGGCGTGCGCCGTTGCCGGGGCCGAGGAGGCCGGTGCCTCCGCGCCGTCCCCGTGCTCGCCCTTGGCCACGGACTGGTCCGCGAGCAGCCAGTTACGGAGGCGTATTCGCGCCGACGGCGCGACCGCCGCCGGCGGCGGCGCCGCCTCCACCGTCCCCGTCTCCGTCGAACCCGACGAAACCACTGTGCACCTCTTGTTTAAAGACCCCGTAAAAGCGCCGTCGGGCGACGGCAGTGCGCCAGGCTATGCGACTGGCGTCAAGGACGCGTCATTGGCCCGCGTTAAGAAAACGTCATGGTGGGGGCGCCTTGGCGCACGTGGCGCAGGTGTGGCCGCGCGGGTGAACCGGGTGCCACAGCCGCGTCGCGTTCCGTGACTTCAGCCGCATCCGCACGGCGGTCGGCGCACGGACACCGAGGGCCGTCCGGTACGCCGTGTCGCCGCCGGGTGTGTTCACCCTCTTGTCTGGTGCAATTTCACATTGCTATGTTACGGCTCGCGTCGAGGACGGCCGCGACCCCACCACCCGTCCCCGGCCCCGCAGTTCCGACCGGAACCCACGGTCCTGCACCACCGCACCGCCCTGCCACTTCCCCCTCCAGGAGATTCGGTGTCAACTTCCCGTGCCACCAAGCGCGTTCTGTTCGCAGCCGCCATGGCCGCCACCCTCACCCTGCCCGCCCTGCAGAGCGCCCAGGCACTCACCCCCGCACCCGCCGTGACCGCAACGCCCAAGGCCACTCCCACTCCTGACGTACCGTCGAGCACCGCCTACGACGACGTCGACCACCTCGGCACCGACGCGGCCAAGCCCGGTGCCCCCGCACCGGCCCCCGGCGGCGGCTCCCTCGGCACCTCGCTGATCCCCGGCCTGCTGCCCGACCACGTCGGCGCCCCCGCCCCGACCGCCCCCCAGGCCGCCGGCACCGGCAACGCCACCCCCGCGCCCACCACCGCCGCGGGCGTGCCGTGCACCGTCGACGGCATGACCGGTCTCGGCGCCGACCAACTCGTCGCCTTCCTCAGCGACCCCGCCGTGACCGCCGACGGCTGCCTGCGCGGCGTCATCTGGACCTGGGACGCCCGCTTCACCACCGCCATGGACAACGCCCACGTCCAGGCCGTCGCCCGCCGGATCACCCAGCTCTCCGCCACCGATGACGGCACCGGCGCCTCACACCTCTACGAGCTGTGGACGTACCTGCACGCCACCGTCTACCACGCCTTCAGCCACCACGAGCTGAACGTCACCGAGCCCACCACCCTGGCCGCCGTCCAGCAGGCGATCGACGCGTACGCGGGCAGCGCGCACGCCTTCGACCGCACCGACCTCGCCGCCGACATCCTCCGCGAGGCCGCCATCACCGCCGGCAGCGACGGCCTGCGCCAGCGCAACCTCCCGCTCGCCCAGCGCATCCTCGGCGTCCTCGCCCCCGGCACCACCCTCGCCGGCAGCCGCCCGTGGGGCAACGCCGTCCTCCAGGCGCTCAACCTCAACTACCTCGGCATCTACAACCAGGACCCGGCCTTCCTCGCCGCCGTCGCCGCGAACGCCGACTACCGCGCCGCGTTCCGCGCCTACGCCTCCTGGACCCACCTCAAGGGCACGGCCAACGCCTGGGCCGCCCGTGACGCCGTCGCCGAGTACGGCCGCTTCGGCCAGGTCCCGGCCCTGCACGACAGCACCGTCGCCGACCTCGGCCGGCTCATCGACGCCACCAAGGCCGCGTTCGGCGAGTGGTCCGACCCGTGGGCCAAGGCCATCGGCTGGGCCAACACCTACGGCGTCTGCAAGCAGTACGGCATCTGCATCGCCGACCTCGAGAACAAGCTCTTCCCCCACACGTACACCTACGACAACGGCGCCATCGAGGTCCGCACCGCCCTCGACAAGGCCACCGTCGACCAGATGTACTACGCCAGCAAGCAGGTCAAGAGCCAGTACTTC
The DNA here is from genome assembly GCF_009569385.1 of Streptomyces kaniharaensis. Taxonomy (NCBI): domain Bacteria; kingdom Bacillati; phylum Actinomycetota; class Actinomycetes; order Kitasatosporales; family Streptomycetaceae; genus Streptomyces; species Streptomyces kaniharaensis. The sequence continues at coordinate 643,360 of NZ_WBOF01000001.1, forward strand.
CGCGTCCTCGGCACCGACCAGCCGCTGGCCGGCGACGTCAACACCACCCTGCACATCCACCTGTACGCCTCGCGCGCCGACTACGAGGTCTACCACCCGATCCTCACCGGCTACAGCACCAACAACGGCGGCATCTACATCGAACGCGGCGCCACCTTCTACACCTACCAGCGGCGCGTCCCGCAGGACTCCATGCTCACCCTCGAAGAGCTCTTCCGCCACGAGTACGTCCACTACCTCAACGGCCGCTGGGCGGTGCCCGGCTACTTCGGCGACCCGCGCTGGTACGCCGACGACAAGACCACCGCCATGGACGAGGGCACCGCCGAGTTCTTCGACGGCTCCACCCGCGACCAGGGCATCCTGGTCCGCAAGTCCCTCGTCCAGAAGCTCGCCTCCGACGAGGCCAAGGGCATCCCGCGCATGACGGTCGCCCAGCTCCTGCACGCCCGGTACACGGACACCCCGGCCTTCCACTTCTACAACTACGCCGGCACCTTCTTCGAGTTCCTCTGGCTCAAGCACCCCTCGCTCCTACGCGAGATGTACGGCTACCAGCGCGCCGACAACCCCGCCGGCTTCGACGCCTGGCGCGACCGCCTCGGCGCCGACACCGCCCTGCAGGCCGAGTACTTCGCCTTCCTCGACGAGCAGATCAGGAAGGTCGACACCCTCTACGTCCCCTCCACCTCCTACATCCCGAACGACCAACTCGACCTCGCCGGGGCCTCCGACGTCCAGGCCGCCATCACCGACGCCACCGGGTCCACCCCCACCTGCAAGAACAACGGGGACTGGGCCAACAAGCCGATGCGCTTCATCTGCACGGGCCGCATCACCGCCAACCTCACCGACACCACCAACCCGGACAAGGTCTTCAAGGACATGTCCGACACCGTCGACTACTTCATCCTCGCCCGCACCAAGGACGTCGACGACGCCAACAACCTCAACGACATGAACTGCACCTTCGGCAAGGTCGACCTCTGGTCCACCGGCCGGGCCGGCACCGCCGACTACACCTGCGAAGGCCCTCTCCGCCGCTGACCCCACGAATCCCCGGGCGCGGTACGGACGGTGGGATCCGTACCGCGCCCGGGTCTTCCCCTACCCCGGGGCACGGTGCTCCCCCGAGGCCGCAACCCGGACCGGACCCTGAGGAGCGGCCCCTAAGGGCGTAGACACGCCGGTCGCAGGGCATGGCCACGTCGTAGGAGCCGGCCGCGAGTCATGAGAAGGTGCCACCCATGAAGGTGATCGATCTCGTTCTCAATGTCCTCTGGTTGATCTTCTGCGGCATCTGGATGGCCATCGGCTACGTGATCGCCGGAATCATCTGCTTCATCCTCATCATTACAATTCCATTCGGCATTGCCGCGTTCCGCATCGCCGGCTACGTGCTGTGGCCCTTCGGGCGGACCACGGTCGAGCGACGCGACGCCGGGGCGGCGTCCTGCGTCGGCAACACGCTCTGGCTGATCTTCGCCGGGTGGTGGCTGGCCCTCGCGCACCTGGTCACCAGCATCCCGCTGTTCCTGTCGATCATCGGCATCCCCTTCGGCTGGGCCAACCTCAAGATGATCCCGATCTCCCTCACCCCGCTCGGCCGCGAGATCGTCCCCACCGACCAGCGCTTCGCCGGCTGGTAGGCCGAAAGCACCCGCCGGTGGTTGTGGGGGCCGGCTTTGGTGTCAGAGGCCGAGGATCTCGGTGGCCATGGCGCGCATCTCGACCTTGCGGATCTTGCCGGTGACGGTCATCGGAAACTCGTCGACCACGTGGACGTAGCGCGGGATCTTGACGTGGGCGAGGCGGCCGGTGCAGTAGGCACGGACGGTCTCGGCGGTGAGGGGTCCGGCGCCGTCGCGCAGGCGGATCCAGGCCATGAGTTCCTCGCCGTACGTGGGATCGGGGACGCCGATGACCTGGACGTCGAGGATGTCGGGGTGGGTGTGGAGGAACTCCTCGATCTCACGCGGGTAGAGGTTCTCGCCGCCGCGGATGACCATGTCCTTGATGCGGCCGGTGATGCCGATGTAGCCGTCGTCGTCCATGACGGCGAGGTCGCCGGTGTGCATCCAGCGGGCGGCGTCGACGACTTCGGCGGTGCGTTCCGGTTCGCCCCAGTAGCCGAGCATGACGGAGTAGCCGCGGGTGCAGAGTTCGCCGGGTTCGCCGCGGGGGACGGTGCGGCCGGTGGCCGGGTCGACGACCTTGACCTCCAGGTGCGGGCCGACCCGGCCGACGGTGGAGACGCGGCGCTCGACGGAGTCGTCCGCGCGGGTCTGGGTGGAGACGGGCGAGGTCTCGGTCATGCCGTAGCAGATGGAGACCTCGGCCATGCCCATCCGGCCCATGACGTCCTTCATGACCTCGGTCGGGCAGGGGGCGCCGGCCATGATGCCGGTGCGCAGGCTGGTGAGGTCGTGGCGCTCGAAGTCGGGGTCGGCCAGTTCGGCGATGAACATGGTCGGCACGCCGTACAGCGAGGTGCAGCGTTCGGCGGCGACGGCGGCCAGGGTGGCGCCGGGTTCGAAGGAGGGGGCCGGGATGACCATGCAGGCGCCGTGCGAGGTGGCGGCGAGGTTGCCCATGACCATGCCGAAGCAGTGGTAGAAGGGGACGGGGATGCAGATCCGGTCCTGCTCGGTGTAGTTGAGCAGCTCGCCGACGAAGTAGCCGTTGTTGAGGATGTTGTGGTGCGACAGGGTCGCGCCCTTGGGGAAGCCGGTCGTGCCCGAGGTGTACTGGATGTTGATCGGGTCGTCCGGGGCCAACTCCCGCCGCCGGTCGGCGAGCGGTGACGGGTCGGCCTGCCGTCCGGCGGCGAGGAGAGCGTCCCACGCGGGGCTGCCGAGGAGGACGACCCGCTCCAACTCCTTGCAGCGGGGAAGGACTTCGTCGATCATCGCGGCGTAGTCGGAGGTCTTGAACCGTTCGGCGGCGACCAGCAGGCGGATGCCGGCCTGGTTGAGCACGTACTCCAACTCGTGCGAACGGTACGCCGGGTTGACGGTGACCAGGATCGCGCCGAGCTTGGCGGTGGCGTACTGGGTGAGCGTCCACTCGGCGCAGTTGGGGGCCCAGATGCCGACCCGGTCGCCCTTGGCGATGCCGAGGCCGAGCAGGCCGAGGGCCAGGGCGTCGACGTCGGCGGCGAGTTCGGCGTACGTCCAGCGGCGGGCGGTGGCGCGGTCGACCAGGGCGTCCTGCTCGGGGAAGGCGCGGACGGCGCGGTCGAGGTTCTCCCCGATCGTGTCGCCGAGCAGCGGGACGTCCGAGGTCCCCGACGAGTAGCTCCGTGCGGACGTCGTTGTCGACACGATGGGCCTCCTGGCTGAAGCAACGAAACGATGTCGCGATACGGCAGCGCGGCCGACCCGGCAGGAACCATGATCCGCGCCACGCCGGTCCCTCACCACCCCCGTTTGGGGGTGGTGAGCGTGATCGTCTCGGGCCGCCGGGCGGGGGCGCCTCGGGCACTCCGGCGATCATTCGTTCTCGCCTTTCCCGGTGCCCGGGTCACCAACCTCCGGTGGCTGACATGCTCCTGTCGGCCACGTCTCCGCGCCGGGCCGGCGAGATCGTCCTGTGATCTCGCCGCGCTCGCGCGGCGAAAAACCGCCCTTGGGCTGAAAGTAAGAATCAGGTTAGGTTCTCCTCAGCCCGCATGGTCAAATCGAGCCACCTCCGCGGCGGGCTCGATCGACCGGCTGCGGACGCGGCCGACGAGGTGTCATCCCACGTCCGGCCGTGCGCGGGGTGGTCCAGAAACCGCCCGGAAGCGCCCTTTATTCCCGAATACGAACATCCACCGACCCCCCACCCACCGGAGGACTACGAATGGCTGCTTTCCCCGGCCGGCCACAGGTCCCGCGCCCGTCTCCGGGCACGGCCACGCCGGTCAGTGCCGCCGCCGCCCCCGCGGCCGGCGGCTTGACAACAGTGCAGGTCGCAACGGTCACCACCACGTTCGCGAGCGTCCCGGGCCGCCCCCGCCAAGCGGCGGGGTTCGGGCGCCGCACGACCGGATATCGTCCCGCCCGGCGCCCGGAGGCCCTGCACCGGAATGCCGAAACCGGCCCGGCCACAGGAACCGTCCGAAATTCGTTCACGGTCCACCACACCGCCGGACGGCTTCGCAGCGGTCGTTCCGCCGCCCGTTGTCGGGCCGCGGTCGCTCCGAGTCGATATCCGGAGAAGGAGAATCGGTTTTCCGCCACCCGTTTCAGGGCTCGGAGCGTCCACCGCGCCGTATTGACCGGCAAACCGGGGTCGCTCCACTCGTCGGTCATTCGTGCCTGTCGCCACCGGGGGTCAATCGTGTCACCTGTCAACACCCGTCCGACGGTCCTGGTCGTCGAGGGAAACGTTTTGCTGCGCACGGGGCTCCGGGCGCTGCTGTCCGCCGAGAGCGACCTCGCCCTCCACGCCGCCGTGGGCGACGTGGACCAGGCGCTGGAGGTCCTCGCGGGGCAGCGGGTGGACGTCGTGGTGTACGGGGCGGGCGAGTCGGCGGCCGACACCGAGCGGGCCCTCGGGCGGCTGCTCGACCGGGGCGCCCGGGTGGTCGTGCTGAGCCGTCAGGAGCGCCCGGGCGAGATGGAGATGTACCTCAATTCCGGGGTGAGCGCCTACCTGACCGAGGACGCCGCCGGCGAGTGCCTGTGCCCGGTGATCCGGGGCCTGACCGCCGACCGGGAGCGGGTGTACATCATGGCCTCGCGCTCCGGCCTCGGCTGGATGGCCGGCCAGCGCGGCGGGCAGCTCTCCGGCCGGGAGCGCGAGGTCATGGGGCTGGTCGCGAACGGGCTGAGCAACTCGGACATCGCCGGGCGGCTCTGCATCTCGCCCGGGACGGTCAAGCGCCATCTCCGGAACGTCTTCGTCAAGCTCAACGCGGTCTCCCGGATCGACGCCGTCAACAAGGCCCGGGCCGCCGCCATGCTGGTGCCGGCGGGCCACCGGGCCTGACCGGGCCCGCCCGACCAGCAGGTTCGGCCGGCGGGCCCGGGCAGTGGGCCCGACGGCAGGAAGACCGGCCCGGTCGCACCGAGGTCCTGCCCTAGGCCGACCGGGCCCGCAGGCCCTGCTCCACCGCCCGCGCGGCAGCTGCCCGGAACTGCTGCCGCGCGGGCACGGTGCCGCTCAGCAGCTCGTTGTGCAGGTCCCGCACCGGCCGCGACGGGGTGATCCCGAGGTCCTCGTCGAGCCTGCGGTAGAGCGTGCGGTAGACGTGCAGCGCCTCGCTGCGCCGCCCGGCGGCGTCCAGGGCGAGCATGAGCTGCTCGTGATACCACTCGTTGAGCGGCTGGTTGAGCGTCAACAGCCGTAGCTCCGGGATGAGTTCGCGATGGCGACCGAGTTGCTGGTCGGCCAGGATGCGGTGCTCCAGGGCTCGCATGCGCATCTCCTCCAGGACCGCGACGTGGCCGGCGAGCACGCCGCCCACCGGGATGTCGGCCAGCGCGGTGCCCCGCCACAGGCCCAGCGCCTGCCGCAGCCGTTCCGCGGCGGCCTCGGGGTTGCCGGCGGCCAGCAGGCGGTCCCCTTCGGTGTGCAGGCGCTCGAACTCCTGGGCGTCGAGCTCCTCCTCCCCCAGCAGCAGCACGTAGCCGGGGGCCTTGGTGAGGATGACGTCACGCCCCTGGGGGCGACAGAGCTTGCGCAGTTGGTAGATGTAGGTCTGTGCGGTGGTGACCACCGTCCGCGGCGGGCTGCCGCCCCAGATCTCCTCGATGATGAGGCCGAGGTCGACGATCCGGTTGGCGTTCATCAGCAGGATCGCCAGCGTCCAGCGGACCTTCAGCGCGCTCGGGGTGCACGGAATTCCCCGGTCGAGGACTTCCAGCGGGCCCAGAATGTTGAACTTCATCATGCCTCCGATGTCGGCCGGACATTTCCTCGAACCCAGGTATATCCGGGCTTCCCGCGGGGGCTCAAGAGGAATCCGTACAAGGTGGCAGCGCCGCATTTCCCAGGTGGCACCGGCGCATTTCCAGATCGGCCAGCCGGACTGTCCCGAGGGAAACACCCCCCGCCGACCGACCCCCGCCGATCGGCTGTCCATCCGTCAAGTTCTGTTAGACTCCGGCAGGTTGGACTATCAGGTCCCGCCACCCGCCAGACACGCGAGGAGAAGGACGTGCCCCGAAAGATCCGTGTTGCTCCGGTTATCCGTACGAAGACCGAAGAACTAGGGGAACTCCGTCTTGTCAAGCGTGAACATCGGAATCCTGGCGCATGTCGACGCCGGTAAGACCAGCCTGACCGAGCGGCTGCTGCACACCGCCGGCGTCATCGACCGCGTCGGCAGCGTCGACCGCGGTGACACCCAGACCGACTCGCACGAACTCGAACGCCAGCGCGGCATCACCATCCGGTCCGCGGTGGTGTCCTTCACCGTCGGCGACGTGAAGGTCAATCTCATCGACACTCCCGGCCACCCGGACTTCATCTCCGAGGTGGAGCGGGCCCTCGGCGCGCTCGACGGCGTGGTGCTCGTCATCTCGGCCGTGGAGGGGGTGCAGGCGCAGACCCGGCTGCTGATGCGCACGCTGGTCAAGATGCGCATGCCGGTGATCCTCTTCGTCAACAAGATCGACCGCATGGGCGCCCGGTACGCCGACCTGCTGGACGAGATCCGCTCCGAGCTCTCGCCCGCCGTCGTGCCGCTGACCAGGGTCGAAGGGCTCGGCACGCCCGGGGCGCGCGCGATCGCCCGGACCGTCGGGCCGGACGATCCGGAGTTCGCCGCCGAACTGGCCGACATCCTGGCCGAGCACGGCGACGACTTCCTGGTCCGCTACCTCGACGACGAGGCCTCCCTGACCGCACGGGACTACACCAAGGAACTGGCCCGGCAGGCCGGCCAGGCGCAGGTCTACCCGGTGTTCTTCGGCTCGGCCGTGGCCGACGCCGGCATCGGCGCACTCGTCGACGGGATCACCAGGCTGTTTCCGGTCAATCACGGTGGCTCCGACGGCACGCTCCACGGCACCGTGTTCAAGATCGAACGCGGTTGGGCGGGCGAGAAGGTCGCCTACGTGCGGCTGCGGACGGGCACGCTCGGGCCGCGGTCGAAGGTGTCGGTCTTCCGGCGCGACCAGCACGGCGCGGTCGTCGAACTGCCCGGCCGGACCACCGTGGTCGAGGTGTTCGACCGGGGCTCCGCGGTGGTGGAGGAGCAGGCCAGGGCGGGTGACATCGCCAAGGTCTGGGGGCTCAAGGGCATCCGGATCGGCGACCGGCTCGGCTCCGACGAGGGGCTGGACGGCGAGCACCTGTTCGCGCCGCCGAGCCTGGAGACCGTGATCCGGCCGGCCCGGCCCGGTGCGATGCCCGAACTCTACGACGCGCTGTTGCAGTTGGCCGACCAGGATCCGTTCATCAACGTCCGCAAGGACGACGAGGAGCAGGAGATCTCGGTCTCGCTCTACGGCGAGGTGCAGAAGGAGGTCATCGCGGCGACCCTCGCCGACGACTACAAGCTGGACGTGGTGTTCGAGGGCACCCGGATCATCTGCGTCGAGCGCCCGATCGGGGTCGGCGAGTCGGTGGAGGAGATCGACTACCGGAGCAAGACCTTCTTCTGGGCCACGGTCGGCCTGCGGGTCGAACCCGGGGAGCCGGGCTCGGGGATCGTCTTCCGCCGGTCGGTGGAGCTCGGCTCGCTGCCGCACGCCTTCCACAAGGCCGTCGAGGAGGCCGTCCGGGCGACCCTGCAGCAGGGGCTGAACGGCTGGGAGGTGCTGGACATCCTGGTGACGCTGACCCACTCCGGGTTCGCCAGCCCGGTCAGCGCGGCGGGTGACTTCCGCAAGCTCACCCCGCTGGTGCTGATGAACGCGCTCAAGCAGGCGGGCACGCAGGTCTTCGAGCCGGTCAACCGGTTCGAGCTGGAGGTGCCGGCCGAGAGTGCCAGCACGGTCCTGCTGAACCTGGTGGAGTGCGGTGCGACCCCGGAGACGACCCGGGGGCAGGGCAGCAGCTGCCTGGTGGAGGGGACCATTCCGGCCCGCACCGTGCAGGAGTTCGAGCAGCGGCTGCCAGGGCTGAGCCAGGGCGAGGGTGTGCTGGTGACGCGGTTCCACAGCTTCCAGCCGGCCGTCGGTCCGGTGCCGAGCCGGCGCCGCACCGACCTCAACCCGGTGGACCGCAAGGAGTACATGCTGCGGGCGTTCGGCCGCATCTGACGTGACGTCACGAGGGCCCGACCACTGCTCCAGTGGTCGGGCCCTCGGCCGTCACGGCAATTCCGCGGTTCAGTCGAGCAGTGCCACCGCTCGCGTCCAACCCGCCCCCGCCCCCGCGATTTTGACGGGAAAGGCCTGCACGGTGAATCCGGTCGGCGCGGGCAGCGCGCCCAGATTGGCCAATCGCTCGATCTGGCAGTATTCCCGCTGACGTCCCGCGAAATGCGCGGGCCACAGCACGGAATGGTCCCGGGTGCGCCGGAACTCGGAGAGCATGTGCGTGAACGGAGCGTCCAGTCCGAAGGCGTCCGTCCCGATGAGCCGCACCCCGAGGTCGAGCAGGAGGTTCGTCGCCTCCCCGTCCAGGCCCGCGAATTGGGTGAAGTACTCGGGCGTCCCCACGCGTTGGTCGGCTCCCGTGTGCAGCAGCACGATCTCCCCGGCCTGCGGGCGGTGGCCGATCTCGTCGAAGGCCCGCCGCAGCCGGTCCGCGCCGATCGTCCCGACCCCCGAGTCGGTGAGGTCGAGGACGACGCCCGGGCCGATGAACCACTCCAGCGGCAACTCGTCGATGTGGCGCGGCACTCCGTAGGCGGCCTTGCTGCCGTAGTGCGACGGCGCGTCGACGTGCGTGCCGGTGTGGGTGGTCAGGGTCAGGGTGTCCAGCGAGAGCAGTTCACCGTCGGGCAGGTCCGCGATGTCGAACTCGATGCCGTGGTTGCGGAGCATGCCCTCGGCCATGTGGCGCGCGCCGTCGGCCGGCGTCATCACCTCGTGGCGGATGCCGTCCACCTCCCAGGCGCTGCCGTCGATCGTCGAGGAGAGGTCAATGATGCGCATGCGCGGCTCCTTCCGGCAGCAGGTCGCAGGCCCGGAGGACGTCGAGGTAGCGGTCCGGACCGCGGTCCCGCGCGGCGAGATGGCCGTCCGGCCTGATCAGCAGGAACTCGCCTGGTGCCAGGCCGAGTTCGCGGCGCAGCGTGCCGTCGTGGTCGGGCAGGTCGCCCGGGCCGCCCGCGTCGGCGACCGTGTGGACGGAGACGGCCGTGCCGAGCAGCCGTTCCACCCGGGCGAGTGCCTCCCGGTGCCCGGTCTGCCCGGCGGCTGCCGGGGTGGCGAGCAACGTCCAGCGGGGGTCGGCGAGTTCGGTGCAGAGCGCGGACCAGCCGGGGTGCCCGGCCGCCGTCGTCGCGTCGCAGCCCACCCGGTCGCCGGGGGCGAGGCGGCTGGCCGACGCCGGGTCCGGCCGGGTGAGCGGGCTGTCGGGGTAGGCCAGGGCGAGCCCGCAGAAGCCGCGGATCATCCGGCCCTCGACCTTGCGCCGCAGCGGCGGTATCCGGCGCAGCACGGCGGTGCCGACGGTGATCAGGGCCGGGGCCAGGGCGGTGCGCAGCGAGACCAGGGCGGTGGCCGTCCGGGTGGAGCGGAGCAGGACGGCTCCGGTCGGGACCCGCTCGGCGTCGTAGCTGTCGAGGAGTCCCGGTCCGGCGTGGCCGCGGATCACGTCGGCGAGCTTCCAGGCGAGGTTGTAGGCGTCCTGGATGCCGCTGTTCATGCCCTGCCCGGAGGCCGGGCTGTGCACGTGGGCGGCGTCTCCGGCCAGGAAGCAGCGGCCCTCGCGCATCCTGGTGATCTGGCGCTGCTGGACGGTGAAGACGGAGAGCCAGGTGGGGGTGCCGACCTCGACCGGGCGGCGGAGCGCCCGGCCGATCTTGTCGGCCAGGCGCCGCCGGACCAGCTCGGGGTCGTCGGCGCCGTCGGTGTCGACGGTGTCGACCACGCGCCACTTGCCGGGCTCGGGGAACGGGACGAGCAGCAGGGTGCCGGGGTCGGTGTGCAGCAGGTGGTTGCTGTCCGACGGCAGGTCGGCGTCGAGGGTGACGTCGGCGTTGAGCCAGACCTCGGTGGAGTCTCCGATCAGGCGCATGCCGAGCTGCTTGCGCACGGTACTGCGGCCGCCGTCGGCGCCGATCAGCCAGGGCACCCGGGCTTCCTCGGTGCGCCCGTCGGCATGGCGGAGGGTGACGAGCGCGGCGTCGGTCTCGGGGTGCAGGGCGGTCAGTTCGACGCCCCATTCGACGGTGACGCCGAGTTCGGCGACGCGCTCGCGCAGCACCTGCTCGGTGACCACCTGGTCGACCATCAGGCTGAACGGGTAACGGGTGGGCAGGGAACGGTAGTTGGTGTCGAAGCGGACGAGGGTCCGGCCGCGTCGGTGCATGGTGAAGTGGGTGACCCGCCGGCCCAGGGGCAGCAGCCGGTCGACGGCCCCCATCTGGTCGAGCACCTCCATGGTCCGGGCGTGCACCGCCAGGGCGCGGCTGCTGGTCGCCGGGCCGGAGGCGGCGTCGATCAGCCGGACCGGCACGCCGCGCCGGGCGAGTTCGTGCGCCGCGGTGAGGCCGACCGGGCCGGCGCCGGCGATCAGGATGGCCGGGGCCGGGTCAGCCACGGCGTTCCTCGGCGAACCGCTTGGCGAGCCCGAGGGTCGCGCGGCTGTTGCCGCCGGCGGCATCCCGGATGAAGCGGCGGGCGGTGGCGGTGGTGGCGTCCGGGCCGAGGACGGCGGGGATCGCCTCCGGGTTGAGGACGACGGCGTGCCAGGAGGTGACCCGTACGCCGTGCTCGGTCGGCTCGACGGTCCAGCGGCCGGTGTGCGCGGCCATCATGGAGGGGGTGCGCAGCTGCTTGTAGGTGATGTCGGTGTCCGGGAAGCAGATCCGGACGGACTCGGTGGTGTGCTCGGAGCCGTCGGCGGTGCGGGTGTCCATCGCCATGTGCTGGATGCCGCCGGCTTCCTCGCGCAGGTCGAGCCGGGCGACGTGGGGCAGCCGGGTGGGCCAGGCGGCGGCGTCGTGGAGGAAGTCGTAGACCGTGTCCGGGGCGGCGTCGACCAGCACCGAGTCCTCGAACTCGAATTCCAGGTCGGCGAGTTGGGTCCAGCGCTCGGCGAGGGACTTGATGTTGCCGAGTTCGCTGCGGCTGTTGCGGTCGGTCGCCTCGGTGATCCAGCGCAGGCCCTGCGGGTCGTCGTCGAGCGCGCTGAACTCGTGGGTGAGGGTGAGGGTGGCGCCGCCGGGGCGTTCGGTGACGTGCCACTCCCCCGCCATCGAGGCGACCGGGGGCGAGGAGACCTCCTGGCGGAAGCCGATCCGGCGGCGGTCGGCGTCGAGGTCGCGGCGGGAGGTCCACTGCTTGACCTCGCCGTTGGCCCGGGCCCAGATCCGCAGGCGTTCGGCGCCGGGTGCGAGCTCCGTGCGCTCGACGTGGAGGGTGGGCGTGAAGCGCCGCGGCCAGGCCTCGGCGTCGGCGATGACGGTGTAGACGACGTCGGCGGGGGCGTCGATGTCGATCTCGTGCGTGGTGTGCTGGGTGGTGGTCATGTGTCGGACCGGCCTTCCGTCTGCGGGGTGGGTGGGATGCGGCTCAGTAGATGCCGAGGCCGCCGCAGACGTTGATCGCCTGCGCGGTGATGGAGGCGGCGGCGGGCGTGGTCAGGTAGTCGACCATGCCGGCCACCTCCTCGGCGGTGGAGTAGCGGCCGAGCGGGATCTTCTGCTCGAACCGCGCGAGCACGTCCTCCTCGGTGGTCTCCCAGGTGTTGGCGTACGCCTGGCGGACCCGCACGGCCATCGGGGTCTCGACGTAGCCCGGGCAGACCGCGTTGACGGTGGTGCCGGTGGCGGCGAGCTCCTTGGCGAGCGCCTTGGTGAAGCCGATGACGCCGGCCTTCGAGGCCGAGTACGGGGCCCCGAGCGGGACGCCCTGCTTGCCGCCGGTGGAGGCGACGGTGATGATCCGCCCGTGGCCGGCCGCCTCCATGCCGCCGGTGGTGAGCACCTCGCGGGTGACCCTGAAGACGCTGGTGAGGTTGGTCTCGATCACGTCCTGCCAGAGCTCGTCGGTGATGGTGGACGTGACGCCGCCGCCGTTGCGTCCGGCGTTGTTGACGAGCACGCCGATCGGGCCGTAGCGCTCCACCGCGGCCCGGACCGCCTTCGTGACGTCCTCCTGGTAGCGGACGTCGGCCGCCAGGCCGTCCACCTCCAGGCCCTCGCCGCGCAGCCGGGTGACCGTCTCGGCGACGGCCTGCGGGGTGCGGGCGCAGATGAAGACGCGCAGCCCGCGCCGGGCCAGCCGGACGGTGCTGGCCAGTCCGATACCGCTGGTCGCCCCCGTCACCAGGGCGACTTCACCGGTTGTCACCGTGCTCATCGCATCGATCTCCTGTCTCGCTCGCGAATCCCGGGCCCGTCCTCCGAGCCCTGGCCCGACCCTGCCCGGCCGGCTTCGACTGCGCTTCGAGCGGGCCCGGCACGCCGCCGGCTCCAACGGGATTCGAAACGGGGGTGGGAGCGTCGGCGCTGCCCAACCACCCAACTATCCGAGGAGGCCCGGAGCATGACCGGATCGCTCTACGAGGAGGTCCAGCACTTCTACGGGCGGCAGATGCGCCACCTGGACGAGGGCGAGGTCACCGAGTGGGCCGCGACCTTCACCGAGGACGGCGTGTTCGCCGCCAACGCCCGCCCGCACCCGCAGGAGGGGCGCGGCGCGATCGAGCAGGGCGCGCGTGAGGCCGCGGAGCGCCTGGCAGCCGCCGGGGTCCAGCACCGGCACTGGCTCGGGATGCTGGAGGTCGACGAGCAGCCGGACGGCACCGTGCTGGCCAGGACGTACGCCCTGATCGTCGCGACGCCCAAGGGCGGCTCGGCCGCGGTGCATCTGAGCTGCAGCTGCGAGGACCGGCTGGTGCGGGTGGCCGGAGAGCTGAAGGTCCGCCACCGCCAGGTGTACCGGGACGACCTGCCCGCCTGAGAGGAGGCCGCCGTGGACCTCCCACGGGACAGTACGACCTTCGGTCCGCCCCTGGACGGCGTGGCCGAGCTGATCGGCGGGCCCCGGATCGACGACCTGCTCCGGCGCGCCGCCGGGCGGACGCCGCGTCACCCGGCCCTGGTCGCCGACTGCCTGGTGCTCGACCACGCGGGCCTGGACCAGCGGGTGACCGACTGCGCCGAGGCGCTGCGCGGCGCCTTCGGCGGCCCCGGCACGGTGATCGCGATCGCCGCCGAGCTGACCGTCGAGTTCGCGGTCACGTTCCTGGGCATCTCGCGCTCCGGGAACACCAGTGCCATGTTCAACCCGCTCGTCCCGGACGACACCCTGGTGCACGTCCTCAACTCCTGCGGTGCGCGGGCGGCCGTGCTGTCGCCCCGGATGCACCGGCGTATCGCGGCGCTGCGCCCCCGGCTGCCGCTGCTGCGGCAGCTCGTGGTGACCGCCGACGCCGGTGACGGCACGCCCGTCCTCGGCGAGCTGGAGCGGGCCGCCGTCCCGGCCGGCGAGGTGGTGGAGACCGCCTGCCTGCAGTTCACCAGCGGCACCACGGGCGCGCCGAAGACGGTGCGGCTGAGCCACCGCAACCTGCTGGTGAACGCGGCGCAGTCGGCGCACGCCCACCGGCTGGCGGCGGACTCCGTCTCGCTCAACAACCTGCCCTCGTTCCACCTCATGCACCTGAACACCGCGCTCGCCGTCGGTGCGACGCACGTGCTCTGCCCTGAGGAGGACCGGGAGGCGCTGGTGGGGCTGGCCCGCACCTGGCGGGCCTCGCACCTGTACAGCCTGCCGGTGCGGCTGTCCCGCCTCGCCGGGGACGAGCGTCTGCCCGGCTTCCGGATCCCGTCGCTGCGCGCGGTGCTGTCCGGGGGCTCGGCGCTGCCGCCCCGGACGACGGTGGCCCTGTCGGAGCACTTCGGTGTTCCGGTGGTCCAGGGCTACGGCCTCGCCGAGACCTCCCCGTCGACCCACTTCGACCTGCCGGAGGGGCCGACCGTCGGCTCCAGCGGGCCGCCGGTCGCCGGGACGGCCTGCCGGATCGTCGACGTGCGCACCGGCGCGGTGCTGCCGATCGGCGAGCGCGGCGAGATCCAGGTCCGGGGTCCGCAGCTGATGCTGGGCTACCTGGGCGACTCGCCCGCCGACGCCGTCGACGCGGACGGCTGGTTCCGCACCGGCGACGTCGGCCGGATCGACGAGGCGGGCCGGCTGTTCGTCGTCGACCGGATCAAGGACGTCTTCAAGTGCGACAACTGGCTGGTGTCGCCGACCGAGATCGAGCGGGTGCTGATGCGCCATCCGGCCGTCGCCGACTGCGTGGTCTTCGACCACCCCGACGAGCTGAGCGGTGCCGTCGCCGTCGGGCTCGTCGTGCCGCGCGGCGAGGGCGTCGACCCGGCCGCCCTGGCCGAGTTCGCCAACGCGCGACTCCCCTACTACGAGCACCTGCGGCAGCTGCGGCTGGTGGAGAGCATTCCGCGCTCCGCCACCGGCAAGGTCCAGCGGCGCGAGCTGCGCGACCGGCTGTTCGGCTCCCTCTGACCCCGCACCACCCACACCATTTATTGGAGGACAACCGTGTTCACCTTCATCAACCGCTTCACCGTCACCGGGGACGTCGCCCAGTTCGAGACGCTCGTCGGTGAGATCAGCGACTTCATGAGCACCCAGCCCGGGTTCCGCTCGCACCGGCTGTACCGGTCGGCCGCGGACGCCTCGGTGTACGTCGAGACCGCCGAGTGGGACGACGCGGCCTCGCACAAGGCGGCGACCGGCTCGCCGGAGTTCCGCTCGCGGGTCGGCAAGGTGATGGGCCTCGCCCAAGCCGAGCCGGCCCCGTTCGACCTGATCGCGCAGCACGGCGCCTGAGAGGAGCAGACCATGACGACGAGCGGCGACATCATCCCGCAGCCGGTGATCCGGCTGCGCGAGCTCGCACTGAGCGCGGCCGGCGCGGCCGCCGTCCGGGCGGCGGCCCGGCTGGGCCTGGCCGACGCGCTCGGCGACGAGCCTGCCGGCGCGGCCGAACTGGCCCGGGCCGTGAACGCGGACCCGGACACCCTGCAGCGCCTGCTGCGTGCGCTCACCTGCTACGGCGTGTTCGCCGAGCAGCCCGACGGCCGGTACGTGCACACCGACGACTCCCGGCTGCTGCGCGAGGACACCCCGCGCAGCCTCAAGGACATGGTGCTCTGGGGCACCGAGCCGTGGACCTGGGAGCTGTGGGGGCACCTCGACGAGGCGGTGCGCACCGGCAAGGCGGTCTTCCCCGAGCTGCACGGGATGGACTTCTTCGACCACCTGCACGAGCACTCGCCGGAGTCGGCGGCGGTCTTCGACCGGGCGATGACCCAGTCCAGCCGGCTCTCCGCCCTCGCGCTGGCCGACCGGCTGGACCTGAGCGGGGTCGGCACGGTGGTGGACATCGCCGGCGGCCAGGGGCACGTCCTGGCCACGCTGCTGGAGCGCAACCCCGGGCTGCGCGGCACCCTGCTGGACCTGCCGGACGTGGTGGCCGGGGCCGACGCGCGGCTGCAGCCGGGCGGTGCGCTCGCCGACCGCGCGACGCTGCTGGCCGGCGACTGCCGCCGGGAGATCCCGGTCGCGGCCGATGTCTACCTGCTGAAGAACATCCTGGAGTGGGACGACGAGAGCACCGTCCTGACCCTGCGCAACGTCGTACGGGCGGCCGCGCCCGGCAGCCGGGTCATCGTGGTCGAGAACCTGGTGGACGGCAGCCCGGAGCTGAAGTTCACCACCGCGATGGACCTGCTGCTGCTGCTCAACGTCGGTGGCCGCAAGCACACGCAGGCCGGCCTGGTCTCGCTGGTCGAGGAGGCGGGCCTGACCCGGGCCGAGGTCCGCCCGGTCAACTCCTACCTGCACCTGGTCGAGAGCGTGGTGCCGGAGCGGAGCTGACCGGCCCACGCCCACAACGGCCGCTGCCCCCGGACGAGTCCGGGGGCAGCGGCCGTTGGGCGTTCCCGCCCGTTCACCAGAACACCGAGCCGGCACAGGCCCCGGGCAGCACAGCACCCGAACAGCACGATGCCCCCGCCGGCACACGGCCGGCGGGGGCATCGGGGACAGCGCGTCAGTAGCCCTCGGCGAGCCGCTTCACCGCCTGCTCGACCCGCTCGTCGGTCTCGGTGACGGCCACCCGGACGTGCCGCGCGCCCGCCGCACCGTAGAACTCCCCGGGCGCCACCAGGATGCCGAGGTCGGCCAGCGCGCCCACGGTCGTCCAGCACGGCTCGTCCCTGGTGGCCCAGAGGAACAGCGCACCCGCCGAGTGCTCGATCCGGAACCCGGCGTCCACCAGCGCCCTGCGCAGCAGCTCACGCCGCCGCGCGTAGTGCTCGCGCTGCTGCGCCAGGTGGGAGTCGTCGCCGAGCGCGGCCGCCATCGCGGCCTGGATCGGGGCGGGCACCATGTGGCCGGCGTGCTTGCGCACCTCCAGCAGCGTCGCGATGACGTCCGGGTCACCGGCGGCGAAGCCCGCCCGGTAGCCGGCCAGGTTGGAGCGCTTGGACAGCGAGTGCACGGCCAGCACGCCCCGGTGGCTGCCGCCGCTGACCTCGGGGTGCAGCACCGAGCGGGTCTCGCCCTCCCAGACGTGGTCCAGGTAACACTCGTCGTTCACCACCAGGCTGCCCCGCTCGCGCGCCCACTCGACGATCGCGCGCAGTTCGGCGGTGCCCAGCACCCGGCCCTCGGGGTTCGACGGCGAGTTCAGCCAGAGCACCCGGGGGGCGGGGCCGTCGTAGCTCAGCGGCGAGTCCGTCCGGACCAGCGTCGCGCCGGCCAGGCGGGCGCTCACCTCGTAGGTGGGGAAGGCGAGTTCGGGGACGAGGACGACGTCGCCGGGGCCCAGGCCCAGCATGGTGGGCAGCCAGGCGATCAGCTCCTTGGTGCCGACGGCCGGGATCACGGCGTCCGGCTCGACGGTCACCCCCTCGCGGCGCAGCAGCCACTGCGCGGCGGCCGCCCGGAGCACGGGCGTGCCCTCGGTGGACGGGTAGCCGGGCGCGTCGGCGGCGGCGGCGAGGGCCGCGCGGACGGCGGGCGGGGTCGGGTCGACCGGGTCGCCGAGCGCCAGGTTGACCAGCCCGTCGGGGTGGGCGGCCGCGCGCTTGCGGTAGGGGAACAGGACGTCCCAGGGGAACTTCGGCAGCCGCTCGATCATGCCCGCACCCCGTTCCCGACGACGTTGCGGGCCAGCGGCGGCGCCTGGCAGTCGGAGTCGATGCCCCAGGAGACGATCCGCTCCGGGGTGATCCGGATCAGCTCGTCGTCGACGTGCGGCAGGATCTCCTTGCCACCGCTCCGCAGCGCCACCGCGGTGCCCCGGATCTCGATCCCGCGGACGACCCAGCGCTGCGCGTCCACCACGTCGTCCACCACCAGCGAGACCCGCGGATGCGTCTGGACGTGGCGGTACTTGAGGCTGCGGGCCATGCCGCGTCCGGTCACGTCGACGGTGCCGAGCTCGGCGTTGTAGTGGAAGCCCAGGGGCACGACGTGCGGCTGCCCGCGGCCGTCCACGGTGGCCAGACGGGCGAGCGACTGCGAGGCCAGGTAGGCGGCCTCGTTCGCGGTGAATGGCATGACTGTCCTCTGTCGGTGGGTCGGGTCCCCGCCGACGCTAGGCACCCCGCTTCGAGCCGCCTTGGTGCCGGCCGCCCGGGCGGCGACCGCCGCTGGACTCCGGCTCGAAGTCCGGCTGACAGCGTGAGCCCGTCGTACCGGACCGAGAGCGGAGGCCGTGTTGGACTGCGATGTGGTGGTGGCGGGGGCGGGGCCGACCGGCCTGATGCTCGCCTGTGAACTGGCGCTGGGCGGAGCCCGGACGGTGGTGGTCGAGCGCCGCACGGAACCGGAGAAGCACTCCAAGGCCATGGGCATGCAGGGCCGCACCGTGGAGCTGCTCGAACTGCGCGGGCTGCTCGACCGCTTCAAGGAGGGCGCGGGCGTGCTCCAGGGCGGCAACTTCGCCAGCCTGGGCGTGCCGATGCGGTTCGAGGAGTTCGACACCCGCCACCCGTACGTGCTGCTGGTGCCCCAGCTGCGCACCGAGGAGCTGCTCGCCGAGCGGGCCCGCGAGCTCGGCGTACGGATCGTGCGCGGCGCGGCCGTCACCGGCTTCGCCCAGGACGACGACGGGGTGACCGTCGAGACCGGCACCGGCCCGCTGCGGGCCCGCTACCTGGTCGGCTGCGACGGCGGCGGCAGCACCGTCCGCAAGCACGCCGGGATCGGGTTCACCGGCCAGGACCCGCACATGTACGCGCTCATCGGCGACATGCGCTTCAGCGGTGAGCTGCCGCGCGGCGAGGGCCTCGGGCCGATGCGCCCGGTGGGCCTGCTCAACCCCGAACGGCGGTCCTGGTTCGGGGCGTTCCAGCACCAGCCGGGCGTCTACCGGGCGACGGTCGCGTGGTTCGACGAGCCCTTCCCCGACCGCAACGCGCCGGTCACCGAGGAGGAGATGCGCGCCGCGCTGATCGAGCACACCGGCGGCGACCACGGGATGCACGACGTCACCTGGCTGTCCCGGCTCACCGACGTCTCCCGGCTGGCCGACTCCTACCGGAACGGCCGGGTCCTGCTGGCCGGCGACGCGGCGCACATCCACCTGCCGGCCGGCGGCCAGGGCCTCAACCTCGGCTTCCAGGACGCCGTCAACCTCGGCTGGAAGCTCGCCGCGATGGTCCGCGGCCAGGGCACCGAGGAACTGCTGGACAGCTACGAGAGCGAGCGCCGCCCGGTCGCCGACGGCGTGGTGCGCAACACCCGCACCCAGGCCGTCCTGATCGACCCGGACCCCCGGTACGACGCGCTGCGCCAGACCTTCCGCGAGCTGATGGCCCTGCCCGACACCAACCGGTACATCGCCGGCATGCTCTCCGGCTTCGACGTCACCTACGGCACCGGCGACCACCCGCTGGTCGGCCGGCGGATGCCCGACGCCGAACTGCTCACCGCCGACGGCCCGCGGCGGATCAGCGACTGCTTCGCCGGGGCCCGCGGCCTGCTGCTGCTCCCCGAACCGGCCCCGGCCGCCCCGCCACTGGCCGCCTGGGCGGACCGGGTGGACACCCTGACCGCCAAGGGGGCCGGGCCGGAGCCGGCCACCGCCTACCTGATCCGCCCGGACGGCTACGTGGCCTGGGCCGGCGACCCGGCCCGCCACGACGAGCTCCACCACGCCGCGGCCACCTGGTTCGGCCCGGCGGCCTGACCACCAACTCACTTAGAAGGGACGCACGATGACATCGACCACCGAGAGCGCCGCCGCCCGAGCGCGCAGGATCGTCGCACTCAACACCGCCTACTTCCAAGCCAAGGCGCTGCAGAGCGCGGTCGAGCTCGGCATCTTCGAGCTGCTCTCCGACCGCTCCGCCGACGTCGAGCAGATCCGCGCCGAACTGGACGTGCAGCACCGGCTGTTCAAGGACTTCCTGGACGCCCTGGTCGGCCTCGGACTGCTCGACGAGCAGGGCGGGCACTACCGGACCTCGGAGCTCGCCCGCGAGTTCCTGCTCCCCGGCGGCACCTACCTGGGCGGCACCGCCCGCCAGCACGCCCGGCTGCACTACCACGCCTGGGCGCAGCTGACCGACGCGCTGCGCGACGGCAAGGCCAAGTCGGCGGTGGCCGCGCAGGGCCAGCTGGCCTACCCCAAGCAGTACGAGGACCTCGACCGCGCCAAGCAGATCATGCTGCACATGGACGCCCACAACGGCTTCACCGCCGACGAGCTGGCGCGCGAGATCGACTGGAGCGGGTACACGTCCTTCGTGGACGTCGGCGGCGGGCGCGGCAACGTCGCCTCCCGGATCGCCGCCGCCCACCCGCACCTGCGCGGCGCGGTCTTCGACCTGCCGGCGCTGCGCCCGCTCTTCGACGAGCTGGTGGCCGAGGCCGGCACCGCCGAGCGGGTCGACTTCCACGGCGGCGACTTCTTCGCCACCGACCTGCCGGAGGCGGACGTGGTGATCTTCGGTCACGTCCTGCCGGACTGGCCGGTGGCCGACCGCAAGGAGCTGCTGCGCCGCGCCCACAAGGCGGTGCGCCCGGGCGGGCTGGTGGTCCTGTACGACGCCATGATCGACCCGGAGGAGCGGGACCCGCAGGTCCTGCTGCAGCGGATCAACCACACCATGATCCGGGACGAGGCCGGGGCCTACTCGCTCCAGGACGCCCGCGAGTACCTGGTGGAGGCCGGCTTCACCGTCGACCGGATCACCGCCTCCGACACCATCACCCGCGACCACTTCGCCATCGGCGTCAAGTCGGCCTGAACGGAAGGGAGTTCGACGTGACCACAGACCAGGGACAGCAGGCAGGGCAGCCGTACGACGTCGCCATCATCGGCAGCGGCCTGTCGGGCACCATGCTCGGCTCGATCCTCGCCAAGCACGGCTTCCGCGTGATGCTGCTCGACGGCGCCCACCACCCCCGCTTCGCCGTCGGCGAGTCGACCATCGGGCAGACGCTGGTGGTCCTGCGGCTGATCTCGGACCGGTACGGCGTGCCGGAGATCGCCAACCTGGCGAGCTTCCAGGACGTCCTGGCCAACGTCAGCAGCGCGCACGGGCAGAAGAGCAACTTCGGCTTCATGTTCCACCAGGACGGCCAGGAACCGGACCCGCACGAGACCAGCCAGTTCCGCATCCCCTCGATCGTCGGCAACGCGGCCCACTTCTTCCGGCAGGACACCGACGCGTACATGTTCCACGCCGCCGTGCGCTACGGCTGCGACGCGCGGCAGTACTTCCGGGTGGAGAACATCGAGTTCGACGACGCCGGGGTCACCGTGGCCGGCGCGGACGGCAGCACGATCCGGGCCCGCTACCTGGTCGACGCCAGCGGCTTCCGCTCGCCGCTGGCCGGGCAGTTGGGGCTGCGCGAGGAGCCCAGCCGGCTCAAGCACCACGCCCGCTCGATCTTCACCCACATGGTCAGGGTGGACGCGATCGACGACCACGTGGACACGCCCGCCGAGCTGCGCCCGCCGGTGCCGTGGAACGACGGGACGATGCACCACATCTTCGAGCGCGGCTGGATGTGGATCATCCCGTTCAACAACCACCCGGGTGCCACCAACCCGCTGTGCAGCGTGGGCATCCAGCTCGACGAGCGGAAGTACCCCGCCCGGCCGGACCTGACGGCCGAGGAGGAGTTCTGGTCGCACGTGGAGCGCTTCCCGGCGGTGCAGCGGCAATTGAAGGGCGCCCGCAGCGTGCGCGAGTGGGTCCGGACGGACCGGATGCAGTACTCCTCGACCAAGACCGTCGGCGAGCGCTGGTGCCTGATGTCGCACGCGGCCGGCTTCATCGACCCGCTGTTCTCCCGCGGGCTGTCCAACACCTGCGAGATCATCAACGCGCTGTCCTGGCGACTGATGGCGGCGCTGCGCGAGGACGACTTCGCGGTCG
Organism: Streptomyces kaniharaensis; assembly: GCF_009569385.1. Classification (NCBI taxonomy): domain Bacteria; kingdom Bacillati; phylum Actinomycetota; class Actinomycetes; order Kitasatosporales; family Streptomycetaceae; genus Streptomyces; species Streptomyces kaniharaensis. The sequence continues at coordinate 664,838 of NZ_WBOF01000001.1, forward strand.
AGCGCTTCGCTTACGTGGAGCAGCTGGAGCAGGGCCTGCTGGACTGGAACGACAAGCTGGTCAACAACTCCTTCATCTCCTTCTCGCACTACCCGCTGTGGAACTCGGTGTTCCGGATCTGGGCGTCGGCCAGCGTGATCGGCGGCAAGCGCATCCTCAACGCGCTGACGAAGACCAAGGAGACCGGCGACGACGCCCACTGCCGGGCGCTGGACGACAACCCGTACCCCGGCCTGTGGTGTCCGCTCGACTTCTACAAGGAGGCCTTCGACGAGCTCACCGAGCTGTGCGAGGCGGTGGACGCGGGACGGACGACGGCCGAGGAGGCCGCGGCCGTGCTGGAGCAGCGGGTGCGCGAGTCGGACTGGATGCTGCCCGCGCTGGGCTTCAACGACCCCGACACCCACCACATCAACCCGACGGCGGACAAGATGATCCAGATCGCGGAGTGGGCGACCGGCCACCACCGCCCGGAGATCCGTGAACTGCTGGCCGCCAGCGCCGAGGAGGTCAGGGCGGCGATGAAACGCAAGTAACGACGGACACGCGGCGAGGGCCGCGTCCGGGGAGCTGTTCCCCGGACGCGGCCCTCGCCGTTTCCCGTGCCCGCTCAGCCCTCGGCCGCCAGGGTCAGGGCGGCGGTCCTCGGGTCCTCCTCGACGGGCCAGCGGGTGTAGGAGCGGCGCCAGTACATCAGCGGGCTGGGCACCTCGGGCCGGAGGCCGCCGGCCAGCACGGCGCCGATCACGATGGTGTGGTCGCCCGCCTCCACGGCCGCGGCGACCCGGCACTCGGCGTGCGCGACCACGTCGGCCGGCATCACCGGCAGCCCACCGGCGCTGCCGGGCTCCCACCGGACGTCCCGGAATCGGTCGTCCTGCTGCGAGGCGAACCGGGCGGAGGTGGACTCGCCGCCGCCGCGCAGCACGTTGACGGCGAACTCGCCGCGCTCCAGCAGGGCCTTCAGCACCCGGCTCTCCCGGTTGATGCACACCAGCAGCAGCGGCGGGGTCTTGGAGACGCTGCACGCGGCGGAGCAGGTCATGCCATACGGCTCGCCGTCCGGTCCCAGGGTGGTCACCACGGTGACCCCGGTGGGCAGTGCGCCCATGATGGACAGGAAGGTCGGGCCGTCCACCAGGCCTGGGGCCAGGTCCAGCGGCAGGGTCAGGGGTACGGGGGGCATCGGTCCTCCACTCTCGGCGGGTCGGTGTCCCCATGCTCGCCGGGCCCCTTCGAGCCGCCGCCGGGTCGCCGTCGGGCGGGGCCGCCGGGCCGAACTGCCATGGAAATCCGCCGAATCGCCGCCGAATCGCCGCCGGAAAAGCGCGTACCCCCGGCACGGGGGCGACCGGGGGTACGCGGATCAGGGGGTGCGGGTGCGCGCGATCACTCCTCGTCGTGCAGCTCCCGCAGCGGGAAGGTGAGCACGAAGCCCACCGCCAGGATCAGGCCGCCGACCAGGAACATCGTGCTGAAGCCCGAGGCGAAGGCGTCGACCGCCGAGGCGGTCAGCCGGCCGGTGGAGTCCGGGTCGGAGAGCGCCTGCCGGACGGCCTCGTCGCCGTCCGCCGCGCCGTCGATCCGGCCGGCGGCGACGCCGAACAGCACCGACATGAACACCGCGGCACCGGTCGTGCCGCCCAGCTGCCGGAACAGGCCGGAGGCGGCGTTGGCCACGCCCAGCTCGGACTTGGGCGCCGAGCTCTGGATAGCCAGGGTGATGACGGTCTGCGAGAGCCCGATGCCGAGGCCCAGCCACGCGGCGATCAGCACGATCACCGCCAGCGGGGTGTCCGCGCCGGTGGCGGACAGCGCCAGCAGCGCGCCGGCCATCGAGCCGAGGCCGACGATCGCGGGCTTCTTGTACCGGTTCCGCTTCTTGATGATCTTCGCACAGACGGTCTGCGAGACGATCGCCCCGGTCATCACCGGGATGATCACCAGCCCGGCGACGGTGGCGCTGCGGTCCTGCACCAGCTGCAGGAAGAGCGGCAGTGTGGAGACCGTGCCGAAGATGCCCACGCCGATGGTGAAGTTGACGCCGGTGGCCAGGGTGATCCCGCCGCGCCGGAACAGCCTCAGCGGGACCATCGCCTCCAGCCCGCGGGCCCGCTCGGCCAGCACGAACAGCACCAGGCCGACCAGCGAGACCGCGAACAGGGCCAGCGAACGCGCCGACCCCCAGCCCCAGTCGAGGCCCTCCTCGGCGACGATCAGCAGCGGCACCAGGCAGACCGCCAGGGTGAGCGCACCCCGGTAGTCGATCGGGTGGTCCACCCGCTGGTGCGGCAGGTTGAGCGCCTTGCGCACACTGAGCAGGGCCACCAGGCCGAGCGGCACGTTGATCAGGAACGCCCAGCGCCAGCCGGTCACGCCGAGGATCTCGCCGGCGCCCGCGAACAGGCCGCCGACCAGCGGGCCGAGCACACTGGCCGCGACCCAGGCCATCATCAGGTACGAGAAGTAGCGGCCGCGTTCGCGCACCGGGGCGAGGTCGGCGATGACGGCCGTGGGCAGTGACATCAGCCCGGCGCCGCCGAAGCCCTGGACGACCCGGGCGACGGCCAGCGTCTCCATCGAGTTCGCCAGCGCGCAGGCCGCCGAGCCGACGATGAACACCACGATCGCCGCGAGGTACAGCGGCTTGCGGCCGTAGATGTCGGACAGCTTGCCGTAAAACGGCATCGCGATCGTGGAGCTGACCAGGTAACCGGTGATCACCCAGGCCTGGACGGTCTGCCCGTGCAGCTGGTCGCCGATCGTGCGCAGCGCGGTAGAGACGATGGTCTGGTCGAGCGCGGCGAGCAGCACGGCCAGCAGCAGGCCGGACAGCGCCGTGATGATCTGGCGGTGCGTGAAGCCGGCGGGGCCGCCGGCCTGGTCGGGGGCGGCCTCGTCGGTCTGCGAGGCGGCGTTTGCCATTCCTGTTTCTCCCAGAGGTTCCGATCGTCCGGCCGGGGTCCGGCCGGCGGCGCGCATCCGGCGCGACTCGCCGAATCGACAAGATCTTGTCGAATTGAGAGTAGTGGGTGCCGGAGCGGAATGACAAGTTCTTGCCGAAACCCCGGACAGGCAGCGGTTAGGCTGCCCGCATGACCGACCTCTCCCCCGCGGCCGAGACATTGAGTGACATCACGACTGAACTCTTCGCCGTCAACGGTGCCCTGCTGCGCGCGGGCGACGCGCTGTCCGCCCGCTTCGGGCTCACCTCCGCGCGCTGGCAGGTCCTCGGCCTGCTGCACGACGGACCGCAGAGCGCCGCCCGCCTCGCGCGCGAGCGCGGCCTGCGCCGGCAGGCCGTCCAGCAGACCGTCGTCAAGCTGGTCGAGGAGGGCCTGGTCAGCACCTCTCCCAATCCAGCCGACCGGCGGGCCCCGCTGGTCGCCCTGACCGCCGAGGGGGCCGACGCCCTCGCCCGGATCGAGCCCGCCGAGCGGCACTGGATGGAGCACCTCGCCGGCGGTCTGGACCCGGACGACCTGAAGGCCACGCTGCGGCTGCTGCGTGGCCTTCGGTCGGTGCTGGCCGAGGGGCTGCCCCCGTCGGCCACCGGCGGCGCGGACGCCGCCGGGGTCACAGATCCAGCGTGACCTCGTACTCGGTGAGCCAGGAGTTGAGCCACAGCACCAGCTCCAGGCTGCCCCGGTCGTAGGGCCGGCTGACCGCGCCGGTCGCACGGCCGGCCGCGGCCCGCGCCCGGTCGAGGTCCAGCAGCGGCAGCACCGGGGCGTCGGGATCGCCCAGCACCCGCGTGAGTTCGGCCCGCAGCACACCCTCGTAGCCCGGATCCTGGGTGGCCGGGTACGGGGTCTTCACCCGCTCGACCACCGAGCGCGGCAGCAGGTCGGCCACCGCCGCGCGCAGCAGGCTCTTCTCTCGGCCGTCGAAACTCTTCATCTCCCACGGCACGTTGAAGACGTACTCGACCAGCCGATGGTCGCAGAACGGCACCCGCACCTCCAGACCGACCGCCATGCTCATCCGGTCCTTCCGGTCGAGCAGCGTCTGCACGAACCGGGTCAGGTTGAGGTAGCCGATCTCGCGCATCCGCCGGTCGGTGTCCGACTCGCCCGGCAGCACCGGGACTTCGGCGATCGCCTCGGCGTACCGGGCGGCCCGGTAGCCGACCAGGTCGAGCTTGTCCAGCAGGCCCGGCTGGAAGAGCGAGCTGCCGCCGAAGTAGCGCGCCGAACCGGAGGTGAGCCACGGGAAGGTGGCGGCGCGCAGTGCCGCCGGGTTGCGGAACCACCGGTAGCCGCCGAACAGTTCGTCCGCGGCCTCGCCGGACAGCGCCACCGTCACCTGTTCCCGCACCGCGCGGAAGAACAGGTAGAGCGAGGGCCACATGTCGCCCCAGTACGCGGGCGGCAGGTCGGTGGCCCGCAGTACGGCGGCGCGCACCGCGGGATCGGTCAGCCCGGGGCTGTCCAGCAGCACCTCCAGGTGGTCCGCGCCCACGTGCCGGGCGAGCTCGCGCACGTACGGCGCGTCCGCCTCCCGCCGGACGGCGTCGGAGGCGAAGCCGTCGGCCGCACCCCGGAAGTCCACCGAGAACGAGCGCACCGGACCGCTGAGGGCGGCCAGCGCGGTCACCGCGGAGGAGTCCAGGCCACCGGAGAGCAGCGTGCCGAGCGGCACGTCCGAGACCAGCTGGCGGGTGACGGTGTCGGCGAGCAGCTCGCGGACGGTGCCAATGGTCGTCGGCAGGTCGTCGGTGTGCTCCCGGGCCTCCAGCCGCCAGTACGTCTGCCGGCGCACCCCGCCGCGCCCGACCCGGACCAGCTGGCCCGGGCGGACCTCGGACAGCCCCGTGAAGACGGCCGCCTCCGGCGTCTTCACCATGTCCAGCACCTCGCACAGGCCCTCCGCGCCGACCCTGCGGGGCAGCATGCGGTCGGCCAGGACGGCCTTCGGCTCCGAGCCGAACCGCACGCCGGCCGCGGTGGGCCAGTAGTAGAGCGGCTTGACGCCCATGCGGTCGCGGACCAGCAGCAGTTCCTCGGTCTGCTCGTCCCAGACGGCGAAGGCGAACATCCCGTTCAGCCGCTCCACCAGCGCGGCGCCCCACTGGAGGTAGCCGCGCAGGACCACCTCGGTGTCGCAGGCGGTCCGGAACTGGTGCCCGTGCGTAATGAGTTCGGCGCGCAGCTCGCGGAAGTTGTAGATCTCCCCGCTGAACGTGATGGCCGCGCCGCGGCCCTGGTGGCGGGCGGTCATCGGCTGCTGCCCGTGCTCCGGGTCGATGACCGACAGCCGCCGGTGGCCGAGGCCGACCGACGGGCCGAACCAGAGCCCATCGGCGTCCGGCCCCCGGCAGGCCATGGTTTCCGTCATCGCCTGGAGCAGCTCCCGGCGGTGCTCGGGCGGGGTGTCGTAGTCGACCACCCCCACGACTCCGCACATGATCAGGCGGCCTTGGCGAGACCGAGGTTGACCGCCTCCAGCAGCAGGCGCGGCGTGGTGGCCTCGACCACGGTCTCGTCCGGGAGCGCGATGCCGCGGTCCCGCTCGATGGTGTTGACGGTGTTGAACAGGGCCAGCGAGTCGTAGCCCAGGTCGGTGAAGGGCACGTCCAGGATGTCGTCGAGGTCGATGCCCTCGTCGGCGCCGGCGGCCTCCTTCAGCACGGTGATGAGCTCGTCAAGGGTGAACTCTGCCATGGGAATTCCTCACAATCGATGGGGTTGGGTGTCTACAGGGTTGATCAACTGGTCAGCACGAGCGCGCTGTTGAAGCCGCCGTGGCCGCGGGCGAGGACCAGCGCGGTGGTCAGCCGAGCCGGCCGCGGCCGGTCCCGCACCAGGTCGAGGTCCGGGTGGGCCGGCGTGCCGATGTGGACGGACGGCGGGATCACCGCGTCGCGCATGGCCAGCAGCGCCGCGGCGACGTCCAGCGGGGCGCCGCCGGCCAGCAGTCGGCCGGTCATCGTCTTGGGGGCCGTCACCGGCACCCCGCGAGGGCCGAACACCGCGCTCAGCACCCCGGCCTCCGCACGGTCCTGCTCGGCCACCCCGCTGGCGTCGGCGAAGACCACGTCGATGTCAGACGGGCCGAGCCCGGCGTCCGCGAGCGCCGTCTCGATCGCCCGCCGCAGGCCGGGCGGACGGCCGGAGCCCGGCCGGGGATCGAAGGTGGCCGCGTAGCCGGCGATCCGCCCGTAGTGGCGGTGCTGCCCGCGCTCGGCCGCCCGCTCCGGGTTCTCCAGGACGAGCAGCGCGCCGCCCTCGCCCGGCACCCCGCCGGAGGCGTCGGCGTCGAACGGCAGGAAGGCCCGGTGCGGATCCCGGCGCGGGCTCACCGTGCCACTGCGGGTGAGGCAGAGCCACGACCACGGGCAGAGCGAGCCGTCCACCGCGCCGGCCAGCATCAGCGCGGTGCCCTCGCGGACGTGCCGGCGCGCCTTGGCCAGCGCGTCCAGGCCGCCCGCCTGTTCGGCCACCAGCGCCGAACCGGGGCCGCGCATGCCGTGCCGGATCGAGATCTGCCCGGTGTTGACCGGGTAGAACCAGGCGAAGGACTGGTAGGCGCTGACGTAGGCCGGGCCCTTGCTCCACAGCGCCTGGAGTTCCTTCTGGCCGAACTCGAAGCCGCCCGCCGAGGCCGCCGTGACCACTCCGGCGGAGAAGTCCGGCATCGCCGACGGATCCGCCCCGGCGTCGGCGAGCGCCTCCTCCGCCGCGACCAGGGCCAGCCGGGTCATGTGGTCGGTCTGCGGCAGCAGCCGGCCCGGCAGGTGGTCCTCCGGCGTGAAGTTCACCTCCCCGGCCACGTGCGCCCGGTACCCGGCGGAGTCGAAGCGGGTGAGCGGCCCGAGCCCGGAGCGGCCGGCCAGCGTGGCCTCCCAGTACTCCGCCACACCCCAGCCGTTCGGCGCCACCACGCCGATCCCGGTCACCACCACGTCGGTCATGCCCTGCTCCACTCCGGCTCGGCGAGCACGATCGCGCTCTGGAAACCGCCGAAGCCGCTGGCCACGCTGAGCACCGTCGGCACCCGCTGCTCCCGCGCCGTCAACGGCACGTAGTCCAGATCGCACTCGGGATCGGGCACGTGCAGATTGGCCGTCGGCGGCACCACCGAGTGCTCGATCGCCAGCGCGCTGGCAGCGAACTCCAGCGCGCACACGGCGCCGAGCGAGTGCCCGATCATCGACTTGATCGAGCTGACCGGCACCCGGTAGGCGTGGTCACCGAGGCTCTTCTTGAACGCGGCCGTCTCGTGCCGGTCGTTCTGCTTGGTCGCCGAGCCGTGCGCGTTGACGTAGCCGATGTCCTCGGGGTTCATCCGGCTGCGGTCGAGCGCGACCCGGATCGCCTCCGCCATCTCGTTCCCGTCCACCCGCAGCCCGGTCATGCTGTAGGAGTTGCAGCGCCCGGCGTAGCCGGTGACCTCGGCGTAGATGTGCGCACCGCGCCGGCGCGCGTGCTCCCGCTCCTCCAGGACGAACATCGCCGCGCCCTCGCCGAGGGCGAAGCCGTTGCGGGTCAGGTCGAACGGGCGCGAGGCGCTTTCCGGTTCGTCGTTGCGCGGGGTGGTCGCCTTGATCGCGTCGAAGCAGGCCACCGTGATCGGGGAGATCGCGGCGTCCGAGGCGCCGGCCAGCATCACGTCGGCCGTGTCGTCGAGGATCAGGTCGCAGGCGTGCGCGATCACGTCGATCCCGGAGGTGCACCCGGTGGAGACCACGCCCACCGGGCCCTCGGCCTCCGCCAGCCAGGCCAGTTCGGTCGCCATGGAGGACGGCACGAAGTAGTCGTAGAGGTAGGGCACGCCGTGCGCGTCGTCGACCAGGCGCTTGCGGCCCTCGTCACTGACCACGGCGAACTCGCGGTCCAGGCTGATCGTCATCCCGCAGGCCGTGCCGGCCATCACCCCGGTCCGTACCGGGTCGTTGACCCCCGACACCCCCGAGTCGGCCAGCGCCTCACGGGCCGCGACCACCGCGAACTGCGCGGTGCGGTCCCACTGCCTGATCTGACGCTGCGTCAGACCACTCGCCTCCGGGTCGAAGTCGCACTCGGCGGCGACCCGGGACCGGAACGGCGCCGGGTCGAAGGTCGAGATCGTCCGGGTCGCGGTCCGGCCCGCCGTCAGGAGGTCCCAGAACGCCTTGGTGCCCACCTCACCGGGGGCCACCACGCCGATCCCGGTCACCACCACGCGCCGCCGTCCGTTGTCAGCTGCCACCGCCGCGCCCCCTGTTCGTCTCCCTGCTCGTCTCCGACGACATGCCCGATGCCCTCCTGTCCGGTGCGTCCCGCCCTGCCCGCACGCTGGGGCGGGTCAGGGACTTGAGCCGGATCAGATCGTCCTGGCAGGCGTTCGCGGCGGCTTCGAGCCGCCGTCCACCCCGCACGACGGGCACCGCGACCGCCCCCCGCGGGAAGGCGACGCGAACCGGGGTCGAAGCGCACTGCCTAGCGTCTGGCCGCATGGACATCGACACCGACATCTGCGTGGTCGGCGGCGGGCCGGCCGGCCTGACCCTCGCCCTGCTGCTGGTCCGCTCCGGCATCCGGGTCACCGTGCTGGAGCGCAGCCGCTCGCTGGACCGGACGTACCGCGGGGAGATCCTCCAACCCGGCGGCCAGGCGCTGCTGGACGAACTGGGCGTCCTCGCTCCCGCGCGGGAGCGCGGCGCCGTCGAGCACGACCGGTTCCTGCTGGAGGAGCACGGGCGGGTCCTGATCGACGGCGACTACCGCCGGCTGCCGGGGCCGTACAACTGCCTGCTCAGCCTGCCGCAGCGGCACCTGCTCACCGAACTGCTGGCCGCCTGCGAACGCTACGACGGATTCCGCCAGTTGGCGGGCGCCAAGGCGACCGCGCTGGTCGAGGAGGGCGGCGCCGTCCGGGGCGTCGTCGCGGGCGGGTCCGCGGGCGCGCCCGCGCAGGTGGTGCGGGCGCGCTGCGTGGTCGCCGCGGACGGCCGGTTCTCCAAGGTCCGCGGCCTCGCCGGGATCGGCTACCGTCGCCAGGAGCTGTTCAGCCAGGACGTCCTCTGGTTCCGGCTTTCCGCACCGCCGCGGCCGGGCACCCGGCGCCCCTGCGACGTCCGGGTCTTCCGGGCCGGCGGCAACCCGGTGCTGAGCTACCGCTCGGTGCCGGACGCGCTCCAGCTCGGCTGGACCCTCCCGCACGGCGGCTTCCGCCCGCTGGCCGACCGCGGCATCGACCACATCGTCGAGCAACTCTGCCGCGCCGCACCGGAGTACGCCGAACGGATCCGGGCCGAGATCACCGGCTTCGCCGACCTCTCCCTGCTGGACGTCTTCTCCGGCAGCGCCGAGCAGTGGGTGCGTCACGGCCTGCTGCTGATCGGCGACGCTGCCCACACCCACAGCCCGATCGGCGCCCAGGGCATCAACCTGGCCATCCGCGACGCCGTGGCGGCCCACCCCGTCCTGGTCGAGGCGGTCCGCAGCGGCGACGCGGGCGCGGCCCGGCTGAGCCGCTACGCCGAGCTGCGCCGGCCTGAGGTGGAGCGGATCACCAGGATCCAGCAGATCCAGAGCCGCATGATGCTCTCCACCGGCCGGTTCTCCTCGACGCTGCGCCCGCGGGCGGCGGCACTGATGTCCAGGACCCCGCTCTACGGCGCCCTGCTGCGCCGGATCGCCTTCGGCACCGCCCCCGTCCGGCTGCGCACCGACCTTCTCGCCGCCGTCGAGCGGTGACCGACACCTCCCCGTACCCGACCAGACCCCGCGCGCGTCGGCGCGCCCCGCGAAAGGAAAGAACACTGTGCAACCGATAGGCGAACTCCCCCGCCACACAACGGTGTTGACCGCCGCCTCGGGCGATTCTGCGACGGCCGGAGCGGTGCTCCTCGCGCTCGCCGTCATCCTCGGCACCGCCTTCGTCTGCGGGCGGATCGCCCAACGGCTGCGCCAGCCGGTCGTCATGGGCGAGATCGTCGGCGGGGTCGCCCTCGGGCCGAGCCTGCTCGGGCTGCTGCCGGGCGAGCTGGACGCCGAGCTGTTTCCCTCCGAGGTCCAGTCCTACCTGCGGGTGCTGTCCCAACTTGGCCTGGTCCTCTTCATGTTCACCGTCGGCCTGCGGTTCGACGTCGGCCATCTGCGCGGCGTCGGGCGCCGGGTGACGGCCGTGTCGCTCAGCTCGGTGGCGCTGCCGTTCGCGCTCGGCGTCGGGCTGGCGCTGGCGCTCTACCCCTGGTTCGACACCGCCCAGTTGGCCACGGACGGCCGGCTCGGACCGGCGCTGTTCCTCGGCGCTGCGATGTCCATCACCGCCTTCCCCGTCCTCGCCCGGATCATCGCCGAGCGGCGGATGCAGAACGACCCGCTCGGCAGCCTGTCGCTGGCCAGCGCCGCCTTCCAGGACTTCCTCGCCTGGTGCGCGCTGGCCGTGGTGGTGGCCGTGGTGCAGGCCCGGGGCCTGTGGTCACTCGGACGACTGGCGCTCAGCACGGCGGTGGTGGTGCTGGTGCTCGCCGGTGTCGTCCGCCCGGCGCTCGCCCGGCTGCTCGACCCGGGGCGCCGCCGCCCCCTCGGCGAACCGTGGATCCACGCCGTGCTGGTCACCGGCACCCTGCTCACCGCCTGGGTCACCAGCCGGATCGGGCTGGACTCCGTCTTCGGGGCGTTCATGTTCGGTGCGGCGGTGCCCCGGGACCGGATCGAGGCGGTCGCGCCCGAGGTCCCGGAGCGCATCGAGCAGGCGGGCCTCCTGCTGCTGCCGGCCTTCTTCGCCGTGACCGGTCTCGCCGTCGACCTCACCGGCCTCGGGCTGCGCGGCCTGGTCATCGTGGTGGCGGTGCTGGTGACGGCCTGCGCCGGCAAGTTCGCCGGCGCCGTCGCCGCCGCCCGGGCCACCGGCTCGACCCGGCGCGAGGCGACCGTGCTGGGCATCCTGCTCAACGCCCGGGGCCTCACCGAACTGGTCATCCTGAACGTGGGCCACCGGCTCGGGGTGATCGACACCCGGATGTTCAGCGCGATGGTGGTGATGGCCCTGGTCACCACCCTGATGACCGGGCCGCTGCTGGCCCGCACCGCCGTGCGCAACGGGCCCGCCACCGCTCTGCCGACCCCGTCGGCGCAGCCCGCGGGGGCGCGCACGCCGTCCTGACGGGCCCGGCGTCCTGACGGGCCGGGCTCAGGGCGCTTCCGTCCACCCGCCGACCCCGCGCAGCTGCCGCCGCAGCTCCCGCTCGACAGGGCTGAGCGGCACGTCGGGCCGGAGCCGCTCCGGATGCCCCGGTGCCGGCCCGCGCCGGGGCGGCTCCACCACCGGCACCACGAAACCCGCCGACTGGCCCAGCACCGCCAGCCCCCGCAGGAGCCGGCCCAGCAGGCGGCAGCACCATCCGATCGCTTCACGCATCCGCCGAGCATGGCGGCCGGTCCTGAAGCGCCGTTCGAGCCGGCCGCCCCGGACCGGTCAGTCGGCGGGCGGGTCGCCCTCCCAGGTCAGTTCGCCGCTGCCCAGGGCGACGGCCGCACGTGGGACCATCGGCCCGGCGCCCCGACGGGAGAGCAGGACCACGCCGCTGACCTGCGCGGACAGTGAGCCGAGCCGGGCCGCGCACTCGGCGGCGAGCTCCTTCGGGTGCCGCGTGCGGCCGAGCGACAGGTGCGGGGTGAAGCCGGCGGCGTGGCCGCGGCAGCGCGGGAAGCGCTCCAGGAGATCCGCGTACAGGCGGACCCAGGGCGCCGCGCCGGCGGCGGCCGGGTCGAGCCAGACGGTCGCGTACGCGCGGTGACGGAAGCTGCGGACGCCGCTCAGGCGGGCCGTGAACGGCCGGGTGCCGGCCGCGGCGGCGGACAGCAGCGGCGCCGCCCGGCCGAACTCGCTCTCCGGGACGAACCCGAAGAGCAGGTTGACGTGCGGCGGCCACCGGCGGATCTGCGGGTCGTGTTCGAGGCGGATCGCCTGGATGGCGGGCCACAGCTCGGCCGGCGGCAGCCAGGCGACGGCCGTCCGGGGCGTCGGGGCGAGGTCGAGGACGGCGGCGGGCCCGGCTTCCCCGTACCCCGCCGCCGTCGCGTCCGTCATGCCGACACCGGGCATACCGCGGTTGGACATACCGCCATTGCACTACACGCCCAGCCGCGCCTCCACCGCGGCCAGCAGCTCCCGGGCCGGGAGCAGACCCGGCTCGGCCGCCAGGGCGCGGCGCAGCAGCACCAGCGCCGACGGGTCGTCCCCCGCGCGGACGGCGGCCAGCGCCTCGTTGTAGTCGATCCGGCCGGCGTAGCGCAGCCGGACCAGCGCGGCCAGGTCCTCCCGGCAGGACGGGCAGCGCAGGCTCTCCGGCTCCACCGGGACGGCGCACTGCGGGCACGGCACCTCGATCGGGGGCACGGCGGCTTCGGACGTCATCGCGGACCGGCCTCCTCCGGGCGGACCGGGCCGAGCGACTCCGGCGTCGGGTCGTTGCCCAGCTCGCGCTGCGCCTGCGCGTACAGCACCAGCAGCGCCGAGTTGTGCCGGTTGGCGGCCTCCATGTTGGCGGACTCGACCGACGCGTCCAGCCCGCGCAGCTCGGCGATGATCTGCTGGGCGAGGGCCGGCGAGACCAGGTTCTGGCTGACGTAGACGTTGCACATGGTGAGCATCCGGAAGGTGTGCCCGAGCGAGTCGCACAGCTCGTCCGCCCGCTGCGCGGCGCGCACCGCCCCCTCCCAGTCGGCGGCCTCGCGGCGCAGCCGCAGCTCGGCGGCGACCGCGCGCAGCCGGTCCAGGTCGCTCGGGTCGAGGTGCTTCTCGCAGTAGTGGATGAACAGGCTCAGGTACGCCTCCGAGCCGCGCACCCAGCGCTGGGCCTTGAGCTGGCGCTGGGCCCGCTCCAGCGCCTCGTCCACCGACCGGCCCCGGGTCTGGCCGGCGGCCAGGTCGTCGAGGGTGTCCATGAGGTGCTGCGCCTCGCGCAGTTCGGCCTCGGTGAGTTCGCCGCCCCAGCGGTCGGTGAAGGTCTCGATCTGCCGCTGCTGCTCCTCGACCTGGACCTTGAGCTCGGGGTCGAGGGTGGCGCGCTCCAGCTTGACGGTCTTCTCGCCGCCGCCCTGGATCCGCACCGACAGGGTGATGGTGCGGTCCCGGTCGAGGCCGAAGGAGACGTCGACCGGGATCCGTCCGCCGAGGCCGGCGGGCAGCCGGAGGGTGAGGTGGCCGATCAGCTCGTTCTGCTGGGCGATCTCGTGCTCGCCCTCGTAGACCGCGACCTCCAGCCGCTGGCGGCCGCTGCCGGAGACGACGAACTCCCGGCTGACCGGTGAACTCGTCGGGTAGCTCGTGTTCTTGGGGATGATGACGGCCATCCGGCCGTCGTTGAGCTCGATGCCGAGGTTCTTCGGGGTGATGTCGAACGGGTTGGTGACCTGCATCAACTCGCCGCATCCGGTGCAGACTTCGCTGCCCGGCGGATTGACGGATCCGCAGGCGGCGCAGCGCAGGCCGACCTCCTCGGCGGCCGTGGAGGCGACCCTGGTGCGGCCGGGGGCGGCGGAGTTGAGGGCCTCGCCGCAGAGTTCGCACGCGGTGACGCCGGGGGCGGCCGGGGTGCCGCAGCGCGGGCAGTTGTCGGTGCGGACGACCGTGGCGGCCTGGGACGGGGCGGGGCCGGCTCCCGAACCGTCCAGCGCCCGCGCGCACTTGGGGCAGGCGGTAGCTGCGGCGTCCACCGGGATGTGGCAGCCGGGGCAGGAGACCCGGGGGTCGCCGAGCAGCGAGGTCGCGCAGTTGGCGCAGGCCGAGGCGGAGAGGTCGCCGGGGGCTCGGCACTCGGGGCACTCGACCTCGCCGACCAGCGCGGACTGCACGGCCGCGCCGAGCGCGACGCACTGCATCGGGTTGACGCCGCGCCGGATCCGGCGCGGCCCGAAGACCTCGCCGAGGCGCCGGGCCACCAGCGGGATCGCGGTGGAGCCGCCGACCAGCACCACCTCGTCGATGTCCCCGACGGTCAGGTTGGCCTGCATGATGGCCTTGTGGGTCAGCTCGATGGTGCGCTCGATGTGGGCCTCGATCAGCTCCTCGAAGCGGGCCCGCTCGAACTCGGTCTCCAGCACCAGCTGGCCGGCGCCGAGGCCGGGCAGGATGACCTCGGAGGACTCCTGGTGGGAGAGCTCGATCTTGATGGTCTCGGCGGTGGAGGCGATCTTGGGGCGGTCGCGCAGGTCCGGCCGGTAGTCCGCGCCGTACTCCTCGCGGATGTCGTCCAGCAGCGCGGTGGTGATCGCGCGGTCGAAGTCGTCGCCGCCGAGCAGGTTGTCGCCCTCGATGCCGAGCACCGAGACCGAACCGGGCACCAGCAGCAGGATGGAGATGTCGAAGGTGCCGCCGCCGAGGTCGTAGACCAGGACGGTACGGCCGTCGTCGCCCGCCTCCGAGGTGATCCCGTACGCGAGGGCGGCGGCGGTCGGCTCGTTGATGATCCGCAGCACGTGCAGGCCGGCCATGCGGCCCGCCTCCTGGGTGGCCGCGACCTGCCGCTCGCCGAAGTAGGCGGGGACGGTGATCACGGCCCGGTGGAAGGGCTCGCCGAAGCGCTGCTCCGCGTCCTCCTTGAGGCGGTGCAGGATGATCGCGGAGATCTCGATCGGGGTGTAGGAACGGCCGTTGAACCAGACGTTCACGTCGCCGTCGGTGCCCGCGGTGACCTTGTAGTCGACCTCCTTGAGGGCGGCCTGGACCTGCGGGTCCTTGAACTTGCGGCCCATGAAGCGCTTGACCGAGCGGATCACGTTCGCGCCGTCGATGGCGGTGCGGCTGCGCGCGGTGGAGCCGACCAGCAGCTCGCCCTTGCGGCCGGTGCCGACGACGGAGGGCGTGGCCTCCTGGTTCTGCCGGTTGAAGATGATCTCCGGCTCGCCCCGGCGGAGGTGGGCCACCACGGAGTTGGTGGTGCCCAGGTCGATGCCGAGTGTGCGGTACATGTCGTTCCCCTCTTGCCCCTCGTGGTCCTACTTCTTCTTCCGCTTGCGCCGGCCGCCCGGGGCCACGCCGCCGCGCCGGACGCGGGCCCGGGCCGCCTTCGGCTGGGCGGGAATCACCGGCGCGGCGGCGTGGCCGGGCTCGTCGGGCCGAGGCTCGTCCGGCTTCGGCTCTGCGGGCTCCTCGACGCCTTCGGGCTCCTCCGGCTTCGGCTCCGGCACGAGCGCCCGCTCCACCTCGTCGGCCGGGACCTCGGCTCCGGGTACGTACGCGGCGACCACCACCTGGGCCCGGCGCAGCACGTCCTCACCCCAGAAGAACCCGGTGACCACCGTCCGCACGACCGTCTCCGGCGCCACCCCGGGCCGCGCCTCGCTGCCCACGATCTCGGTCAGCGCCGGGTCCGCCGCCAGCCCTTCCAGCCGCATCGGCCGCACCCCGGCCCTGGCGAGCCGGCCCAGCAGGCGGCGGCGGGTGGCCTCGATCCCGGCGCCCCGGCCGAGCTGGACCAGCTCGCCGTCCAGGCCGAGCGCCGCCAGCGCGTCGTCCACCTCGACCAGGACGCCCAGCAGGTCCCGCTGCGCTGCCCGGGCGGCCTCCGCCTCCTCGGCCCGCTTGCGCTGCAACAGCGAGGCCCGGAAGAGGAGTTGGGTGAAAGCCTGGTCGAGGTCGAGCTCCAGGGCGCGCTGCGGGACGGGCAGCGGTGCGAGCGGCTCGGACGACGGCGGGCGGGTCGTGGTCATTCCGGTACCTCGATCTGCGGCAGCACGGACAGGTCGGCGGCGAAGCGGGCGGGGATGGGTGGCTCGGGGTCCGTCCCGGCCGGGGCGGGCTCGGCGAACTCGGCCGCCAGCTCGGCGCGGTGGAGCGCCAGGAAGGAGTCGGCGGGCGGCAGCCGGGGCCGGTCGACGACCAGCAGCGGTTCGGCGAGGGCCGGCGCCAGCAGCTCGGCCGCGTGGTCGACCGGCTCGGGCGGGAGGGGCTGCTGGAGGTCCACCTCCAGCCGCCGGTCCGGGTGGCGCAGCAGGCCGGCGGCGTCCTGGATCTGCTGGCGGGTGTAGCGGCCCGCCCGTAGCGCCGGGCTCACGGCGAGGTTGATCTCGCGCGCCCCGGCGGTGATCGGAACGCCCAGGACCTCGTACGGCGACGGTTCGTGCAGTGGCATGGCGGGTGGTCTCCTTACAGCGGCAACGGCCCTGGTGCGCCGGTCAGTGCAGCGCGTTGATCCGGCGCTGGAGGGCGCGCAGCTCGCGGTCGTCCGGGTCGTGCTCGACGGCCTGGCGGATCAGCTGCCGGGCCTCCCGGAAGGCGCGCGCGTTGGCCCGGTTGACGGCGAAGGCGCCGTAGACGACGCCGAGTTCGGTGTGCAGCTTGGCGATGTCCTCCGGGGCACGGGACAGGCCGAGCGCCTCCTCCAGCAGCCGGGCGGCGCCGGAGAAGCGTCCGGCCTCGTAGTGGCCGATGGCCTCGCCGCGCCAGACGCTGACCATGAGCCGGCGGACGTCGGGCGAGTCGTCGTAGGACAGCGCCTTGCGGAGGATGTCGGCCCGTATCCGGAAGGGGCTGTCCTCAAGGTTGTCCAGCACGTGGTTGGCCAGCATGACGCCGATCCGGCGCGGCGCCTCCCGGGCGGGGTCGCCGTCCCACTCCGGGTCGGCGTCGAGCGCCTCGGTCATCCGGGCGACGGCAAGCGGGCGGTCCTCGGCGAGGGCGGCCGAGCGGGCCAGGCGGCGCAGCACGTAGGCGAGGCCGAGCCGGTGGTCCGGGTCGGGGTCGAGGCTCGCGAGTTCGCGCCACCGGTCGGCGGCCTCCGTCAACTCCTCGTCGGTGGAGTCGGGTTGGCTGAGCTCGCCGGCCCGGTTGCCGAGGGCGGCCAGCATGAAGTGGCGGGCGGTCGGGTCGCCGGGGGCGAGCACGAGGCTCTTGCGCAACAGGGTGAGGGCGCGGGGGTAGTCCTTGGTCTCGTTGTTGATCTTCCGGGCCCACTGGGCGTAGGTGGCGCCGAGGTCACCGCGCACCTCGGCGTGGTCGGGGGCCAGCATGAAGGCCCGTTCGAGCAGTTCGGCCGCGCCCTGCTGGTCGTCGTCGCTGCTCTTGAGCAGGGCGCGGGCGGCGCGCAGGCCGGATTCGGCGGCGATCCGCGGTACGTCGTCCGGGAGTTCGGCGCCGAGGAGGTCGAGGGCGCGGGTGAGGCAGTCCAGGGCCTCGCGCCAGTCCTGGTTGCGGTGGTGCGCCCGGGCCTGGCTGACCAGGGTCTCGCCGAGCAACGCCTCCCACTCCGGGCCGCGTTCGGCCTCTGGGATCGCGTCGAGCGCACTGACGGCTGCGGCCTGCCGGCCCTGGATCAGCAGGTAGCGCTGCGGGCCGAGCTCACCGAACAGCCCCAGAGCACGGGCGAGTTGGGATCCTCCGGACCTTGCCGGTCGGATAGCCTCGTCGAACCAGCCGCCCCAGTCGGCGAGTTCCGGCTCCCGCCGGAGCAGCCGCGCGAGGGTCGGGCCGAGCACGAGGCGCCGGGCCGGGCCCCCGGGGAGCGCGATGCGCAGGTCCTCCTGGGCGAACGCGTCGGCGCTGTGGGCCTCCATGCCCAGCAGGACCGTCCACGCGGTGACCTCGTCGCCGCTGCGCCCGGCCGCCCGGTCCAGCGCGCGAAGGTCCTCCCGGAGGCGCTCGGTGAGCGCGGCGCGGGCGGCGGCGATGCGCGGAGGTTCGGCCGGTCGGCCGGTGACGCGGACGGACTCCGCCCACAGGTCGGGCTGGTACAGGGCGGCGACGAGGCAGCCGATCGTCCACTCCCAGACCCGCTCGTCGATGCCGGCCCCGCCACCGGAAGCGAGCCGGTACCCGGCCAGGCCCAGCGCGTGCAGCAGCCGGGGGTGGGCGGGGTCCGTGAGCAGCAGAGCGCGGTAGGCGTGCCAGGCCTCCCGGCGGCGGCCCGCCAGCGCGTGCCCGTGGGCCTCGTGCTCGGCCAGCACGGCGAGGGTGGCGGCGGCCTGCGCGTGGTCGGGCGTCAGCCGCAGGGCCTCGCGCAGGTCGCCGGCGGCCGGGCCGGGCTCGCCCCCGTCGAGGCGGGCGGCGGCCCGGCGGACCAGGACGGCGGTGCGCTCCCGGGCGGCGGCCTCCGGCAGCTCGGCCAACGCCTCGTCCAGGCGGCCCAGTTCGGCGCGCAGAAGGGCGAGGTCGAGCCGGACGGGCGCGGCGGCGGCGCTCTCGCCGAGCGCGTCCGCCCAGGCGGCGAGAGCCGGTTCGGCCAGCTCGGGCGTGCCGGCCCGGCGGGCGCAGTCCAGGACGGCGCGCAGGGCGGGTCCGACGCAGCGGACGCAGCGCGGCGAGGCGGCGTCGGCGGGGCGGTGCAGGTGCGCGGCGCACGCCTCCCGGCCGCAGCCCCCGCAGGCGCCGGCGGCCGGACGGGCGCAGACGGCGCAGTCCGTGCCCCCAACGCCCGGAGGCAGGGCGCCGGCCGGGCCCGGCGCGGACAGGAAGTGCCGGTGCCACGCCAGCGCGACGGCCCAGTTCCCGGCCCGCTCCGCCAGCACCGCACGCAGCCGGGCGAGGGCCGGATCGCCCGCCGGGTCGGCCTCCAGCGGCGCGAGCAGGGCGACCGTCTGCACCGGGCGGCCGGCCAGCAGCGCGGCGGCCGCCAGGTGGTAGCGGTCGCGCGGGCCGGCGGCGGGGTCGAGCAGGCCGGGCAGCGCCTGCGGCCTGCCCTCGGCCAGGGCGAGCGCGGCCCGCAGGCGCCCCTGCCGTCCGGTCACGGCGCCGGCCAGGGAGTCCGCGAGCGCCAGCGCCTCCGTGGCGTGCGCGCGCGTCTCGGGGCGATCGCGGCCGGTGACGAGCAGGTGCGCAGCCTCGCGCAGGGCCGCCTCGCGCAGCGCCTGCCGGTAGCCGGGGGCGGCCGGGTCGTCTGCGGCGGCCTGCTGCCACAGCTGCCGGGCCGTCGCCGGGTCGGCCGCCAGGCATCGCCGGGCCAGACGGTCGCGCACCAGGGCGAGCCGGTCGCCCAGGTCGTCGCCCGGCCGGCCGTGCTCGCGCAGCGGCTCCCACCGGGCCAGGGCGCCCGCCGGGTCGTCCGACCGGGCACACGCGAGGCCGTGGTGGAAGGCCGCGACCCGGCCCCACCGGGAGTCGTCCCCGGCCTCGGCGCGCAGCAGCGGCTCCGCCTCGGCCGTCCGTCCGGCGGCGAGCAGGGCCGCGCCGAGCCGGACCCGGGCCGGGCGCCAGTCCGGGGCCAGGTCGAGGCCGGCGCGGTAGTCGGCGGCGGCCTCGGCAGGCCGTTCGGCCCGCTCGTGCACCAGGGCCAGGCCGAACCGGGCCGGGGCGAAGGCGGGTTGGGCCGCGAGCGCGGCGGTGAACTGCTCGGCGGCCCGGTCGTCGGCACCCAGCAGCAGGGAGAGCCGGCCGAGCGCGTAGCGGGGGCGCGGGTCCCAGGAGGCCTGGTCGGCCGCCGCCTGGAGGTCGGTCCAGGCCGCCTCGGTCTCGCCGAGCCGCTGCCGGGCCAGGCCGCGGAACAGCAGGCACTCGCTGCGCAGCGCCGGGCCTCGGGACCACCGGTACGCCTCGCCCGGCGCGCGCCGCAGCGCCTCGTCGAAGGCGGCCACGGCGGGCACGTCCCGGTGCAGCGCGAACAGCTGCGCGCCCCAGCGGAACCAGAGTTCGCCGCCGCCGTCCCGCACGGCCCCCGCCAGCAGGGCCTCGGCCTCCGCCGCGCGGTCGCTGCCGCGCAGCACGGCGGCCCGGGCCAGCACCGGCCAGTCCCGCCCCGGCAGCGCCGCGAGGGCGTGCCGCGTCGCGGTCTCCCGCTGCTCCGGCGGGCCCTCGCGGCAGAGCCGTTGGAGCCAGTCCAGCGCGCGGGCCGCCGCCTCCGCCTCGGCACCCGGTTCGGCGCCTCCGGCCGTCGCCTGCAGGAAGGCGAGCAGCGGCCCGAGGTCGCCGCCCGGCGCCCGCATCCGCTCCTCCGCCAACCGGTGCAGGCTCCACCGGGGCAGCTGCCGGGCGGGGTCGACCAGCAGCGGGAAGGCCTCGCGGTGCAGCGCGAGGGCGGCCTGCGCGTCGCCGGCGGCGGCCGTCGCCTCGGCCTGCCCGAGCAGGGCGAGGCCGCGCTGTCCGTGCAGCGCCTCGGGTGCCGCGGCCAGTCGCCCGGCCAGCTGCGCGTACCGGCGCCGGGCCTGCTGCGTCCTGCCCGCCGCGAGCCGCTCGGCCGCCCGGGCCAGCGCCTTCGTCACCGACTCCGGGTCGAGCGCCCGCCGGCGCCGGACCAGCAGGACGCCGGCCACACCGGCCAGTGCCACCACGATCAGCAGCACCGCGAGCTGCGCCATGCGCCGTCCCCCTGCGCTCCAAAACCGCCCCCGACATGATCAACTATCCGATGTCGATCATGATTTGACGTTATTTCATGATGTTGCTCAGCGAGGATCAGGATAGGGCCTCGGTGGGGCGGCGGCACAGGAACGAGCACTATCCTGGGCAGCGCGAGCAGCCGGCCCGCTGTCCACGGGCCGGCGTCAGGCGTCAGGCGGGGGTCGCGCGTTGGGTGCCCGGGCTCCGGTTCGGACCGGAGTTCGACCCCGAGCAGTACGAGCTCCTCGAGTTCCACCACCGGGGCGGCGAGGCCGAGGTGTGGCGGGCCGTGCGGACCGGCCACAGCGGGCTCAAGGAGCTCGTCGCCGCGAAGATCATGCTCGAACGCGACCCCTCCGAGGTCCGGCGCTGGCTCGGCCGCTGGGACGACGTCTCGCACAACGCCCACCGGCTCGGCGTCACCGACCTCGTCGTCCCGAGCTTCCTCCTCGGCCCCTCCCCGCACCGGCCCGGCACCATGCCCACCAGCAGCCTCCTCGGCTACCAGATCTCCCCGTGGGTCGACGGCGTCCCGCTGCACAGCTGGGCCCGCGCCAACCGCGCCGGGCCCGCGGCGGCGGCCGAGGTCCTCGCCCGGCTCTGCCGCATCGTCGACGAACTGCACCGCAAGCGCTGGGTCCACCGGGACATCTCCCCCGCCAACGTCCTCGTCGACGCCCACGGCCAGGTCAAGCTCATCGACCTCACATTCCTCGCCCCGCTCGACCACACCCTCACCGTCGCCGTGTTCACCCCCGGCCACGTCCCGCCCGAGGCCGAACAGGTCGGCGGCTTCCCGACCACCGGCAAGGACCTGTTCGCCGTCGGCACCCTCGCCCGCACCCTCCTGCTCCCCGAACACGGCCGGCTCGACCACCGGTCGGCCGCCGAACAGGCCCGCGCCGAACTCCTCGCCGCCGGCTACGGCGACGACATCGCCCAGTGGGCCTGCGAGGCACTCGCCCGCGACCCCGACCGCCGCCCCGCCCCGCTCGGCCCCTGGGCCGCCCGCGGACGCGAACTCCTGCGCGCCCACCGGCCGTCGCCCCGCACCACGGGCCTGGCCGTGCTGCCCGACGCCGCCGGCCGGCCACTGGTGGCCGCCGCCGGTGCCGCCGGTGTCGTGCTGGCCGGCCACGGCGCACACCGCCTGCCGCCCGGTCACGGACCCGTCGCCGTACGGGAGTTGGTGTTCGGATGGGCCGGGCGCCAGGGCGAACTCGTCCTGTGCGCGGAGGACGGCGCCGGTGCCCTGTGGGTCGGCACGGCCACCGGCTGGTGGGAGGCCGCACGCGGCGTCACCGGACTGGCGGGCGCGGTCGACTCCACCGGCGAACTCACCGTCTGGACGGCCGCCGGCGGCGCCCTCCACTCCTACCGCTGGGCTCCCGGCCGCACCCTCACCGGCCGCGAACTGCCCGGCTGCCCCGCCGACCGGGTCCTCGCCGCCGTCGAGGAACGGTCCGGCGCGTGGCTCGTCCTCGTCGAACACGGGGGCCGCGTGCTGTCCTGGCGCACCGGCTCGACCCCGACCCCGCTCGGGCCGCCGGGTACGGTCCGCGCCGCCGCCCTCGCCCGCACCTCCGCCGGACCCCAGGCCGCGACCCTCCACGCCGACGGCTCCGTCCGGCTGCACACCGTGGGCTCGGCAGGGCCCGGATCCGAGACGGGCGACGGCGAACCCGCCCTCGGCCTCGCCATGGCCGGCCACCGCGGCGGCCCCACCATCGCCCTCGCCGGCGAGGGCGGCGTCCGCCTCCGCCTTCCCGCCACCGGCACCTCCCGCCGCCCGCGCTGGTGGCGCCCGACCCTCCGCCCGGCCACCCGCGTCGCCCTCGCCGTCGGCGACGACTGGCGCCTGTGCCTGGCGGCCATGGTCGAGGGCGAGTTGCAGTGCTGGCAGGAGGACGCCGGCTACCGCTGGCAGTCGGTGCCCCTCCCGGACCCGGGCGAGGCGTGACACGGCGGCCCGAGCAGCTGTGACCTCAGGCGCTGCCGGCCGCCTCCGGAACGACGTGGACCGGGCCCGCCGCGCCGACGTACGCCTCCCCGGGGCCCCACGGGAGCTCGGAGTAGGCGATCAGGGTGTCCGGCAGCCCGGTGCCCTCGGGGCGCAGCTCGATGCGGTGGTCGTGGCCGCGGAAGTCGGAGCCGAGCACGCGGGCCCGGACGGCGCCGGGGGCCGGGTCGGCGGTTAGGCGGAGTTGCCGGGGGCGCAGCAGGGCGAGGCCGCGGCGGCTGGTGGGAGCCGTCGTGGCGACGGGCAGGGTGCCGAAGGCGGTGCGGGCCCGGGCGCCGGTGAGTTCGGCCGGGACGAGGTTGGCCTCGCCGAGGACGCGGGCGACGGAGGCGTCGGCGGGGCGGTGGTAGAGGGTGTCGGGTGTGCCGGCCTGGGCGATGCGCCCGTCCCGCAGGACGGCGACGGTGTCGGCGAACGACAAGGCCTCGTCCTGGTCGTGGGTGACCAGGATCGCCGTCGTCCCGGCCTGCCGCAGGGTGGCGGCGACCTCCCGTCGCAGCTCGGCCCGGAGCGCCGCGTCGAGGGCCGCGAACGGCTCGTCGAGCAGCAGGAGTCCCGGCCGCGGTGCGAGCGCACGGGCGAGGGCGACGCGCTGCTGCTGCCCGCCGGAGAGCTGGTGGGGGCGGCGCTCGCCGAGACCGCCGAGGCCGACCAGCTCCAGCAGCTCGCCGACGCGCTCGCGCCGCTGCGCGCGCGGCAGTCCGAAGCCGATGTTGGCGGCGACGGTGAGGTGCGGGAAGAGCGCGCCGTCCTGCGGGACGAGGCCGATGTTGCGGCGCTCGGCGGGGAGCCTGCGCCGCCCGTCGTCCAGCACCCGGCCGTGCAGCACGACCTGCCCGGCGGCGGCCGGGTGGAAGCCGGCGACCACCCGCAGAAGGGTGGACTTGCCGCAGCCGGAGGGGCCGAGGATGCAGGCGAGGTCCCCGTCCTCGACGGTCAGGTCGATGCCGTCGAGGACCGGGCTGCGGCCGTGGGTGGCGTGCAGGGCGGTGAGGGTGAGTCCGGTCATGAGTTCTTCCCGGGGCGGCCGAGGGTGCGGCGGGTCAGCAGGAGGACGGAGGGGACGGACAGCGCGACCATGAGGGCCGCGTACGGCGCCGCCGCCCCGTACGCGAGGCCGCTGGTGTAGACCCAGAACTGGGTGGCCAGGGTCTGCGTGCCGGTCGGGCGCAGGAGGAGGGTCGCGGTGAGCTCGGTGGAGGCCGTGAGGCCCACCATGGCGACGGCGGCGCCGAGGCCGGGCAGCACGAGCGGCAGGGTGACCCGGCCGAGGACGGCGAGGGGCCGGGTGCCGAGCGAGCGGGCGGCCTCCTCGACGCCGGGCGGCACCTGGGCGAGGGCCGCGCGGACGGCCGTGAGGGCGAGCGGGAAGAACAGGACGACGTACCCGGCGACGAGCATCGGCGGCTGCTGGTACAGGGGTCGGGCGTAGCGGACGGAGAAGTGCACGACCGACAGCGCGACGGCGATGCCAGGCAGGGCCCGGGTGAGGTAGGCGACGCGCTCGACGGCCCGGGCGGGCCGGGTGCCGCGCCGCCACGCGTACAGGGCGACGGGGACGGCCGCCGCGGTGGCGACGAGCGCCGCGCCGAGCGCGTAGCCGAGGGTGGCGAGGGTGGCGCCGAGGACGGAGGCCGAGGGCAGGGTCGTCGAGCTGCCCTTGATCAGCCAGTACCCGAGCGCGTACACCGGCACCCCGAGCGAGACGCCGACCAGCGTGGTGAGGCCGGCGAGCGCCGGTACCGTCCACCGGCCGAGCCGGACGGGCGGGGCGCTGCGGGCGACGGCGCCGTGCCGGGTGACGCGGGCGTGCCGGCCGGCCCAGGCGTCCAGCCCGACGAGCAGCAGGGCGAGGGCCACCAGCACCAGGGTGAGCAGCGAGGCGGAGGCCGCGTCGAAACCGAGCTTGTACTGGGTGAACACGGCGGTGGCGAAGGTGGTGTAGCGCAGCATCGCGAACGCCCCGTACTCGCCGAGGAGGTAGAGCGAGACGAGCAGGACGCCGCCGGCCAGGGCGGGCCGGGTGAGCGGGAGGGTGACCCGCCACAGGGTGGCGAGCCGGCCGCGGCCGAGCGAGCGGGAGACCTCCTCGGCGGCGGCGTCCCCGCCCCGCAGGGCGGCCGCGACGGGCAGGAAGACCAGCGGGTACAGGGAGCAGGTCATGACCAGCACCGCGCCCCAGTAACCGTGGACGGAGCGGAACAGCGAGACCCAGGAGTAGCCGCGGACGAACTCCGGTACGGCGAGCGGGAGCGCGAGGGCGACGGTCCACGCCCGCCGCCCGGGCAGGGCGGTGCGTTCGACCAGGTAGGCGGCGCCGAAGCCGAGGACGGCGGTGGCGAGGGTGACGGCCGCGGCGAGGCTGACGGTGTGCCAGAGCAGGGTGGCGATCAGCGGGCGGCCGAGCAGCCGCCGGGTCTGGTCCCAGCCGGCCTGCGCGGCTTCGGCGACGACGAATCCGAGCGGCGAGGCGACGACCGCGACGACGGCCACGGCGACGGGTGCGAGCAGGCCTGCGGCCCGCCACCGCCGGAGCGGGGACGGGCCGTGGGCGCGGACGGGGAAGGTCACTGGAGTAGACCGGCGTCCTGGAGCAGGGACAGCGCCTGCTTGCCGTCGCCCAGCTGGGCCGGGTCGGCGACGGCGCCGATGCCGTCGAGGGCGGGCAGTTCGGGCTTGCCCTTCACATCGGCGACGAGCGGGTACTCGTAGCTCTCGGAGCCGGCGATGACGGTCTGCGCCGGGGCGCTCGCGAGGTAGCCGAGGAAGGCCTGGGCGGCGGCCTGGTGCTTGCCGTTCTTGAGGACGGCCGCACCGGAGACGTCGACGAGGGCGCCCGGGTCGCCCTTGGGGAAGTAGTGCAGGGTGGCGTGGGTCGCGGCCGCGCCCTTCTCGTCGCGCATCCGGTAGAAGTAGTAGTGGTCGATGACGCCGCCCTCGACCTCGCCGCTGTTGATCGCGGTGGAGAGGTCCTCGTTGCTGTCGTAGACCTTGGCGTTGTCCTTGAGCCCCTTGAGCCACTGCTTGGCCGCGTCCTCGCCCTTGGCCTTGACGACCTGGGTGACGACGGGGGCGAAGTCGGTCTCGCCGGGGGCGATGCCGAGGCGGCCCTTCCACTCGGGCTTGGCGAGGTCGAGCACGGAGGCGGGCGGCGCGGTGTCGGCGCCCTTGCCGGTGGCGGCGAGGAAGGCGGAGGTGCGGGCGGAGATGCCGACCCAGTCACCCTTGGCCGAACTGTCCGCGGTGGGAACGGACTTGAGGGTGTCGGCGGCGGCCGGGGCGAGCAGGCCCTTGTCGCCGAGGACGGTGAGCGCGGGCGGGTTCTCGGCGTAGAAGACGTCGGCCGGGGAGGCGGCGCCCTCCTGGAGGATCTGGTTGGCGAGCTCGGCCTCGTCGCCGGAGCGCAGTTCGACCTTGATGCCGGTGCGCTTGGTGAAGTCCTCGGTGAGCGCCTTGACGGTCTGCTCGTGCTGGCCGCTGTAGACGGTGATGGTCTGGCCGGCGAGCGCCGCGGAGCCGGAGGGCGCGGGCGAGCCGTCGGCGCTGCCGCCGGAGCTGCCGCACGCGGTGAGGGCGACGGCGCAGGCGGCGACGAGGGACAGGCCCGCGAGGGGCCGGACGGTTCCGAGCATGGTGAGGGTCCTCCGTGGGGCAGGGGGTCGGCCGGACGGGCGCTTCCACGACGGGTCGTCGGGGACCGTGGGACGCGGAGCGCCGGCCTGGCGTCACGAGAACTTAGGCCAGGGAAGGCTTGCCTAACAAGTTTCGGAGCGTCACATCTCGGCGGAGTCTCGCTGGGGTCGCGCTTCGATGGACAAACCGCCAAGCACAGGCAAACCGACCTCCAAGCGCAGGTCAGAGCTGCCGTATACGACGGATCGCGAGATGGTGCCACCGGCGATCCCAACCACGCTGCGTAATCACCAAGGCCGTACAAGGACGGCCCGGAAACGCCAAGGCCCCGGAACCGGTGGGTTCCGGGGCCCGGGCCTGAAGGGCGTCAGCGGAAGCGGCGGAGCCGAGGGCTGTTGCCGACCACGAAGGCCGCCGAGAAGGCCATCGCCCCGGAGAGCCGGTCCCGGGGCCTACGTGAGGTCCCACCCGCAGCGCAGGTTCCATCGCCCGGCGCGCCCGGACAGCTCCGTGACCGACAGCGGACGCACGTCGAGCCGCCAGAAGACCCCGGGCGGCAGGCCGAGCGCCTGCACCACCGCCGCCCGGACCACCGCGGGCTCGGCCACCGCCGCCACCCGGCCGGACTGCTCGGCCAGCTCGTCCAGCCAGCCGCCCACCCGGGCGACCAGGGCGGTGACCGGCTCTCCGCCGTGCGGCGCCGCCGCCGGGTCGGACAGCCATGCGGAGATCGCCGCCGGGTCGGCCGCGGCGACCTCGTCGAGGCTTCGGCCGCGCCACAACCCGACGTCCAGGTCGGCCAGTTGCGGCAGCGGTTCGGCGCCGAGGCCGAGCGCCTGGGCTGTTTGGCGGCAGCGCAGCGAAGGCGAGGCGAAGGCCCTGGCGGGCGTCGGCAAGGTGCCGGCCGCCGAACGGACGGCCGCCAGAGCCGCCTCGTCCGACGGGCCGTCATCACCGAAGCGGGCCGCACGAACTTCAAACCCGATCGCCGGTGCGACGAACATCACGCGTACGGTCACTCGCCCTCCTCTCGGGCCGGAACGGGGCCGCACGCATACGTACCGGGGTGTGACACCCCTTCCGTGCCGGTCACGCGCCTACGAGCCCCTGCGAATCCCCTTGGCCGGTCGGTCCCGACACGGTACCGTCCCTTCGACAACTCAAGACGACGGAGCGCGGAAGCCGGCGAGAATCCGGCACGGTCGCGCCACTGTGGAACCGGAACCATGACCCCCGTCACGGGCCGGTGAGTCAGACCCGCCTCCGTCGTCCGTGCTCCATCGAACGGGACGCGTGTTCCCAGAAGAGAGGTCGGCCATGGCTCACCCCATCGCCCCCGCAGCCCCCGCCGCACCGGCGGTCGCCCCCATCTCCGTCAAGGCGATCCTGCCCTGGGCCGTGTTCTTCGGCATCCTGCTGATGACCCTCATCTACTTCGTCGGCGCCGAGCAGGGCGCCACCTCCCTCATCTCCGGCGAGGACGTGCACGAGTGGGTGCACGACGGTCGCCACCTGCTCGGCTTCCCCTGCCACTGACCCGGGGAACCGCCGCAT
This sequence comes from Streptomyces kaniharaensis, assembly GCF_009569385.1. Taxonomy (NCBI): domain Bacteria; kingdom Bacillati; phylum Actinomycetota; class Actinomycetes; order Kitasatosporales; family Streptomycetaceae; genus Streptomyces; species Streptomyces kaniharaensis. The sequence goes on from NZ_WBOF01000001.1 coordinate 692,286, forward strand.
GAACTCCACAACCGTCAGATCCCTGCTCGTCCGCGGCATGCTGGCCGGCCTCGGCGCCGGCCTGCTCGCCCTGGTCGTCGCCTACCTGCTCGGCGAACCCCGGGTGGACGCCGCGATCGCCTACGAGGACGCGCACGCCGCCGGCGAACCCGCGATGGAGGTCGTCAGCCGTTCCCTGCAGTCAACTGCCGGTCTGGCCACGGGCGTTCTCGTCTACGGCGTCTCGCTCGGCGGCATCGCCGCGCTCGCGTACTGCTTCGCACTCGGCCGCGTGGGCCGCTTCACCCCCCGGGCCACCGCGGCCCTGCTCTCCGGGGTGGCGCTGCTCGCGGTCTACGTCGTCCCCTTCCTCAAGTACCCCGCCAACCCGCCGTCGGTCGGTGACCCGGAGACCATCGGCAAACGCACCACGCTGTACTTCCTCATGATGGCGCTCAGCGTGCTGCTGTCGATCGCCGCGGTGATCGTCGGCAAGCGGCTCGCTCCGCGCCTGGGCAACTGGTACGCGACCGTCGTCGCCGTCCTCGGCTTCGCCGTCGCGGTCGGCCTCGCGTTCGCCTTCCTGCCCGCCGTCAACGAGGTCCCCGAGGACTTCTCCGCCACGCTGCTCTGGCAGTTCCGCCTCGCGGCCCTGGCCATCCAGCTCACCCTCTGGGCGTCCTTCGGCCTGCTCTTCGGCCACCTCGCCGAGCGGCTCCTCAACCCGAAGCCCGCCACCCCGGCCGCCGTCACCCGGGAGACCTCCCCGGAGGCGACGGCGCCCGTGCACTGAGCACGGCGAGGGCTCCGCGCACAGCGCACCGAAGGCCGGTCGGGACGACACACCGTCGCCCCGACCGGCCTTCGGCACGTCCGCGACCGCGAATCCGGGACCCGAGCGGAGGAGCACCATCCGCGAGCTGAGCGACCCCGGGTGGCCCTTCTCCTGGACCGATTCCCCGCAACCTGATGTGCGACCGCCCAGCTGACCGCAGTGAGCGTGCTGCAGTTCCCGGCCGCCTCGCAGCAGATGGCGAGCGACCCACAACTGGGATCGCGCCGCGCCGTCCTGCTGGGTGCCGGTCTGCGGGATCAGGCGAGCAACTGGTCGACCAGATGGGCCACCGCGTGGTCGTCGTTGCTCGGCAGGAGCCGGTCGGCGGCGCGGCGGACGGTGTCGGGGGCGTTCGCGGGGGCGGCGCCGAGACCTGCGAGCGTGAGCATCCCGCAGTCGTTGAGGCCGTCGCCGACGGCGACCGTCTCGGCGGGGTGCAGGCCCAGGTCCGCCGCGATCCAGGCGAGTACGCCGTGCTTGCCGGTGCCGCGCGGGCCGAGTTCGAGGAAGTGTCGTCCGGACGCGGTGACTTCGGCGTCGGAACCCACCAATCCCTGGACGGCGTCCACGAGTTCGGCGCCGAACGGTGCGAACGGACAGGCCAGCACCTTCACCACCGGCCGCGCGGGCTCGACCGCGCCCCGCCACTCGACCCCGCTCCAGTGACGCGCCAGCTCTTCCGGGAAGCCCGGCTGGACGACCGTCCCGTCCAGCAGGTCGAAGGCCAGCGCCCAGTCCGGATGCGCCTTCCCAAGGATGGCGGCGACTCGATGGAGCGCCGCCGCGTCGAAGACGAGCTGCCGGCTCGGCCGCCGTTCGCCCGGCCGGAACACCAACGCCCCGTTCCCGTGCGCCCAGTAGGCCGAGGGCGGGATGCCCGACCGGATCTCGGCCGGCACGTCGCGCGGGGGGCGGGCCGTGACCACCGCGACGGCGAGTCCGGCCGCCACCGCCCGGCCGAGCGCGTCCGACACGGCGCCGGGCAGCACGCCGGACGAGTCGAGCAGCGTCCCGTCCAGATCGCAGGCGAGCAGCCGGTACCCGTCAGCCATGGTCAGCCCTCCGAGGCTTCTTCATGGCTTCTCCCAGAAAGCGCAGGGTCAGCCGGGCCAGCCCCGCACCGGTCACCACGGCCTCGACGTCGGCCCTGCCCGCGTGCCGCCGGGCCGTCGGCCCGGTGCCGAGCGGCACCCAGAGCCACTGGGTGTCGACGACCGCGCATCCGATGACGTCGTCACCTTCCACCCGGGGGATCCGGTCGGAGACCTGAACAGGGATGTCGTGGACGTCGACCGAGGTGACCGCGCCGGACGCACCGAGCCCGACCCACGCGACGGTCCGGAACGACATCACGGCCGCGCCCGGCCCGTCCGCGTCGGGCAGCAGGTCGACGGAGAACTCCCCACGCCCCTCGTCCCATTGGGCCTCGGGCGTGCAGATCCCGGCCGTGCCGGTGTGCGATTCCACGGTTCCACTCCTGTCGGTCGCAGTTCGTGCACCTTCAGACGTGCTGGAGGCGGTCGAGCCCGACGACAGGTGGGGTGTCCAGCCTGCCCGGTCGGAGTTCGATCTCCCCGAGGACGGTGTCGCGCGGCGTGGAGGCCGCCCAGGACACCACTTCGGCAACGGATTCCACGCTCATCTTGTAGGCGGAGTGGTCGTCGTCGAAGTTCCGGATGGCTCCGGGGCTGAGCAGGGTGGTCCGCACCCCGTGGCGGCGCTCCTCCATGAGCAGGACCTCCGCCACCTGCTTGAGCGCGGCCTTGGTGGCGCAGTACGCGACGCCGCCCTCGAACGGCCGGGACCCGGCGTGCGAGCCCATGAGCACGATGTGCCCCTGCGCACGGCGCAGCAGCGGCAACGCGGCCTGGACGAGGCGCACGGGCGCGGTGAGGTTGACCGCGACGGCCTCGTCCCAGTCCTGCGCGGTGACGTCCGCGACCGCGCCGAAGCCGCGGGTGACGGCGTTGACGACGAGCAGGTCGAGGCGCGGGGCGTCGGCGAGGACCTGCTCGGCGGCCCGGGCGACGGCGGCGGGGTCGCCGAAGTCGACGGTGACGGGGTCGTCGTGGTCCGCGCAGGGGGAGCGGTTGAGGCAGCGGACGGTGTACCCGTCGGCGATCAGCCGGCTGCGGACGGCCCGGCCGGTGCCCCGGTTGCTCCCCGTCACCAGGGCGAGCGGTGGCGCCGCAGGCTCACCCACCGGAGACCATCGAGATGAGTTCGGCCCAGCGGGCGAGGATGTCCTCCCGGCCGGCGCCCTGGCGGAACATGTCCTTGTCGTAGGGCCGTCCGTCGGCGGACTTGAGGCGCATGCAGTCCGGCGATATCTCGGAGTTGACGACCAGTCCGTGTTTGTCGTCGGGCGCGATGACGAGGCAGAAGTCCCAGAGGTCGAGCGGCGCGAGCAGCTCGCGCAGCACCGCGTTGCAGTCGAGCGCGACCTGCCGGTGGTGCTCGACGTCCACTCCGAGCAGCCGGAGGTAGTCCTCGCCGATCGGCTGGTCCTCCGGGTCGACCCGGTAGTCGAACTTCACGACCGGGCGGTCGAGGACCTGCCCCTCCTCGAAGAGCCCGGGGTACTTGCGGATGGTCGAGCCGGTGGCCCGGTTCTTGACGATGACCTCGAACGGCGGGGCCGGCCGGTAGTCCGCGAGGTAACTGACCGGCCCCACGCGTTCGCGAAAAACGGTGTACACACCGCGTTCGGCGAGTCGAGCCGAAACGTACTCGAAGAAGTCGAGACGCAACTCGGCAGTTCCGTCCACGAGTTCGTCGCGATCGTAGGTGAAACTCCGGAGCGAGGGAATCATCTCGATCAGGCAGAGGCCTTCGTCGAGATGCCAGAGCCGTTTGCTCCGCCCCTCGATGTCCGGAGTACGGGAAGTCACGGAAACCGCATCTAAGGCAGCCACAGGTCGCTCTCAGGAGGTCGGGCACAAAGCAGTGCCAGGACTTAAATGATCAGCGGTGCGGCAAGTCTGGCACGGGCGTGACCGGAAAGAAAGAGCCTTCGGCAGGTTTAGAAGTGATCATGACAGGATCGGGGACGGGATCAGAAGTGTGCCGAAGACCCTGCCCCGCGACTCGGTCGTGAGCGGACTCAGCGGGCACCGAACAGGCCCGGAAGCAGTCGTGCAGAATGTTCGTCATGCCAGAGCAGCATCGGATTCGCGGGCGTCGGGCCGCGGAGATCGCCGCCGACGTCGAGCAGGCCGTCGCCGCCGGACACCTCGCCCCCGGCAGCCCCCTGCCCCCGCTCCGCCGGCTCGCCACCGAGTTGGGCGTCAACCCCAACACCGCGGCGGCGGCCTACCGTTTGCTGCGCGACCGCGGCGTCATCGAGACCGGCGGGCGACGCGGCACCCGGGTGTCGCCCCGGCCGACGCACATCGCGCGCGCCCACCTGCACTTCGAAGTCCCGGACGGTGTCCGCGATCTGACGGACGGCAACCCGGATCCCGGCCTGCTTCCGCCGCTCGCCGACGCCCTGGCGTTCGCGGCGGGCGAGCAGCTGCGCGACCCGGTCCTGTACGGCCGACCCGCGGTGGACCCCGGCCTACTGGCGATCGCCCGGCGGGAGTTCGCAGCCGACGGCCTGCCCGGCGAGACCACCGCCGTCACCTCGGGCGCCCTCGACGCGATCGAGCGGGTGTTACAGACCCGGCTGCGCCCGGGCGACCTGGTCGCCGTCGAGGACCCGGGCTGGGGCAGCCTGCACGACCTGCTCCCGGCTCTCGGCCTGCGGATGACCGGGATCGGGGTGGACGACGAAGGGCCCCTCCCGCAGGACGTCGCGGTGGCGCTGGCGGCCGGCGCCGCCGCCCTGGTGGTCACCTCGCGCGCGCAGAACCCCACCGGCGCGACGGTCGGCCCAGGCCGCGCCGCCGAGCTGCGCGCGGTGCTGGCGAACCGTCCGGACGTGCTGCTGATCGAGGACGACTTCGGCCACGCCATCGCGGACACCCCGTACCACCCGGTGTGCGCGGCGAACGGCCGTCCGGTCGTGCGGCACTGGACGGTGGTCCGATCGGTCACCAAACTCCTCGGCCCCGACATGCGGCTGGCCGTGCTGACCGGCGACCCCGACACCGTGGACCGCCTGCGCGGCCGCCAGCGGCTGGGCACCGGCTGGGTCAGCCACGTGCTCCAGCGGGCGGCGGCCCGGCTGCTGGCGGACGAGTCGGTGGACCGCGCGCGGGTGGCCGCCCACTACACCGAGCGGCGCGGCGCGCTGATCCGCGCACTGGCTGCGGAGGGCGTCCCGGCCCGGGGACGCAGCGGCTTCAACGTCTGGATCCCGGTGCACAGCGAGACCTCGGCCGTCGTGGCGCTGCTGCAGCGGGGCTGGGCGGTGGCCCCGGGTGCGCCGTTCCGGCTGCGGTCCGGGCCCGGGCTGCGGCTGACCGTCTCGGGCCTCGCCCTGGACGAGCTCCCCGCGCTGGCCGCCGACGTGGCCGCAGCACTCCGGGTCGATCCGGAACGCGGGCGCCTGACGTGAACGGGCCTGGCCTGACGCGTGCTTGACACGGCGGATCGGTGCGAACGATCCTGACGGGCGGATCTGGAGAGAAGTCGGCCGTTCCGCCTCTCCACCGACCCGTGTCCAACGGCCGAGCCCGACCGGATGCCCGTCACCACGCGCCGGACGCGCTTGCGCAGGTCGTTTCCACGCCCCCACCCAGCACGGACCGAGGAGTCCGAAGGCCGTGACGTCGATATTCGATCGCCTGTACGACCACACCCTCGCCGACCTGGGCGCACTCGACGCGCCCTACGACACCGGCCACCTCTCCCGGACCGCCGCGCTGGCGGGCCGGATCGCCGAGGAGTCGGGGCTCGCCGCGGGCACCGCCCGCTGCGCCGCCCACCTGTACCACCGCTTCCGCCTGCCCGGCGCGCGGGATGCCCCGGCCGGGACCCGGGACAGCGCGCTCGACTTCCTGACCCGTTCGGGGGTGCCCGGGGAACTGCACCGGGACCTGCTCACGGTGGTCGGCCCGGGTTCACCGGCCGCCGAGACCCCGTACCGTGCGGCCGTGCTGGACGCCGAGCGGATCGATGCGATGGGCGCGGCCGGGCTCCAGCGGGCGCTGACCGGGGAGGGGCTGCCCTGGCACCCGGACGGCCCGGCCGCGGGCCGTCCTCGGCCGGCCCCGCCGGAGCTGTACGAGGAACTGGTCCGGGCCGAGCGCGAGCTGCTGACCGAGCCGGCCCGCCGCCTGGCCGCCGACCGGATGGACCTGGTGCACCGGCTGGCCGCCGACTACCGGACGGAGGCCGAGCTGGGCCGTCTCCCGGGCGAGCCCGATCCCGGCCCGGCGGCGGCGACCCGGGTGGACTGGGACCCGAAGTCGGGTTTCCTGCAAGCCGTGTTCGACGCCCCGGCGACCGGCCCGCTGGTGCGGATCGGCTACCGCGGCGAGGTCTGGCTGACCTTCGACGAAACGGACCGCCTGCTCGGCATCGACCTACACAACGCGCCGCCCGCCCTCGTCGCCCTCCTCCCGCCCGCCCAGCAGCACCGCTACTTCTGGCACAGCACGGCCCGCGGCGACGGCGTTGCGTGGTGGGCGGACCACGCCACCGGGCACGCCTGGATCACCGCTGCGCCGGGCCTGGCCCACCACCGCGCGACCGCCGTCACGGACATCGAGGTGGGGACCCGTACGGACCGTCCGGCGGTCCTTCGTCTTCATGTACAGGCCAATCCATGAATCGACGTGTACACGCGCGTAGATCCCCCTAAGGTGATGCTCATGAGCTTCCTGATCTTACTCCGCTCCCCTTCCGTCACCCGTCTGTTGCTGGGCAGTTGGGTCGGGAGACTGCCCTCCGCCATGGCCGCGCTCACCATCCCGCTGGCGCTGCGCGAGGCCGGGTCCGGGTACGGCTTCGTCGGCGCCGCGGCCGGCTCGTACGCGATCGCGGCGGCGGTCGGCTCCCCGCTGCTCGGCCGGCTGGTCGACCGCTGGGGGCAGACCAGGGTCCTGGTCCCGACCGCGCTGCTCGCCGCGGCGGGCTTCGTCGCCATCGCGCTGGCGCCGAGCCAGCCCGCCGCCGTCCTCGTCGGCGCCGTGCTCGCGGGCTCGATGACGCCCCCGCTGGAGCCGTGCCTGCGGGTGCTCTGGCCCGCGATCGCCCCTGAGGGGAAGCTCGAATCGGCGTACGCGCTCGACTCCAGCGCGCAGGAACTCGTCTTCGTGGCCGGGCCGTTGGTGGTCACCGGCAGCGTCGCCGTCTGGTCCCCCACGGCCGCCCTGTACGTCCAGGCGCTGCTCGGCCTGTTCGGGGTCGCGGTGGTGGCCAGCTCGCGGCCGTCCCGGCAGTGGCGGGCCGAGGCGCGCTCGACCGACTGGCTCGGGCCGCTGCGCAGCGGACGGCTGGTCACCCTGCTCAGCGCGCTGATCGGGGTGGGCTTCGCGATCGGCACCCTGAACGTCCTGGTGGTCTCGTACGCGGAGCGCTGGGACGTGCCCGGCGGCGCGCCCTCCCTGCTGGCCCTGAACGCCTTCGGCTCGCTCGCCGGTGTGCTGGTCTACGGCTCGCGCAGCTGGCCGGGCACGCTCGCCAACCGCGGGCTGCTGTTCGCGGCCGGCTTGGTGGTCGGGTACGGGCTGCTGGTCCTGGTGCCGCCTCCGGGCTACATGGTCGTGCTGATGCTGCTCACCGGGGCGTTCCTCGCTCCGATGCTGACCGTCACCTTCGTGCTGGTGGGCGAGTTGGCGCCGCCGGGGACCACCACGGAGGCCTTCGCCTGGCTCGTGACGCTGTTCGCCGCCGGCACCTCGCTGGGCTCGGCGGCCGTCGGCAACGTGCTGGCGCACACCAACGAGCACTGGGCGGCCCTGTGCGGCACCGCTGGCGCCCTCGTCACCCTGACGATCCTGGCCCTCGGCCGGAAGGGCTTCGCCGCGGGACCGGTCGCAGCCCCGGTCCCGGCCACGGCCGACGCGGCCCAGCACTGAACGGCGTAGGCCTCCGGAACCAGCGTTCCGGAGGCCTACGCCGTCGCAGGACGCACCTCAGCGCGGCGGAACGGCCATCCCGAGGTGCTCGCGCAGGGTCCGCCCGCCGTACTCCTTGCGGAAGAGCCCGCGCCGCTGGAGCACCGGCACCACCAGCTCGGTGAACGCCGTGACGGCCCCGGGCACGTACGCCGGGTAGATGTTGAACCCGTCGGCGGCACCCTCCTCGAACCACTCCTGGATCATGTCGGCCACCTCCTCCGGGTTGCCGACCACCACGTGCGAGAGCTGGGCGGGCGTGGCGTGGACGAGGTCCCCGTACGTGATCCGGTCCGGCCCGTCGACGGTGCGCCGGGTGAGCCGGGTGATCTCGGTGAGCCGCCGGGCCCCTTCCTCGGAGACCGCGGCCAGGGTGCTCGACGGGACGGCGGCGGCCAGGTCGTTGCCGCGCACGTCCACCCCGAACACCTCCGACGCGGAGGTGAGGTTGCGCTGGTGGCCCTCGCCGATGCCGCCGGCCCGCACGATGTCGCCGACCTCCCGCTCCGGGTCGAGCACCAGCAGCGCGTTGAGCCGGTCGTGCAGGGCGACCGCCTCCTCGGTGGTGGGCGCGACGATCGGGGTGAGGCCGGGCAGCACGGCGACGTGGTCGGCGCGGCCGTGGCGGGCGGCCCGGGCCTTGATGTCGGCGTAGTACTCCCGGCGCTTGGCCAGTGTCGGCTGCGGCCCGGCGAACACGATGTCCGCGTCGCGGGCGCCGAGTTCGCGGGAGCGGTCCGAGGTGCCGGCGTTGAACACCACGACGTGGCCCTGCGGCGGCCGGGCGACGTCCAGCGGGCCGTCCACCGAGAAGAACTCGCCGCGGTGGTCTATCCGGCGGGCTCCGGTGCCGTCCGGCTCCGGTGCGGCGTCCCACAGGTCGCGGACCACCCTGAGGGTCTCCTCGGCCCAGTCGTAGCGCCGTGCGGTGTCCCAGTGCGCGTCCCGGCCGAAGTTGTGTGCCGCCGCGGCGTCCGCGCCGGTGACGAGGTTCCAGGCCGCGCGCCCGTCGCTGAGGTGGTCGAGCGAGGCCATCAGTCGAGCGATGGCGTACGGGTCGGAATAAGTGGGGTTGGCGGTGACCACGACGCCGATGTGCGTGGTGGCGGCGGCGATCGCCATGGCCGTGCTGTAGGGCTCCAGCCGGGAGATCTGCGCCGGGTTGCTGTGCTGCAGGGCCGGGTCGCTGGCCAGTCGGTCGCCGAGGAAGACGAAGTCGAACTTGGCCCGCTCGGCGGCCTGGCTGACCTCCTGGATGAGGCCGATGTCGTAGGCGGCGTCGGCGCGGGCGTCGGGATGGCGCCACCCAGCGGCGTGCGTGCCGGTCGCCCAGAACATCAGCCCGAGGTGCAGTTCTCGCTCGGACACGTCGTCAGCTCCTCTCCGCGCCGGCCGCCGTGAGCCGTCCGACGATCCGGTTGGCGGGCCGGGCCAGCCCCAGGTGCCCGCGCAGTGTCCCGGCCCGGAACTCGCCCGAGTACCGCCCGGACGCCCGCAGTTCGGGCAGGACGAGGTCGGTGAACACCTCGACGCTCCCGGGCAGCGGGAGCCGCAGGACGAAGCCGTCGACCGGAGCGCGGTCGGCCCACGCGGCGAGTTGCCCGGCGACCGATGCCGCGTCGCCGACCAGCACCGCGCAATCCCCGTCCGATCGCGGTGCGCCCGCGCGCGCGTGCAGCTCGCGGGCCCGCTCCTGCGTCTCGGCGACGAAGGGGGTGACCGTCCCGAGCACCGGCCGGTCCGAGGCCGCCGCCCGGTCCGGGTTCCCCGCCACCAGCACGTCCGCCTCCGGGGCGAGCAGCGGCTCGGCGGCAGGGGCCAGGACCACCGGATGGCCCTGCGGCGGGCGGACCACGTTGAGCGGCCCGCGCACCTGCAGCGCCGGGCCCGCGTGGTCGAGCACGTGGACGCGGTCGGGGTCGATGAACCGCCCGACGTCCTTCTCGTGCACGAAGGCGCCGTCCTCCCAGGTGTCCCAGAGGTCGCGCAGGAGCGGCACGAACTCGGCGGCGCGCACCTCCCGGCCGACCGCCGGATCGACGCCCTCGCGGCGGTGGTTGGCGTCCGCCTCCGGGTCCGGGCCGGTCACCACCCGCCAGCCGGCCCGGCCGCCGCTGATGTGGTCCAGCGAGGCGATCATCCGGGCCAGGTTGTAGGGCTCGCAGTAGGCCGGTGCGGCGTCCACGACCAGGCCGATCCGCCGGGTGCGCACCGCGAGCATCGACGCGGCGACGATCGCGGCCGGCGGGGCGGCCCGGCCGGGCCGGGCGGCCGGGCGGTCGCCGAGGAGCAGGGCGTGCACCCCGGCCGCCTCGGCCCGCTCGGCCGCCACGACGATCCCGGCGGCGGGCCCGGCGAGCACCGCGTCGGACAGCTCGTAGGCCAGGACCAGGCCGGTCACGACCGGCTCCCGCTCGCCCCGAACAGCTCCGCCACCGACGCGTCGTACGCGCCGCTGATCCGGAACGCCTTCTCGGCGAGGGCCAACCGGCGCTCCACCGGGACGGCGGACGGGAGGCCGCCGCCCTGCTCCAGGAGCTTCAGCACGTCGTCGTAGTCGTCCGGGTCGCTGAGCGGGATGACGTGCTCGAAGTTCTTCGCCGCCCCGCGGAGCATCGCGGGCCCGCCGACGTCCACCTTCTCGCGGAACCCGGCCGGGTCCAGGCCCGGCTGCGGCTCGGGCAGCAGGTAGTAGTTGTTGCAGACCAGGTCGATCCGGGGGATCCCGTACTCCGCCATCTCCCGTAGGTCGGACTCGGTCTCGCGGGCCAGGATGCCGCCCATCACGGAGACGGTCAGCGTCTTGACCCGGCCGCCCAGCAGGGTCGGGACGCCGGCCAGGTCGGCGATGCGCTCCACCTCGTGGCCCGCGTCGCGCAGCAGCCGGTACGTCCCCTCCGTGGCCGCGACCCTCCAGCCGAGCCGGAGCAGTCCGGCGGCCAGCGGCTCGATGTTCCGCTTGTCGCTCACCGCGAGTACGGCCAGCATGTCAGCGATCCTCCTTGAGTGGGTCGTCTACTTGATCTCGATCAGCGCGTCGCGGTGGGAGCCGACCGACACGTGGCGCACCGGCACCCCGAGCAGCTCCTGGATCGCCTCGACGTACTCCCGGGCGCCGGCGGGAAGCTGCTCGTACGTGCGGACGCCGGAGATGTCCTCGTCCCAGCCGGACAGGGTCTCGTGGACCGGGGTGCTGGCGGCCAGTTCCGCCGGCCTGGGGCTGAACTCCCGCACCGTCCGGCCGGCCCGCTCGTACGCCACGCACAGGTCCAGCTCGCCGGTGCCGCTCAGCTGGTCCAGGTTGGTGATGGCGACCTCGTCGGCGCCCTGGACGCGCACGCCGTAGCGGGTCGCCACCGCGTCGAAGGCGCCGAGCCGGCGGGGCCGGTTGGTCGTCGAGCCGTACTCGCCCCACTGGCGGCGCAGCCGGTCGGCGCGCTCCTCGTCGAACTCCGTCACGAAGGGCCCCGCGCCGACGCACGAGGAGAACGCCTTCGTCACGCCGATGGTCCGGTCCACGCGCGCCCACGGGACGCCGATGCCGACCGGTGCGTGGCCGGCCAGGCAGGTGGACGAGGTGGTGAAGGGGTAGATGCCGTAGTACAGGTCCTTGAGGGCGCCCAGCTGGCCCTCGGCGATGACGGTGGCGCCGTCGTCCAGGGCCTTCCCCAGGAGGGCGGTCGCATCGACGACGTGCGGCTCCAGCCGCGCGGCGACGTCCGCGGCCCAGCGGGTGACCTCGTCGAGGGAGAGCGGCGCTCCCCCGTAGATCCGCACGATCCGTTCGTTCGCCCAGTCCAGGACGGCCGCGAGGCGGGCGGGCAGGTTCTCCCGGTCGAAGAGCTCCCGCACGAGCAGGGTCTTCTTCATCACCCGGTCGCCGTAGGCGGGTGAGATGCCGCGCCGGGTCGAGCCGTACCGGCCGTCCGAGAGCCGCTCCTCCTCGGCGCCGTCGAGGTCGCGGTGGAACGGGAAGCAGACCGAGGCCGCGTCCGCCACGAGGAGCCGGTCGGCCGTCACACCGTGCTCCCGCAGCGCCTCGAACTCGGCGAGGAAGCCCTCGACGTCGACGGTCATGCCGGGGCCCAGCACGCCGGTCACGGTGGGGTGCAGCACGCTGCTGGGCAGGCTGTGCAGCTTGAACTTCCCCTGGTCCGTGTGGATCGTGTGGCCGGCGTTGCTGCCGCCGTGGTAGCGAACCGTATAGTCGGCCTCCGCGGAGAGGTTGTCGACCATCCTTCCCTTGCCCTCGTCACCCCAGTTGAGGCCCACGATTGCCTTCAGCACGACGAAACTCCCTCAGCTCGACGTCGGTTCGCGGATCAGGCCAGCAGCGCGCGGCGACGCTCGGCCGCCTGGCCCCAGACGTCCGGGTTGAGCACGGCCGGCGGCTGCTTGCCCTCCAGCGCGCTCAGCAGCTGGGTGGCCGCGGAGAGGGCCAGGGCCCGCTTGGTCTCGACGGTGAAGTCGGCGATGTGCGCGCTGAGCACGAGGTTCTCGATGCCCAGCAACGGGCTGTCGGCCGGCAGCGGCTCGTCCTCGTACACGTCCAGGGCCGCACCGCCGAGGTGACCGCTGCGCAGCGCCCGGGCCAGCGCGGCGCCGTCGACGACCCGGCCGCGCGAGGTGTTCATGAAGTACGCGCCGGGCTTCATCTGCGCGAAGGTCTTGTCGTTGAACATCTGCTCGGTCTCGTCGTTGAGCTCCGGGTGGCAGGTGACGAAGTCGGCGCGGGAGAGCAGCTCCTCCAGCGTGTCGACCTTCTCCGCGCCGACCTCGGCCATCTTCTCGGCGGAGACGTAGGGGTCGTAGGCGAGGACGCGCATCAGGAAGCCGCCGTGGGCCCGGCGGGCCATCCAGCCGCCGACGTTGCCGAGGCCGACGATGCCGAGCACCTTGCCGGTCAGCTCGACCCGGTGGGTGGTCAGGCGGGCGTCCCAGGCCTTCTCGATGCCGTCCCGGCTGATCGCCGTGAGGCCGCGGGTGACCATCAGGAGCAGGCCGAGCGCGTGCTCCGAGACCGGCTTGCCGCCGAGCCCGGGGTTGTTGGCGACGACGACGCCGGCCGCGCTCGCCGCGTCGAGGTCGATGTTGTCGACGCCGCGGCCGCTCGACAGGACGGCGACGAGCTCGGGGGCGGCGGCGATGAGCTCGGCGTCGATCCGGGCGGGGTAGCGGGCCACGATGCCGTGTGCCCCGGCCACGGCGGCGAGGATCGCCGGCCGGTCCTGGTCGTCCACGCGGCGGACGTCGGCGTGCTGCTCCAGCAGTTCCTCGGCTTCGGGCGCGTACATCGAGCCGATCAGGACCACGGTGGGTCGCATGGTGGGGCCTCCTCAGGCAGGGGGTCGGAAGGGTGGTGGTGCCGCGTCACGCGGCCATGGCGGCGGCGAGCAGGTGCTCCAGCGGCTTGAGCTCGCCGCCGCGGCTGGCGGCCAGGAACCGCCGGGTCAGCTCGGTGCGCTCGGTGGGCGCGGGGGTGAACCGGGAGCGGTCGGCGGCGAGGCGGTCGCAGGCCCGGCCGTACAGCTTGCGGCTGTAGGCCTCGCTGATGCCGAGCGCGGCGGCGATCTCCCGGTGGCTGTAGTCGAAGGCCCGGCGCAGCAGCAGCACGGCGCGCTCCGCCGGGCCGAGGCGTTCCAGCAGCCAGGTCATCCTGCCGCGCAACTCGTCCTCGTCGCCGACCAGTTCGTGCGGCTCGCCGCTGCTCGGCAGGGCTTCCTCGGGCACCAGGGCGCCCACGTAGGAGACCCGCCGGGCGTGCGCGGACTTCAGGTGGTCCGCGCACAGGCGGCTGACCACGGTGGCGAGGAACGCGGCGTGGTTCTCGACGTTCGTTGCGGCGGACCAGCGCAGCCACGCCTCGGAGACGATGTCCTCGGCCTCCTCGGCGGATCCGAGCCGCCGGTAGGCGAGCGCCAGCAGCCGCGGGCGCTGGCTCTCGAACCGCTCGTCGTGCTGCTCGTCGTGTTCTTGCTCTCGCATGTGGACGGGGCCGGACAACGGTGGTGCCTCCCAGGGCCGTTCCGGTGCGGGGCCGCGGTCGCGGCCGTGGCCCCGCACCGGAAGCAGGCTCGTGTTCGCGGTCAGGCCCGGCCCTCGGCCAGGACCTGGCCCAGGCTCTTGGCGAAGGCCACGGCGTACTCGGCGATCTCCTCCTCGCCCATGGGGGTGGAGATGCAGCCCAGGCCGCTGTCGCCGATGTGGATGCCGTTCTCCAGCAGCTTCCAGTACAGGGCCTTCATCGCAGCCGCCGCGCTGTCGTACCCGGCGGGGGCGCTGTTCGCGACCACGCGGAACAGCGAGCCGAGGCCGTTGACCTCCCAGTCCAGGCCGGCCTCGCCGAGGGCGGTGCGCATCGACCCGCGGGCCTGCTCGCCGAGCTGGCCGATCCGCTCGTGCGCCTGCGGGGTGAGCAGGCGCAGCGAGGCGATGCCGGAGCTCATGCTGACCGGGTTGGCGTTGTAGGAGCCCGAGTGGGGCAGGGCCGGCTTGCCCTTGCTGGGGTCGAAGACGCTCATGAACCGACGGCGGCCGGCCACGGCACCGATCGGCATGCCGGCGGCGATGACCTTGCCCATGACGGTGATGTCGGCCTCGGCGCCGAGCAACTGCATGGCGCCGTGGTAGCCGACCCGGTACGAGCCGACCTCGTCGGAGATCAGCACCGCGCCGCTCGCGTCGCAGAACTCGCGCAGTGCGTCCAGCCACTCCTTGCTGGCGGGCAGCAGGCCGATCCGCCACGGCACCGGGTCGATCAGCACGCAGGCCAGGTCGTCTGCGTGCCGGCGCAGCACCTCCAGGGAGCCCTCCGGGTCGTTGAACGGGATGACCACGGTGTTGGCGACGACGCCCTCGGGGTTGCCGGTGACGGCGTGGCTGATCAGGTTGCCCGAGCCGTCGTTGTTCACCGCGACGGCGTCGTAGGCGCCGTGGTAGGCGCCGGCGATCTTGGCGATCTTCGGGCGCTCGGTGTAGGCGCGGGCGGCCTGGACGGCCATCATGACGGCCTCGGTGCCGGAGCTGGTGAAGCGGACGTGCTCGAAGGTCTCGTTGCGGGCCGAGAGCGCCTCGGCGTACTCGACCTCCACCGGGGTGGGCATGCCGAAGCTGGTGCCGTGGCCGACCGCCGCCGCGATGGCCTCGACCATCTCGGGGTGGGCGTGGCCGTGGATCAGCGTGGTGCTGTTGTTGAGGAAGTCGATCCGCTCGACGCCGTCGACGTCGGTGACCCGGGCGCCGCTACCGGACCGGACGTAGACGGGGTAGGGCGAGCTGTAGACGGCGGTGCGGCTGTTGCCGCCCGGCATGACCTCGACCGCGCGGGCGTACAGGGCAGCGGACTTCTCGGTGATCACGGGGAAACCCTTCGGGACGGGCCTGGACGGCCTTGGGAAACGGGCATGGGAAAGGTGCGCTCGGCGGGGGTTGTCGGCCGGCACGCCGGCTCAGTGCGATGGACCGATCAGCGCGTCCGACGAGAAGTACGGACCGGTCAGGGCGACGGCGGTACCGGGCGCGACCCACCGCACGGGGTCGTCCCCGGCTGCGGAGGCGGCTGCCCCCAGCTGCCCGGAGAGGCGGGCGGCCAGCTCCGGCAGCAGCGGCTCGGCCGCCACCGCCAAGGCCCGGACGGCCATCAGCTCCAGGGCCGTGCAGGTCCTGGCCGTGGCCGAGACCGGCTGCACCACGAGGACGTCCTCGCAGACCTCGGTGAACCGGCGGGCCTCGGCCACGAAGTCGCGGAGCTCGCGCGCGGCGGCACGGGCGGAGAAACGTTCCGGCTCCAGGGCACTCGTCAGCCGGGCGGCGAAGGCGCGGATCCGGCCGTAGAACTGCTCGGCCTCGCCGTTCCAGCTGCCCGCCTCCGGCGCCACGCCGCCGAAGTACTTGCGCAGCCGGTCGTCGACCGAGGCCAGCCAGCCCTCCCACTGCCCGGCCAACTCGTCACGGACGAAGCGCTCGTAGTCCGCGACGACGAAGTCCCGGCGCCGGATGTCCGGGCTGGTGGCGGCCAGGTAGAGCCGAAGCTGGTCGCTCGTCTCCGGGCGGAACGCGTCCCGGCCCCAGATCGCGTGCTTGCGCCCGGTCGAGAACTTCTGCCCGTCGAGCAGGTAGAACTCGTTGCACACCATGGTGTCGGCGAGCGCCAGCTTGTCGGTGAAGGCCCCGAGAACGGCGGGGAAGACCACCGCGCGCAGGAAGGCGTTGTCGAAGCCGAAGAACAGCACCGTCCGCGGCTGCACCGCCTCGGCGTACTCCTCCCAGCTGGCCACGCCGTGCTGACGGGCCAGGTCGTCCACCGCCGTGATGAAGCGCGCGGCCAGCTCGAAGGCCGAGTACATCCGCTGGCCGTCGGTCGCGCCGGACGGGTCGGCCGGCAGCAGGATGCCGTCCGCGGCAACGGTGCTCACCGGCAGGTCGGGCAGCGGGGCGGCCATCACCCGGTCCACGTAGGACCGCAGCCGGGCGCTCATCGCGACGGACCGCAGGTAGTCGGCCAGCCGGGCCCGCAGCGGCTCCAAGGGCATGTAGTAGCGGGTGAGTTCGCGCTGCTCGGCCGGGGTCCCGCAGGAGCTGCAGCTCGGGTCCAGCAACTCGTGGTCGGCGAAGGGAAGCGCGCACGCCTCGCACTCGATGCCCGCGGTGTCCCGCGAGCCGCAGTGCGGACAGGCCCCCGCGACGAACGCCTCGAACAGGTAACTCTCGCACGGGACACAGTAGTTGGCCTGAACGGTCTTCGCGACCACCGTCCCGTTCGCGCGGAGCCGCTCGAAGAACTCCAGGGCCACCTGCGGGTAGCGCGGGGACGACGGCCGGACGAAGACGTCCCATTCGACCCTCGCGGCGGCCAGCGCCTCCTGGATCGCGTCGGTGTTGCGCTCGGCCAGTTCGTAGAAGGTCAGCCCCTGGTCGAGGGCGGCGGCCGCGACCTGGCTCTGGTGTCCGACGGTGCCCAGCAGCAGCCGGACCGGGGTGCCCCGCGCGATCAGGCCGCGGCGCAGCAGGTCGGCGTTGAGGAACGGGCCGGCCAGGTGCCCCAGGTGGAGTTCGCCGTTGGGCGTCGGGAAGGAAGGCAGCAGCAGGACGGGGCGACCGGTCTCCCCGGTCTGCGCGGCACGCCGGTCGTGCTCGGCGTCCAGCGCGGCCAGGTCCTCCCACCAGAAGGTGAGGAAGGAGAGCGGCCGGTCCTCGGCCGGGTTGTGCAGGGTGTGCACGCCCAGCGGCGGGAGGCGGAGCGCGTCGCCCGCCGCCACCGGCGCGGTCTCGCCGTCCGAGGTGACCTCACCGCTGCCGTCGAGGATCACCCAGACCTCGACGTCGTGGTGGTTGTGCGGGGCCGTGGTCTCGCCGGGCCGCAGGGTGACCCTGCGGACGTTGACGGGAAGTTCGGGGTTCTGGGCCCAGGCCGGCAGGACGCTTCGGACGAATTCCGGCAGGTTCAGGTCATTGACGGTGCGTGGAACGGTCACGATGTCCATCGTGTGGTGGGGGTGGACTCGCCCCCGGCTCCTCTCCCGGAGTCGTTGGTACTCGGTCAGCGCCCCGTGTTCAGGGCGAGTTCGGCGGGTGCGTCGTCCGCCTCCTGCGGACCGGGCGGCGCCCAGTCCAGGGCCGTGCTCACCGATCCGGTGTCGTAGCGCCGGCGGCCGAGCAGGCTGTTGGTGATCACCGCGCTGCGCCAGGCGAGCAGGCTGAGGTTGGGGTCCGCCACCCCGTACTCCCGCCGCGCGGCGTTCTGGACGAAGATGCGGTGCTCCGCCGGGCCGTCCCACTGGAGGCTGAAGTCCGGCCGCACCACCGGCAGGCCGTCACTGATCGCGAGCCGGTCCTTGAGCCCGAGCAGTAGGTCGGGCATGGCGTGCTCGTAGCCGGTGGCGCAAATGACGACGTCCACCGCCTCCCGCACCGGCTCCCCGCCGCGGGCCGGGCGCCAGGTGATGACCAGCCCCTCGGCGGTCTCCTCCAGGTCCTCCAGGGTGTGGTCGAGCAGGATGCGGCAGCTGCGCTCGCGGCCCTCCAGGAGGTCCAGGTCGTACAGCCGCCGGTAGAGGTCCTCCAGCAGCGGGATGGAGATGCCGTCGCTGGTGAGGCGTAGCCGCTGCACGATCTCTTCGCGCTCGTGCTCCGGCAGACCGTAGAAGTGGTGGCTGTAGTCGGGCAGGTAGAGCTCGTCGACGAACGGGCTGTCGTCCAACGGGAGCAGGTTGGTTCGCCGGGTGCCCCAGAGGATCTGCTCGGGGCGCCGTTCCTCGCCGCCCAACAGGTAGTTGACGACCTCGGCGCCGCTCTGCCCGCCGCCGACGACGGCGACCCGCTTGCCGGCGAAGTCCCGCGGCCGGCGGAGCAGTTGGTCGGTGTGGAAAACCCGCTCGGGGTCGTGGCCGCGCATGCTGTGCGGCAGCCGCGGTGCGAGGCCGGTGCCGACGACGATGTTGCGGGCCTGGAGGAGGCCGTCGCTGGTGTGGACGACGAAGGAACCGCCGTCCCACTCGACGTTCTCCGCCCGCACGCCGAAGCGCAGGTTGTCCAGGCCAGCCACCGCCCACTGGCAGTACTGCTCGAACTCCCGGCGCGGCACCTTCGACCGGCCGGTCACCAGCAGGCGGTAGAGCCGTTTGGTGTCCACCTGGAAGGCCAGGAAGGAGAACGGGTTGGTCGGGTCGACCGGAGTGACCAGGTCCTTCAGGAAGTGGACCTGCATCTGCGCGTCCGGCAGCATCAGGCCGGGATGCCACTCGAATCGGTCCTTGTGGTCGACGAAGACGGTCGACAAACCCGGTTCCCCCGACGTCAGTGCCGCGAGACTCAGATTCGAGGGACCTATGCCGACACCCACCAGATCGAAAGTCTCCGGCATCTCACTCATGCTGTCTCTCCCATTGTCACTAGGGCGCTGGTCAGCCGATCTCGTGCGCCGGTATCCAGGTCACTCTCCGGGCGGTCAGTGACCCCATCAGCTTTTCGAATTGGTCAGCGGACAGAGTGCGGTGCGGTTTCCGCCAGCCGGCGCCGGTGACCGACCGCTCGGCGAGCAGCCCGGTCGCCCCGGCCAGCGCGAACCCGGTGGTGCGGGCCATCGCGGAGAGGCCGGTCGTCTCGTCCGCCGAGTCGAGGACGGTACTGCGCAGACTGGTCGGCTCTCCGGCCAGGCGGCCGTGCGCGGTCACCTCCAGGACCACCAGGTCCCGGTCGCCGGTGCGGGCGCGCACCTGCGGGGCCAGCACCCGTTCGACCACGCGCTTGGGCGGCACCTCGACGCCGTCGACGTCGACGGTCTCCTCGGCCAGCAGCCCGAGCCGGGCCAGGCCGGACACGGCCTGGGCGAAACCGGGCCAGCGCAGGGTCTTCTGGGTGCAGTCGACCCCTTGCAGCAGCGGGTGCTCGCCGAGCCAGGGCGCCATGCCGTCGTGATAGGCCTCCAGCCGGCCGACCCCGTCGACCTCCCGCGTCTCGACCCCGGAGAAGCGGGCGTGCCGCACCCTCCGGCCACCGCTCAGGGCCAGCGCCTCGCGCTGGGCGATCGGCAGGTGGTGGTCGTTCTCGCCGCCGAAGAAGGCGGTGTAGCCGAGCGGTTCGCGCGGCTGCTCGGGCACGCCGCCGCAGCAGATCTCCAGCGCCTCGATCTGGTCCAGGCGCTGCGCCACGTGCACCGCGAGCAGCTCGGTGAGGCCCGGTTCGAGTCCGAGCGGCAGCAGGACGGTGGCGCCTGCGGCCCGGAACCACGCGTCGAGACCGGCGAGTTCCTCGGTCGGCGGCCGGGTGATGCTCGCCACCGGCACCCTGGGGTCGGTCCGCACCACCGTGCGGATCACCGCCCGGGTCGCCGCCCACGGCAGCGCCGTGGCGACGGCGTCCCGCCCGGCGAGCGCATCCGCCGGATCGGCCGCGACCCGGACCGGGCAGCCGCCGAACCCGGCCAGCCAGCCGGCCAGTTCGACGGCCCGCTCGCGGTCCCGGTCGACCAGCGTCAGCTCGGTGGTGTCAGGGCCGGTGGCCAGCGCGTACGCGGCGGCCCGGCCCATCTGCCCGCAGCCCACCAGCGCCGCCTTCACGAGCGCTGTCCCCGCGGTCGGGTCGCCACGGCCTACTCTCCGTCGGCCACGGCCGGGGTCACCCGGGCCACCGCCTCGGCGGGCACCCGGTCCAGCAGCGCCTCCAGCCCGGCCCGCGTGACGTGCCGGGCGACCACCGCGGCCACTCGCTGCTGCCCGAAGTTCTCGGGCGGCAGGGCGACTTCGGTCCCTGCCGGGACCTCGTAGAAGACGTGGTCGAAACCCGCCTGCTCGCAGATCCCCTGCAGACCGCCGACCTCCTCGAAGCGCCCGGCCCGCTCGGCGAGCACGAACCGCAGGCCCGCGTTGACCTGCCGGTCGTGCTCCAGCCGCAGCGGATCTCCGGTGGCGACCCTGATGACGTTCTCGAAGTAGTCGACGCCGGTGGCCAGCGGCACCAGGTGCGAGCCGATGTAGTCGCCGGCCGGGCGGGCGGCGATCTCGATGAACCGCAGGCCCTGCTCGCCCCACTTGGCCTCCAGGTGGAAGGCGCAGTGGTCGAAGCCCAGGCCCGCCACGATGTCCTTGGTGGTCGCGGTGATCTCCGCCCAGTCGTCGGAGGGCAGCGCGCTGGGCACCTTGTGCGACAGCTCCAGGTGGTACGGGACGCTCGTCACCTTGTCCGTGACGGTGACGACGTGCACCTCGCCGTCCGAGACGAATCCCTCGACGCTCAGCTCGTCGCCCTCCAGGAACTCCTCGACGATGAACTCCGCGCCGAACTGGCGGAAAACCGGGTCGAAGTCCGGCCGGGCGATGCCCGCGAGCCGCTCCATGGCCGGCTCCAGGTCCGCCGGCCCGCGCAGCTCGAAGATGCCCTTGGAGCCCGAGGCTCCGGTGGGCTTCACGACGGCCGGCAGCCCGACCTCGTCCAGGGCCTTGCGCAGCTCGTCCAGGCCGGTGACCCGGGCGAAGCGCGGGAGCACGCCGCCGAGGTGGCGCAGCGCCTCCTTCATCGCGTACTTGTTCCGGGCGCGCAGCGCGGCGGTCTCGGACATGCCGCGCAGGCCGAGGTCGGCGGCGATCGCCGCGACCAGCTGCACGTCGACCTCGGTGAAGTTGGCGACTCCGGCCAGGTCGTAGCTCTTCGCGAGGTCCCGGGCAGCCGCCAGCGAGGCCTCCCGGTCGTAGGTGTCGACCTGACGGAATTCGTCCACGAGCGGCTTGGCGAATTCCGGGACGGATCGTCCGAGGAGCACCACACCATATCCGAGGCGGCGGGCCGCGAGAAGGGATTCGAGGCCCTCCCGCTGAATCCTCCGCAGGTTCACGAAAAGCACATGGCGCTTCGCCACAGGACCCTCCAGTCTGCATTGCCGGATGAGAAAGTCGAGCGGAACCAACCACAGCCCGAGAGTCCTTCTCCGGCCCGGTCGGAAGCTAAACCTGTGCGGGCCGCCGGGAAAGTGTGGGAATTTCCCGCACGGTCCGTTCACAGGAAGTTCCGACGCACGACGCCGCCGGCTGCACCGGGGCAGCATTCGACCGCTTGCGAGGACGTGCACGGAAAAGGACGGGAAATACCGAGTCGGGCAGCGTGACCGCCGCCTCGAAACCCCGGCCGCGGGCCGGGCTTCAGGGCTCTCCAGTAACACGGGCACCGTCAGCAACGCTGCCCTCGGGCTCACCACCAGCATGATTTGTCATCAGAGGCATGTCAACCGATCGCTTCCGGTCATCCCGGCGACCCCGACGCTCACCTGACGCTCCTCGAGTCTCGCCTGTCGAGACTCTTGTTGAACAGTCAAAGACCGTCGGCTCCAAGAGAGTTCGACACTTCCTCGAACCCGGGTGGAACGCCGCCGACCTCGGCGTCCGTGCGCCCCGGCACCCCGATCCGGCCTGCCTTCCGCGCCCGCGTGGCCGAAATCCTCCCTGCCCCGGGGAAGTTGTCCAGACCTCCGGCAGGACAGGTCGGCCTCTGGCAGGATGATCAGTCCGACCGGGGCGGCTCCGAGCGGCATCCCGTTTCGGCCGTCCGCATCGCCGACGCCACCGAAACCACCTGCGGTGCCCGCGATTTCGGCCACGCCTGTGCTCTCCCGCCCCCCGTTCCCGACCCGGCCCCCCACGACTGCCGAGGAGAACGCATGGCAGACCGCGCCCGACGCGCGCCGTACGGCACCTGGCCCTCCCCCATCACCCCCGCCGACGTGGTCCGCAGCGGCGTCCTCGTCGAATGGGTCGGCTTCCTGGGAGCCGACCCCTGCTGGACGGAGGTGCTCCCGGAGGACGGCGGCCGAGGCGCCCTCATGCGGCGCGGCCCGGACGGCACCGCCGTCCAGGTCCTGCCGCCCGGCTGGGACGTCCGCAGCGGCGTCATCGAGTACGGCGGCCGGCCGTGGACCGCCGTGTCCGACCGGGCCGAGCAGGGTGTCGTGTTCAGCCACCGGGGCGACCAGCGGCTCTACCGGTGGTCCCCCGGCCAGGAGCCCGTCCCGCTGAGCCCGGTCCCGCCGCCGGGTACCCAACTGCGCTACTGCGACTTCGAGGTGCGCGGCGCCGAGGTGTGGTGCCTGCGCGAGACGGTCCTGGACGAGGCCGGCACCGAGGTCGAACGCCACCTGGTGGCCCTGCCGATGGACGGCGGCGCGGCCGCGGACCCGAAGGCCGTCCGGGAACTCGCCTCCAGCCACGCCTTCCTGACTGGTCCTCGGATCTCGCCCGACGGCACCCGGGTCTGCTGGCTGGGCTGGGACCACCCGAACATGCCCTGGGACGGCACCGAGCTGATGGCCGCCGCGATCGGCCCGGACGGCACGCTCGACGAACCGGTGCGGCTGATGGGCGGCGAGCGCGTGTCCGTGGTGCAGGCCGACTGGGCGGCCGACGGTTCCGGCCGCCTCTACGCGGTCGCCGACCCCGACGGCTGGTGGAACGTCCACGAGCTCACCCCGGACGGCGCCGTCCGCGGGCTCCACCGGGCCGAGGAGGAGTTCGGCGAGGCCCCGTGGCGGATCGGCCTGCGCTGGTGCCTGCCCCTGCGCGACGGCACCCTCGCCACCGTCCACGGCACCGGCCGGCGCCGACTCGGCCTCCTCGCCCCGGACGGCGGGCTGACCGACCTCGACCTCCCGTACACCGAGTGGTCCTCCGTCGCCACCGACGGCCGGCGGATCGCGGCCGTGGTCGCCGGTCCGGAGCACCGCCGCACCGTGGTGCTGGTCGACCCGGCCGACGGCGCCGCCGAGCTGGTCCGGGCACCGCGACCGGCCCACGAGGAGTACGCCTCCCGCCCGGTCGTGCGGACCTTCCAGGGGCCGGACTCCCCGGTGCACGCCTACGTCCACCCGCCCCACCACCCGGAGGTCGGCGGACCCGCCGACGAGCTGCCGCCGTTCCTGGTCTTCGTCCACGGCGGGCCCAACAGCCGCAGCCAGCCGGTGCGCAACCAGGAGATCAGCTACTTCACCAGCCGGGGCATCGGCGTGGTGGACGTCCAGTACGGCGGCTCCAGCGGCTTCGGCCGGGCGTACCGGGAGCGGCTGCGCGGCCGCTGGGGGCAGGTGGACGTCGAGGACTGCGCGACGGTCGTGCGCGCCCTGGTCGCCGAGGGCCTCGCGGACCCGGCCCGGATCGCCGTCCGCGGCGCCAGCGCCGGGGGCTGGACCGCGATCCTGTCCGCGCTCGCCGAGCCGGACCTCTACCGGGCGGCCGGCCTCTACTTCCCGGTGCTCGACCCGGTCACCTGGCGGGCCGGCGGCACCCACGACTTCGAGGCCCGTTACGCGGACGGCCTGATCGGCCCGTGGCCGCAGCAGCGCGCCCGGTACGAGGACCGCTCGCCGGTGCGGCGGGCGGACGGCTTGAACGTCCCGATCGTGCTGTTCCAGGGCGAGCTGGACACCATCTGCCCGCCCGCCCAGGCGGACCGCCTGGTGGACCGGCTGGTCCGGGCCGGCATCCCGCACACCTACCTGCTCTTCGCCGGGGAGCGCCACGGGTTCCGCCGCCGGGACACCGTCGTCCGCTGTCTGGAGGCCGAACTCGCGCTCTACGGGGAGGCCATGGGCTTCGACCCGGCGTGAACGCCGCTGAGCCCGCGGACCCCGGGCGGGGTCCGCGGGCTCAGCGGCCTCCTTGCGTCAGACCGCGTCCAGCAGTCGGCCCGCGCGGTCGAGCGTCTCGCGGAAGTTCTCCTCGGTCGTCCGCTCGCGCGCCTGCGCCACCGTGAGCCACTCCAGCGGCGAGTCCGGGTTCTCCGGCCGAGCCTCGTCCGGCGTCCCGGTGGCCAGCAGGAACCGCAGGTCCGCGTGCTCGTGCGCCGGCTCGCGCGGCGAGGCCGGCACCGGCACGACGGTGACGTGCACGAGGGACGCGTCCGGCCACGGGACCAGGTCGGTCAGGTTGGTCTCCTCCCGGCCCTCCCGCAGCGCGATCTCCAACGGCAGCGTCTCGCCCGGGTCGCCGTGCCCGCCGACCTGCAACCAGGCCTGCTGGCGGACGTGCCAGCGCAGCAGCACCCGCCGGGTCCCCGGGTGGACGATCAGGGCGGAGGCCGTGAAGTGCAGCGGGGTCGCGCGGTCCCACGCGTCGGGCGCACCCACCAGACCCAGCAGCCGCTCGTGGTCCGCGGTCTCCGCCGCGCCCTGCGGCCGGTACCGGCCCAGCAGCTCGGCCAGGCCGGGGGTCTGCGTCCCGCTCGTCATCCTCAGCACTCCTCGTTCCGTCGAGTCTGCGTCATCATCTCGGGCCCACAGGGCCGTTGGACACGTTCGTCTCGCGCGTACGGCGAACGGGCCCACCCTACCCGGTGATCGGGGACCGGCCGCCGGTGAGGACGGCGGGCCGGCTCGCCCGGGGCGTGTTGCGGCTGGCCAGGAAGCGCACCTCACCCGCCGTCACGACCGCCGAGATGCCGGGCATGTCACCGATCGCCAGGGCCTCCAGCGCGGTCCCCGCCGCCGAGCCGCGCGGCGCGTCGAGGAGCACCAGGTCGGCCTCGTCACCCGCCCGCACTCGTCCGGCGGGCAGGCCCCACACGTCAGCCACGTTGCCGGTGGCGAGCGCCCAGACCCGCGCCGGGTCCACCGGGCCCAGCGCGGACAGCTCCACCACCGTCTTCAGCACCGCCAACGGGATCACGCCGAACCCTGACGGGGTGTCCGAGCCCAGCACGATCCGCTCCAGCGCGCCCTCCGCCACGGCCCGCCGCACGATCCGCAGGCCCGCCCGCAGGTTTCCCGCCTGGACGATCTGCAGCGCCATCCGGCTTTCGGCCAGCAGCCGGTCCACGTCGCCGTCGGGCAGCGCGGTCGGGCCGCCGTTGGTGTGCCCGCACACGTTCGGGTCGAGCGCCAGCAGGTCGTCCGCGCCGAGCGAGGCGGATCCGGCCGCGCTGGCGCCCCCGGCGTGGCACATGACCACCAGGCCGTGTTCCTTGGCCCAGCGGATCTGCTCGACGCCGTCCGCCGCCTTCTCGTAGGCACCGAAGCCGAACTTCGCCAGCCACACCCCGCAGCGTGCGAGGTCCTCGAAGTCGGCCTCGTCCAGGGAGGGTTCGAGCAGCACGTTGCCGGCGTGCACCCGCATCCCACCGGGCCGGAAGTTGTCGTAGGACGCGCGGGCCGCGACCGCGAGTGCCTTGACCCCGGCACGGTCGCGCGGCCGGCCGGGGACGTGCACCTCTCCGGCCGATATGGTCCGGGTGATGCCGCCGTGGACGTACCCCTCCAGGTAGTCCACGGCCTTCTGTCGGGGCGAGTAGTCGCCGAAGGCGACGTGCCCGTGCGAATCGATCAGGCCGGGCGCCACGGTGGCCCCGGCCGCGTCCAGGACCCGGTCGGCGGCGGCGAGTTCGTCCGCCAGGTCGGCGGCCCGGCCGACCGCCGTGATGAGGCCGTCCACGCACAGGACGGTGTCCGCGCCGTCGATCAGCGGTGCGGTGAGATCGCCGGAGACCAGGCATCCGGCCCCCGTGACTGCCAACGTGCCCATGTCGTCGCCCTTCCTCGTCCTGTCCTCACGCCGCCACGAAGCGCTCGGGCCGGAACTCCGCCGCCAGCGCGGACGGTTCGCCCAGTACCTCCTGCGCGACGATCTCCCCGAGCACCGGCGCCAGGGTGAGCCCGCTGTGGGTCACCACCACGTACAGCGAGCCGGCCCCGGGCACCCAGCCCAGGACGCTCATCCCGTCCGCCGGCATCGGGCGGACCCCGACGTACGCGTCCTCCACCGTGACGCCCGCACCGGCCGTGCCGGGCAGCACGTCGGCGAGACGCGCCAGCACCTTCTCCGCGGCGGCGCGGCCCTGCTGCTCGTGCGTGAGCTCCTCGTCCACGTCGTGGCAGTGCAGCACCAGCCGCCCGCCGCTGTGCGGACGGATGCTCAGGTGCGGCGCGTGCAGGACGCGGTCCACCCGGACGGGCACCGGCGAGGTCCGCACCAGCAGCCCCATGACGGTGACCCCGGAGTCGTCCCCCGGCTCCACCAGCGGCACGTCCGCGCCCGCGCGGCTCAGCAGTTCCCTGGTCCCGCGCCCGGCGCAGCTCACGACGGCGTCCGCCTCGATCCGCTGCCCGGAGGCCAGCCGGACGCCGCGCACCCGGTCCGTGCCGAGCAGGCCGGTGACGGCGTCCCCGATCCGCAGCCGCACTCCCAGACGACGGCCCCGATCCTGCACGGCCGCGACGAAACGGTCGCTGACCACGTGCGCGTCGGCCGGGTAGTACACCAGCGACCCGTGCAGGCCGTCGAGCGCCAGCCCCGGCTGGAGTTCGCGCAGGGCCCGCTCGGCGTCGACCTCCTCGACCGGGTAGCCCTTGGCCCGGTACCCGTCGGCGGTGCCGGCGAGCCGCCGGGCCCCCTCCGCGCTGTCGGCCCAGTGCAGGTTGCCGCGCCGGAAGAACCACGGGTCGTCCCCGGTCTCGGCGGCCAGCCGCTCGTGGGCGCGCAGGCTCTCGGCCGAGAGCCTGTAGTAGGGGTCGAAACCGTTGTCCACCGCGTTGACCCAGCCGAAGCCGTGGGCCGAGAGCCCCTCGGCGGGCTCCCGGGCGTCCACCAGGACGACCTCGACGCCCTGTTCCGCCAGGCGCAGCGCGACGCAGCTGCCGATCGATCCGGCTCCGACGACGATGATCCGGGTCACCGCTGCTCCTCCTTGCCGAGCGCCGTCCCGCACACGTAACCGCCGACCAGCGCCGGCCCGAGGGTGCCGCCGGAACCCGGGTAGCCGGGTCCCATCACGGTCGACGCGACGTTCCCGCAGGCGTACAGCCCGGGGACCGGGGTGTCGTCGTGCCGCAGCACCCGGCCGCGCGCGTCCGTGACCAGGCCGCCCTTGGTGCCGAGCATGCCCGGCTCGACCCGGACGGCGTGGAACGGCGGCTCGACCAGCGGCGCCAAGCAGGGGTTGGGCTCGCGCAGCGGGTCGCCGTAGTAGCGGTCGTGGCTGGTGCCACCGCGGCCGAAGGCGGTGTCGACGCCCCGGACGGCATCCGGGTTGAAGGTCGCCAGGGTCTCGGTCAGGCCCTGCTCGTCCACCCCGATCAGCCGGGCGAGTTCGGCGGGCGTGTCGGCGCTGGTGTACCAGCCGGGCACCGGTCCGCCCGGCTGCGCGCCGGCGATCGGGTAGCGGCGGCGGAACGCCTCGTCGAAGACCAGCCAGGCGGGCAGGTTGGGGCGCTGGTGACGGGTGGGGTCGAAGGCCAGGAACGCCTTGGTGATGTCGTTGTAGTTGACGGCCTCGTTGACGAAGCGCCGGCCGTGCCGGTTGACCATGATCGAGCCGGGCAGGCAGCGCTCGCCGACCAGGTGCCGGGAGAGCGGCACGCCGTCGTACTCCTCGCCCTGGCCGGACACCGCCGGCACCCACCAGGCCTGCGACATGGTGCCGAGCGCCGCCCCGACGACCGTCGCCATCAGCAGGCCGTCGCCGTGGTTCCACGGCGGGCTGACCGGGCGTGTCCTGGACAGCCCGAGGTGGGCCTGCTTGAGGCGCTCGTTCCACTCGAAGCCGCCGGTGGCCAGCACCACGCCGGCCCGCGCCCGGTACTCGACCGGGCCTGCGGCGGTCTCGGCTCGGACGCCGACCACCCGGCCGTCCTCCACCAGCAGGGCGCGGGCGCGCACCCCGGTCTCGAAGGCGACCCCGCAGTCGTCGCAGGCCGCCACCAGGGCGGCCACCAGCGCGGCGCCGACCGTGAGCACACCCTCGGCCTTGCGGCGGGCGACCAGCTCGTGGTCGTACCGCCCGGGGATCTGCCAGCGGTGCCGTTCGTCGTACGTGACGGCGTCGAAGTGGCTGCCACGCCGGATGCGGTCCAGCAGGCCGGGGCGGTCGGCGGTCGGGAACGGCACGTTGTCGAGGGTGCGGCCGACGTCCCGGGCGCCGGGCCAGTCCGAGTGGTAGTCGGGCCGGTCGATCGGGAACAGCCGGACGGGCGTCTCGGCGTGCAGGTAGTCGATCACCTCCGGCGCCGTCTCGACGTACTGTTGGAGCCGCCACCGCTCGGTCTCGCCCTCGGTGACGAGTTCCAGGTAGCGCAGCGCGTCCTCGGCGGAGTCGGGCATGCCGTGCTCGCGCATCACGGAGCTGTCGGGCACCCAGATCATGCCGCCGGACACGGCGGTGGTCCCGCCCAGCACCGGGGTGCGTTCGAGGACCAGCACCCGGTGCCCGGCGTCGGCGGCGCGGCAGGCCGCCAGCAGTCCGGCGCCGCCGGAGCCGATCACCAAGGAGTCGGTTTCAACCTGTCGCACGGAAGTCCAATCCTCAAGAGTCAATCGGGCTCTGGAACGGGGGGATCAGAGCAGCGGGGCGGGCCGGTAGCCGGACCACTCGGGGTAGCGGGCGGCGAGCGCCTCGATCCTCCCCACCACGGCCGCGACCTGGTCGGTGGCGGCGCCGGTGAAGCCGATCCGGTCGGCCAGCAGCGCGTCCAACCGGGCCCGGTCGAGCGGCAGTCGGTCGTCCGCGGCGAGCCGGTCCATCAGGTGGTTGGCCGCGCCCTGCGACCGCATGGCCAGGGCCGCGCCGACGGCGTGCTCCTTGATGATCTCGTGCGCGGTCTCCCGGCCGACGCCCGCGCGCACCGCCGCCATCAGGATCTTGGTGGTGCCCAGGAACGGCAGGTACCGCTCCAGCTCGGCACCGACCATCGACGGGAAGACGCCGAACTCGTCCAGAACGGTCAGCAGTGTCTCCAACATCCCGTCGAACGCGAAGAACGCGTCCGGCAGCGCGACCCGGCGCACCACCGAGCAGGACACGTCGCCCTCGTTCCACTGGTCGCCGGAGAGTTCGGCGGCCATCGACGCGAAGCCGCGCAGCACGATCATCAGGCCGTTGATCCGCTCGCAGGAGCGGGAGTTCATCTTGTGCGGCATCGCCGAGGAGCCGACCTGGCCCTCGGCGAAGCCCTCGGTCACCAGCTCGTCGCCGGCCATCAGCCGGATCGACTTGGCGAGCGAGGACGGGCCGGCCGCCAGCTGCACCAGCAGGCTCAGCACCTCGTGGTCGAGCGAGCGCGGGTAGACCTGGCCGACGCTGGTGAGCCGGTGCGTGAACCCGAGGTGGGTGGCGACCCGGTCCTCCAGCTCGGCCAGCCGGGCCCGGTCCCCGCCGAGCAGGTCGAGCATGTCCTGGGCCGTCCCCATCGGGCCCTTGATGCCGCGCATCGGGTAGCGCTCGATCAGCTCCTCCAGTCGCAGGAGGGCCGCCAGCACCTCGTCCGCCACCGTCGCGAAGCGCTTGCCCAGCGTGGTGGCCTGGGCGGCCACGTTGTGCGAGCGGCCGGCCATGACCAGCTCGGCGTGCTCGGCGGCCAGCCGTCCCAGCCGGGTCAGCAGCGCGACGCACCGGCCGCGCACCAGCAGCAGGCTCTCCCGGATCTGGAGCTGCTCGACGTTCTCGGTCAGGTCCCGGGAGGTCATCCCCTTGTGGATGTGCTCGTGCCCGGCCAGGGCGTTGAACTCCTCGATCCGGGCCTTCACGTCGTGCCGCGTGACCCGCTCGCGCGCCTCGATGGAGGCGTGGTCGATCCGGTCGAGGACCTTTTCGTAGTCGGCCACCACGCCGTCCGGGACGGCCACGCCGAGGTCGCGCTGCGCGCTCAGCACGGCCAGCCACAGGCGGCGCTCCAGCACGATCTTGTGCTCGGCCGACCAGAGTTCGACCAGCTCGGGCGAGGCGTACCGCGCGGCCAGGACGTCGGGGATGTCGGTCTTCATTGCCCTGCTTTCCGATGGGGTGTCTTCCGCTCGGCGTCTTCCGATGCGGTTCGGTGTTCTCTGCCGCGGGTCAGGAGACGACGGTGGTGGCCAGGCCCTGGTTGTTGGCCCGGGTGAACCAGAAGTCCCGGATCAGGCCGCGGTTCTTCAGCTCCCAGGCCCACCGCTCCGCGTCCTCCGGGCGTTTCGTGAAGGCGAAGCATGCGGGGCCGGTGACGCTGAGCGCGATGGCGTCCACCGACGGGGCCGCCCGGCCCGCCTCCAGCACGTCGGCCACCGCGTCGCCCTGGAAGGCGATCTGTGCCTGCTTGAAGTGGCCGGTGAAGGTGATCTCGTTGACCGCCGCGCAGAACGCGTCGAAGTCCTGTTCCAGGACGGCCGGGGCGAGCCCCATGAAGACCAGGTGGGAGGTGCGCCAGGACTCCTCGGCGGGGATCGGCGCGACCGAGTGGAACCACTCCAGCTCCTCCTGCCCGCCCAGGTGGCGCCCGTGGGTGAGCAGCACCAGGACCGGCCAGTCCGGGAAGTCCAGCCGGACCACCGGCTTCGGCGGCGCCACCTGCTGGGCGAAGCGGCTCGGCCGCAGGTACTTCTGCGGGGCCTCGGCGAAGTCCGGCGGATTGACGTGGCCGCCGTCGACCAGGAAACCGCCGTACGCGGACAGCCCGGTGCTGGCGCCCGAGGTCCGGCCGCGGCCGAGGGTCCGGGCCAGCTCCCGCAGGTCCGGCTCCACCCCGCACAGCCGGCCGTAGGCGTGGCCGACGGCGAGCAGCGTGCTGGTCTTGGAGCCGAAGCCGCTGTGCTGGGGCAGCGCTTCGAGGACGTCCACCCGGGCGGCCGGCCCGTCCCACAGCTTGCGCAGGGCCTCCAGGGCGGCGGCCAGTTCACGCGCCGTCTCCTCTGCGGTGCCCGTCACCGCCACGATCCCGTCCGCGGCCTCCCGCACCTCGGCGGTCAGGCCGGGCCGGTCGACGGCCATCGCGGCGATGCCGTTGCGGCGCAGCGAGCTGCCGTCGAGGCTGATGAGGGTGAAGCTCAGCCGGGCCGGAGCGGACACCCGGACGGCACCGCTTCGGTCGGGTCGGTCAAGTGCCATGGTGGGACCTCCGGTTGATCGTCGATCACGGTCACGGGCGCGCCGGTCCGCACGCGGAACACGGGGTTCAGGGGTTCAGGGGGAGACCGGTCGCTTCTGCCCGGCCTGCCGCCGGTCGTCGGCGGGCGGCGCGTCACGCCCCTCGGGCAACCGGAGGTCGGCTGCGGGGCCCGCGGCGATTCAATCTTGGACCGGCACCGGACGCACCGTCAATCACCGTATTCCGTCCGGCCACTCCCCACCTGGGGTGTCACATCCGCGATCGCCGATTCGTCTCAGGAGTGGAAGCCGATCATCGCGATCGCAGGTCGCGACCATCGAAAAGGAGGCCCGCAGTGGCTACGCGGAAGGTCAACGAATCCCTGACCCGGGTCGGACCGGGCACGCCCATGGGCCGGCTGCTCCGCGAGTACTGGCTTCCGGTGATGCGCAGCGAGCGCCTGGCCGAGCCCGGCGGCGATCCCGTCCCGGTGGAGCTGCTCGGCGAGAAGTACGTCCTGTTCCGCGGCGCGGACGGCCGGGTCGGCTGCTTCGACGAGGCCTGCCCGCACCGCGGCGCCTCGCTGGCGCTGGCCCGGAACGAGGACTGCGCGCTGCGCTGCATCTACCACGGCTGGAAGTTCGACGTCTCCGGCAAGGTTATTGACACACCGTCAGAACCCGAGGACGGCGGCCGGTTCGCCTCGCGCGTCAAGCTGAAGCACCACCCGGTGGTGGAGGCCGGCGGCGTCATCTGGGTGTGGCTCGGCGGCACCGACCGGGAGCCCAACGCCTTCCCGGGGTTCCCCTTCACCAAGCTCCCGGCCGAGCAGGTCTTCGCCACCGTCGCCCTGGTGGACTGCAACTGGCTCCAGGGCGTCGAGGCCGACATCGACTCGGCGCACGTCTCCCTTCTCCACGAGACCGAGGCCCGCAACGGCCCGCTGCGCGATCTGCTCGACGACACCGCCCCGCGCGACGAGATCGACGAACAGCCGTACGGGCTGCGCTACGCCGCGATCCGCTCGCTGTCCTCCGGCGACGCGCTGGTCCGGGTCAAGCCCTTCGCCATGCCCTGGTACACCGTGGTGCCCGAACTGCCCACCGGCGACCGGCTCTGGCACGCGTGGGTGCCCGTCAACGACCACCAGACCATCATGTGGTACCTGTGGTGGAACGACGAGAAGCCGGTCGACCCGTCGTACTTCGCCGAGCAGTTCGGCCTCGACCTCGACCGGATCAACCCCGACAACATCCGCGAGGGCTACACCCGCGAGAACGCCTGGGGGCAGGACCGCGCCGCGATGGCCGACGGCCGCAGCTTCTCCGGCATCCGCGGCCTGGTGCTCCAGGACGTGGCCGTCCAGGAGAGCATGGGGCCGATCGTCGACCGGACCATCGAGAACCCGGGCAAGAGCGACCGCGGCATCGTCCGTGCCCGCCGCTACCTGCTCGACGCCCTCGACGCGCACGCCAACGGCGCCACTCCGCCGGGACTTGGCGCCGACGCCGACTACGGCAAGGTGCGCTCCGCCAACGTCGTGGTCCCGGACGGCACGGACTGGCGCGACCTGGTGTCCTGAGTCCGCCTCCAGCTGACCGGACCCGCTGTTCGGCCGCTCGGCCGCCAGCCGCTCAGTCACCCAGCCACTCAGTCACTCAGCCACTCGGACGAGGAATCTGCCATGGCCCATGTGCTGTCCATCTCGGGAAGTCCGTCCGCGACCTCCCGCACCACCGCGCTGCTGCGCCACCTCGACGCCCGCCTCACCGCCCACGGCCACCGGGTGACACCCCTGGAGGTCCGCTCCCTGCCGGCCGAGGCGCTGCTCGGCGCCGACCCCCGGCACCCCGCCATCGCGGCGGCGGCCGAACTCTTCGAGACGGCCGACGGGATCGTGGTCGGCACGCCCGTCTACAAGGCCGCCTACTCAGGTCTGCTGAAGTCCCTGCTCGACCTGCTGCCGCAGTACGCCCTCGCGGGAAAGGTCGTGCTGCCGCTGGCCACCGGCGGCACCGCCGCGCACGTCCTCGCGATCGACTACGCGCTGCGCCCGGTGCTCACCTCGATGGGCGCCGCGCAGGTCACCCCCGGCTGGTTCACCCTCGACCGCGAGATCACCGTGCGGGAGGACGGCACGGTGGCGATCGCCGAGCAGACCGCCGACGCCCTGGCCCAGGTCACCGACCAGTTCTCCGTCGCACTCGGCGCACGCGCCGTCCTGTCCACCACCTCCGCCTGAGCTCTCCCGCCCCTCACCTGTTGGAGTACCCGTGAAGCGCTGGTCCACCAAGGACCTGGAAATCCTCCGCCCACCGGCCGACGGCCGCCCCGGCGACGGCATCCTCACCTTCACCGACCGCTATTCGGTGTACGACTTCGGCGTGATGCCCGACGAGATCCCCGGCAAGGGCATCGCCTCCGCCACCATGGCCGTCCACTCCTTCGGACTGCTCGCCGCGGCCGGCGTCCCGACGCACTTCGTGGAGCAGGTGTCCGAGCGCTCGCTGCGCATCCGGCTGCTGGAGATCGACTTCCTGGGCAAGTCCGCCGCCACCGGCCCAGCCGGGATGATCCCCCTCCAGGTGGTCTACCGCAACGCGCTCCCGCGCGAGTCGTCCGTCCACCGCCGCACTGCCGCCGGCACGCTCGACCCGGCGCTGGTGCCCCCGTACGCTCCCTCCGGCGCGCCGTGGCTGGCCGCCCCGATGGTGGAGTTCACCACCAAGTTCGAGGACACCGACCGCTTCGTCACCGCCGAGGAGGCGGCCCTGGTCGGCCGCGTCACCCCCGCCGACCTGGCCGGGATCGCGGACCTGACCCGCACCGTCGCCGGGGTCCTGACCGCCCACGCGGACGCGGTCGGGCTGCGACTCGCGGACGGCAAGGCCGAGTACGGCTTCGACGAGCACCGCCGTCCGCTGCTCATCGACCACGTCGGCACCCCGGACGAGAACCGCTTCTACTTCCGAGGGACCCCGGTCTGCAAGGAGCTGCTGCGCCTCCTCCACCCCGGACTTCGCGACCAGGTGCAGGAGTCGGTGCGCAACGGCACGCCCCGCTCGCAGTGGCCGCGACCGGAGCGCCTGAGCGACCGGTTGGTGACGGCGACCGCCGAGGTGTACCAGGCGCTCACCGCGCTGTGGACGGGCGGCCGCCCCGACACGCCGCAGCCCGAGAAGCGGCTGACCGCGGCGGTCACGGAGTTCCACGCCTCCCTGCCCGCACCGCAGTTGCTGGAGCGGGTCGGGCTGGTCGGGGCTTCGGCCGACTAGGGCACCGAACATGGTTGTTGACGGCGTGACCGACCTCGGCGACGTGGCCGCCGCCCTCCGCCGCGCCGGCGTCGAGGCGGACGACTCCGTGCGCCGCCGGGCGGAGTACTCCAGCGACGCCTCGCTCTACCGGATCGTCCCGGCCGCGGTCGCGTTCCCGCGGACCGCCGACGACGTGGTGGCGGCGCTGGAGGTCTGCCGCTCGCTCCGCGTTCCGCTGACGGCCCGGGGCGCAGGTACGTCGATCGCGGGAAACGCGGTCGGCCCCGGCGTCGTCCTGGACTTCTCCCGCCACCTGAACCGGATCCACGGGATCGACCGGGACTCCCGAACGGCGCTCGTGGACCCAGGAGTCGTCCTCGACGACCTCCAACGGGCCGCCGCCGCCCACGGCCTGCGCTTCGGCCCCGACCCGTCCACCCACAGCCGCTGCACGATCGGCGGGATGATCGGGAACAACGCGTGCGGATCCCGCGCGCTCGGGTACGGGCGCACCGCCGACAACCTCGTCGAGCTGGACCTGGTCACCGGCACCGGCGAACGCCTCACCGCCCGCAAGGGCTCGGATCCGTCCGGCTCGCCGACCCTCACCGCCCTCTCCCGCGTGGTGCACGGCCGCCTGGCCGTCATCCGCACCGAACTCGGCCGGTTCGGGCGGCAGGTGTCCGGCTACTCCCTCGAACACCTGCTGCCGGAACGGGGTTTCGACCTCCCGGCCGCCCTCACCGGCTCCGAGGGTACGCTCGGCGTCCTGCTCGGGGCGCGCCTGCGACTCACCGCCGTCCCCGCTTCGACCGCCCTGGCGGTGCTGGGCTACCCCGACATGGCGAGCGCCGCCGACGACGTCCCGCAGCTGCTGCCGTGCGAGCCGGTCGCCGTCGAGGGTCTCGACCGGCGCATCGTCGACATCGTCCGCGGCCTGCGCGGCTCCGCCGCCCTGCCCCGGCTGCCGCGCGGCGGCGGCTGGCTGCTGGTCGAGGTCCCCGGCGCCACCCCGGCCGAGGCCGAGGCGGGCGCGGCCCGCGTCATCGCGGCGGCCGGGGCGCTCGACTCCCGGCTGATCACCGACCGGGCGGAGGCCGAGGCGCTGTGGCGGATCCGCGAGGACGGCGCCGGCCTCGTCGCCCGCACCGGCCGCGCCCACCCCGGCTGGGAGGACGCCGCCGTCCCGCCCGCCCGACTCGGTGCCTATCTTCGCGAGTTCGACGCACTGCTGGCCGAACACGGCCTCACCGGCATCCCCTACGGCCACTTCGGCGACGGCTGCGTCCACGTCCGCCTCGACTTCCCGCTCGAACGCCCGGGCGGCCCGGCCGCGTTCCGCGCGTTCCTGGAACAGGCGGCCCGGCTCGTCGGCGAACACGGCGGCTCGATGTCCGGCGAGCACGGCGACGGCCGCGCCCGCGGCGAACTTCTCCCGTACATGTACTCCCCCGCCGCACTGGAGGCGTTCGGCGCGGTCAAGGCGGTCTTCGACCCCGACCGCCTGCTCAACCCCGGCGTCCTGGTGCACCCCGTCCCGATGGACGCCGACCTCCGTCTCCCCGCCGCCGTCCCGCTGCGCTCCGGCCTCGGACTCGCCCACCACCGCGACGGCGGCGACTTCACCCGAGCCGTCCACCGCTGCACCGGCGTCGGCAAGTGCCGTGCGAGCACGCCGACTCCGGACGCCGTGATGTGCCCGAGCTACCTCGCCACCCGCGACGAGAAGGACTCCACGCGGGGACGGGCCCGGGTGCTCCAGGAGATGGTCAACGGCACGCTCGTGCACGGCTGGCGCGCCCCCGAGCTCGCCGAGGCCCTCGACCTCTGCCTGGCCTGCAAGGGCTGCTCCTCCGACTGCCCCAGCGGCGTCGACATGGCCGCCTACAAGGCCGAGTACCTCCACCAGCGGTACCGGCGCCGGCTGCGCCCCGCCTCCCACTACTCCCTCGGCCTGCTCCCGCTCTGGGCCCGCCTCGCCTCACTCGCCCCGGGACTCACCAACCGCGCCCTTGCCGGGCCGTTCGGCCGTCTGGGCCGCAGGGCCGCCGGAGTGGACCCGCGCCGCGAACTCCCCCGATTCGCCCCCCGCACCTTCCGCCAGTGGTTCGCGACCCGCCCGCAACCACCGTCCACCGGCAAGCCTGTCCTCCTCTGGGTCGACACCTTCACCAACCACTTCGCCCCACAGGTGGGCCAGGCCTCCGTACGAGTCCTCGAACGGGCCGGCTACGACGTCCGGATCCCGGCCCGGCAACTCTGCTGCGGCCTCACCACCATCACCACCGGCCAGCTGGACCTGGCCCGCCGCACCCTCCGCCGCAGCATCGCCGCCCTGGCCCCGCATGCCGAGGCCGGCCTCCCCGTCGTCGGCCTGGAACCGTCCTGCACCGCGGTCTTCCGTGGCGACGCCGCCGAACTCCTGGGCTCCACCCCCGCCGTGACGGCCGTCGCCCGAGCCACCCGCACCCTCGCCGAGCTGCTCACCGACACACCCGGCTGGACGCCACCACCACTCACCGACACCCACATCGTCGCCCAGCCCCACTGCCACCACCGCTCCGTCATGGGCTGGTCCGCCGACCGCGACCTGCTCACCCGGGCGGGCGCCACGGTCCAGGCGGTCAACGGCTGCTGCGGCCTGGCCGGCAACTTCGGCGCCGAACGCGGCCACTACGAGACGAGCCTCCAGGTCGCCGAAACGTCCCTCCTCCCAGCCGTCCGCGCCGCCGGGGCGACCGCCGACCTGCTCGCCGACGGCTTCTCCTGCCGCACCCAACTCGACCAGCTCGCCCATCGGGAGAGCCTCCACCTCGCCGAACTCCTGGACCGCCGATGACCGCCAAGCGCCCCCTGCTCGTAGGCACCGTCACCCTCGACTACCTCCACGAGGGCCCGATCGGCCGCGCCCTCCCACCCGCGACCCTGCGCTGGGGCGGAGTCATCCACAACGTCGCCTGCGCCATGGCCGCCCGCGGCAGCAACCCGCTCTTCCTCACCGCCACCTACACCGGCGACCTGGCTCCCGCCGTCACGGGCCACCTCGCCGCCCACGGCGTCGACCGGCTCACCCTCCCGGTCGAGGCGCCACTGCCCCTGTTCGAAGCCCAACTGATCGACGGCTCGGTCACCGACAAGCACTTCGTGGGACAGGAGGCGCTCGATCTCCTCACCCCCGGCCTCCTCGACACCCGCGCCGACCTGTTCGACAACGCCTCCGTCGTCGTCGCCGGCACCGACAGCCACCCCGCCACCCTCGCCTGGCTCTGCACCGCCGCCCGCGACCGCGACATCCCCTTCTGGCTCCTCTCCGCCGACCCCACCGAAGTCCACAAACTCGTCCCCGAAGGGCAGCACGCGACCTTCGTCTCCCTCAACGCCCGCGAACTCTCCCTCTGGGCCGGCGCCGACCTCCCCGACCACGACGCCATCGCCGCCGCCGCACGCGAACTCGTCACCTCCGGCGGCCACGCCCTCGTCACCCTCGGCCCCCAAGGTGCCGTCCTCGTCCCCGCGGACGGCACCACCCCCCTCCACCAACCCGCCCCCACCATCAACGGCCACCCCCTCACCGTCGGCGCCGGCGACATCCTCTTCGCCTGCCTCCTCTCCGCTCGCCTCACCCCCACCCCCTGGCCCCAGGCCCTCCGCCAAGCCGCCACCCTCACCACTACCTACCTCACCACCCCGGCCTACACCGCCCTGCGCCCCACCGCGCAGTAGCGCCGACCGACGGCGAACCCGGCAGTTCAGCGCACCCGTCCCCGCGCCTTCAGCGGGATCGACGGGAGCTCGGGAGCGCGCAGCCGGGCACCGTCATAGCCGTGCACCTCGCCGAATCGCGAGCTCGTCTCCCAGTCGTTCCGCGCCTGCACGATCTCCTCACCGGATCGCCCGATGAAGTTCCACCACATGACGATCTTCTCGTCGAAGGGCTCGCCGCCGAGCAGGAGGACGGCGGCGTCGGTGCGGGCGAGGAGGGGGAGTTCGGAGCGGCCGCAGCCGAGGTAGAGCATGGAGCCGGGTTCGATGCGGACGCCGTCGACGTCGACGCTGCCGGACATGGAGAGGACGGCGTACTCGAAGTCGCGGACGAGGGGGAGCCCGAGGTCGGCTCCCGCGGTGAGGGCGAGGTCGGCGCCGACGAGGGGCGTGTAGGTGGTGCCCGGTGAGGTGGCCGAGTCGAGGGTGCCGAGGATGACGGTGGCGCGCAGGCCAGGGGCGGTGACCACGGGCAGGTCGGGGTGGTGGTCGAAGGCGGGGGCGGTGTGCCGGTGGGCGTCGGGCAGGGCGACCCAGAGCTGGGCGCCGTGCAGGAAGCGGGCGTGCGGGCGCGGGGACTCCTCGGAGTGCGAGATCGCCCGGCCCGAGGTCATCAGGCCCAGTTCGTACGGCCGGACGGTCTGCAGGCTGCCGAGGCTGTCGCGGTGCAGCACCTCGCCCTGGTGGAGCCAGCTGACCGTCTGCAGCCCCAGGTGCGGGTGCGGCGGGACCTGCATGCCGGGTTCGTCGGCGATGTCGTCCGGGCCGTAGTGGTCGACGAAGCACCAGGCGCCGACCATGCGCCGGCCCAGGTTGGGCAGCAGGCGGCGCACCACGGTGCTCTCGCCGAGCGGGACCTGGCGCCCTGTGAGGAGTTCCTTCACCGGGCCGCTGCTGGCCTCGCCGCCGCAGGCGGTCGGGGAGGGCTTGAGGTCGAGGTTGCTCATGTCGCGGATCCACCACCGTGCGGAGTAGGGCCGGGGCCGGCCGTCGATGACCGTCGTCAACGATCGTCCATCACCACGGCCGGACCTCGCATCCGCGCGGCCGGGGCCGCGGCCGCCTCAGTGCCCGCAGGCCCACCAGGCGTCCGCGGTGGCCTTGACCGCCAGCTCCCGCAGGCTGCGGACGGCCTCGGCCGGGTCCTGCGCCCCGTACACCGCCGAGCCGGCGACGAAGACGTCCGCGCCGGCCTCGGCGCAGCGCTCGATGGTGCTCGCGGAGACGCCGCCGTCGACCTGGAGCCACAGTTCGAGGCCGTGCCTGTCGATCAGCTCCCGGGTGCGGCGGATCTTCGGCAGCATGATGTCGAGGAACGCCTGGCCGCCGAAGCCGGGCTCGACGGTCATGATCAGCAGCATGTCGAGTTCGGGCAGCAGGTCCTCGAAGGGCTCGATCGGGGTGCCGGGCTTGAGGGCCATGGAGGCGCGGGCGCCCTTGGCACGGATCTCGCGGGCGAGGCGGACGGGCGCGGCGGCGGCCTCGACGTGGAAGGTGACGGAGCCGGCGCCGGCCTCGACGTACTGGGGGGCCCAGCGGTCCGGGTCCTCGATCATGAGGTGGCAGTCGAGCGGGATGTCGGTGGCGCGGGCGAGCGACTCGACGATCGGGACGCCCAGGGTGAGGTTGGGCACGAAGTGGTTGTCCATGACGTCGACGTGCAACCAGTCCGAACCCCGGACGGCCTCGGCCTCCTCGGCGAGCCGGGCGAAGTCCGCGGACAGGATGCTGGGGTTGATCTGCGCCATTACCGATGCCTTCACACGAGGGTCGGATGCCCCGGGAGCGGGCACCTCGCCCCATCATCTCGTGCGGCGGCACCGGCCGACGCGCAGCCCGCCCTCCGCGTGACCGTCGTCACACGCGGCCCGGGGTTACCGCGGCCGTCGCCGTGGTCATCAGCTGGGGAGCGGCCTGCGCGCGGCCACGGTCGCTCCGGTCCGGCACGTCCCCCGCGCACATCGCTCTCCGAGGAAGGCCTCCCGATGTCGGATCCCGTCCACCCCGCCCGCTCCCTGTGGTGGCTCTTCGAGCCGGTGCACTCCGTCACCTACTTCTCGCCCGAGACCCGCGAGGCCTTCGAGGCGGCCGGGCTGCACGGCGCTTGGCGCACCTACTTCGCCAAGCGCGCGGCGCCGCTGGGCGCGGTGGACGCGCCGCCGGTGATCGCCACGTTCTTCAGCTTCTCGCCGACGTTGGTCGAGTCTGTCGTGCCGGAGGTGTGGACGCATGCCGGCCCGGAGGAGTCCCTGGCGGCGCGGCTGAAGGGCGCGACGGCGACGCTGGCCCGGCTCCTGGAGCACGTGAAGCCAGAGCAGGTGGAGCTGGCCGCCGACGCGCTGGAGGAGGCGGCGGCGCGCGTGGACTGCGCGGGACGGGTGCTCGCCGCGGCCAACGCCGCCCTGCCCCGGCCCTCCGACGTGCACGGGCGGCTGTGGCAGGCCGCGACCGTGCTGCGCGAGCACCGCGGGGACGGCCACGTGGCCGCGCTGGTCGCGGCCGGGCTCGACGGCTGCGAGGCGGTGGTGATCAGCTGCGCGCTGGGCGTCCGGCGCGACGTGCTGCAGCCGCGGCGCGGGTGGACGGACGAGGAGTGGGAGGCCGCGGCGGCCCGGCTGGTCGAGCGGGGCTGGCTGACGGCGGAGGGCACGGTCACCGAGCTCGGCCGGATCCGGCACCAGGCCCTGGAGGCCGCCACCGACATGGCCGCCGGCCGGGTGTTGGAGAGCCACTCGCGCGACCAACTCGACCGTCTGACCGCCGCGTTGGAGCCGATCGCGGCGCTGTGCGGCGGCGAGATCCCGGTCGACCTGCTCCGCCTGCCGAGCGTCAGGCGGTGACAGGCCGTTCTCCGGTGGGCGGCCCCTCTCCGGCCGTCCCCTCTCCGGCCGCCGGCCCGAGCCCGACGGGCGGCCCGAGGACGATCCCCCGCCCCGCGTAGAACCGCCCGAACGACCGCCACGGCACGTGCGCGAAGGCCTGCGACCCGCCCGGGAAACCGGACGGGTTGTGGATCACCAGCGCCGTGCTCGTGGCGCCCACCGCCAGCACCAGGTGCCCGCCCCGCCGGACCGGCCGCGGGCCCTCCGGCTCCCGGATCGACGGGTGCACGGACAGCATGGCCAGCCGCCCGCCGGACACCTCCCCCGCCACCTCCTCGGGCGTCAGCTCCCCCGCCTGTGCGGCCAGCCCCCACCGCTCCCGGACGTACGCGGCGAACGGCGTGTGGATCAGCCCGCGCAGGCTGTCGCCGTCCCGGACGTACGCGCCCGCCGCCACGCACTCCTCGGCTAGCCCGAGCGCGACCGGGGCCACGCCCCACCAGTAGTCCAGCGCCATCCGCAGGCAGGCCACCCCGCACAGCCGCCACGACCACCACGCGTACTCCTCCGGCGTGGCCGCCCCCGACTGGCCCCACCGGGGGTCCTCGGCGGCGCTCAGCTCCCCGTCCACGATCGCCCGCACCAGCTCGGCCGACTCCCACTGCGCGTAGTACGGCACCTCGTGCACAACCGCCTCGTCCACCATCCCCCGACGCTCTCACGCCACCCGCCCGGGCCGCCGCCGACACGGCCCTCGACGCCCCCTACTGGTCGCCCCGAACCCCGGCCCGGGCGAAGCACCGGGGCCGGGGGCGACGTCCGCGCGCCTACCAGGCGTAGTCCTCCGGGGCCGGCCGGTGGCCGGGGAAGATCTCGTCGAGGCGGTCCAGCGTCTTCCGGTCGAGCCGGAGGTCGAGGGCGGCGACCGCCGCGTCCAGGTGGGCCGGGGTGCGCGGGCCGATGATGGGGGCGGTGACGGCGGGGCGGGTGAGGAGCCAGGCGAGGGCGAGGTCGGCGGGGTCGGTGCCGAGTTCGGCGGCGAAGTCCTCGTAGGCCTGGATGCGGTCGCGGTGGCCGGCGAGGAGCTCGCTCGCCCGGGCCGTCGCGCCGCGGACGAGGGTGCCCTCGCGTTCCTTGCGGAGCACCCCGCCGAGCAGGCCGCTGCGCAATGGGGACCAGGGCAGCAGGCCGAGGCCGTAGTGCTGGAGGGCGGGGACGACCTCCAGCTCGACGGCGCGGTCGAGCAGGTTGTAGAGGGACTGCTCGCTGACCAGGCCGAGGAAGTGGCGGGCGCGGGCGGCTTCCTGGGCCTGGGCGATGTGCCAGCCGGCGAAGTTGCTGGAGCCGACATAGATGATCTTGCCCTGGGCGACCAGGACCTCCATCGCCTGCCAGATCTCCTCCCACGGCGTGTCCCGGTCGATGTGGTGCATCTGGTAGAGGTCGATGTGGTCGGTGTCGAGACGGCGGAGGCTGGCGTCGACGGCTCTGCGGATGGCGAGCGCGGAGAGGCGGCCCTCGTTGGGCCAGTCGCCCATCGCGGCGTAGGCCTTGGTGGCGAGGACGGTCCGTTCGCGGCGTCCGCCGCCCTGGGCGAACCAGCGGCCGATGATCTCCTCGGTGCGGCCCTTGAGGTTGCCCCGGCTGTCGCGGCCGTAGGCGTTGGCGGTGTCGAAGAAGTTGATGCCCCGGTCGTGGGCGGTGTCCATGATGCGGTGGGCGTCGGACTCCTCGGTGTGGGGGCCGAAGTTCATGGTGCCCAGGCAGAGTCGGGAGACGGTCAGGCCGGTGCGGCCGAGGTGGGTGTACTCCATGGGGCCCACCCTCGGCCGCACCGGCACCGGTGTCCAGCACCTGCACCGATCCGGCGGGTCACCGCCCGTGTGTGGCGAACTTCCTTACGGCCAGCGGGATGCACAGCGCGAGCAGCAGCACGCTCCAGAGCAGCGAGGCGAGCGCGGCGTGCTGCATGGGCCAGGCGTCGCCGGGTGCGGAGGGGTTGGCGAACAGTTCGCGACACGCCTGGACGACGGCGCTGATCGGGTTCCAGTCGGCGACGGTCCGCAGCCAGCCGGGCATGCCTCCGGTCGGCACGTAGGCGTTGGTGATCATCGCCAACGGGAAGACGGCGACGGAGAGTTGTCCGGCGGCCTCCTCCTTGCCGACGGCGAGCCCGAGGCACGTCCCGACCCAGGTCATCACGAACCGGAAGAGCAGCAGCAGCCCGAACGCGCCCGCCGTGTCGGCGAGTCCGTGCCGGGCGCGCCAGCCGGCGGCGAGGCCGACGAGAGCGAGCAGGGCCAGGACGACGACGCTGACCAGCAGGTCGGCCAGGGTCTGCCCGAGCAGGAGGCCGGTGCGGGAGACCGGCATCGAGCGCAGCCGGTCGGTGACGCCGCGCCCGACGTCGCGGGCGGCGCCGACCATGGTGGGCATGATGCCGTTGGTGGCGACCATGGCGAACAGGCCGGGCATCAGGAACTCCCGGTAGTCGCCCCCGCCCGGCACCTGGATGGCGCTGCCGAAGACGTACCCGAAGACCACCACCATGACCACCGGGACGCCCAGCGATGCGGCCAACAGGCCGGGCGAGTGGCGGTAGTTGAGGAGGATGCGGAGCATCGACGTCCAGGTGTCGCAGGCCAGCCGGGTGGAACGGTCCACGCCCGGGGCGGCGTACGTGGCGGCCATCAGGCGGCCCTCCTCGGGGTGGCGGAGGCGGTGAGCGCGAGGAACACGTCGTCCAGCGAGGGCGCCCGCACCGCGACGTCCTGCGCGACGACGCCCCGCGCGTCCAGCTCCCGTACGAGGGAAGGGAGCTGGACCTCGACGCCCGGCGGTGTCACCACCGTGACCAGCCGCTCGGCGACGTCCACCTGCGCGTCCCCGCCGGAGAGCGCGGACAGCACCACGGCGGCGGCGCCGAGTTGGTCCTGGTCGGCGAGGGTGACGGACAGCCGGCTGCCGATCGCCGCCTTGAGCCGGGCCGGGGGGCCGGTGGCGATCGCGGCACCGTGGTCGACGACCACGATGTCGTCGGCGAGCCGGTCGGCCTCCTCCAGGTACTGGGTGGTGAGCAGCACGGTGGTGCCGCCGCTCGCCAGTTCCTCGACGGTGTCCCAGATCTCCTGGCGGCTGCGCGGGTCGAGCCCGGTGGTGGGCTCGTCGAGGAAGAGCACCGGCGGGCTGGTGACGAGGCTGGCGATCAGGTCGAGGCGCCGCCGCATGCCGCCGGAGTAGGTGCGGACGAGCCGGCCGCCGGCCTCGGCGAGGCCGAAGCGCATCAGCAGTTCGTCGGCGCGGGCCCGGGCCCGGCGGGCGCCGAGGCGGTGCAGCCGGCCGAACAGGTGCAGGTTGTCACGCCCGGTGATGCCCTCGTCGACGGCGGCGTGCTGCCCGGCCAGGCCGATGGCGCGCCGGACGGCCTCGGCCTCGCGGGCGACGTCGTGCCCGGCGACCCGGGCGGTGCCCCGGTCGGGCCCGACGAGGGTGGCGAGGACGCGGACGGCGGTGGTCTTGCCAGCGCCGTTGGGGCCGAGCAGGCCGCAGACCGTCCCGGCGGGGACGGTGAGGTCGAGGCCGCGCAGGGCCTCGGTGGTGCCGAAGCGTTTCTCCACGCCCGCCATCTCGATGGCGGGCGCGGCGGTCCGGACGACAGGGGACATGACTCCACCCTTCTCTAGGTACACCGTACGTAGAAGCGCGCGCGAGCTCATCGTACTACGTACGCCGTACGTATCTAAGATGGGTGAGCGAGGTGATCTTCCAGTGCCGTCCAGCAAGCCCCCGACCAGCCCGGAACCCGGCCGCGGAACCGGCCCGGATCGACCGGAGAGGCCGACGCCCCCCGAGGCGCCCGAGCTGATCTGGCTGCGCCCCGAGCGCACCGGGCGCGGCCCCCGCCCGGCCCACAGCCGCGCCTCGATCGCCGCCGCCGCGATCGGCATCGCCGACGCCGAGGGCCTGGACGCCGCCTCCATGCGCCGGGTCGCCGCCGCGCTCGGCGCGGGCACCA
The DNA here is from genome assembly GCF_009569385.1 of Streptomyces kaniharaensis. Taxonomy (NCBI): domain Bacteria; kingdom Bacillati; phylum Actinomycetota; class Actinomycetes; order Kitasatosporales; family Streptomycetaceae; genus Streptomyces; species Streptomyces kaniharaensis. Next base: position 737,265 of record NZ_WBOF01000001.1, read on the forward strand.
TGTCGCTCTACAACTACGTGCCGAAGAAGGAACACCTGCTCGATCTGATGCTCGACGCCGCCGTGGGCGAGTACGAGCTCCCGCCCGCGCCAAGCGGTGACTGCCGGGCCGACCTCGTCGGCCTCGCCCACCAGCAGCTGGCGATCTTCCGCCGGCACCCCTGGCTGCCCGCCCTGGTCCTCGCCCGCCCGAGCATCGGGCCCAACGCCCTGCGCTACACCGACCACTTCCTCGCCATCACGGCTCCCACCGGCCTCGGCGGCGGCGCGAGGATGGAGGCGATGGCGCTGTTCAACGGCTTCATCTGCCAGTTCGCGCAGTACGAGCAGACGGCGGCGGCCGGCGCCAAGTGGCAGGCGGAGATGATCGGTTACCTCACCCAGGCCGCGATGAGCGGCGAATTCCCCAACCTGGCCCAGGCGTTCGCGACGTCCGGGCCGCCCGCCGATCCGGACTCCACCTTCGACCGCTCACTGGACCGGGTCATCACCGCCATGCTGGCGCCCACGCCGTAACGACGGCAGCACGACGGGCCCGGCCGCCGAGCGCACGGCAGCCGGGCCCGCACGTCGCGGACGGACGCCCCGCTACACGCCGAACCGCCCCCGGTGCAGCACCGCAGCCGCACGGCCGTCGACCAGCACCAGCACCGCCTCGTGCGCGTCCCCCAGCACCGCCCGCACCTCGGCCGGCGACTGGCCGACACCCACCGTCGGCAGCGCCGGGCCGAGCAGCGCGCTCAGCGGGCCGTCGGGCTTCGCGCTCCCGTCCGCGAGCCCCGACTCCAGCACCGCCCGCGACACCGAGCCGACCACCTCCGTCGCGCTCACCCCGTACGGCCGGGCCGCCCGCGCCAGGACGGCCGGTGCGACGCCGCCCGGCACCGCGCACAGCGCCTCCAGCGCCTCACCGACGGTCGCGTCCGCGGCGACCGTCACCAGCGGCGCGGCAGCATCGAGCAGCGAGCGGACGGTCTCGGCTCCCGGCTCCTCCAGGAAGCCCCACTGGCGCATCCAGTCGTCGCTGTGCACCTTGGACAGGTACGACCGCCCGGAGTCGGGCAGCAGCACCACGACCAGGTCGTCCGGCCCGAGCCGCCGCGCCACCCGGAGGGCCGCCGCCACCGCCGCGCCCGACGACGGCCCGGCCAGCAGGCCTTCCGTCCTGGCTAGTTGACGTGCCGTCAGCAGCGACTCCCGGTCGGGGACCCGCTCGAAGGCGTCGACCACGTCCTCCCGGTAGGCCTGCGGCCAGCGGTCCTCGACGGTCTCGGGGTGGAGGAAGTGGCCGATGCTCTCGACGAAGTACGGGCTGCCGTCCCCGCCCCCGTACAGCGAGGACTGCGGATCCGCCCCGACCACGGTCACCGCGCCGCCGGACACCTGCTTCAGGTACCCGCCGGTGCCGCTGATGGTGCCGCCGGTGCCGACGCCCGCGACGAAGTGGGTGATCCGGCCGCCGGTCTGTTCCCAGATCTCGGGGCCGGTGGTCCGCACGTGGGCGTCGGGGTTGGCCGGGTTGTCGTACTGGTTGGCGAGCCAGGCGCCGGGGATCTCGGCGGCGAGCCGCTCGACGACGTTGAACAGGTGGGCCGGGTCCTCGCGCGGCAAGGCGGTCGCGGCGGTCACCACCTCGGCACCGTACGCCCGCAGGATGTCCGACTTCTCGGCCGCCGACCGGTCGGACACCCCGGCGATCACCCGGTAGCCGCGCTGCCGGCCCACGATGGCCAGGCCGATGCCGGTGTTGCCGGAGGTCGCCTCGATGATCGTCCCGCCGGGCCGCAGCAGGCCCTCCCTTTCGGCGGCGAGCACCATCGACAGCGCGGCCCGGTCCTTGACGCTGCCGCCGATGCTGAGGAACTCCGCCTTGGCGTAGACGGGCGCACCGAGCCCGGCGCCGAGGCGCGCGAGCCGGAACAGGGGCGTCCCGCCGATCGCGTCCACTACGTTGTCGTGCACCGCCGCCATCGCGGCCTCCTTAGGTCGTCGTCCGACGAGTCGCCGCCACCGGCCCGAGCGGCGGGGACCCCGGGTTCGGGCGCACCCGGACGTCCCGCTCGCGGACGTCGATCTCGCGTCCGACCGGCGCGCCGCCCGGCCACCGCCGCTCCCACGGCGCGCTCAGCGCCTCCCGGTCCACCCGCGTCCCCCGTCGCCCGCCCACCATCATGCCCGACGCCGATCCCCCGCCAGGGGGAGGCACCCGGCACCTGGGCAGGAGGCCGACCGCATCTACGCCCGGCAGGGTGGAACCCGACGGAAGGGGAGCGAACATGACGGCACGACAGGCAACCACCACGCGGGCAGTCGCCCTGGCGGGCGCTCTCGCCCTCCCCTACATCGCCGTCAAGTCCTACTGGGCGGCGGGCGGCCGGGCGGGGCTCGCCGACGGCTTCGAGCTGGCGGGCGAGTTCGAGCGCAACGGCGCGCCCGAGGCCCTGGTGTGGTTGGAGCGGCACGGCGTCGACTTCACGGCCGTGCTGGCGCTCGCCGGGCTGGCGGTCGCCGCCGCCCTGGTCCTCCCGTTCGGCCGCCGCATCCCGGCGCGCCTGCTGCTCGTCCCGGCCGGGGCGGGGGCGCTGCTGGCCGCGTACGGCACCTTGACGGCCCTGGTCGCGCTCGCCGGGAACGGCGGCCGGGGCCCGGTGACGGGGTGGGTCGTGCCCGCCGGCACCGGCGCGTTCGTGGGGATCGGGACGGCACTGGCCGCTGCCGCCTGGTCCCGGCTGCGCCGTGACGACCGCCCCGTCACCGTCTGAAGGGGGCCCGCCGGGCGGTCACCTGCCCGGCGGGCCTGCGGACTCCCCCGAGACCCGCAGCACAGAGGTCGGCGAGAGGCTCGACGAGCAGCCCCATCGCGACGGGTCCAGACTCCCGCCGAATCCGGCCGGTGTCATTGACGGAGCGTCCACACTTCTTGACACCACGTCCACAGCCACCGGTGGACGGGCCGCCCGGCTCCGGTGCATCGTTGGGCTGTCCACACCCGGGCCGGGCGAAGGGGAACAGCTTTCCGTGCTGGAGCAGACCGTGTACCGCAGCGAGGACGTCCCGGCCGCGGACCGGTTCGACTGCTGGCGCCGGCTCGTCCGGCAGACGCACGCCCCGCTCGACCTGACGACCCCGCACACCGAGGACTTCCGGGCCGTCCAGCGGGTGCTGCACCTCGACGGGCTGTCGGTCTGGCCCTGCACGTTCAAGCCGGTGCTCTTCCGCCGCACACCCCGCCTGATCCGCGCCTCCGACCCGGAGTCCGTCAACGTCTCGCTCCCGATCAGCGGCCCGCTGGAGAGCACCCTCGGCGACCACCAGGCCGTCTACCCGCCGTACAGCCTCTGCGTGGTGAGCAGTTCCCGTCCCATCGACGTCTGGGCGGGCCGCACCGGCGCCCGCCACACCGGCATCGGCCTGGAGATCCCCCGCACCCGGCTCACCCTCCCCCGCGACGGCGTCGCCCGGCTGGCCAACCGTCCACTGCCGACCGACCACGGCTTCGGCGCGGTGCTCGCCCAGCTCCTGCTCCAGATCACCCGGGAGACCGACCACTACCAGCCCTCCGACGGTCCGCGGCTGGCCGCCGTCATCGCCGAGGTGGTGTCCTCGCTGTTCGCCGCGGCGCTGGAGACCCGGCCCGCCTCGGCAGGACCGGGCCGCGTCGCGCTGCTGCTCCGGATCAAGTCGTTCATCACCGACCACCTGCACGACCCGGACCTCACCCCGGCCACGGTCGCCGCCGCGCACCACATCTCGCTGAGCTACCTGCACCGGCTCTTCCAGGAGGACGGCACCAGCGTGTCCGCCTGGACCCGACGGCGCCGTCTCGACCGCGCCCGCCGCGACCTCGCCGACCCCGGCCTCAACGCTCTCCCCGTCCACGCCATCGCCACCCGCTGGGGCTTCCGGCACGCCTCCGACTTCACCCGCGCCTTCCGCACCACCTACGGCACCTGCCCCCGCGACTACCGCCGCGACCACCAACTGCCCGGCCCGGGCGACTGATCACGGCACGCCCGGTAGCACCGCACGACCGCACCGATCGAAACCCGTCGCACCGACCGCCCTCCTCCCGTACCGTGGACCAGTCGATGATCTTGAACCGAGCGCGAGGGACATCATGCAGCACTACCAGGGTTGGGCCGACGAACGCTTCGGCGCCGTCGCGGACGCGTTCGACCGCAACTTCGCCGAGTTCCCCGAACTCGGCGCCGCCGTCACGGTGTTCGCGGGGGGCCGCAAGGTCGTCGAGCTGTGGGGCGGCACGGCCGACGAGCGCACCGGCCGGGCCTGGTCACAGGACACCGTCGTCCCGGTCTTCTCGTGCGCCAAGGGCCCGGTGAGCATCAGCGCCCACCTGCTCGCCCAGCAGGGCCGCCTGGACCTCGACGCCCCGATCGCCCGCTACTGGCCGGAGTTCGCGCGCCACGGCAAGCAGGACATCACCACCCGCATGATCCTCGGCCACCGCGCCGGCCTGCCCGCGCTGGACGCCGTGCTCTCCTTCGAGGAGATCGCCGCCTGGACGCCGGTGATCCGCGCGATCGAGGAGCAGCCGCCGCTGTGGGAGCCGGGCACCACGTACGAGTACCACGGGCACGTGTTCGGCTTCGCGGTCGGCGAGGTGATCCGCCGTGTCACCGGCCTGACCCCGGGTGCGTTCTTCCGCAAGGAGATCGCCGAGCCGCTCGGCGGCCTGCCGGTCTGGCTCGGCCTGCCGGACACCGAACTCCCGGACCTGGCCAGGCTGGTGGAGGCCGATGGGCGCCGCCCGATGCCCGGTCCGGAGCACCTCCTGACCCGGATCGTGACGATGAACGGCGCGCTCGTCTTCCCGGGCCTGGACGTGCCGCACGGCTGGAACGACCCGGCCCTGCACGCGATCGAGCTGCCGGGTGCGGGCGCCGTCGCCTCCGCGACCGGTCTGGCGGGCCTGTACGCGGCGGCTGTCACCGGCATCGACGGCGGCGAGCGCCTGCTTTCCCATGACACGGTGACCGACGCGGTGCGCGAAGTCTCCTCCGGCGCGGGCTTCCTGGGCTTCGACATGGGCGCCCGCTGGGGTTCGGGCGTGCTGCTGGACTCCCTCGCCTTCCGCCCGTTGTACGGCTCACGCAGCTTCGGCAACGACGGCGCGGGCGGCCAGTTCGCCTTCGGGGACGACGAGTTCGGCGTCGGCTTCGCCTACGTGGCGAACCGGATGATCGGCCACGGCGACGCGCGCGCCACCCGGCTGGTCGAGGCGGTGCGCGGATGCCTGGGGTGACGGACTTCCTCGCCCGCGTCACCGTCCTGGCCACCACCGGCACCCTCGGCGGCCTGCGCTACGACGCCTCGCTGCCCGAACTGGCCGCCCGCTACGGCGATCCGTGGCACGGCGGGCGCATCCACCGGGAGTCGCGCTGGCCGCACGCCTTCGGCTTCGGCGACGTGCAGACGGTGTTCTGTCGCTGCCGTCGCCTGCGCTCGTTCTCCCTGCCCGTCTGGCAGGGCGAGCTGGAACTCCCGTTGCCGGATGGCGGGTTGGGTATCGTCGACACGCGCGTGACGGAGTCCGCCCTGCTCACCGCACTCATCGACGCCGGCAGCGTCTGGGAGACGGTGACGTACGAGAACGTCCCCGGCCAGCGGACCCTGGAGTTCACACCGGTCGAGGAGGTCCGGGTGGGACTCATCCTCACCGACCGCGATTCCTACGACGAACCGCCGCTGGAGGACTGGATGTTGTACAAGGTCGTGCTCTGGGGCTACGCCCACGTCGACTGCCCCGAGCCCGACCGCGCGCTCCCCGACGACGGATGGGGCGCCTGACGCTCGGAGCCGGACCGCCCGGACCGGACCGTTCGGACCGGACCGTTCCGCCCCCCGCGCGGAACGGTCCGGCAGCTCACGGACCGCTGAGCCGGCAGTCGCCGAGCCGGCATGAGCCGCTAACCCAGTAGGAAGTCGTACACCGCCTGCCGCCCGAGGTCACTGGCCGCCCGGGTCTGCACCGAGTGCGCCGCCCCGGGGACGATCACGACCTGGGCGTCGTGCGCCATCTCCGCCTCCCGGTACAGCCAGTCGAGCGGGGTGGAGAGGTCCCGGTCACCGCCGAGCAGCAGCACCGGCACGTTCGGCAGCTTGCGGTGCTCCGGCGGGGACGGCGGCACCTCCTCCTGCGGCCAGTCGAGGCAGGTGAGCAGGGTGCCCGTCCCGGTGGCGGTGGCCGGGTCGAACGGCAAGGTCTCCTCGTCGGTCAGCTCCTGCCGGGCCTGCTCCAGCGCCGCCGCGCGCCCCTCGACCGGTGTGTCCGAGGTTCCCCACGGGAAGTGGCCGTCGGCGCACAGGGTGCTGGCGTGCAGGCCCTGGCTGAGGAACGAGGCGGGGACGGCGTTGCCCTGGTGGGCGCCGTCGATGAAGCGCTGGAGCCACTCGGGGTGCCCGGCGGCGGCCTCGTGCAGGGCCTCCGGGATCCAGCGGTAGTCGGGGTCGACGAACTCGTAGCTGGTGATGGCGTCGAGGACGGCCGGCCCGTTGTGGTACCGGCGGACGGTCGCGGCGAGGTCGGCGGCCGGGTCGGTGGTGCACCCGGTGGCCTTGCACGCGTCGGTGAGCACCCGGGCGGTGGCCTTCAACGGGACGGGGTCGAGCGGGTCGTAACCCTGCTGCGGCACCACGGAGTCGAGCACCAGCCGGGCGACGTGCGCCGGGTGTGCGAGTGCGTACCGCTCGGCGGTCATGGTGCCCGCCGAGACACCGTCGAGGGTGAGGCGCTTGTCACCGAGGGCGCGGCGCAGCTGGTCGATGTCGGCGACGGTGTCGGCGGTGCTGTAGTACCTCCGGTTGGGGCCGATGGCCGCCGCGCAGTCGGTGACGGCCTGCCGGGTGGGCGGGGTGAGGTCGGAGGCGCCCATCTGCTCCTGGAGGGCCGGGCACTGGAGGGCGTTGGCGCCGGTGCCGCGCTGGTCGAACATCACCAGGCGGTAGTCCTTGAGCACGGGCGCCAGCTTGGCGGCGATCTTGTTCACCAGCGGGACGCCCGGCTGTCCGGGGCCGCCGGTGAGGAACAGCAGGTCGCCCTTGGGCGCGTCGGTGTTGCCGCCGACGGCCACCTTGAGGTCGAGGGTGCCGGGAGTGTCGCCGCCGTGGTCGAGCGGGACGGTGAGGGTCCCGCAGGTGAAGCCGGCGATGCCGGGGCAGGGCGCCTGCCCGGTGAGCCCACTGCTCGGCCCGTCCTCGGTCGGGGCCGCGACGGCGGGGGTCCCCAGCGTCGTGCCGGCGACCACCGCGACGGCGCCCAGCAGGGCGGCGATGCGGCCGCGCGTTCTCGTCATTTCTGTCCTTCCCCGTACGCGTAGCTCGTGCTGACGCGGTCGGGAAATAGCTTGTGCCTCCGGGGAGTCGGCGCGCGATGATTCCTGCGACGATTCGAGCAGGTTCGAAACGTCGGCCGTCCCGAACCGTGCTGCGGCGGCCGGACGGTCCGACGGGGGAAGGACACCGGTGATCACCCTCACCATCGACTCCACCGGCCTGGCGCGTTCCCGGTTCGCGGTCTCGCCGCTGCACGAGGCGGTCAACACCCTGATGTCCTCCGGGCTGACGTCCCGCACCGGCCCGTACGCCTGGGTGAGCCGGACGCGGCGGGTGCTGCGGCGGGAGCGGCTGGAGCTGCTGTCCGCGCTGGCCCTGGACAAGGCCGGGGGCTACCTCCCGGACTTCCTGTCCCCGCACCCGACCGGCCCCTCCCCCGAGGTGGCGGAGCAGCTGGCGGCTGTGCGCGCCACGCCGCCCGACCGCGTGCTGGGCGAGCTGACGACCGTCCGGCGGGGCCGCCCGGAGGCCGGGCTGATGGGGCGTGAGTTACCGGACGTCGTGGAGCGCACCTTGCAGCGCGGCCCGCGCTACTTCGCGCAGCGGGCCGCCGACGAGCTGAGCTGCTACTGGGACCTCGCCATCGCGCCGTACTGGCCGGACGCCCGGGCGGTGCTCGACGCCGAGGTGGATCTGCGGGGCCGCTTCCTCGCCCGGCACGGCACCGGCGCGCTCATCAACTCGCTTGCCCCTGAGCTCTCCTGGGCGGACGGGCGGATCAGGCTGGAGAGCCGGATCACGGTGGCGCTGCCGGCCCGGATGGTGCTGCTGATGCCGACGCTGGTGACGCGCTCGATCCACGTGATCCTGGATCCGATCGACGGCGTCCACCGGGCGCCGACCCTGATGTACCCGGCCGCGCACCGGCCGGTGGCGCGGCTGGAGCCGAGCCCGGCGCTGGCCCAACTGCTCGGGCCGACGCGGGCGGATCTGCTCGCCGCGCTGACCGGCCCGGCCACGACGGCGACGCTGGCGGGGCGGCACTATCTCAACGCCGGCACGGTCTCGTACCACCTGGGGGTGCTGCACCGGTCGGGGCTGGTGAGCCGGGTGCGGAGCGGGCGGGAGGTGCTGTACCGGCGGACGCCGCGCGGGGAGGAGCTGGTGGCGGCACAGTAGGGGCGGCGCATGCACCGGCGCGTGCCCCCTGTTTCACGCCCCTGAGGTTCGGTTCACACCAACGCGCGCGGGAGGACCACCCGCACCCATTCCTCCGGCTGCGACAGATGCGGAGCGTGACCGGCGCCCTCGTAGAGGTGCCGCTCCGCCTTCGGCAGGGTGAGGTCGATCAGATCCAGCACCTCGCCGAACAACGGCGCGCTGTCGTCGCTCTGCGTGAGCAGCGCGGGGTCGCCGTAGCGGGCGAGGCCGGTGAGGTCGAGGTCGAACGCGTCCGGGTCGCGCAGCTCGTCCAGGAAGGTGGGCGCGTTGCGGATGTACGTGTGCCGGACCGGCGCGGGCAGCTGGGACCACGCACCGGGGCCGAAGACGATGGTGTCCACGTACAGCTCGGCCGCGGCGGCGGACTCCGCCTGTTCCAGCAGCTCGCGGACGGCGGCGACCCGTTCGGCGAAGGCCCTCCCGATCGGGCGCAGGTCCGGCTCGGCGAGCAGGATGCCGGTCCCGGGCGGCTCGTGCACGGCGATGCCGCGCAGGAGATCGGGGCAGGCGGTGGCCAGGCGGAGGGTGACCAGGGCGCCGTACGAGTCCCCGCAGACGAAGGCGGGCGCGAGGCCGAGACCCTGGATCAGCCCGGCGAGATCGGCCGCGTCCTCGTGCACCGAGCCCTGGGTCAGCAGGTCCTCGCTGCGGCTGTGGCCCCGGCGGTCGTAGGCGACGACGGCGGTGAACTCGGCCAGGCCCGGCATCACGTGGGCCCAGGTGTCGCCGTCGGTCCAGGAGCCGTGCACCAGGACGACCCCGGGCCCCTCACCACGGGCCTCGTAGTGCAGCGACACCCCGTTCACCCTGATCTCGGCCATCACGAGCCTCCCGATCTCGGCGGTGCTCCTCCACCAGCCTGACACAACCGGCGTGTCGGTTCAGATCAGCCTGTGTCCGGTCAGATCCAGCCGGGATCAGATCAGCGGGCCGAAGACGCCGCGTTCCCAGTGGCCGAGCCAGGAGGAGGTTGCGGAGGGCAGGTCCTGCCCCTCGGTGGACTCGTCGTACGGAAGGACGGACGTGGGCGCGAACCAGCCCTCGCCGGGGTCGATGCGGAGGCGGAGGAGGCGCAGCGGACGACGGAGGGTGACGAAGAGGCGCAGGTCGTGCGTGGACGGGTGGTGCGTCTCGTAGCGGTCCTGGACGCAGCGGCAGATGGACTTGATGTCGGTGTCGGCGAGGAGGAGGTAGCGACTGCCGGGGCCGAGGTTCACGCAGAGTCGCCGACGGGCCTTCTCACGCTGGTCGTAGGGGAGGTTCTGGTCGTTGTCGACGTGGATGCCGGGGCGCAGACCGCTCGGGGAGTCACGGTGGGTGGTGAGCTCGCCGGGCGGGTCGTCGGTGTCACCGAGGGTGACGGGGTGCGGGTCGCCGAGGGTCTCGACGAGGGCGGCGAGGGTGTCACGGTCGGTGACGGTCTCGGGCACCTTGAAGAGTTCGATCAGGCCGCTGTCGTAGTTGAAGATGCCGGGCGCGAACCGCTCGGGGTAGCCGGCGGGGAGGGGCTGCCAGGCGCCGTCGGGGACGACGGCGCAGGTCTCGTAGTCGGGTTCGACGTGGAGACGGCGGACGCCGCCGAAGTCGCAACGGGCGTGCAGGGCGGCGGGGTCGCGGAAGGCGATCGCGGCAGGGTGCATGGGAGTTGCTCTCTTTCTGCGGGTTCTACGGGGCGACCGTGTCGAGCAGGACCCGCACCCACACGCGCTTGCCCGCGCCCCGGCGGATCACGACGCCGAAGTCGAGGGCGAGTTCGCGGACGAGTTCGATCCCGCGGCCGCACTCGTTGAAGCGGCGGGGTCTGCGGTCCTGGAGCGGGAGGTCGAAGCGCGGGTCCCAGACTTCGAGCCGGCAGTCGCCGCCGAACTCCTGGAGGTAGAGCCGGACTTCGCCGGATCCGTGGCAAGCGTGGACGACGGCGTTGGTGACGAGCTCGCTGGCGATGAGGACGAGGTCGTCCACCGGATCGCCGCCCCAGCCCCAGGCGGCCAGCTGGTCGCGCACGTGGCGGCGAGCGGTGCGGATCGAGGTCGAGTGCTCGGTCAGGAGCAGCTCGGAGGTGTGGAGAACGGGTGTGCTCAACGCGGACATGGGTGCCCCTTCGCCTCGACACGCCATCAGATGCGTGTCCGTGCGGTCACGTTGAGTGTGGAGGAGTCGGATTCGAAAACGCAACTGCATTGCTCGAAAAAATTAATTGATCTTGATTTGGACTTGAGTCGAGGCCTGCTGACTGGCGAGACTGAGTCATCCACACCCGGAGGGAGGGGCGCCACTTGAGCAAGGACCTGTCCGCCATCAGGCAAATCCGACTTGGCGACGAGCTGCGCGCCTGGCGACTGGAGAACAACAAGACGCTGACCGACATGACGGCCGGCCTGAAGGGATGGAGCCCCGGCCGCCTCAGCAGAATCGAACGGGCCCAACAACAGATCACCGCAGCGGATCTGGCTGCCCTGCTCGATCACGCTGGAATCACCGGCCCAGAGCGCGAGGACTTCGAGAGCTTCCTCGGGACCAGCCCGCCGAAGCAGTGGTGGCGGGACCTGGACTACGCCGAAGCGATCACACCTGCGTTCGCCGAATACTTGGCCCTCGAAGCCGATGCCTCCGAGATACTGAACTACTTCCCATCGGCCTTTCCTGGCTTGGTGCAGACCGAGGCCTATGCAAAGGAGATGATCGCCGCCGGTCTCGACTCCCCCAACGAGGAACGTGTCGAGGCGGGCGCTGAGGTCCGCATCCTTCGACAGCGAAGGCTGATCCATGATCCGCGACTCACATTCGAGGCCTACTTCGGCGAGGTCGCACTGTTGGTGGCCGGTGACCAGGAAGTACTTGCGGGACAGATCCGACATGCCATCACGGTCGCTCAGTACCCCAACGTCACCTTGCGCATGGTGCCCTTGAGTGCTGGCCGGCCTGGCATCCTCTCGTCCGGTATCACCTTGATGAGGTTCCCCGACGACCTCGAAAACGGCTTCGCGTTCATCGAAGCCGTCGGAGGTATGCTCCCGCGTAGAACCGGCCGAGACGTACGGCGGACCGAGCGGGCCATCGCCCGCGTCAAGCGGTGCTCGCTGAGTCCGGAGGACACCATCACCGCCCTTGAACGCAAGTTGGAAGAGCTGACGTGAGCGAGAAGCACGACCCGTATGACCACGACCCCGCCGACGCCGAGTGGGTCAAGTCGCCTTTCTCCGGGGACGGTAACGGCGACTGCGTGATCATCTCCCGCTTCGACAACGGTGACGTCTGGGTGGGCGACGACAAGAACCCCAACCGCCCCCACCTCGCCTTCGACCAGGCCGAATGGACCGCCTTCGTCCAGGCCATCGAAACCCGCGACCCCCGCTTCACCGCCTGAACAACTCTGCCCGGCGCCACCCGAACACGGGCGGCGCCGGACTCACTGACGACTCTGGCTCAACCAGGCGCTGCCTCAGTTACAGGTACGGGCGGGTGATCAGCTCGATCGCGTGGCCGGCGGGGTCCTTGAAGTACACCCCGCGACCGCCGTGTTCGTTGTTGATCTCGCCTGGGCGTCGCATCTGCGGGTCGGCCCAGTGCTCGGTGCCGCGGTCGCACAGTCGCCGGTACGCGCGATCGAACAGCTCGTCGTCGATCAGGAACGCGTAGTGCTGCATCTGGATCTCCACCGGCGGCTCGGCGAACTGAAGCAGTACGCCGTCGGAGAGCTGGATGTTGGTGAACGGGCCCCAGGACGGTGCTTCCGCAAGTTCCAACAGCTCGCGGAAGAAACGAGCCGAATCGTTGCGGTCCTTGGCGGCGATGATGGTGTGGTTGAACGTGACTGTCATGTGGCTGGCCTCGCTGTTGTTCGGCACGAAGAAGAGGACTCGTAGTGCAGGAGCACTGGGAGGTCCGCGTGCCGAACTGGGGTGCCTTCTCCGCACCCACGGTGCGATCAGCCCTCCACCGGGTGGCCGATCCGTGTGTGGCTGTGCGCCGGTCCGGTGTTCACATCGGGGACCCTACGTGATCTTGCTGGCTGGCGGCAACAGGACAGTGTCGGCTGCTTGTTGACTCCTCTCGACCAGCGACTTGGTCGGATCGTCCCGCTCGCGCCCGCCTGCCGCCCTGCTCCGTACTCGCCCTCACTCCGACGCAGACGCCAACGCCGACCAGCACCGCGCCCACCAGCTCACCCGACCGCAACGCTCCCGTGCCCGTCACGGCCCCCGACACCGCGGCGGTGACGGGCACCAGCCCGGCGAACAGCCCGGCCCGGTCCGCGCCCAGCCGCTCCAGCGCGCCGTACCAGAGCAGGAACGCCCCGCAGGTGAGCAGCGTGGCTAGGTAGAGCAGCGCCACCAACTCCGGGCCGCTCGGCATCCGCACGGCTGCCGTCCCGTCCATGGCCAGGGCCGTCACCGCGAACATCGGCACGGCCAGCACCGTCACGTACGTCGAGACCCGGACCGGTCCGAGCCGGGGCAACAGCGGCACCGCCAGCAGTGAGAACGCCGCCTCGCACGCCAACGTCCCCAGGGCGTACGCGAATCCGAGCGCGTCGCCCGGCCCGAAGCCCTGCGTGACCGCCGCCCCCGCGACGACCACCCCGGCCGCGGCCAGCAACCGCAGCTGCGGCCGCCGCCCGGCGAGCAGCGGACCGAGCACCGCCAGCAGCAGCGGTGTGCAGCCGACCACGCTCCCCACCACCGCCGGGTCACTCCGATGCAGCGCCGCGATCAGCAGGAGGTTGAAGGCGTACAGGCCGCTGCCCGCCAGGCAGATCAGCCGGGTCAGCTCACGCCCCGTCAGCCGAGGGCGGAGCGGTCCCTCCCGGCGCGCCAACGGGAGCAGGATCAGCGAGGCGAGGAGGTACCGCAGGGTCTGCCCGCCTGCCAGTGGATAGCCGGCGAACGCGGCCGTCACCCCGGTCGAGCAGCCGAGCAGGGACATGGCGGTGGCGGCACGGATCGCACCGGAAGCGTTGTCGGAAATAGGCATGTCTGTCACGCTAGAAAAGGAGTGGTCCTGTGCACAGGTCCACTTTGCCATGGATCTGGAGGACCACTTTGCGTGAGCTGCTGCTCTCCCTCGACCACACGCAGGGCGACCTCACCGGCCAGCTGATCCGGGAGCTGCGCACGGTCGTCCGGGAGGGCCGGCTCGCGGCCGACACCAGACTGCCCGCCACGCGGGCACTCGCCGAGGAACTCGGCGTCTCTCGCGGCGTCGTCGTCGAGGCATATGCCCAACTCGTCGCCGAGGGCTACCTGGTGGCCCGGCGCGGCTCGGGCACCCGGGTCGCCTCCGGGATCACCCCCGCCGGTCCCGCCGCACCGGCGGGACCGGCCGAGCCGACAGTCGCCTACGACCTCAAGCCGGGCACTCCCGACCTGGCCTCGTTCCCGCGCGCCGCCTGGCTCTCCGCCACCCGGCAGGCGCTCGCCGAGGCCCTGCACAGCCGCCTCGGCTACGGCGATCCTGCCGGGCAACTCGGGCTGCGGACCGAACTGGCCGCCTACGTGGGCCGGGTCCGCGCCGCCGTCGCAGCCCCCGCCGACGTGGTGGTGGTCAGCGGGGTCGCCCAGAGCCTCGCTCTGCTGTGCGGTGTGCTGCTCGCCCGCGGGCATCGCCGCTGGGCGGTCGAGGACCCGTGCTCGCCGGGCATGCTCGACCTGCTGCGGGCGCACGGGGTCGAGCCGGTCGGCGTTCCGGTGGACGACGAGGGGATCGACGTCGACGCGCTGGCCGCGAGCGGTGCGAAGGTCGTGCTGGTGACCCCGGCCCACCAGTACCCGACCGGCGTCGTGCTCGCCCCGGCCCGCCGGACCGCGCTGCTCGCCTGGGCGCAGCGGGCCGGCGCCCTGGTGGTGGAGGACGACTACGACGCCGAGTTCCGCTACGACCGCGAACCGGTCGGCTGTCTGCAGGGCCTGGCCCGCGACCGGGTCGTCCACCTCGGCTCGGTCAGCAAGTCCCTCGCTCCCGGCCTGCGCCTCGGCTGGGCGGTGCTGCCCGACCGGCTGGTCGAGGACTTCCGTACCGCCAAGCGCTACGCCGACCTCGGGACCGGGGTGATCGACCAACTGGCCTTCGCCGGGCTGCTCGCGAGCGGTGCGTACGACCGGCATCTGCGCACCGTCCGCGCCCGCTACCGCAGTCGGCGCGACGCCCTGGTCCGATCCCTCGGGACGCATCTGCCGGACGCCGCCGTCCGCGGCGTCGCCGCTGGCCTCCACCTCTACCTGGACCTGCCACCGGGAGTCGAGGAACAGGCCGTGGTCACCGCGGCGCTGGCGCGCGGGCTACGGGTCGAACCGGTCAGCCCGATGCGGCTCAGCCCCGGCGGCCCCGCACTCGCGCTCGGCTACTGCGGCCTGACGGAGGGCCGGCTGGAACGCGCCACCGCCCTGCTGGCTCAGGCGGTCGCGGCCGCTCCGGCACCGTGAACGCGTGCCCTGTGCAAGGATGCGGCGATCTGCCTGGAGGTCGTCCGTTGTCCGAGCCGCTGTCCGTGAAGTCCGAATATCGGTCGTCGGCGGTCGGTCGACCGGTTCGACGGTGGCTACCCGGTCGAGGGCTGTTCGAGCTGTCATCAACACCTGCTAGCCTCACCCGGTTTCCCGCCGCACCGACGCCGGCGGACAAGACGGAGCAAGAGGACGAAACATGGCAATTCGCCGGGCAAAGCAGAAGGAACAGGTCATCGAGAAGCTCTCGCAGGTGGCACCACCTGGGGAGACCTTCGTCGCGTGCGTGCACGTGGAGACCGGCCCCAGCCCGTGGCTCAACGCGATATTCGACGAGATCCCGGGGCTCGGCCTGATCGTCGCGCTGACCCGCAGGTTCTACTTCCTGACGCTCACCAACAGCTCCGTGGTGGTCAACACGGCCAACCGCTGGACCAACCGCCCCGGCGAGGTGGTCGCGGTCTTCCCGCGGCACTCCTTCCCGGTCAGCCGGGTCAAGCGGGCCTCCATCTGGAGCTCGATGTACCTGCAGCTGCCCACCGACGACAAGCCGAAGCGCCTGAACATCCACCGCTACTGGCGTGTCGAGCTGGACCAGCTGAGCGCCGCCTTCCCGCCCGGATCGATCGACCCGAGCTCGCAGCCGTTCGAGATGGCGCCGCAGGCCCAGCCGCCGTTCCCGCAGCAGCAGCCGTACCCGACGCCGCAGGCCCAGCCCTTCCCGCCGCAGCAGGGCCAGCCCCACCCGCCGCAGCAGCAGCCGTACCCGGCCGCCCAGGCCCAGCCGCCGTTCCCGCCGCAGCCGGGCGCCCCGGTGCCGCCGCCGGCCGCGTACCCGCAGCAGGGCGCGCCGATCCCGCCGCAGATGCCCTACCCGGGCCAGCCGGGCCAGCCCGGCCCCGAGGCGAACCCGTACAAGGTGTGACCTCGCGTCGAATGACGTGAAAACGGCACCCGGCGATCCGGGTCCCGGAGCAGCGCGAAGCCGGAACCCGCACGCGACACCCGCCCGACGCGCAGGAAGCCACCCCCGTGGACTTCCTGCGCGGGCGGCCCCCGTCACCCCCCGTTCCGCTCCGCCGCGGTCGCCTCCCACCGGCGCCCGATCGCCCGCAGCAGCGCCGGGTACACGCCGACGTACCGGAACGGCTTGATCGCCAGCATGTACGCGGCGCCGAACAGACCGTTCGGCTTCACCAGGACGGCCATCTGACCGCGGTAGCCGCCGGACCCGTCCGGCACCCAGCCGATGTGCATCACGCCGTGCACCGTCCGGTTGGCCATCTCGGCCGCCCACTCGTCGTGCAGCAGGTACACGGAGCGGAACGGCTTCGACCGGGTGTCAGGTCCGCGCGGGGCCTCGCGGAGGTCCGCCGGGAGGCGGTCGCGCAGTGTCCGGACCCGGGCGTTCAGGCCGGTGTCGGGCTTGTCCCAGCCCAGCAGCGCCCCCAGCTTCCAGCGGATCACGAAGAGCACGCGGTACATCGGCGCGGAGATGGTCGCCTCGTCCGACGGCGCCTCCGCGAACTGCCGCACCAGGTACTGGAGGTCGTCGGGCCCGCCCGGTGTCGGCAGGGCCCACACGTCCTCGACGTGGAAGTCCCGGGTGATCTCGTGGATGCGCCACGGCCGGGAGGTGTGCGCGGTGCTGGGGAGTCTCATCTGTCGGCCCCTTGTCTATACGATGGCGTATAGAAGCCAGGCTAGACCCATTTATACGGCGCCGTATAGACCGGGGGTGGCACGAAGGGAGACACACACCATGGCCAACGCGCGTACCCCGCGCAGCGCGTGGATCGAGGAAGGCCTCCGAGCCCTCGCCGCCGGCGGCCCCGACGCCGTCCGGATCGAGCCCCTCGCCCAGTCCCTCGGCGTCAGCAAGGGCGGCTTCTACGGCTACTTCCGCAACCGCGACGCCCTGCTCGCCGAGATCCTCGACACCTGGGAACGCGCCGTCACCGAGAACGTGATCGACCGGGTCGAGAGCGGCGGCGGAGACGCCCGCGCCAGACTCTCCCGCCTCCAGGCGCTCGCCTCCGCCGGCGACGACGACCCCATGACCTCCACCGCCTCCGAACTCGCCATCCGCGACTGGGCCCGCCGCGACGCGGCCGTGGCCGACCGCCTGCGGCGCGTCGACAACCGGCGCATGGAGTACATGCGCTCCCTGTTCCGCGCCTTCTGCGCCGACGAGGACGACGTCGAGATGCGCTGCCTCATCTCCTTCTCCCTCCGCATCGGCAACCACTTCATCGCCGCCAACAACGGGCCGCGCAGCCGCGCCGAGGTGATCGCCCTCACCCGCCAGTGGCTCCTGAGGTGACGCCTGCGCCTGCGGGGTGACGCCTTGCCCCGACCCCGTCGAGGCGTCAAGGGCGCCCGCAGGCACCGAGGCCGACATGACGGAACAATTCCACGTGTTCTTGATCAATTCAGGCATATTCCTGTCACGCCGACGACTCGACGACCCGGCGACTCGCCAACGCCGCGACGCCTACGCCTTCACCGCCGCTGCCGACCTCCGACGGGCCGTCGGCCTGGCCGTCGCCTCGCTCGGCGCACTCGCGCTGACCGTCGGCTTCATCTGGCTCCTCCCGCAGGAGTCCTCGGCGGCCTCCACACGGCACCCGAGCGCCGTCAGCCTCACGCACGGCGAGGCAGGCTACCCGTGAGCGCCGCAGCGCCGGCGTCGAGGATCCTGCCGAAGACATGGGCGATGACGGGCCCGGCAACCCCGCGGGCGAAGGCAGCGCCGAAGGGAGTCGGCAGCTGGAAGGTGGTCGTCCACACGACCAGCGTGCCCTGCGCGACCTCGGCGAACGTCATGCGCCCGCCCTCGTGCCGAGCTGGCGGGAAGCTGCGGTCGACGACGTATTCGAAGTCGTACGGCGCGTTGTACGCGATGATCCGCTCGCGGAACCAGCCGATCAGCCACGTGTGCAGCCGCACCGCGCCCACCCCGTACGGCGCGCCCACGCCCGGCCGGGCCAGTCGCGCCCTGCGGACCCACGGGCTGCGGGTGTAGTTGGTGGTCGTCGCGCACCAATGGAACACGTCGGCGATCGGCGCCGCGATGACGCGTCGCACTGTCACGGTTGCCATGTCCCTCTCCTTCTCCTCGGTGGATCCGTCCCGACGCCCAATGGACAGGAGAGCCCGACGATTCGTGACACGCGCAGCACACCCGCCTCCCCGGCTTCTCGCTCGGTCCCGACCCGGGCCTGACCGCAACTCGCCACCGGGGGAACCCGGGTGGGCGATCATGGTGGGCGGCACCGAATCGCGAAAGGGGCGTGGACTGTTCATGGACGGCTACACCATCGACGAGTCGCTGATACGGTCCCTGCTGCGGGACCAGCACCCGGACCTCGCCGACCTGCCGATCCGGCCGGTGGCCGGCGGCTGGGACAACCAACTGTGGCGTCTCGGCGATGAGTTGGCCGTGCGGATGCCGCGCACGCCGCGAGCGCCGTCACTCCTTCGGAAGGAGCAGCTGTGGCTCCCGCTCCTCACTCCGCGCCTTCCGCTCCCGGTGCCCTGCCCGGTGCGGGCCGGTGAGCCCTCGGAACGCTTCCCGTTCCCGTGGGGCGTCACGGTGTGGGTCCCGGGCGAGCCGAGAGACCGCGCGTCGATCGACCGACCGAGGGACGCGGCCGAGCGACTGGCGGGCTTCCTCCGGGCGCTGCACCGGCCCGCACCCGCCGGCGCACCGGCCAACCCCCGCCGGGGAGTTCCGCTCGCTACGGTCGCGCCGGAGTTCGAGGAACGGTTCCGCGCCATCGCCCCGACCGGCCTGGCCACCGCCGAGGTCCGAGCCGCCTGGCAGGACGCCGTCGCGGCGCCGGCCTGGGACGGTCCTGCCGTGTGGCTGCACGGCGACCTCCACCCAGCGAACGTCGTCATCACGGACGGGACGCTGGCCGGAGTGATCGACTTCGGCGACCTGTGCGCCGGCGATCCCGCCGCGGACCTCGCCGCCGCCTGGCTGCTGCTGCCCGCCAAGGCGCTCCCGGACTTCCTCCGCGCCTATGCGAACGCCGACGCGAACGCCGGCTTGGCGACGATGCGACGGGCACGGGGCTGGGCACTCCTGCACAGCCTCTCGCTGATCGACATCGGCAGGGCCGGGGAGCGCGGCCTCCCCGGCGGCCAGCCAACGTGGGGGCCTGCGGGACGGGCAGCACTCGACCGCGTCCTCGCGTTCCGGTAGGGAGCGTCGCCTCACGACGACGCCCGACCCGACCCCGCCACCGGCCGTGTCGTGTGATCCTTCTCGATCGCAGCGACGCGCTGACGGAACCGTAGAATCCGCTGGCAGGCACCAGGAGAGGGATTCGCGTGTTCCGAGCGCAGCGGGGGCGTACCGCGCAGTTGACGCAGCGACAGGGCGAGGGCGAGGTCCGCGGGGTCGCGCTGCTGCTGCCCGGCGGGTTCGTCCGCGGCCGGGGCGGGCCGGTGAAGGTCGCCGAACTCGGCCTGCGCGACCTCGCCACCGAGCTCACCGAGCGCGGGCACACCCACGGCATCGCCGTCCACCTGCTGCGCTACCGCCACAGCGGCTGGAACGGCCCGGACGCCGACACGGCGGTCGACACCCGCTGGGCGCTCGACGAACTCGCCCGCCGCTACGGCCCGGTGCCGGTGGTCCTGGTCGGCAACTCGCTCGGCGGGCGTGCCGCGTTCTGGTGCGCCGGGCATCCGAACGTCACCGGGGTGGCCGGCATCGCGCCCTGGCTGCCGAGCGGCGACCCGGTCGAGCAACTGGCCGGACGCCGCGTGCTGATCGTCCACGGCACCGGCGACCACAGCGCGGCCGGCGCCACCCAGTCGCTCGAGTACGCGCTCCGGGCCCGGACCGTGGTGCCCGACCTCGCCCGTTACGAGGTCCCGGGCGGCAGTCACTACCTCGTGCGGCAGGCCGCCGACATCAGCGCCCTGACGACGGCCTTCACACTCGCCACGCTCGGCGCCGAGCCGTCCGCATTCGCGGAGGGCACGGTCTGTACGCGGCTGCCCTCACGGGTCTGAGGCTCTCTCACCCTGCCGATCGGCAGGGGCATCGGTGGCTGATGGGCGAATGATGTGCCGATCGGCAGATGGTCCGCACGGGGGTGCGACGACCAGGCTTGGAATACCGAAACGGCAGCCACCGGGGCTGCCGGAGGAAGGGGCCCACCGTGTTCCGCACCCGTGCTCGCGCCCAGATCCACGCCCGCATCCACACCCGCATCCGCACCGCGATCGCCGCGGCCACCGCCGCGCTCGCCCTCGCGACGCTCACCGCCGCCGCCCCTGCCCCAGCCCCCGGTTCCGACTCCGACCACCACACCCGCCCCGCGAGCGTCAGCGGCACCGGGCGCATCTCGTACGCCTTCTCCCCGAGCGATGAGATCTGGTTCACCGTCGACGCCCAGGCGGCTCCGTTCACCCACCCGTTCCCCGGCGTCGACAAGCTGGAGCACGGCCTGCCGACCGACGCCCGGGGCACCGTCCGCTGGTCCCACCGGGATGCCTCCACCGGCACGGTGTACCGCGCCGAGGCGGCGGTGGACTGCCTGGTCACCGGCGGCCCGGTCGCCACCCTGACCGCCGTGGTCACCACCTCGGACATCGGCAACGTCGGCGAGCGGATCGGCCTGAGCATCTACGACGGCCATGGGAGGAGCCGCCTCGGCTTCTCCTGGGGCATAGGCAACCTCGACGTGGACGCCGCCGGCCGGCCCCGCCCGGCGGTGACGGGCACCTGCATGGCCCCGGCGCCGTTCGCCCCGGTCGTCAACGGCGGCTTCACCGTCCACCACACCGAACTGCCGACCCAATGAGCGGCCGCGCCGAGGGTCACCCGGAGGTCAGGGCGATCTCCGGCTCCTCCCCGTCCGCCAGCAGGAAGTAGGCCAGGAACGTCGCCCCCTCGTCGCCGGCATCGAACCGCACCGGCACCCCCTCGGGCTCGTGGAACACCTCGCCGGCCGTCAGCACCACCTCGTCCACACCCTCGGCCTGGTAGCGCACGGATCCGGCCAGCACGCTCCCGACCACCGGGCAGTTGTGCACGTGCCACCCGGCGGCGAACCCGGGCTTCATCGTGATCCGCCGCACCTCCACCCGAGCCGTCGGCTTCGCCGGCAACACTGGCACATCCAGCAGGATCTCGCGGGAGAGCGGAGCCTGATCATCCGTCACACTGATGCTATCCATGAACGATCATCATGCCGCACATCGCCCAACCGATCACCCCCTAACTCACGCCCTCCCCTACCGCGCCCCACCCGTCTGGCATTCCCAGAATCGTGTGGCCACGGAACGCCCGACCTGCCTATCGTCGCGGGATGAGCACTCGAACCTTCCGCATCATGGTGCGCGGCGTCTTCGACGGCCTGACCCCCGATCAGCGCGCCGAACTCCTCGCCCACGCTCCCGAACACGATGTCCTGCACGCGGCCTTCACCCCCGAGGGCCACCTCGCGTACGACCTCACCGCGCGAGCCGCCTTCACCTTCCGCTTCCTCGACTCCGGCGAGGCGGAGGAGGACATTCTCGACGCGACCGAACGCGCCGAGCAGGCAGCACAGACCTGGCTGACCGAACGCGGCTACGGCTACAAGAACCTCCGCTCCCAGGCCGAGGACCTCTCCCAGGCCCCGCTCGGCAAGCGCCAACGCCGCGCCGCCGCCACCAGCTGACCCTCCCCCCTCTGCCACCTCCTTGACCGCTCACCACAGGGGTATACTTGAGTGCTCAAGGAGGTGGCAATGACCAGCCTGCAGACCGACCAACTCGGCCCCGACCCCCTGGACACGGCTCTACGCCTCGTCCGCGCCCAGGCCACCCTCGTCAAACGCTTCGACGCCAGCCTCAGCGGCCTGCACGGCGTCAGCCTCTCCGACTTCACGATGCTGCTCCGCCTCAGCGAGGCGCCGGGCGGCCGCATGCGCCGTGTCGACCTCGCCGAAACCCTCGGCCTCACCGCCTCCGGCGTCACCCGCGGCCTCGCCCCGCTCGAACGCATCGGCCTGGTCACTCGCGAGCCCGCACCCCGCGACGCCCGGGTCGCCTACGCCGCTCTCACCCCGACCGGCCGCGAACGCCTCGCCGACATGCTGAAAACCGCCCGCCAGGTCGCCGCCGACATCTTCGCCCCCACCCAGTGGCCCCCGAACGACCTCGCCACGCTCGCCAGCCTCTTGACCCCCCTCACCACCCCGCGGCTCTGACCCCACCAGCCTCACGCGCGTAGGAAGTCGGCCCCGCCGACTTCCTACGCAGCCACCCGCGAGAGCACCCGTTCCCCCGCGCCACATCCTCTCCATCGCCCACCCGCCGGCCCCCATCCCAGCGTGCCTGTCTCGTCGATCAGGGAGCCGGACTCTGTGGGCCGTCGGCGGTGACTGCGCTGAGCACGGCCGCGCCTTCCCGACCCGCGCTGCAAGGCAGCCCTACTCGGTGACCATCAACGGATCATTTGGGAAGGTACTTGAGCATTGCTCAGGGCAGTGCCCCGGACAGCGACCAGGGATCGACTGGGCGAAACTTCTCCCATGAGAGTCAGATGCCTGCAGATCATCCACCCCGCGGCCGACATCCCGGTCGCGGAGTTCGAAGGGATCCGGGTGGGCGGTGTCTACCCGGTTCTGGAGATGGTCACCTACGACATCGACTGCCAGATCCGCGTGCTCGGCGCCGACACACCCGACCCCGGACTGCTCTGGGACCCCGCCGACTTCGAGACAGTGGACACCTGGATACCGCCCGGCTGGACCCTGGTCATCGCCGGCGGCCGCACCCGCCTTGCCGACGCCCGTTGGCAGCGCCCGGGCTTCTGGGCCGACTACACCCACGGGGACCCGCAGGCCCTGGCCGACTACGAGCACGTGAAGCGCGAACTTCTCGCCGCCACCCCACCAACCGAGAACTGACCCCTGTCTATAACGACTGGCCGAACTGCTGGAGAGCGAGCGCGAGGACCGCGACGAGCGGCGCAAGGCCGGCCGGGTCAAGGAAGCGAACTTCCCCCGCACCAAGCGGATCGAGGACAAATCGTGAACACCCTCGCCGAACTGCTGTTCCAGATTTTCACCGAGCGCGAGGAACGCCACGCGATCGCGATCGCCTCGAACAGGCCTTTCGTCGAGTGGGACGAGACTTTCACCGACAAGCGCCTCTGCCAGGCCATCGTCGACCGGCTCACCTTCGAGGCCCACATCATCGAGACCGGCACCGAGTCCTACCGGCTCGCCAGCACCACCGCCAAGCGCAAGCCAGCCGCCGCATGACCGGCACAGGACCGGGCGGACTCGCTGAACTCGCCGGCTTCCTCCGCGGCTTGGCCGACTTCTTCACCTCGGCCGACGAGCACGTCGACCAGGCGCTCAACGACCGCTACGGCTTCGACACTGCGATCGACTGGGTCATCACCGCCCTGGAGCTCCACGCCGATCAGCTGGCCTGACGCACGGCCGCCTTCTGCGGCAGGTGTCATCCGGGCACCCGCCGCGACGGCAGGAGCCTGATCCACTTCTCAGGAAACCGCGGCTTTCCAGACCCACGAGGTGACGCGCGGCCGGTCAGCGAGCTCACCCCGGCCGGTGGACCACAGCAGGACCTGGGCAGGATCACCAGACGGAGCATCAGGGAACAACCGGTTCAGCACTGCCGCACAGAGATCCTCCGGGGGGCGCCACGAAAGCCCCAGTCCCTGGGTGATGTCATGCGTGTGAAGGAGCGTCTCAGCGACCCCCATCGCGGCGAACCCCGCCGGATCACAGGGCCCCCAGTGCCAAGCGCGATCATCGGGTGCGGCCGCGGCGACCGCAGCACTCAGCAGTCTTCCGCAGGCGGTGACCACCCTGAGGACCTCACGCACCGGTGCATCGGCGTTGACGACGAGGTCAAAGGGCAGATAGGCATCTGCCGAACGGGCCGCCAACTGTCCGGCATAGGCCAGCAGGTCGTGCGCGACGTGCGCGGCAGTCTGCCGGCAGCTCCACTCCAGCGACCCTGCACGGGCTTGCCAGTCTTCGGAATCGTGTGGGCCGAGCACCCGAACCATCTCGTCCACAGCCCGGTCGACGTCTCGACTGTCGATGCCATCCATCCCGTGATCGTCGCAGCGTTAGCCGCCATCAACAAGCGCAATTCGACCGCTGACGAAGGGTGCCCTCTCCAGTGTCCGGGCGGTCAGGTCAGTAGCCCGGATGGCAACGGACCGAATCAACTGAGACAACGGCCGACACCTGCGCTGGAGAGCTCAGATCAACCGAGAATTCCTGCACCCCGTCGCCTCACCCAATCTGATCCTCGCAGGTCATGGCCATAGGCGCGACCAGATCATCTACGACGGGGCACGCCAAAAGTCGGCCAGGCCGACTTCCTACGCCCCGCCAGCTACACGTCTCTAGACCGGTCTACATATTCACCCGTCCCACACCCCGCCCCACAACGCCTGCCTCAAGCAGCCGCGAATGTGCGCCGCAGGTGGGCCGCAAGCCGCGCCGGGGCAGCGGCCGGAAGGCGAGCGCCCAGGTAGCCGTCCGGGCGGATCACGAAGGCCTCGCCGTCCGCCGCCGCGTAGGCTGCCCTGAAGGCGCCGTCCGCGTCCCGAACGTGCGGGAGCAGGAGGCCTTCCGGTCGGACCGCGTCGGCCGCGAGCACGACGTACGTGTCCAGCAGTCCGTGCGTAGCCGAGCGGGCCGCCTCCGCGCTCGCGTGCAGGGACTCCGGCTCCACCCCTGTCCCGGCACCCGCGTACAGGAGCAGCACGTGGTTCGGGCCGCGCAGGAGGTCGAACAGCCGCACGCGGAAGGACACCAGCGGCCGTTCCAGCCCCGCACAGTCCGGCGCCCGATCACCCGGGATCAAGTCGCCCGGGGCCAGATCACCCGGGAGTGCGGCATCCGGTCCGGCACCCCTGCCCGGTTCGGCCAGCGGCCCGCCCCGGTAGTTCACCAGGAGCTGCGCCTCCCGCAGCAGCAGCGTCGCCAGGTCGTCCCGGTCCGCGTCGAGGCCGGCTCGGGCGTGCCGCACGGTGCGCCCGACCACCTCCTCCCCCACCGGGCGGCGTTCCGCGTGGTAGCTGTCGAGCAGTTCGTCCGCGGCCAGGCCCCGCACCGCCAGGGCGAGCTTCCACGCCAGGTTGTACGCGTCCTGCACGCCGGTGTTCATCCCCTGGGCGCCGGTGGGCGGGTGGATGTGCGCGGCGTCGCCGGCGAGGAAGATCCGGCCGTCGCGGTAGCGGTCCGCCAGCCGGTGGCTGATCCGGAACACCGAGGACCACCGCAGCGCGCCGGCTCTGGTGGGCTGCGGCGCGAGCCGGTCGAGCACGTCCTGGATGTGCCGCAGCTCCGGCGCCCGGCCGCGCTCCAGCCCGTGAGCCACCTCCCCGGACGCGCCAACCGCCGAGCCGGCGTCCAGCTCCGGCGGCACGAGCATCGACATCCGGTACCGCCGCCGCCCGGGCAGCGGAATGCACACGAGCACATCGCCGCCACCCGTGGTGGAGCGCACGGCGTAGCCTTCCGGCAGGTCCCAGTCGACCTCGACATCGCCCAGCATGTACTGCTCGGGGAACGCGTCCCCCTCGAACCCGATCCCGGCCGCCCGACGCACCCGGCTGTGCGCGCCGTCGCAGCCGACGACGTACTGCGCGGACACCTCCTCCCCGCCCCCGGCCGTGGTCAGCGAAGCCCGGACGTACCCGTCCATCTGCTCCAGCCCCACCAGCTCGCTGCCCCGCTCGACCGCCACCCCGTACCCCGCCAGGTGCTCCGCCAGCAGCCGTTCCGTCGCGTACTGCGGCAGCGCGGCGAACCCGTAGGGCACGTCCGCCGGCAGCTCCATGTCGATCCGCGGACCGGCTGCCCCGTCCACGTACGTCAGCTGCCCCCGCATCGGTACCGCCTCGTCCAGCACCCGCCGGAGCAGCCCCGCCCCCATGGCGTCCCACACCTCCAGGGTCCGGGGCTGGATCCCCACCGCCTTGGCGTACGGCTGCGGGGCCGCCAGCCGGTCGACGATCCGGCAGTCGGCGCCCCGCCGCCGAAGCTCGGCCGCGGCCGTCAGCCCGACCGGCCCCGCGCCCACGACCAGCACGTCCGTGTCACCCATGCCCGCTCCTCAACTCCAGGACGACCCCCCGCCCCCAGGCTGCGCCCGCCGCTCCCGGCCCGCCACCCGCCGACGGAGCCCGCACCCCACCCGGAGGCCGGGCACCCCCGACGGCCTAGGCTGGGCAGTCACCACCGGCCCCGACCATCGCGAGGGCATCCGCATGACCCAGGACCACGTGACGCAGGGCGACGGGGAGGCGCCCGGCCTCGCCGACGCCCAACGCGAGCACTGGCACCGGACGTACAGCGCCCACCCGGGCATGTACGGCGAGCAGCCTTCCGCCGCCGCGCTGCACGCCGCCCGGGTGTTCGCCGCCGCCGGTGCCCGGGACGTCCTGGAACTGGGCGCGGGCCACGGCCGGGACGCCCTGTTCTTCGCCCGCGAGGGCTTCACCGTGCTGGCCACCGACTTCAGCCCGACCGGCCTGGAGCAACTCCGAACGGCGGCCGCCGAGCAGGGCGTCACCGACCGGGTCACCATCGCCGTCCACGACGTCCGTAAGCCGCTGCCGCTCCTCGACGCGTCCGTCGACGCGGTGTTCGCGCACATGCTGCTCTGCATGGCGCTGTCCACCGAGGAGATCCACGCCCTGGTCGCGGAGGTCCGCCGCGTCCTGCGTCCGGGCGGCAGCTTCGTCTACACCGTCCGCCACACCGGCGACGCTCACTACGGGGCGGGCACCGACCACGGCGACGACGTCTGGGAACACGGCGGGTTCGCCGTCCACTTCTTCCCCCGCGCCCTCGTCGACGCCCTTGCCGAGGGCTGGCACCTCGCCGAGGTGCACCCGTTCGAAGAGGGCGAACTGCCCCGCCGCCTCTGGCGCATCACCCAGCGGACGCCCCGCTGAGCACCACTGCCGACGCCCCCGCAGGAGACGCCCCGATGACCACCGCCCAGCCGCCCGCCCCGGGCCCCGACCCCGACCTGAGCATCGACGGCACCGGCCTGCTCTGCGTCCAGCTCCTGCTGCGCCTGCGCGGCCGGATCGCCGACCACCCGGCGGGCACGGTGGTCCACATCCACACCACCGACCCGGCCGCCCCGCTCGACCTGCCCGCCTGGTGCCACCTGACCGGCCACGAGTACCTCGGCCCGGTCCCCCACCCGGCCACCGACCGTGAGGTGTACGCCATCCGTCTCACCACCGCCGCCCTGCCCACCCGCGCCGACCGCCCCTGGCACCCGGCCCCGGCCCCGTCCGCCGGCTGAACCGACGGGCCCACCGCGCCCGACGACCCACAGCTCGAACCCGCGTCCCGAACTCATGCCTCCTGGACGATTGTTGGCCGGTTCCCCACGCCGACCACGACCACCTGAGCCGCCACAACAGGTCCGGACGCCCCTGATGTGCCACCATGGAAGGACCGAACGGCCAAGCGCCATACGGAGGTTGACCATGGACCCGATCCTCAGCTGCCACTGGCGCGACCCGGACGGCGACTGGGCACTGACCGTCAGCCGTAACGGAACGACCTGGGAACTGCTCGCCGCCGCGCCCCGCTGGTCCGAGACGCTCCCGTTCGCCGACCCCGACGACGTCCGCCGGCTCGCCCAGACGCTGCTGGACCTCCCCGCCGAGCCCGAACCGTACGAGTTCGAGTGGCAGCTCTCCCGCACCGAGAACGAGCGCACCGAGAACGAGCGCACGCACTTCGCGACCTTCGCCGTCGGGCTCGACCCGACCGACGGCCACCGCCCCTACCTCGCCTACCAGTCCTACTACCACCGGGGCCAGGCGACCGGCCTCGGCCTGGAGGTGATCTGCGAGGACCCCCCGATCGACCAACTCCGCGCCCAGGCCCACGCCTTCCTCACCAGCCTCCCCTCCCCGCAGCAGAGCTCCCGGCGCAAGAACCCTCCACAGCAGAACCGCCCACAGCAGAGCCACCCGTAGCCGATCGCCGCGCGGCCAGCTCCAGCCAGTCCACCACCGGAGCCCAACTCTCCGGCGCCGACCACCCGTTGACGATCGCGAGCAGCTCCAGATACCGCTCCCGACGCGGATCCGCCAACGCTCTCAGCCGCTCAGGTAGGCACTCCAGCGCAAAGCCGCTGCCGCCGCCCACCAGCCCGGCATACCGGTCGATCACCGCCTCGACCACACCCGCCGCCGCAGCCGACCCCGGATCGATCCCGGCGGCGACCGCCGGCCCGGCCACCTCCCGTACGACCGCCGCCAGTCCCGGACACGGCCACCCCGCACCGGCCTCGGCGGCCTCCTCCTCCACGAGCCGGCGAAGCAGCCCGCGAAAGCCGTCGTCCATCGCGAGTTCCGCCAACTCCACCCACGCGTCGACCTGTTCGGGCTCGGGGTCGTCCGGCAGCTCCGGCGTCATCGAGCGCCGCACGCCGGCGACACGATCCCCAGATCCGAGTAGTACCGCACGGTCTTGACCGTCAGCCCGGTCCGCCGTGCCAGATCACC
Source organism: Streptomyces kaniharaensis (assembly GCF_009569385.1). Lineage (NCBI taxonomy): Bacteria > Bacillati > Actinomycetota > Actinomycetes > Kitasatosporales > Streptomycetaceae > Streptomyces > Streptomyces kaniharaensis. Next base: position 765,755 of record NZ_WBOF01000001.1, read on the forward strand.
GATCGAGTGGAGCGTGTCGCCGTTCATGGCCACCACCCTGGCGCCTCCCCCTACGGGAGATGCAACCCCGAAATCCCCGAAGTCCCCGAAAGCGCCCGGGCCTCGAAGCCGCCTACGAAGTCCGCCGCAGCAGCGCCAGGTACATCGCGTCCGTCCCGTGCAGGTGCGGCCAGAGCTGCACGTCCGGCCCGTCCCCGAGTGCCGGCACGCCGGGCAGCAGTGGCCGGGCGTCGATCCACTCGACCCGCCCGCCCTCGGCCCGCAGCACGTCGTCGACGACGGCCCGGGTCTCCGCGAGGTGCGGCGAGCAGGTCGCGTACCCGACCACCCCGCCCACCCGGGTGGCGTCGATCGCCGAGCGCAGCAGGTCCCGCTGGAGCGGCCCGAACGCCGCGATGTCCGCCGGACGCCGCCGCCACCGCGCCTCGGGGCGGCGGCGCAACGCGCCCAGCCCGGAGCAGGGCACGTCGACGAGCACCCGGTCGAAGCCGCCCGAGCGCCAGGCCGGCCGCGTCCCGTCGGCCGCGATCACGGTGTACGGGCCGGGGTTGCCCTCCAGCGCCCGCGCCACCAGCCGCGCGCGGTGCGGCTGCTTCTCGCTGGCGACCAGCGCCGCGCCGCGCTCGGCGGCCAGCGCGCCGAGCAGCGCGGCCTTGCCGCCGGGGCCGGCGCAGCCGTCCAGCCAGAGCCGGTCGGGGCCGTCCAGCGGGGCGCTCGCCAGGGCGAGCGCGACCAGCTGGCTGCCCTCGTCCTGCACCCCCGCCCGGTTCTCCTTCACCGCGTCCAGCGCGCCCGGGTCGCCGCCCTCGGCGAGCCGCAGCGCGAACGGGGACCAGCGGCCGGGCTCGGCCTCGGGCAGCGCGTCGGCCAGCTCGCCGACGCTGGCCCGCCCCGGCCGGGCGACCAGCGTGACCTCGGGCCGCTCGTTGTCGGCGCGCAGCAGTTCCTCCATGGCGGTGCGCCCGGAGGCGTCCGGCTGCCAGCGGCCGAGCGAGTCCCAGAGCGCGGAGACCACCCAGCGCGGGTGCGAGTGGACGACGGCGAGGTGGTCCTCTGCGTCCTTGTCGTACGGCGGGGCGACCTGCTCGATCCAGGTGTCCAGGTCGTGGGCGCTGATCCGGCGCAGCACGGCGTTGACGAACTTCGCCTTGCCGTCGCCGAGCACCACCCGGGCGAGTTCGACGGTCGCCGAGACGGCCGCGTGGCTGGGGATGCGGGTGGTGAGCAGCTGGTGGGCGCCGAGCGAGAGCACGTCGAGCACCGGCGGGTCGACCTTGCTGAGCGGCCGGTCGATGCAGGCGGCGATGACCGCGTCGTAGGTGCCCTGGAGGCGCAGGGTGCCGTAGACGAGTTCGGTGGCGAGGGCGGCGTCGCGCCGGTCCATGCCCTTCTGCTCGGCCTCGCGGAGCAGCGACGGCAGGATCAGGTTGGCGTACGCGTCGCGCTCGTCGACGGCGCGCAGGGCGCGGAACGCGACGATACGGGCCGGGTCCTTCTTGGGCCGGCGGTGCGGACGGGGCGCGCGCTTGGCGCTGGGAGTGGTCACAGGTGCCTCAAGGTGCTGCGGTGGTTATCAGACGAACAGTAACGCTAAACGGAAGGCTCAGCTCGCCGGGGTCCCAGGCCCTCATCGGGCCAGAAATCTCGACGAGCCACGGCCGTCAGCCTTCGGCCCCGAACCGCTCCCCCGCCTCCAGCCGCGCCCCGCGCGCCCAGTCCGCCGCCCGCATCTCCTTCTTCCCCTGCGGACGGACCTCGCCCAGCTCGATCTCGTGGCTGCCGGTGCCGACCCGGACGCTGTTCTTGCCGACCATCGCCACCTCCCCGGGCGCCAGCCCGGTCTCCCCCGGCAGCAGCCTGACCGGGCCGGACACCTTCAGCCGCTCGCCGCGGAACTCGGTCCACGCACCCGGCGCCGGGGCGCAGCCGCGCACGACGCGGTCGATCCGCAGGGCGGGGTGGGTCCAGTCGATCCGCGCGTCCTCGACGGTGATCTTCGGTGCGAGCGTGACGCCCTCGGCCGGCTGCGGCACGGCGTGCAGGGAGCCGTCCTCGATGCCGTCCATGGTCGCGGCGAGCAGCCGCGCGCCGGAGACGGACAGCCGGGTGAGCAGGTCGCCGCTGGTGTCGGTCGGCCGGATCTCCTCGGTGATCACGCCGTAGACCGGGCCGGAGTCCAGGCCCTGCTCGATCAGGAAGGTGGACGCGCCGGTGACCTCGTCCCCGGCCATCACGGCGTGCTGGACCGGCGCGGCGCCGCGCCAGGCGGGCAGCAGCGAGAAGTGCAGGTTGACCCAGCCGTGCTTGGGGATCTCCAGGGTGCCGGGGCGCAGCAGGGCGCCGTAGGCGACCACCGGGCAGCAGTCGGGGGCGAGTTCGGTGAGCCGGGCGACGAACTCGGGGTCGCTCGGCTTCGCCGGCTTGAGGACCTCGATCCCGGCCTCCTCGGCGCGCTGGGCGACGGGACTGGCGACCAGCTTGCGGCCGCGCCCGGCGGGCGCGTCGGGGCGGGTGACCACCGCGACGACCTCGTGCCGGTCGGAGGCGAGCAGGGCGTCCAGGGCGGGAACGGCGACCTCGGGGGTGCCGGCGAAGACGAGACGCATCAAGTGCCTTTCTGCGAAGGGAGGTTCACGACCAGGTTCATGAACGACGGACTCAGCGCGCCGCGCCGAACGTACTGTGCGGCGAGACCTTCACGACCGGCGTGGGCCCGCCGCCCCAGTCCGCCTCCCGGATCGCCTTCAGCGCGGCCTTGCGCTGCTCGCCGTCGAGCCGGTCGATGAAGATGATGCCGTCGAGGTGGTCGGTCTCGTGCTGTATGCAGCGGGCGAGCAGCCGGGTGCCCTCCAGCGTGATCGGATCGCCGTACATGTTGAAGCCCTTGGCGACCACGCCGTGGGCGCGCCTGGTGTCGTACCGCAGCCCGGGCAGGGAGAGGCAGCCCTCGGGGCCGTCCTGCTCCTCCTCGCTCAGCGCCAGGTCCGGGTTGATCAAGTGGCCGGTGACGCCGTCCACGTGGTAGGTGAACACCCGCAGGGAGACGCCGAGTTGGGGTGCGGCGAGGCCGGCGCCGGGCGCGTCGAGCATGGTGTCGGTGAGGTCCCGGACCAGGGTGCGCAGTTCCTTGTCGAACGTGGTCACCGGCTGGGCGGGGGCTCGCAGGACGGGGTCTCCGAAGAGACGGATCGGCTGGATCGCCACGGGGTACGGGCTCCTGTCCGTCGAGAACGCTGGCTCACCGCAAGTCTATGCAACGTGCCGGGCCCGCCTCCCATGCCCCTCGCCCCGGCCGGAGGCCCGTCGCCGGAGGCCCGTCCGGGGCCCCGCGGCGCGCTCCGGCATATCCCGACTCCGCTCCGCCGCGTTACCCCGGCCCCCGCTTCGGCGTTGGTCAAGTGAGATTGACCGTTGGCCGAGGCGCGCGGGACAGGCGCTCCGGCCGAACCGAACCGTACGGAAGGTGGCACGTAGGCCATGGCCGAGCAGATCAACCACGACGCCCGGGCGCGGGCGAGCCTGCACCTGCTGGTGCGGGACATCGAGCGGGTGAGGCGGCAGGTCGACGCGCTGCGGACGCTCACCGCCCAACTGGGCAACGTCTACCGGCCGCGCCGGCCCAGCACCTCGGCCGGGTTCGTGGTGTACGGGCGGGCGCCCGCGCCCACCGTGCGCCTGGCGCAGGAGCTGCGCGAGAGCGTGGAGACGCTGGTGGCGGCGGCGGTCGAGTTCGACCGGGCGCTGGGCTTCTCCTGGGACTCGGTGGGCTCGGCCCTCGGCGTCACCAAGCAGGCGGTGCACCGCCGCTACGGGATGCGCCGGCCGACCAGCGAACTCCTCGCCGCCAGCGGCGCACTGGGCGGCCCGAGCCGGGTGGACCGCTCCGACGAGCTGTCCGCGCCCGCCGAGCGCGGTGGCCTCGCAACCACCGTCCCGGCGGCCCGCCAGGGCGGCCTCGACCGCACCCCCCTCGACCGCACCCCCCTCGACCGCAGCCCTCTGGACCGCACCCCGCTTGAACGCAGCGCCCTCGACCGGAGCACGATCGAGCGCAGCGCACCCGACCGCACCGGCATCCCCCTGCGCGGCTGACGGCCCTCCCGAAGGGCCACCCGGGGCGGGGTGGCCCACTCACCCCGCCCCCAACACAGGCCGGCACCGGCGCGAACGTCTGTCACCCGATATCCGTCGGATCCACCCGCACCCGCACCGCCTCCGGCGTCCGCAGCGCGATCCGCGCGATCTGCGCCGCCTTGAGCGCCGCCGCCAGCGCCGCCCCCTGCCCGGGCGGCACCCGCAGCAGGGCGCGCTCCTGCTCCTGCCCGCGCAGCGCCGGAACGGGCACCGGCCCGAGCACGTCCGCCCCCTCCGGCAGCCGGATCAGCCCGAGCAGGTCGGCCACCGCCGCCGGGCTCCCCGACACCGACGCCATCCGCGACACCGGCGGGAAGTGCAGCTGCGCCCGCTCGTCCCGCTCCAGCCCGGCGTGCCCGAGCGGATCCCACCGCACCAGGGCCTGTACGGGCCGCGCGGACGGCTCCGCGACCACCACGACCGTCCCGCCCTCCGCCGAGGGCCGAACCAGCGCGGCGGCGGCCAGCCAGAGCCGCAGCGCCTCCTCGCCGGCCCGCAGGTCGGGGCGGCTCAGCAGCGCCCAGCCGTCCAGCAGCAGCGCGGCCCCGTACCCGGAGCCGCCCTCGACCAGCGGCTCCGCGCCGGGGGTGGAGATCACCAGCGAGGGCTCGTCGGGCACCGTGGCCAGCACCGCGTCCCGGCCGGAGGTCCGCACCGGGATGCGCGGGAACGCCTTCCCCAGCTCCTCCGCCGTCCGCCGGGCCCCGACCACCTGCGCCCGCAGCCGGAACGACCCGCACTCGGCGCAGTGCCAGTCGTTCTCCGCCTCCCCGCACCACGCGCAGCACAGCGAGGCGTCCGCGGACGGCGCCTCCAGCGGGCCCTCGCAGCGCCGGCAGCGGGCGGGCGTCCGGCAGCGGCCGCAGGCCAGCCGGGGGACGTAGCCGCGCCGGGGCACCTGGATGAGCACCGGGTGCCCGGCCGCGAGCGCCTCCCGGGCGGCCTCCCAGGCGACCGACGGCAGCCGGGCGGCCTGCGCGGCTGCGTCCCGGTGCTGGTCCTGGTCGGTGACGGTCCGCGCCCGGGGGGCGACCTGCCGCACCGTCTCCCGGTCCGCGACCAGCGGCCGCGCCCACCCGGTGCTGACCAGCTGCGCGCCCTCCACCGTGACCGCGTGGCCGCCTAGCAGCACGGCCGCGCCCTCCTCGGCGGCGCGCAGCAGCGCGACCTCGCGCACGTGCGGGTGCGGGGCGCGCGGATCGCTGTGGCTGTTGTCGCCGTCGGACCAGACCACGACCAGCCCGAGGTCGCGGACCGGCGCGAACATGGTGGCGCGGGTGCCGACGACGGCGTGCACCGAGCCGCGGCTCACCGCGAGCCAGCGCCGGTAGCGCTCACGCGGGCCGAGGTCGGCCTCCAGCGCCACGTGCATGCCCTCACCGAGCAGCTCGGTCAGCGCCTGGTCCACCCGCGCCACCGAACGGCCGTCGGGCAGCACGACCAGCGCACCGCGCCCGCTCGACAGCGTCGACGCGACGGCACGCGCGATCTCGTACGGCCAGCCGGGGCCTGGCAGCGCCGCCCAGACGGCACGCGGCGCGCCGCCGCCGGCGAGCGCGGCGAGGAAGTCGGGCCCGGCGGGGTAGCGCTGCCAGCCGCCGGGGGCGGGAGCCGGCGGGCGCGGGCGGGGCGGCGGGGAGGGCTCGGCCTCGGCCTTGGCGTGCCGTGGCGGGACGGCCAGCTGGAGGACGTCCGCGAGGGTGCCGGCGTACCGGTCGGCGACGGTCCGGCACAGCTGCAGCAACTGCGGGGTGAGCACGGGCTCGGGCGAGAGCACCTGGGCGAGCGGGGCGAGCGGGCCGGGGAAGTCGCTCTTCTCCAGCCGGGCGACGATGAAGCCGTCGTGCAGCTCCCCGCCCTCGCGCTGGCCCCTCACCACGCGCGCACCGAAGCGGACCCTCACCCGCACCCCGGGCTTGGCGTCCTCGGCCATGGCGGCCGGCACCTCGTAGTCGAAGAACTTGTCGATGGTCAGCACGCCCTTGTCGACCACGACCCGGGCCACCGGCAGATGCTCGGCCCGCTTCGCGCCGCGCCACGTCCGCGGCTTGGCCCGGCGGACCGTCTCCCGGATGAACGCCAGCTGCTCCGGCTCGGCGGCCCCGTTCTCCCCTGTGCTGCTCATCAATCCCAAGTACTACCAGGTCACACCGACAAAAGCGGCGCCCACCCCGAGCGGGGTGGGCGCCGCCTTCGAGCGGTCAGGAGACTCAGTCCTGCACGGCAGCCTTCAGCTGCTCCACCCGGTCGGTGCGCTCCCAGGTGAAGTCCGGCAGCTCACGGCCGAAGTGGCCGTACGCGGCGGTCTGCGAGTAGATCGGCCGCAGCAGGTCCAGGTCGCGGATGATCGCGGCCGGACGCAGGTCGAACACCTCGGTGACGGCCTTCTGGATCGCCAGCACCGGCACCGACTCGGTGCCGAAGGTCTCCACGAACAGACCCACCGGCTCGGCCTTGCCGATCGCGTACGCGACCTGCACCTCGGCCCGGCGCGCCAGACCCGCGGCGACGATGTTCTTCGCCACCCAGCGCATCGCGTACGCGGCCGAACGGTCCACCTTGGACGGGTCCTTGCCCGAGAACGCGCCACCACCGTGACGGGCCATGCCGCCGTACGTGTCGATGATGATCTTGCGGCCGGTCAGCCCGGCGTCACCCATCGGACCACCGATCTCGAACCGCCCGGTCGGGTTGACCAGCAGCCGGTAGCCGTCGGTGGTCAGCTTGATGCCCTGCTCGGCCAGCGCCTTCAGCTCCGGCTCCACGACGAACTCGCGGATGTCCGGGGTCAGCAGCGACTCCAGGTCGATGTCGGAGGCGTGCTGGGTCGAGACGACCACGGTGTCCAGGCGGACGGCCTTGTCACCGTCGTACTCGATGGTGACCTGGGTCTTGCCGTCGGGACGCAGGTACGGGATCGTCCCGTTCTTGCGCACCTCGGTCAGCCGCCGCGAGAGCCGGTGGGCCAGGGTGATCGGCAGCGGCATCAGCTCGGGCGTCTCGTCCGACGCGTACCCGAACATCAGACCCTGGTCGCCCGCACCCTGCTTGTCCAGGTCATCCGCGTCATCCCCCTGGGAGGCACCCTCGACACGGGCCTCGTACGCCGTGTCCACACCCTGCGCGATGTCCGGCGACTGCGCACCGATGGACACCGACACGCCACACGAGGCGCCGTCGAAGCCCTTCTTGGAGCTGTCGTAGCCGATCTCCAGGATCTTGTCCCGGACGAGCTGGGCGATCGGCGCGTACGCCTTGGTGGTCACCTCGCCGGCCACGTGCACCTGGCCGGTGGTGATGAGCGTCTCCACGGCGACCCGGGACGTCGGGTCCTCCCGCAGGAGAGCGTCGAGGATGGTGTCGCTGATCTGGTCAGCGATCTTGTCGGGGTGCCCCTCGGTCACGGACTCCGAGGTGAACAGGCGGCGAGACACAGCGCTCCCTGGGGTTGCAGCGGCTGCTGACTGAAGGCCCCCGGCGGACCGGGGACATCCGGAAAGACTTGATTCATGGAGTGTAACGGTCTGCTTCCGGCGAACGTCACCTGCTTCCGAAAAACGAGACCGATCTCCGTCCGAACTCCAACGCCTTACGATCGGCCGCCGATCGTTTCCAGTCGCTTCGCGACCAGGTCCCAGACGACGTCCGCCAGCGCCTCCTTGGGGCCCACCGGGACGGCCGTCTCGCTGCCGTCCGAGCCCAGTACCACGGCCTCGTTGACGTCCGTGCCGAAGGCCTTGCCGTTGCCCACCTCGTTGACGACGAGCAGGTCGCAGCCCTTGCGGGCGAGCTTGGCACGGCCGTTCGCCAGCACGTCGTCCGTCTCCGCCGCGAAGCCCACGACAAGTTGACCCGAACGGACGCGGTGGGCCGACAGCTCGGCCAGGATGTCGGGGTTGCGGACCAGCGCGACCGGCGCCGGCTCGACCCCCTCCACCTTCTTGATCTTGCCCGTGGCGTACTCGGTGGGTCGGAAGTCGGCGACGGCGGCGGCCATCACCACGGCGTCCGCGTCCTCGGCGGCCTTCAGCGCGGCCTCCCGCAGCTCCAGCGCGGTCGAGACGTGCACCACGTCCACCCCGGCCGGATCCGGCAGTTCCGCATTGGCCGATACCAGCGTCACGCGCGCCCCACGCGCCGCCGCCGTCACGGCGAGCGCATACCCCTGCTTGCCGGAGGAGCGGTTGCCGAGGAAGCGCACCGGGTCCAGCGGCTCCCGGGTGCCGCCGGCCGAGACCACCACGTGCCGGCCCGCCAGGTCGGTCGGGACGGCCCCGCCGCGGCGCAGCACCGCCCGGCAGGCGTCGAAGATCGCGGACGGCTCGGGCAGCCGCCCCTTGCCGGTGTCCTTGCCGGTGAGCCGCCCGACGGCCGGCTCCAGCACGATGACGCCGCGGCGGCGCAGCGTGGCGACGTTGTCGCGGGTAGCCGGGTGCTCCCACATCTCGGTGTGCATGGCGGGCGCCACCACGACCGGGCAGCGGGCGGTGAGCAGGGTGTTGGTGAGCAGGTCGTCGGCGAGGCCGTGGGCGGCCTTGGCGATCAGGTCGGCGGTGGCGGGGGCGACCACGACCAGGTCGGCCTGCTGGCCGATCCGCACGTGCGGCACCTCGTGGACGCGCTCCCAGGTCTCGGTGGCGGCCGGGCGGCCGGAGAGGGCGGCCCAGGTGGCCTCGCCGACGAAGTTCAGCGCGGCGGCGGTGGGCACCACGGTGACCTGGTGGCCGGACTCGGTGAACCGGCGGAGCAGTTCGCACGCCTTGTAGGCGGCGATGCCGCCGCTGACGCCGAGGACGACGCGCGGGGCGTCCGCGCCGGTCCGGTCCGAAGTCGCGCTCATACTCCCGCTCTCCTCCACATCTGGAACGTGCACACCCTACGACCGCCCGGCGATCACTCGCACTGTGGTGCCACACACAACGCCGAAGGGCCCGGCGGAGAACTCCGCCAGGCCCTTCCGGAAACCACGGGGACTGCCTCAGGCAGCCTCGACCGCCTCGGCGGTCAGCATGCCCGCGTTGATCTCGCGCAGCGCGATCGACAGCGGCTTCTCGTGCACGTGGGTGTCGACCAGCGGGCCGACGTACTCCAGCAGGCCCTCACCGAGCTGGGAGTAGTACGCGTTGATCTGGCGCGCGCGCTTGGCGGCGTAGATCACGAGGCTGTACTTGGAGTCGGTGGCCTCGAGCAGCTCGTCGATCGGCGGGTTGATGATGCCCTCGGGCGCGGTCATGGAAGAGGACACGCGAAAACCTTCCGAAAGGGTGGAAAGGACTGACAGGTCAGGCTACACCGAGCAAGGCTAGCAGTTCGGCCGCTACCTGCTCGACGGAGGTGTTGACAAGAGTCGTATCGAACTCGGGCTCGGCCGCGAGCTCGACCTTGGCGGCTTCCAGCCGCTTCTCGATGACGTCCTGCGGCTCGGTGCCCCGGCCGGTGAGCCGGCGGACCAGCTCGTCCCAGCTCGGCGGGGCCAGGAAGACCAGCTGCGCGTCGGGCATCGACTCGCGCACCTGCCGCGCGCCCTGCAGGTCGATCTCCAGCAGGACGGGCTCGCCGCGCTCCAGCTTCTCCAGCACGGCGGACCGCGGCGTGCCGTAGCGGTTGCCGGCGAAGACGGCCCACTCCAGCAGCTCGCCGTTGGCGATCAGCTTGTCGAACTCGTCGTTGTCGACGAAGTGGTACTGGACCCCGTTCTGCTCGCCGGGCCTCGGGTGGCGGGTCGTCGCCGACACCGAGAGCCAGACCTCGGGGTACTGCTTCCTCATATGAGCGACGACCGTGCTCTTGCCGACCCCCGAAGGGCCGGAGAGCACGGTCAGCCGCGGACGCTCACTCATGCACCGATTATCCCGGATCGCGGACGATCCCGGGACCACGGGGCCATGGTCAGGCGGCACCGCCGCCGAACTCCCGCTCCAGGGAGGCGATCTGGTTCGTGCCGAGACCGCGGACGCGCCGGCTCTCGCTGATGCCGAGGCGCTCCATGATCTGCTTGGCACGGACCTTGCCGACGCCCGGAAGCGACTCCAGCAGGGCGGAGACCTTCATCTTGCCGATGACGTCGTTGTCGGCCTTGCCGGCCTTGATCACCTCGTGCAGGGAGGCGCCGGAGTGCTTGAGCCGGTTCTTGACCTCGGCGCGCTCCCGGCGAGCCTCGGCGGCCTTGGCGAGCGCGGCGGTGCGCTGTTCAGGGGTAAGGGGCGGAAGAGCCACGCCGTTCACCTCAGGGTGTGGAAGGAAGGATTGAGCTATGACTGGTTCGGTTCTTCAGGACACCTCCGCAAGTGGAACCCCAAGGCCCTGACCTGCGGGAGCTACGAGAATCGCGGCTCTTCGATGACCTATCGCCGGACACTACCCGGATTGCGGCGCCACGTCAGGAAAAGAACACGAAAAGTCCTGGTCAGCCAAGGCCGACCAGGACTTTCCGGGACAAAATGACCGCGATTGCGAGACTTTGGCGCCTTCGATGTGACGGCGCTCACGTCGACGAACCGGCCGCCCCGCCGCCCTGCACACACTGCGCAGGGTCACCGGACGGCTACCCGGCCGCTCCCGCCCGCCAGTTCACTGCGTCAATGACCCGACCGCGGCGAGCGACGGCTACTTCACCGCGGCGGCGGCCTCGTCCACGAACCGCGCGGCCGCCTCCCGTAGGGCCGCCACCGACGGGCCGTGCTTGAGCACGTCCCGGCTGACGCTCGGCACCACGTTGCGCACCGAGGCGCCGAAGACGCGCGGCAGGTCGGCCATGGTCGCCCCCTGGGCGCCGATGCCGGGGGCCAGCAGCGGGCCGTTGATGGCCAGGTCCACGCCCGCGTCGGCGAGCGTCGCACCGACCACCGCGCCGAACGAACCGAGCGGCTCGGCGCCGGCGTTCTCGGCCGCCAGCTGCCGCAGCACCGCGGCCGCGACCGGCTCGCCGTCCGCACCGACGGCGCGCTGCACCTCGCCGCCCTCCGGGTTGGAGGTGAGCGCCAGCGCGAACACGCCGCAGCCGTGCTCCCGGGCCAGGTCGAGCGCCGGGCGCAGCGAGCCGAAGCCCAGGTAGGGGCTGACCGTCACGGCGTCCGAGAACAGCGGGCTGCCGGGCGCGAGGAAGGCCTCGGCGTAGGCGGCCATGGTGGAGCCGATGTCGCCGCGCTTGGCGTCCATCAGGACCAGCGCACCGGCCGCGCGGGCCTCCTCGACGGTCTTCTCCAGCACGGCGACGCCCTTGCTGCCGAAGCGCTCGAAGAAGGCGGCCTGCGGCTTGAGCACGGCGACCCGGTCGGCCAGCGCCTCGACCACGGTGCGGCTGAAGGTCTCCAGGCCGGCGATGTCGTCACCGAGCCCCCAGGAGGCGAGCAGGGAGGCGTGCGGGTCGATGCCGACGCAGAGCTGGCCGCGGGTGTCGAGGGCCTGGCGCAGCCGGGCGCCGAACGGGGCGAGGGTCATGTCGTCCTTTCCGAAGGTCGTACGGGGGTACGGGGGTTCACCGGGTGGGGACCGCGCTGCCGACCGCCGCCGCCAGGTTGCGGAAGCCGCCGGCCCGGACCCGGGCCGACAGGCCCCTGTGGATGCGGCGGCACCAGAACGGGCCCTCGTAGATGAAGGCGCTGTAGCCCTGCACCAGGTCGGCGCCGTGGATGATCCGTTGCCAGGCGTCCTCGGCGGTCTCCACGCCGCCCACCGAGACCAGCGTCAGCCGGCCCTCGGTGCGGGCGCGCAGCCGCTGGAGGACCTCCAGGGCGCGGGCCTTGAGCGGGGCGCCGGACAGGCCGCCCATGCCGATCTCCTCGACCCGCGCGGCGTCGGCCCGCAGGCCCTCGCGGCCGATCGTGGTGTTGGTCGCGATGATGCCGTCCAGGCCCAGCTCCAGGGCGAGGTCGGCGACCGCGTCGACGTCCTCGTCGGCCAGGTCCGGGGCGATCTTCACGAGCAGCGGCACGTGGTGCGCGGTGGTGCGGTCGGCGGCCTCGCGGACGGCGGCGAGCAGCGGACGCAGGTGGTCGACGGCCTGGAGGTTGCGCAGCCCGGGGGTGTTCGGCGAGCTGACGTTGACCACCAGGTAGTCGGCGTACCCGGCCAGCCGCTCGGTGGACTTGACGTAGTCGGCGACCGCGTCGGCCTCCTCGACCACCTTGGTCTTGCCGATGTTGACGCCGATCACCGGGGTGGAGCTGGTGTGCGGGCGTGCGGCCAGGCGGGCGGCGACCCGGGCCGAGCCCTGGTTGTTGAAGCCCATGCGGTTGATCAGCGCGCGGTCCTCGACCAGGCGGAACAGCCGCGGCGCCGGGTTGCCGGGCTGGGGTTCGCCGGTGATGGTGCCGATCTCGACGTAGTCGAAGCCGAGCATCGCCAGGCCGTCGATGCCGACGCCGTTCTTGTCGAAGCCGGCCGCGAGCCCGAACGGGCCGGGCAGGTCGAGGCCGAGGGCGTTGGTGCGCAGCGCCCGGTCGCGCGGGGCGAGCACCAGCCGGACGAGGGTGCGCAGGCCGGGCACCGAGGAGGCGAGCCGGATCCAGAAGAAGGCGAGGTGGTGCGCCTTCTCGGGGTCCATCCTCTTGAAGACCAGGTCGAACAGCAGCTTGTACAAGGGGCAACTCCCGAAGCAGGGACCGAATTTGAGGGCGCGGGCGCAGCCCGTCGAAAGAAGGGTGGTGGCGGGCCTGGGGGTACCCCCGGCCGAAGGCTGGGGGAGGGCGGGCATGGAAGTGGGGGGCACCCGGTGGATTCGGTGCCCCCCACTGCGGTGGTGCTACTTGCGGCCGGCGTTGATCAGCTCGGCGTGCTCCTGGAGCGACATCACCCCGACCTCGTCGCGCAGCAGCGCGTCCATGCCCTGGACGGCCGCGCCCATCGCCTGGACGGTGGTCAGGCACGGCACGCCGCGCGAGACGGCCGCCGTGCGGATCTCGTAGCCGTCGAGTCGACCGCCGGTGCCGTACGGCGTGTTGATGATGAGGTCGACCTCGCCGTCGTGGATCAGCTGGACGATGGTCTTCTCGCCGTTCGGGCCCTCGCCCTCGCTGTGCTTGCGCACCAGCGTGGACGGGATGCCACCGCGCTGCAGCACCTCGGCGGTGCCGGCGGTGGCCAGCACCTCGAAGCCGAGGCCGACCAGCGCGCGGGCCGGGAAGACCAGGTTGCGCTTGTCGCGGTTGGCGACCGAGACGAAGACCTTGCCCTTGGTCGGCAGCGCGCCGTACGCACCGGACTGCGCCTTCGCGTAGGCCGTGCCGAAGACCTTGTCGATGCCCATGACCTCACCGGTCGAGCGCATCTCCGGGCCGAGCACGGTGTCCACGCCGCGGCCGTGGATGTCGCGGAAGCGGCTCCACGGCATCACGGCCTCCTTGACCGCGATCGGGGCGTCGGCGGGCAGCATGCCGCCGTCGCCCTCGGCCGGGAGCAGGCCCTCGGCGCGCAGCTCGGCGATGGTGGCGCCGAGCGAGATCCGGGCGGCGGCCTTGGCCAGCGGCACGGCGGTCGCCTTGGAGGTGAACGGGACGGTGCGGGAGGCGCGCGGGTTGGCCTCCAGCACGTAGAGGATGTCCCCGGCCATCGCGAACTGGATGTTGATCAGGCCGCGGACGCCGACACCGCGCGCGATGGCCTCGGTGGAGGTGCGCAGGCGCTTGATGTCGAAGCCGCCGAGGGTGATCGGGGGCAGCGCGCAGGCGGAGTCGCCGGAGTGGATGCCGGCCTCCTCGATGTGCTCCATGACGCCGCCGAGGTAGAGCTCGGTGCCGTCGTAGAGCGCGTCGACGTCGATCTCCACCGCGTCGTCGAGGAAGCGGTCGATGAGCACCGGGTGCTCGGAGATCAGGCCGGCGTGGCGCTCCAGGTAGGAGGCGAGCGAGGCCTCGTCGTAGACGATCTCCATGCCGCGGCCGCCGAGCACGTAGGACGGGCGGGCGAGCACCGGGTAGCCGATCTCGTCGGCGATCGCCTTGGCCTCCTCGAAGGAGAAGGCGGTGCCGTGCTTGGGCGCGGGCAGTCCGGCGTCGCGCAGGACGCGGCCGAAGGCGCCGCGCTCCTCGGCGAGGTCGATCGCCTCGGGCTGGGTGCCGACGATCGGCACGCCGTTGTCCTTGAGCGCCTGGGCGAGGCCGAGCGGGGTCTGGCCGCCGAGCTGGACGATGACGCCGGCGAGCGGGCCGGCCTGCTGCTCGGCGTGGACGATCTCCAGGACGTCCTCCAGGGTGAGCGGCTCGAAGTAGAGCCGGTCGGAGGTGTCGTAGTCGGTGGAGACGGTCTCCGGGTTGCAGTTGACCATCACGGTCTCGTACCCGGCGTCGGCCAGCGCGAAGGAGGCGTGGACGCAGGAGTAGTCGAACTCGATGCCCTGGCCGATGCGGTTCGGGCCGGAGCCGAGGATGATCACGGCGGGCTTGGTGCGCGGGGCGACCTCGTTCTCCTCGTCGTAGGACGAGTAGAAGTACGGGGTCTTGGCGGCGAACTCGGCGGCGCAGGTGTCGACGGTCTTGAACACCGGGCGGATGCCGAGCGCGTGCCGCACCTCGCGGACGACGTCCGGCTTGAGGCCGCGGATCTCGCCGATCTGCTGGTCGGAGAAGCCGTGCCGCTTGGCGTGGCGCAGCAGCTCGGGGGTGAGCTCCGCGGCGTCGGCCAGCTCGGCGGCGATCTCGTCGAGCAGGAAGAGCTGGTCGACGAACCACGGGTCGATTCTGGTGGCCTCGAACACCTCCTCCGGGGTGGCGCCGGCCCGGATGGCCTCCATGACGGTGTTGATCCGGCCGTCGGTCGGCACGACCGCCTTGGCCAGCAGCTCGGACTTGTCCCCGACCGGGCCGGTCCAGCCGAACTGGGAGCCCTTCTTCTCCAGGGAGCGCAGCGCCTTCTGCAGCGCCTCGGGGAAGTTGCGGCCGAGGGCCATGGCCTCGCCGACGGACTTCATGGTGGTGGTCAGCGTCGCGTCGGCGCTCGGGAACTTCTCGAACGCGAACCGCGGCACCTTGACCACGACGTAGTCGAGGGTCGGCTCGAAGGAGGCCGGGGTCTCCTCGGTGATGTCGTTGGGGATCTCGTCGAGCGTGTAGCCGACGGCCAGCTTGGCGGCGATCTTGGCGATCGGGAAGCCGGTGGCCTTCGAGGCGAGCGCCGAGGAGCGGGACACGCGCGGGTTCATCTCGATGACGATGACCCGGCCGTCGACGGGGTTGACGGCGAACTGGATGTTGCAGCCGCCGGTGTCGACGCCGACCTCGCGGATGACGGCGATGCCGATGTCGCGCAGGATCTGGTACTCGCGGTCGGTGAGCGTCATCGCCGGGGCGACGGTGATCGAGTCGCCGGTGTGCACGCCCATCGGGTCGAAGTTCTCGATGGAGCAGACCACCACGACGTTGTCGTGCTTGTCGCGCATCAGCTCCAGCTCGTACTCCTTCCAGCCGAGGATGGACTCCTCCAGGAGCACCTCGGTGGTCGGCGAGAGGGCCAGGCCCTGGCCGGCGATGCGGCGCAGGTCCTCCTCGTTGTGGGCGAAGCCGGAGCCGGCGCCGCCCATGGTGAAGGAGGGGCGGACGACGACCGGGTAGCCGCCGAGCGTGTCGACGCCGGCCAGCACCTCGTCCATGGTGTGGCAGATGACGGAGCGGGCGGACTCGCCGTGGCCGATCTTGGCGTTGACCGCGTCGACGACGCCCTTGAACAGGTCGCGGTCCTCGCCCTTGTTGATCGCCTCGACGTCGGCGCCGATCAGCTCGACGCCGTACTTCTCCAGCGTGCCGGCCTTGTGCAGGGAGATCGCGGTGTTGAGCGCGGTCTGCCCGCCGAGGGTCGGCAGGAGCGCGTCGGGGCGCTCCTTGGCGATGATCTTCTCGACGAACTCCGGGGTGATCGGCTCGACGTAGGTGGCGTCGGCGATCTCCGGGTCGGTCATGATGGTGGCCGGGTTGGAGTTGACCAGGACGACCCGCAGGCCCTCGGCCTTGAGGACGCGGCAGGCCTGCGTGCCCGAGTAGTCGAACTCGGCGGCCTGGCCGATCACGATCGGGCCGGACCCGATCACCAGGACGGACTTGATGTCAGTGCGCTTAGGCACGCTGGCCCTCCATGAGCTTCACGAAACGGTCGAAGAGGTAGGCCGCGTCGTGCGGGCCGGCAGCCGCTTCGGGGTGGTACTGCACGCTGAAGGCGGGCACGTCGAGCGCCTGGAGGCCCTCGACCACGTCGTCGTTGAGGCAGACGTGGGAGACCTCGACCCGCCCGTAGGGGGTGTCGCTCACCTCGTCCAGCGGTGCGTTCACGGCGAAGCCGTGGTTGTGCGCGGTCACCTCGACCTTGCCGGTGGTGCGGTCCTGCACCGGCTGGTTGATGCCGCGGTGGCCGTACTTGAGCTTGTACGTGCCGAAGCCCAGCGCGCGGCCGAGGATCTGGTTGCCGAAGCAGATCCCGAAGAACGGGATCCTGCGCTCCAGCACGCCCTGCGCGACGGCGACCTGGTGGTCGGCGGTCGCCGGGTCGCCCGGGCCGTTGGAGAAGAAGACGCCGTCCGGGTTGACCGCGTAGACGTCCTCCAGGGTGGCGCCCGCCGGCAGCACGTGCACCTCGATGCCGCGCTCGGCCATCCGCTGCGGGGTCATCGCCTTGATGCCGAGGTCCAGCGCCGCGACGGTGAACCTCTTCTCACCGATCGCGGGCACGATGTACGGCTCGGTGGTGGCGACCTCGGCGCACAGGTCGGCGCCCTTCATCTCGGGCGACTGCTGCACCCGGGCGAGCAGGGCCGCCGGCTCGGCCAGCTGCGGGCCGGAGAAGATGCCGCAGCGCATCGCGCCGCGCTCGCGCAGGTGCCGGGTCAGGGCCCGGGTGTCGATGCCGCTGATGCCGACGACGCCCTGGCGGACGAGCTCCTCGTCCAGCGAGCGCCTGGCCCGCCAGTTGGACGCCACGCGGGCGGGGTCGCGCACGACGTACCCGGCGACCCAGATCTGCTTGGACTCGTCGTCCTCGTCGTTCCAGCCGGTGTTGCCGATCTGCGGGGCGGTCATCACGACCACCTGGCGGTGGTACGACGGGTCGGTCAGGGTCTCCTGGTAGCCGGACATCCCGGTGTTGAAGACCGCCTCGCCGAAGGTCTCGCCGATCGCGCCGTAGGCCTGGCCGCGGAAGACCTTGCCATCCTCCAGAACGAGCACGGCGGCGTGACGGGTCAAAGGCTCCCGCCGTTGGCGCTGCGTGGTGGGGGCAGGTGCGGTCATTGCGCGGCCTCTTCCGTCTTCGTCTTCGTACGTGTTGCGAGTTGAGCGACCGCCTCGACCCAGGCGGCGTGCTCGTCGGGGTGGTCGGCCCGGAAGCCGGAGTCCAGCTCGATCCCGTCGTGCTTCCAGGTGACGACGAGCAGTCCGGCCGGGACGACCTTGCCGGCGATCCCGGAGTCCGTGCGGGCACCGGTCAGGTGCCCGGCCGGGATCCAGAGGTCGACGTCGCCGGGGCGCCGCACCAGCAGGCCGTCCTCGCCGAGGGTGAGGTCGGCGCGGCTGCGGGTGCCCAGGCCGTGCGCGACGACCCGGTCGAGCCAGTTCCCGGCGGTGGTGGTGCCGTGGTACCGGCCGCTGGTCTCCAGGATGGTCCGGCCGGCGCCGGCCGGCACGGCGGGCAGCGGCGGGATGCCGGACTGGAGGGTGCGCCGCCAGTTCCAGCCCTGGCGCATCAGCCAGTAGATGAGACCGATCACGATCAGCAGGCCGACGGTCCAGCCGATGTAACCGGGCCAGTTGGTGACCTTGGC
Organism: Streptomyces kaniharaensis; assembly: GCF_009569385.1. Taxonomy (NCBI): domain Bacteria; kingdom Bacillati; phylum Actinomycetota; class Actinomycetes; order Kitasatosporales; family Streptomycetaceae; genus Streptomyces; species Streptomyces kaniharaensis. The sequence continues at coordinate 783,630 of NZ_WBOF01000001.1, forward strand.
CTGCTCCTGGGCGAGCGCGCCGTAGGCCTTCACGCGTCGCCGCCCTGCTCGACCAGCTCGCCGGCCAGGACGGTGGCCCGCCCGCGCAGGAAGGTGGCGTGCACCCGTCCGGGCAGGTCGAGGCCCCGGTAGGGGGTGTTGCGGCTGCGCGTGGCGAAGCTGTCGGGGTTCACGGCACCACGGTACGCGGGATCGAACAGCACCAGGTTGGCCGGCTCACCGACCGAGATGGGCCGCCCGTGCCCGGCGAGACGGCCGATCCGGGCCGGCCGGTGGGACATCCGGTCGGCGACGCCCTCCCAGTTCATCAGGCCGGTGTCGACCATGGTCTGCTGAACGACCGACAGCGCGGTCTCCAGGCCGACCATGCCCATCGCGGCGACGGCCCACTCGCAGTCCTTGTCCTCAGCCGGGTGCGGCGCGTGGTCGGTGGCGACGGCGTCGATGGTGCCGTCGGCGAGTGCCTTGCGCAGTGCCTTGACGTCCTCGGCGGTGCGCAGCGGCGGGTTGACCTTGTACACCGGGTCGTAGGAGCGGACCACCTCGTCGGTGAGCAGCAGGTGGTGCGGGGTGACCTCGGCGGTGACGTCCCAGCCCTTGGCCTTGGCCCAGCGGATGATCTCGACGGAGCCTGCGGTGGAGACGTGGCAGACGTGCAGCCGGGAGCCGACGTGCGCGGCGAGCAGCACGTCGCGGGCGATGATCGCCTCCTCGGCGACGGCCGGCCAGCCGCCGAGCCCGAGCTCGCCGGAGACCTGGCCCTCGTTCATCTGGGCGCCCTCGGTGAGCCGCGGCTCCTGGGCGTGCTGGGCGACGACGCCGTCGAAGGCCTTGACGTACTCCAGGGCGCGGCGCATCAGGACGGCGTCGTCGACGCACTTGCCGTCGTCGGAGAAGACCCGGACGTTCGCGGCCGACTCGTGCATGGCGCCCAGCTCGGCGAGCTTCTTGCCCTCCAGGCCGACGGTGACGGCGCCGACCGGGCGCACGTCGCAGTAGCCGGCCTCCTGGCCGAGCCGCCAGACCTGCTCGACCACGCCGGCGGTGTCGGCCACCGGGGTGGTGTTGGCCATCGCGTGCACGGCGGTGAAGCCGCCCATCGCGGCGGCCTGGGTGCCGGTGAGCACGGTCTCGGCGTCCTCGCGGCCGGGCTCGCGCAGGTGGGTGTGGAGGTCGACCAGGCCGGGCAGCACGATCAGGCCGGTGGCGTCGATCTCGATGTCCGCCTCGGTCGCCAGGTCGGTGCCGATCGCCTTGATCACACCGTCGGCGAGGTGGAGGTCCTGCGGGGCGCCGCCGACGATCTGGGCGTTGCGGATCAGGTAGGTGGTCACTGAGCGGTCTCCACGGAGTCGGTGCGGGGGGCGTCGGCGGGGCCGTCGGCGAAGACGGCGCCGCCGAGCAGCAGGTACAGGACGGCCATCCGGACGGAGACGCCGTTGGCGACCTGCTCGACCACGGTGCAGCGCGGCGAGTCGGCGACCTCGGCGGTGATCTCCATGCCGCGGACCATCGGGCCGGGGTGCATCACGATCGCGTGCTCCGGCAGCTGGGCCATCCGGGTGGCGTTCATGCCGTAGCGGCGGCTGTACTCGCGCTCGGTCGGGAAGAACGCGGCGTTCATCCGCTCGCGCTGCACCCGCAGCATCATCAGCGCGTCCGTCTTGGGGAGCACGCTCTCCAGGTCGTAGCTGATCTCGCAGGGCCAGTTCTCGATGCCGATCGGCAGCAGCGTCGGCGGGGCGACGAAGGTGACCTGGGCACCGAGGGTGGTCAGCAGGTGGACGTTGGAGCGGGCGACCCGGCTGTGCAGGACGTCGCCGACGATCGTCACCCGGCGCCCGGCGAGGTCGTTCCCTCCACCCGGGTTGAGGTGGCGGCGCATGGTGAAGGCGTCGAGCAGCGCCTGGGTGGGGTGCTCGTGGGTGCCGTCACCGGCGTTGATCACGCTGCCGTGCAGCCAGTCGGACTGGGCCAGGCGGGCCGGCGCGCCGGAGGCGTGGTGCCGGATGACGACCGCGTCGGCGCCCATGGCCTGCAGCGTCAGCGCGGTGTCCTTGAGGCTCTCGCCCTTGGAGACGGAGGAGCCCTTGGCGGAGAAGTTGATGACGTCGGCGGAGAGCCGCTTCTCGGCGACCTCGAAGGAGGTCTTGGTGCGGGTCGAGTCCTCGAAGAAGAGGTTGACGACGGTCCGGCCGCGCAGCGTGGGCAGCTTCTTGACGGCCCGTCCGGAGAGCTGGGCCAGCTCCTCGGCGGTGTCCAGGATCAGCAGCGCGTCGTCGCGGCTGAGATCGGCGGCGGAGACGAGGTGGCGCTTCACGCGGGTTACTCCGGGAGGTGCGGTTCGGACGGCTGGGCGGCCAGGGCCTGCGAGGAGCGTGCGGTGTAGTCGCGGTCGCCGACCAGGACGGCGTCCACGCCGTCGCTGTCGGAGAGCCGGACCTGCACGGCCTCGCGCAGCGAGGTGGGGAGGTTCTTGCCCACGTAGTCGGCGCGGATCGGCAGCTCGCGGTGGCCGCGGTCGACCAGGACGGCCAGCTGGACGGCGCGCGGGCGGCCGATGTCGCTGAGCGCGTCGAGCGCGGCGCGGATGGTGCGGCCGGAGAAGAGCACGTCGTCGACGAGGACGACCAGCTTGCCGTCGATGCCGCCGGGCGGGATCTCGGTGTGCTCCAGGGCGCGGGCGGGCTTGAGCCGCAGGTCGTCCCGGTACATCGTGATGTCGAGGGTGCCGAGCGGGATGTCGCGGCCGGTGATCTGGGCCAGCCGGGCGTGCAGGCGGCGGGCGAGGTGGACGCCCCTGGTGTGGATGCCGAGCAGCACGACGTCCTCGGCGCCCTTGGCGCGCTCGACGATCTCGTGCGCTATCCGGGTGACGACCCGGGCGATGTCCGTGCCGTCCAGCACCTGGTGCGGCGCTCGGGGTGACGGATCCTGGTGTGTGGTCATGCCGAAGCGGACCTCCTTCCCCGCCTCACGGGACGGGCCTTAAAGGATGCCTGGAAGGGCCCCCGCCGACCGGGCGCGGGCTTCGGGTCATCCTATCAGCGCGCCGACCGGCAAACGGACGTGCACGATTCCGCTTCACCGGGTTAACGCCGCGGACGCGTCGCCGATGCGGGCCATTCGCACGACTGCCCCATTCGGCTTGACGCAACTACCTTACTCTACGTAACCTCACAGTGAGTTACGAGACGGACGTCGAACCCACCGGTAACGGCGTCGGCATCGGCCCGTGACCCACCACTGAACGCGAAGCAATCTCGTCCGGGGAGATCAATGTCCAGCGACTACGCGAAGCAGCTCGGAGGCAAGCTCCGAGCGATCCGCACTCAGCAGGGGCTCTCCCTGCACGGTGTCGAGGAGAAGTCCCAGGGGCGCTGGAAGGCAGTCGTCGTCGGCTCGTACGAGCGCGGCGACCGTGCGGTCACCGTGCAGCGGCTGGCCGAGCTGGCGGAGTTCTACGGCGTCCCGGTGCAGGAGCTGCTGCCGGGCGGTACGCCCGGCGGTGCCGCCGAGCCGCCGCCGCGCCTGGTGCTCGACCTGGAGAGACTGACCCAGGTCCCGTCGGAGAAGGCCGGCCCGCTGCAGCGCTACGCGGCGACCATCCAGAGCCAGCGCGGCGACTACAACGGCAAGGTGCTGTCGATCCGCCAGGACGACCTGCGCACCCTGGCCGTCATCTACGACCAGTCGCCGTCGATCCTCACCGAGCAGCTCATCTCCTGGGGCGTGCTGAACCCCGACGCGCGCCGGGCGGTGCGCGAGGAGGAGGCGAGCTGACGCTCGGCGGCAGCGGCTCCACTGGCGCGGACACGCGGCTCCAGGCTGTCCTGGGGCTGCGCAGAAACGTCACGGCGCGGCACCCCGGAGCCCGGGGTGCTGCGCCGCGGTGCGTTCGGGGCGGGCTCAGCAGACCGTCCCCAGGCTGTAGCCCGGCTGCGCCGCCACACCGTCCAGCCGCACCGGCCGGGCCGACGGCTCCCAGTCCGGCCCGTCGCTCGACCAGGCCCACGCGGCCGGCCGGAAGTGTCCGCCGGCAGCGGCCGACCCCTGCGAACCGTGCAGCACCGCCACCGCGGGCAGCTCCAGGGCCAGCCCCGCGCAGAGCACCGCGCAGAGCAGCTCCAGGTCCTCGTCGTTGATCCGCACCACGCCGTCCTCCCACTGGAGGATCCGCGCCGCCGCGCTCAGCTTTCCGCCGGGCGCGTCCACCCGAAGGCGCAGCTCGTACACCCCGGCGCCCGCGCCGACCAGCATCCGGCGGAACACCTCGGCGCCGCGCTGGTAGGCGGCGCGCACCCAGCGGCGATGCTCGTCGTCCGACTCGCCCGCTCCCCCGTACAGCCCGCCGTCGAGCAGCAGGTCGGCATGGCAGAGCGTCAGCCCGTTCTCCCGGGCCCGGACCAGGCGCGGCACGAAGTCGCCCGCCAGCTCCTCCCCCTGGTAGGCGAGCAGCTGGGTCTGCAGCGGCGGATTGACCAGGTAGCGGTCTCGGGCGGCCGGCTCGGCCGGGTCCAGCCCGTGCAGGACGCAGAACTCGGCGAAGTCCTGCGGGTGGAACATCCGCGCCCGCACGGTGTCGAAGCGGCGCCGCGCCTCGGCGAGCAGTCGGGCGGTGTCGGTCAGGTAGCGCTCGTAGTCGGGGGCGTCGGACAGCCGCCAGGCGCGGGCCCGTTCGAAGTCCGCGGCGCTGGCCAGCACCCCGATGACGAACGTCTGTTGGGCGCCCTCGACCCGCCGCTGGTGCGGCGCCCGCGCGTGGGAGCGGGGACCGCCGCCGCCGGTGCAGTCGGAGATGCGGCGGGCGCGGCCCTTGCGACTCATGCGCCCACCTCTCCCCCAGCCTTGGCGGCTGGGAGGTGCCCCCATCGCTCGGCAGGGGCATTCGCCCACACGCACCCTTTGATGGCTCGCTCGCTTCGCTCGCTCATCGGTAGCTCCTGGCGTCGGCGGATCACGGTCGGCAGCGGGTTCGCCGCCGACCGTTGTCCTCCCCACCCCCGCGCGCCGCACACCTACGGCATGTCACGGGAATGTAACCGACGGTAAGTCGCCCGTTGTCACTGCGCCCGCGGCACCCGGGCCAGCTGCCGGGACTGGGCGACCAGGCGTCCGGCCTCGTCCCAGACCTCGGCGTCCTCCTCGAAGTAGCCGCCGGCCAGGTTCCGCGTGGCGTGGGTGACCCGCAGCCAGCCGGGCACCGGCCTGGCCCGCAGGTGCACGGTCAGTTCGACGGTCGGCGCCCAGCCGGGCATGCCGAGGTCGAAGGTGACCGGCGGCAGCGCGTCGGCCACCAGCAGGAGCAGCAGCGGGTCGGGCTCGCGGCCGTCGGCGAGTCGGAACCAGCCCTGGATCCGCCCGTTGCCGGAGGGCTGCCCGAGCGCCCAGCCGACGGTGGCCGGGTCGAGCCGCAGGTCGAAGCGCTCCAGCAGCGCGGCCTGGGTGATCAGCTCCTTGGGGGCGTGCTCGACGCCGATGCACTGGTCCGGCGGCGGCAGCTGCGGCGGCTGCGCGCTGGTGCGCACCTCCCCGTCGACCGTGGCCAGGTCGCCGTGGCTGGCGATCACGCGCAGCCGTTCGACGCCGTCCTGGCTGACCGAGGCGGTGCCGGTGGACAGGCCGCGGCCGGTGCGCAGCACCTCGGTCCGGACGGTGGCCGGGCCGGGCACCGAGGCGGACAGGTAGTAACCGCTGATCGAGATCGGGTCGGGGTGGTCACCGTGCTCCAGCGACAGCGCGTGTCCGGCGACGGCCAGCAGCAGCCCGCCGTTGACACCGCCGCCGATCTGCCAGCCCGCGCCGAGTTCGCCGTCGTAGCGGCCGGGCTCCTCGGGGTGTCTGGTCAGGGCGATGCCCTGGTCGAACTCGCTGCGGATCGCGGTGGTCATGGGGGTGGCCTGCCCTTCACTGCGGAAGTACGGGAGTACGCGGGGATGTCGGCCGCGCGGGCGGCGGCGGACCCGCTTGCCGCCAAGTTACTGGCGAGTAGGCCCCCAAGATACGCCAATCGGGTGAAACGCGCGACGGCCGCCGGACCCGACGTGCGGGTCCGACGGCCGTCGGCGGTGCTCCTCCGGTACTACCGGCGGATGCTCGGCTTCAGCTCCAGGAAACGGGCGAGCAGGCCGTTCACGAAGGCCGGGGACTCGTCCGTGGAGAACTCCTTGGCGATCTCGACGGCCTCGTCCAGGACGACCGCGTCCGGGACGCCGTCCTCCCAGATCAGCTCGTACGCGCCGAGTCGCAGGACGTTGCGGTCCACGATCGGCATCCGGTCGAGCGTCCAGCCCACCGCGTACTGCGAGATCAGCTCGTCGATCCGGCGAGCGTGCTGGACGTACCCCTCGATCAGCTCCATGGTGTACTCGCCGACCTGCGGGGTGCCCTCGTCGGGCTTGGGCTCGCGGGCGCGGGCCACCCAGTCGGCGAGGACCTGCTGCGGGTCGACCCCGCGGTGATCGGCCTCGAAGAGGATCTGAAAGGCCCGGGTGCGGGCCTTACTGCGTGCGGCCGACACGGACTTACTTCACCCGGCCGAGGTAGCTGCCGTCGCGGGTGTCGACCTTGACCTTCTCGCCGGTGACGACGAAGAGCGGGACCTGGATCTCGGCACCGGTCTCCAGGGTGGCCGGCTTGGTGCCACCGGTGGAGCGGTCGCCCTGGACGCCCGGCTCGGTGTGCTCGATGGTCAGCTCGACCGCGGCCGGGAGCTCGATGTACAGGACCGCGCCCTCGTTGGTGGCGACCAGGGCCTCGAAGCCCTCCAGCAGGTACTTGGCGGCGTCGCCGACGACGGCCGGCTCGACGGTCAGCTGGTCGTAGGTGTCCATGTCCATGAACACGAAGTTCTCGCCGTCCTTGTACGAGAACTGCATGCCGCGCTTGTCGACGTTGGCGGTCTCGACCTTGGTGCCGGCGTTGAAGGTCTTGTCGACGACCTTGCCCGTCAGGACCTCCTTGAGCTTGGTACGCACGAAGGCCGGGCCCTTGCCGGGCTTGACGTGCTGGAACTCGACGACGGACCAGAGCTTGCCGCCCTCCAGCTTGAGGACCATGCCGTTCTTGAGATCGTTCGTGGAAGCCACGGGCGCACTTACTCCTGGATATAGCTGTCAAGGAACCAAGGGCCGCGTCCTGCCGCCGACGGCCGCCAGGGGCCGCGGTCACAGGGCGAGGAGCTCCTTGGTGGTGATGGTGAGCAGCTCGGGCCCGCCCTCTTCGAGGGGGCGCACGACGAGCGTGTCCTCGATCCGGACGCCGCCCTTGCCCGGGATGTGGACCCCGGGACCGACGGTGACCGGTACGCGGCTGTCCAGTTTACCCATGTCCGACGGGCCGAGGCGCGGCGCCTCCCGGATCTCCAGCCCGATGCCGTGGCCCACCGGGTGCGGGGAGGCCTCGGTGTATCCGGCCGCCTCCAGGAGCTGCCGCGCGGCCCGGTCGGGTACGCACTGCTCCACCCCCGGCCCGAGCGCCTCCCGGCCGGCCCGCTGCGCCCGGAACACCAGCCGGTGCAGCTCCACCTGCCAGGGCGCGGGCGCGGCGCCGATCACGAAGGTCCGGGCGGTGGACACCCGGTACCCGCGGTACTGCGCGCCGAGCACCACGGTCAGGAAGTCGCCCTCCTCGACCCGGCGGTCGGTCGGCTGGTGGGCGGGCTGGCCGGAGTGGCTGCCGGTGCCGACCGACACCGGGAACGCCGCCCGGTCGGCGCCGTGGTCGATCATCCGGCGCTCCAGCTCCATCGCCAGGTGCCGCTCGGTCCGGCCGACCAGGATCGACTCCAGCAGCTCGCCGAGCGCCTGGTCCGCGATCTCCGCGGCGATGCGGAGATCGCCGATCTCGTGCTCGTCCTTGACCACGCGCAGGCTCTCCACCACCGGCCCGAGCTCCGCCAGCCTGACGCCCTTCGCCGTGCCCGCCACCGCCCGGTGCCGGCTCACGGTCAGGTCGTGCTCCTCCACCGCGAGGGCCGTCACCCGCAGCCGCGCGGCCGCGTCCGCGGCGGCCAGCGCGGTGTCCGCACCCGCAGGCACCGGGACCTGGGTGACCTCCGGGGCGATCAGGTGCTCCCCGGTGTCGTCCGGCGGCAGGTCGTCCGGCAGCGCCAGCAGCGCCCGGTCCCGGGTGAGCAGCAGCGTCGCCCCGCAGGGCGCGCAACCGGTCAGGTACCGCACGTTCGCCGGCCGGGTGATCAGCGCCGCATCGGACCCGGCCGCACTGCAGTGCTCCCGCAGCCGCTCCCGTCGGCCCGCGTACGCATCAGCCATGCGTCGAGCCTACGAACCCTGACCCCGATCCGCCCGCCGAGCGCCCCCGTCGGGGCGCACTCCGCCCCCCGCACGCCCCGGGTTCCACAGAGCGGTCAGCGTGGCGGCGGGAATCGGGAGCCCCGGCATCAGGAGCTCTGGGCGTTCCACCGCTTCTCGACCCCGGCCAGCTTCCAGTACGCGATCGCCACGGCCCAGACCACGACGAACAGCCCGGCGATCGCGTACCCGACGTTGTCCAGCGAGATGTCCGCGATCCAGCCGGTGACCGGGTCGGTCAGGTCCAGCTTGTCGTGCAGCACCCCGACCAGCTCGATGGTGCCGATGACGAACGCCACCGCGATCGACAGCCCAGTGATCGTCAGGTTGTAGTACACCTTGCGCACCGGGTTGGAGAAGGCCCACTGGTACGCGAAGTTCATGAACGTCCCGTCAAGCGTGTCGAACAGGCTCATCCCCGACGCGAACAGCAGCGGCAGGCAGACGATCGCGTACCAGGGCAGACCGGCCGCCGCGCCCGAACCGGCCATCACCATCAGGGTCACCTCGGTCGCGGTGTCGAAGCCGAGGCCGAGCACCATCCCCACCGGGAACATCTGCCCGGGCCGGGTGATCGACCTGGTCGCCCGGTTCAGCACCCGGGCCAGGAAACCGCGCGAGTTGAGGTGCTCCTCCAGCTCCGCCTCGTCGTACTGCCCGGACCGCATCGCCCGGAACACCTTGAGGATGCCGAGCAGCGCCGCCAGGTTGAGCGCGCCGATCAGGTAGAGGAAGACGCCGGAGGTGGTGGTGCCGACCATGCCGAGCCACTTGTGGGTGGTCGACTCGTCGTCCATCAGCGTGTTCGCCAGCTGCGCGCCGCCCGCCACCAGGGCGGCCATGATGACCACCATCGACGAGTGCCCGAGCGCGAACCAGAAGCCCACCGAGACGGGCCGTTTGCCGTCCGCCATCAGCTTGCGGGTGGTGTTGTCGATCACGGCGATGTGGTCGGCGTCGAAGGCGTGCCGCATGCCGAGGGTGTACGCGGTGATACCCAGGCCCACCCCGAAGACCTGGGTACCGACCGCGTAGTTCTCTGGCGCGACCAGGAAGACGAGCGTCCCGAACGCCACCACGTGCATGGCCAGGATCACCCCCATCAGCCCGGCCGTGCGGATGGTGTCCTCGCGCTTCCACCGGAAGGTGGGCAGTACGGACGGCGTCGCCTTCGTCTCCGCGGCGGCGGCGGTTTCGGGCAGGGTCATCGGCGGATCACGCTCCAGCACCTCGTGGAAAGACTTCGTGAGATGCCGTGGCCGGTCTCCTGGCTTACGGGGCTCCCGTACCCGCCTTCCCAGGCACGCGGAGCGCCCAGTGGCGTCGTGGGTGCGGTCGACTTCCCCCGATCACAGTGGCGAGGGCCGCCCCGGACTGGGACCCCTGAGGGTCCGTCACCGGTCTTCCCGAGCACCACGACGGGCAACACCGTAGGGGTCCGGGCCCACCCATGCAAGGCTGCGCACCTGCGCAGGTGTCCTAGATCACAGACCATGGGCTGCAAGAATGTGCACATGCATCTCGTACCGGCCGACCGCGCGGGCCACCGCACCATCGACGGACACCGGGTCTGCGAGGCCATCGCCGCGATCGGCGACACCGCGCACGTCCGGTCCTGGTCCGAGCGATTCTCCCTGCTCGCCGACCCCGGACGGCTCGCCCTCCTGCTCGCCCTCCACCGGGCCGGCCCGCTCGCCGTCACCGACCTGGCCGTCGCCACCGGCATGCGCGACCCGGCCGTCTCCCAGGCCCTGCGGCTGCTCCGCACGGCCGGCGTGGTCACCGGCGACAAGGACGGACGGATTGTGCGCTACCGGCTCGTGGACGAGAGCATGCGCCCTCTCCTCGGCGAGTGCGCCGCCGCGGAACACCACGAGCCCGCCGCAGTGGCAGGCTGACCGGCTCCCGCCCACGCCTCACGCCGTCCGGCGCTGTGCGCCCGGTGGTCCCGGGTGGACCTGGCGATCAGCTCGGTCTTGCCGACCCCGCCGAGCCCCGTGAACACCACGATCCTGAGTTCGCCGTCCTCGACCCGGCGCAACGCGGCGATGAGCGCGGCCGGTTCCGGCCACGGTTGAAAGACCCTTCGGCGCCCGGACCTGACGCGGCCTCGGTGGCGGATCGGTGTGGAGGTGCACCGCGCCGATGCTCTGAGCCTGCACCACGTGGCCACCCACCGCACCCGACACGGTGTCGGCCGCCTCCCGCCGCTCCATCCGCCCGCTCCATCCGCCTGCTCCCTCCGGCCGGTCGGCCCCGGCCTACGGGCTGGGCACCGGGCCGGAGGGCGGATCAGGCCGTCAGGCCGCCTGGCAGGTCGGGCACCAGAACAGGTTGCGCGAGGCGTGCGACTCCGTGCGGACGTCCGTGCCGCAGACCAGGCAGGGCATCGCGGCGCGCCGGTAGACGTAGACCTCGCCGCCGTGGTCGTCGAGGCGCGGCGGGCGGCCCATCGCCTCGGGGGTGTGCTCGGGGCGGACGGTGTCGATGCGGCCGGCGCCGACGCCCTCGCGCATGAGCGCGACCAGGTCGGCCCAGATCGTGTCCCACTCGCTCCGGGCGAGGTCGCGGCCGGCCCGGTGCGGGTTGATGCCGTGCCGGAACAGCACCTCGGCGCGGTAGACGTTGCCGACGCCGGCCAGCACCTTCTGGTCCATCAGCAGGGCCGCGACGGTCGTCCGGCTGGCCGATATCCGGCGCCAGGCGGCCTCCGGGTCGGCGTCGGCGCGCAGCGGATCGGGGCCGAGCCGGGCGGCGACGGCGGCCTTCTCGGCACCGGTGATCAGCGCGCAGGTGTTGGGGCCGCGCAGGTCGGCGTGGGCGTCGTCGGTCTCCAGGCGCAGCCGGACCATGCCGACCGCTGCGGGGGCGGGGCCGGTGCCGAAGGTGAAGCCGCCGTAGAGGCCGAGGTGGATGTGGACCCAGGCGCCTTCCTCGAAGCCGAGGAAGAGGTGCTTGCCGGTGGCCTCCGCCTCGGCGAGCACCTGCCCGTCGATCAGCTTGGCGTCGTCGGCGAACCGGCCCTGCGGGCTGGACACCTGGACGGGGCGGCCGCCGAAGGCCTTCCGGTTCTCGGCGGCGAGGCGGTGGATGATGTGGCCTTCCGGCACGGGCGTCAGCTCCCCCGGGTGGTTCGACAGGGCCCGTCCATCATCGCAGCCGGCACCGACAGCCTTGCCGAGCCGCGGGTCAGCGGACCGGCATCCCCATCAGCCGGGCGAGGATCACCCGGTCCAGCTCGGCGGCGGTGGCGGCGACGTCCAGCTGCGAGTTGTCGATGATCGGCAGCCCGGAGTTGTACCAGCCGGCCATCCGGCCGTGGATGCGGGCGACCTCCTCGTCGCTGAGCCGCCGGTTGCCGCTGCGCCGGGCGTTGCGCACGAGCACCGAGTCGAGGCTGGGCAGCAGCACGACGGGCAGCATGCCGGGGCCGATGTGCCGCTTCCAGCCGCCGAGGCCGATGGCCGGGCGGTCGGGGAAGACGGCGTCGTCGATGATGCAGGAGATGCCGTTGGCGAGGTAGTTGCGGCAGGCGAAGCCGCAGGTGCGGCGGGCCAGCCGGTACTGGGCCTCGGAGGCGTTGTTCCAGCCGGACTGCGGGTTGGCGAAGCCGGACTGCACCCACTCGCGGACGTCGTCCAGGCTGATGTGGGCGGTCGGGCTGGGCCGTCGCTCGGCCCAGTGGCGGGCGACGGTGGTCTTGCCGGCGCCGGCCGGGCCGATCAGCAGGACGGCGATGGGCCCGGCGGGGGCGTGCCGCTGCGGCGGGTGGGTGGGAAGCTGGACGGGCGTGCCGGAGGGCAGCACGAAGTGCCCGGTGGCCCCGGCGGGCATCGGGGCGGAGGGGGCGATGGGCGCCGCGGGAGCGGGGGCAGGAGCGGCGGGCGGCACGGGCGGCGGCACGCGCCCGCCGAACGGCGGCGGCCCCGGGGGCGTCGCGGCCGGGGCACTGCCGGGATGCGGCCGGACCGGCGGCCCGGCGGGACGTGGGGGCACCTGTCCACCCCCGGCGTACTGCGTCACGGTCACCTCCCGACATCTTTCAGCGGGGACACTACACGGCGGCCCGGCGGCGGGCACAGTCCGCCGCCGGGCCGCTGACCAGCGGTCAGCGTGTGGTGAGCTGTTCGGCCAGGGCGCGCAGGGCCAGTTCGTACGAGCCGATCCCGAATCCGGCGATGGTGCCGGAGGCGACGGCGGCGATGACCGAGGTATGCCGGAAGGTCTCGCGGGCGTACGGGTTGGAGATGTGCACCTCGATCAGCGGTGCGGTGCGCTGGGCGGCGGCGTCGCGCATGGCGTACGAGTAGTGCGTGAACGCGCCCGGGTTGATCACGACGGGCACCTGTCCGTCGGCCGCCTCGTGCAGCCATTCCACCATCTGCTGCTCGGAGTTGGTCTCGTGGACCTCGACCTCGAAGCCGAACTCCTTGCCGAGTGCGGTGCAGCGCTCGACCAGCCCGGTGTACGAGGTGGCGCCGTAGACGTCCGGCTCGCGGCTGCCGAGCCGGCCGAGGTTGGGGCCGTTGAGCACCATCACCCGGGTCACGCGGAAACCTCCGCGTAGGCGGCGACCAGCAGCGACGGGTCGGGGCCCTCCAGGACGGAGGTCTTGCCGAGGCCGTCCAGGACGATGAATCGGATCAGGTCACCGCGCGACTTCTTGTCGATCTTCATCGCGTCCAGCAGCTTGGGCCAGGCCTCCGCCGGGTAGCGCAGCGGCAGGCCGACGGAGGCCAGCACGGTACGGTGCCGGTCGGCCGTCTCGTCGTCCAACCGCCCGGCGAGGCGGCCGAGTTCGGCGGCGTAGACCATGCCGATGGAGATCGCGGCGCCGTGCCGCCACTTGTAGCGCTCGTTGCGCTCGATGGCGTGGCCGAGGGTGTGGCCGTAGTTGAGGATCTCGCGCTGCCCGGCTTCCTTGAGGTCCCCGGAGACGACGTCCGCCTTGACCTGGATGGCGCGCCGGATCAGCTCGACGGTGTGCGGGCCGGCCGGCGTCCTGGCGCCCTCCGGGTCGGACTCGATCAGGTCGAGGATGGCCGGGTCGGCGATGAAGCCGCACTTGATGACCTCGGCGAGGCCGGAGACGTAGTCGTGCTTGGGCACGGTCTCCAGGGTGCCGAGGTCGGCCAGCACGCCCACCGGCGGGTGGAAGGCGCCGACCATGTTCTTGCCCTCGGCGATGTTGATGCCGGTCTTGCCGCCGACGGCGGCGTCGACCATGCCGAGCAGGGTGGTGGGCATGGAGACCCAGCGGACCCCGCGCAGCCAGGTGGCGGCGACGAAGCCGGCCAGGTCGGTGGTGGCGCCGCCGCCGAGGCCGACGATGACGTCGCTGCGGGTGAAGCCGGTCTGCCCGAGCACCGACCAGCAGTACGCGGCGACCTCGGCGCTCTTCGCCTCCTCGGCGTTGGGCACCTGGAGCGCGATCGCCTCGTAGCCCTCGCCGAGCAGGTCGTCGCGGATGGCGTCGGCGGTGGCCGCCAGCGCCTCGGGGTGGATGATCGCGACCCGCCTGGCGCGGGTGCCGATCAGCGGCGCCAGCTCGCCGAGCAGCTGGTGGCCGATCAGCACGTCGTACGGGTCGTGGCCGGCGCTGCCGCCGACGTGAATCCTGACGATGTCAGTCATGGGGGGTCTTCAGCTCCAGTGCTTCCAGTACGGCGTCCGCGACCTGCTCGGGGGTGCGGCCGGCGGTGTCGACGACGGCGGTGGCCACCTCCAGGTAGAGGGGGCGGCGGGCTTCCATGAGCTCGCGCCAGCGGGCCCGCGGGTTGACGACCAGCAGCGGCCGCGGGGCGTCCAGGCCGACCCGCCTGACCGCGTCGGCCAGCGGGACGTCCAGGAACACGACGGGCAGCTCGTGCAGCAGCGCCCGGGTGGCCTCGGCCATCACCGCGCCGCCGCCGAGCGCCAGCACGCCGCCGTGTGCCGCGGCGGCCTCGCGCACGGCGCGGACCTCCAGCTCGCGGAAGTGCGGTTCGCCCTCGTCGATGAAGATCTCCGGGATCGGCTTGCCGGCCAGCGCCTCGATGTCGGCGTCGGTGTCCCGGAAGCCGACGCCCAGGCGCGCGGCCAGGGCCCGCCCGACGGTGGACTTGCCACTGCCGGGCGGGCCGACCAGCACGACGACGGGTACGGTCATCGGACGATCAGGTGGTCGAGGTAGCTCTGCACGTTGCGGCGGGTCTCGGCGACGTGGTCGCCGCCGAACTTCTCGTTGACCGCGTCGGCCAGCACCAGGGCGACCATCGCCTCGGCCACGATGCCCGCGGCCGGCACGGCGCAGACGTCCGAGCGCTGGTGGTGGGCCTTGGCGGGCTCGCCGGTGCGCACGTCCAGGGTCTGCAGGGCCCGCGGCACGGTCGCGATCGGCTTCATCGCGGCGCGCACCCGCAGCAGCTCGCCGGTGGACAGGCCGCCCTCCGTGCCGCCGGAGTGCCCGGAGGTGCGCTTGACGCCCTCGGCCGTCGGGACGATCTCGTCGTGCGCCTTGGAGCCGGGCACCCGGGCCAGCTCGAAGCCGTCGCCGATCTCGACGCCCTTGATCGCCTGGATGCCCATCAGCGCGGCGGCCAGGCGGGCGTCCAGACGGCGGTCCCAGTGCACGTGCGAACCGAGGCCGACCGGCACGCCGTACGCCAGCACCTCGACCACGCCGCCGAGGGTGTCGCCGTCCTTGTGGGCCTGGTCGATCTCGGCGACCATCGCCTTGGACGCGTCGGCGTCCAGGCAGCGCACCGGGTCCTCGTCCAGCCGGGCCTCGTCGGAGGGCAGCGGCAGCACGCCGGCCGGCGCCTTGGCCGCGGCCAGCTCGACCACGTGGCTGACGATCTCGATCCCGCAGGTCTCCTTCAGGTACGAGCGGGCGACGGCGCCGAGGGCGACCCGGGCGGCCGTCTCACGGGCACTGGCGCGCTCCAGGATCGGGCGGGCCTCGTCGATCGAGTACTTCTGCATGCCGGCCAGGTCGGCGTGGCCGGGACGGGGCCGGGTGAGCGCCTCGTTACGGGCCAGGCCCGCCAGCACCTCGGGGTCGACCGGGTCGGCCGACATCACCTGGTCCCACTTCGGCCACTCGGTGTTACCGACCATGATCGCCACCGGGCTGCCCATGGTCAGCCCGTGCCGGACGCCGCCGAGGAAGGTCACCTCGTCCTGCTCGAACTTCATCCGCGCGCCGCGCCCGTAGCCGAGCCGGCGGCGCGCCAGCGCGTCGGCCACCACGGCGGTGGTGACCGGTACACCGGCGGGCAGGCCTTCCAGCGTCGCGACGAGTGCGGGGCCGTGCGACTCCCCCGCCGTCAGCCAGCGCAACGTACCCAACGGAGCTCCTTCATCAGCGGGCCGGCCCACGGCACCGCCGCGGCCCGCCCGGGCGTGCCTTGTGCCTGAATCCTTTCACGACCCGGCAGAGCCCGGGGGTGCAGTCCGCGTGACGGACAGCAACCGGTCACCCCCCGGGACGGGTGGACCGGCGAGGCGGTATGGCGGCGGCTCAGCGCCCGGCGAGCGCCTTCTCCCCCGCCTCGCGCATGGCGGCCAGCGGTCCCGGCGTCCGCCCGGTGAACGCCTCGTTCTGCAGCACCGCCTGGTGCACCAGGAGGTCCAGCCCGCCCAGGACGGTCGCACCGCGCTCGGCGCAGGCGGCCGCCAGGGCCGTCGGCCACGGGTGGTACAGCACGTCGAACAACGCCCCGGGCGCGGCCGGCAGCGCGCCTGCGAAACCGTCGGTGGCCCCGACCGGCGTCGTGGAGACGGTCAGCGGCTGGGCCAGCGCCTCGGCGCCGCGCTCCCAGTCGGCCGTCCGGACGACGACACCCAGCCGCTCGCCGAGCACGGCCATCTCCCGGGCCCGCTCGGCGCTGCGCACGTAGACCGTCACCTCGCCGGTACAGATCTGAGCGAGCGCCGCCAGCGCCGAGGACGCGGTGGCTCCGGCGCCCAGCACGGCCGCGCCCGGCACCTCGCTGATGCCGCGCTCGCGCAGCGCGTTCACCAGGCCCGGAACGTCGGTGTTGTCCCCGGTGCGCCGCCCGTCGGCGGTGAACACGACCGTGTTCACCGCGTCCACCGAGCGCGCCGTCGCGCTGACCTCGTCGAGCAGCGGGATGACCGCCCGCTTCAGCGGCATGGTCAGCGACAGCCCGGCCCACTCGGCCTCGTCCAGCCCGGCGAGGAAGCCCGGCAGGCTCGCCTCGTCCACCTCGAAGCGGTCGTAGCGCCAGCCGTCCAGCCCGAGCGCCGCGAAGGCGGCCCGGTGCAGGTCCGGCGAGAGCGAGTGGGCGATCGGCGAGCCGAGGACGGCGGCCCGGTGCTTGCTGGTCAACGCTGCGTCTCCATGAACTACCGTCCGGCGATGGCTACTTGGTGGTGCAGTGGCCGCGTTCCTTGTCGATGTTCTGGCCGGCCGCCTTGCAGTACTCCTCGACGTTGGCCAGGTGCTCCTTGTACGTCTCGGCGAACCGCGTCTCGGACGGGGACATCGCGATGAAGTACAGCCACTTGCCGTCCGCCGGGTTCAGCACCGCCTTGATGGCGTCGTCACCGGGGTTGGAGATCGGACCGGGCGGCAGACCCGCGTTGAGGTAGGTGTTGTACTTGTTGGACGCGTCGTCCATGTCCTTCTTGTTGAGCTCCTTGCGGCCGAGCGAGTACTGCAGCGTGGTGTCCATGCCGAGCCGGTGGTGCGTCTCGGGCTCGTTGGCGAGGCGGTTCTGGATGGTCTTCGCCATCTTGGCGAAATCGGGCACGTTGTTGCCCTCGCGCTGCAGGATGCTCGCCTCGATGACCACCTCGTACCCGGTCTTGAGGCCGGCCTTGGAGGCGTCGGCGTCGAGGCTCGCGTACTTGTCGGTGGCGTTCTTCACCATCTGCTTGAGCAGTTCCTCGGGCTTCATGCCGTCGGAGACGTTGTAGCGGGTCGGCCAGAGGAAGCCCTCGATGTTGCCGTTCGCGTACGCGGGCAGGCCGAGGGTGCCGACCTGGGCCTTGGCGACGCCCGCCGTGGTGCCCGGCGCCAGCTTCAGCTTCTCGTCGATCTTGGCGTAGATCTCGGTGGAGGTCTTGCCCTCGGGGATGACCAGCCCGTCGCCGCCGGCCCCGCTGAGCAGCGCGCTCAGGGCGGCCGCGGCCGACATCTCCTTCTTCAGCGAGTAGAAGCCCGGCTGGATCGTCTTGCACTTCGGCTCGTTGTCACACGCCTTGCTGAACGCGTCGACGCTCTTGACCACACCGGCGTTCTTCAGCGCGAGGCCGATCTGGCCGCCGACCGCGCCCTGCTTGACCTCGACCTGGGCGGTGCCGTTTCCGTCGCCGGCGAAGTCCGGCGGCGGGCCGAAGTGGTTCTGGTAGAAGCCGTAGCCCCACCAGCCGGCGCCGCCCATGGCGCCGAGCAGCACCAGCGCGACCAGCAGGCAGGCGCCGCCGTTGCGGCGGCCGGCCTTCTTGCCCTTCTCCTTGCGCTTCTTCTGCGCGTCGCGGGAGACGTCCTCCTCGCCGAGGAAGCCGACCTCCTCGGGCTCGCCGACCTCGTCGGAGTACTCACCGCTCTCGTCGCGGCCGTCCTCGTGGCCGTCCCACTCCTCCTCGGCGGGCTCGTGCCCCGCCACCGGGCCGGCGCCGGACTCCAGCGCGGCGGCTTCGGCCTCCCAGTCGATGCCGTCCGGACCGGGCCCGGAAGCGGGCTTGGGCTGGGCCTGCTGGGGCGTCGGCTGCGTCATCTGCCGGGGTGCCTGCTGCATCTGCGGCTGCTGCATCTGCTGCGGGTAACCCTGCTGAGGCATCTGCTGCTGCGGGTACTGCCCCGGCTGCATCTGCTGCTGGGGATAGCCCTGCTGAGGCATCTGCTGCTGGAAGCCCTGCTGCCCGCCGAAGGTCTGACCCTGCTGCTGAGGCATCTGCTGCGGGTACTGCCCCGGCTGCTGCATCTGCTGCTGGGGATAACCCTGCTGAGGCATCTGCTGCTGCGGGTAACCCTGCTGCTGCGCCATCGGCTGCTGCACGTACTGCCCCTGCTGCGGCATCTGCTGCTGGGGATAGCCCTGCTGCTGGCCCTGCTGGGGATACTGCTGCCACTGGCCGTCCTGCTGCTGGCCGCCGTAAGCGGGATCACCGGGGTGCCACGGCTCGGAGCCCTGGGGGCCGTAGCCCCGACCCAGATCGGTCATTGATCCCCTTAACCGACGGAGACGGCCGGGCGGATCGGACCGGCCGTCCGGGACGGCGTCCCGGCTGATTTCTCGAACCGGCGTGCTAGCGCAGCGCCTGGCAGGAGACGTTACCGTACCGCAGCCAAACGTCCGACAAAGCGGACGAGCCCGTCAATGTCCGCCCCCGCCCGCCGCAGCCCCGGCCGATCGGGACGCCGGGGCCGCCTACGGCGTGCCCGAGGACGAGGCCGTGGCGCTCGGCTGCGCCGCTCGGTTGGCGTTGAATTCGGCCACATTGCGCTGCTGCACCTCGAAGCTGTCGGTGAATCGGGTGTCCCCCGGTTTCACGGTGACGAAGTACAGCCAGTCGCCGGGGACGGGGTCCAGCGCCGCCATGATCGCCTGCCGCCCCGGGTTGGAGATCGGCGACGGCGGCAGGCCGGCGTGCACGTAGGTGTTGTACGGCGAGTCCAGCTTGGTGTCGGTCACCGTGGTGTTCAGGGTGGACCGGCCGAGCGCGTAGTTGATCGTCGAGTCCAGCTGGAGCGGCATGTTCCTGGCCAGCCGGTTGTAGATCACCCGCGCGACCTTGCCCATGTCCTCGGTGTTGTCGGCCTCGCCCTGCACCATGCTCGCCACCGTGACCAGCCCGTACAGGCTCTGCCCGAGGGTCTGCGCGACGATGTCGGCGTCGTCCCGGCTGAACTCCTTGCCGGCTCGCTCGACCATCTGCTTCAGCAGGTCGACGGCGGTGGTCCCGTCCGTGACGCTGTACGTGGCGGGGAAGAGGTAGCCCTCGGGGCTGCCGTTGGCGAAGTCGGGCAGGCCCAGTTCGGCGGCCTGCTCCTTGGCGGTGCGCTGGGTGGTGCCCTCGGGGAGGTTCAGCTTCTTGTCGATGGCCGCGAAGATCTGGTAGCCGCGCCACCCCTCGGGGATGGTCAGACCGTTGGCGTTGGCCGGGTCGATCAGGACGGCGAGCGCCGCCGCCGCCGACATCCGCTGCTTCAGCGTGTACGTGCCGGGCTGGATCCGCCCGGCCGCCGCCGCACTGCCTTTGGCGGCGCGGGTGAACGCGAGCGAGCTGGCCACGACACCGTTGCGCACGAGCGCGGACGCGATCTGGGACAGGCCCGCGCCCTCGGGCACCGAGACCTGGACGCTGCCGGTGCCCTGCCCCGCGTAGTCGGCGGCCGCCGGGGGCTTGCGCTGGCCCTCCACCCAGCTGAACCCGGCCAGCCCGAGCCCGCCGAAGACCGCCACCAGGGCCAGTGCGGTGAGCCCGCAGGCCAGCCCGTTACGCCGTCGGTGCGGATCCGGTGCATCGGAGCGCACGCGGGGCGCGCCGGGCGGACGGCCCTCCGGTTCCGGCACCGGCGCGCCGAGGTGGCCGGGCGTGAGCCCCGGGAGGAAGTCCTGGTCGGTCATGGCCTCGCCCCCTCGGCGGTCCCGAAACGTTGGAGGGGTCCGTGCGGACGCGTCCGCACGGACCCCTCTCGGGACGTTAGAACAGGCCGGTCAGCCCGCCGCCTCGACGCTCTCACCGGGCGGGCGTCCGCTCACCCGTTCGGACTCAAGGGCGGTCTGCAGGATCACCACCGCGGCGGCCTGGTCGACCACCGAGCGGCCCTTCTTCGCCTTGACGCCCGAGGCGCGCAGCCCGTGGGTGGCGGTGACGGTGGACATCCGCTCGTCCACCAGCCGGACCGGCACCGGGTAGAGCCGGTTGGCCAGCCGGGCGGCGTACGCGCGGACCTTCTCCGCCGCCGGGCCCTCCTTGCCGCTGAGCGAGCGCGGCAGCCCGACGATCACCTCCATCGCGTCGTACTCCTCGACGATGGCGGCGATCCGGGCCTGCGACTTCACCCCGGCCGGGACGGTCTCCACGGGCGTGGCGAGCACCCCGTCGGGGTCGCAGGACGCGACCCCGATCCGGGCGTCGCCGACGTCGACGGCGATCCGCCGCCCGCGTCGGAACGGCCTTTCCACCGGCTCCATCAGGAGGCGCGCTCCGCGACCAGGCCGCGCACCGCGGCGATGGCCTCGCCGACCGCGGCCGGGTTGGAGCCGCCGCCCTGGGCGACGTCGTCCTTGCCGCCACCGCCGCCGCCGAGGGTCTTGGCGGCGACCCGGACCAGCTCGCCGGCCTTGATGCCGCGCCCCCGCGCGTCCTCGTTGGTGGCGATCACGGTCAGCGGGCGGTCGTTCGCCACGGTGAAGGCGGCGACCACGGCCGGGCGGGAGCCGAAGCGGCCGCGCACGTCCAGGACCAGCTTGCGCAGCTCGTCCGCGCCGACACCGTCGGCGACCTGGGCGGCGACCACGGCGATGCCGTGCACGTCCTCGGCCGAGTCGGCCAGGCCCGCCGCGGCGGCCAGCACCTTCTCGGCGCGGAAGCGCTCGATCTCCTTCTCGGCGTCCTTGAGCTTGGCGAGCATGCCCGAGATCTTCTCCGGCAGCTCCTCCGGGCGGCCCTTGACCAGCTCGGTGAGCTGGGAGACCACGGTGTGCTCACGGGCCAGGAAGCGGTACGCGTCGACGCCCACCAGCGCCTCGACGCGGCGCACGCCGGAGCCGATCGAGGACTCGCCGAGCAGCTTCACCAGGCCCAGCTGGGCGGTGTTGCCGACGTGGGTGCCACCGCACAGCTCCTTGGAGAAGTCGCCGATGGTGACGACCCGGACCTCGTCGCCGTACTTCTCGCCGAACATCGCGATGGCGCCGGCCTTGCGGGCCTGATCCATCGTCATGACCTCGGCGGTGACGTCGAGTTCGCGGGTCAGCACGTCGTTGATCTTCTGCTCGACGTCGGTCAGCACGCTGCCGGGCACGGCGGAGGGCGAGCCGAAGTCGAAGCGGAAGCGGCCCGGGGCGTTCTCGGAGCCGGCCTGGGCGGCCGTCGGGCCGAGCGCGTCGCGCAGCGCCTGATGGGTCAGGTGGGTGGCCGAGTGGGCGCGGGCGATCGCCCGGCGGCGGTCGATGTCGATGGTCGCGTAGGCGGAGGCGCCGAGCACGACCTCGCCGAACAGCACGCCGCCGGAGTGGACGATCACACCCGGGACGGGCTGCTGCACGTCGCGGATCTCCACCACCGCGCCGGACTCCAGCCGGATCCGCCCGTGGTCGGCGAGCTGGCCGCCGCCCTCGGCGTAGAACGGGGTGCGGTCGAGGATGATCTCGACCTCGTCGCCCTCGGAGGCGGCCGGCGCCGGAACGCCGTCCACCAGCAGGCCGACCACGGTGGCCTCGCCCTCGGTGAGGCTGTAGCCGGTGAACAGGCTCGCGCCGGACGCGTCGGCGACCTCGCGGTACGCGGCGACGTCGGCGTGGCCCATCTTCTTGGCCTTGGCGTCCGCCTTGGCGCGGTCCCGCTGCTCCTGCATCAGGCGGCGGAAACCGGCCTCGTCCACCTGGAGGCCCTGCTCCTCGGCCATCTCCAGGGTCAGGTCGATCGGGAAGCCGTAGGTGTCGTGCAGCTTGAACGCCTGGTCGCCCGAGAGCACCACGCCGCCGGCCTGCCTGGTCTCGGTGACCGCGGCGTCCAGCAGGTTGGTGCCGGCCTTCAGGGTCTGCAGGAAGGCCGCCTCCTCGGCGACGACGACCGTCTCGATGCGCTTGCGCTCGGTCTCCAGCTCCGGGTACTGCGGGGCCATCGCCGCGATGGCGATGTCGATGAGCTCCTTGGCCACCGGCTCGGTGGCGCCCAGCAGGCGCATGTTGCGGATGGCGCGGCGCAGGATGCGGCGCAGCACGTAGCCGCGGCCCTCGTTGCCGGGGGTGACGCCGTCGCCGACCAGCATCAGCGCGGTGCGGATGTGGTCGGTGACCACGCGCAGCGAGACGTCCGACTTGTGGTCGGCACCGTAGGTGTGGCCGGTGAGCTCGGCGGCGCGGTCGAGGATCATCCGGCTGGTGTCGATCTCGAAGAGGTTGTCGACGCCCTGCAGGATGGCGGCGAGGCGCTCCAGGCCGAGGCCGGTGTCGATGTTCTTGCTCGGCAGATCGCCGAGGATCTCGAAGCCGTCCTTGCCGTCGCCGTGGCCGCGCTCGTACTGCATGAAGACCAGGTTCCAGATCTCCAGGTAGCGCTCGCCGTTGACGGCCGGACCGCCCTCCTCGCCGTAGGCGGGGCCGCGGTCGTAGTTGATCTCCGAGCACGGGCCGCACGGGCCGGGGACGCCCATCGACCAGAAGTTGTCCTTCATGCCGAGGCGCTGGATGCGCTCGGAGGGCACGCCGATGACGTCACGCCAGATCTGCTCGGCCTCGTCGTCGTCCTTGTAGACGGTGATCCAGAGCTTCTCCTTCTCCAGACCGTAGCCGCCGTCCGCGACGGGAGTGGTGAGCAGCTCCCACGCGAACTTGATGGCGCCTTCCTTGAAGTAGTCGCCGAAGGAGAAGTTGCCGCACATCTGGAAGAAGGAGCCGTGCCGGGTGGTCTTCCCGACCTCCTCGATGTCCAGGGTGCGCACGCACTTCTGGACGCTGGTGGCGCGCGAGAACTGCGGCTTGATCTCGCCCAGGAAGTAGGGCTTGAACGGCACCATGCCGGCGTTGACCAGCAGCAGGGTGGGGTCGTCGGCGACCAGGGACGCCGACGGAACGACGGTGTGGCCGCGCTCCTCGAAGAAGCGCAGCCAGCGGCGGCGGATCTCAGCCGACTCCATTAGTGGTCCTTCCGGTTCGTACCGCCCCGCGGCGGAAGCGCGCGCCGGGGCGTTTTCTCGATGGCTTGGGGGGTGGTGCGGGCACCGTCGGACGATGCGCGGGCACTGCTGGACGGAGGCAGGGCGGCGGCCGGGCTCCCGGGCGCCGCCGAGATAGCTCGGTACTGCGGCTCGCCGCGCAGCACTCTGCGGCGCGGCTCGACGACGGCGGTGCCGTGCAGTCCGAGGTCGTCGCGCAGCTGCTCCTCGCGCTCGGCCATGCCGGCCTTCACGTCCAGGGCGAACTGCTTGGCCAGGTCGCCCAGGTGCAGAGCGCCGCGCGCGGCGGTGCCGGAGAGGCTGTCCGGGGTGAGCCGGTGCACGGCCTCGTTGGCCTTGTTCATGGCCCAGACGGTGGCGCCGGCGCCGACCGCCATCCAGAAGATGCGTCGCACCATGCCGTCAGCCCCTCACCGCGCGCCGGACCCGGGAGAGCAGCCCGCTGCGCGGCGCGGTCGCGGCGCGCACCTCGGCCCGGATCAGCCGGGCCAGCTCCTCGCGCGAGCCCGGCTGGGCCGGCACGGTCGGGCCGCCGTTCTGCTGCTTGGCGACGGCCTTGCGGACGCCGTAGCTGAAGGCCGCGACCTTCACCAGCGGTCCGCCCAGGGTGGCCGCGACGGTGGAGGACAGCGCGTTGGCGTTGGCGGCGGCGTCCTGGACGTTGGCGGTGATCTCGTCGACCCGCACCAGCTGCTCGTTGGCGCTGCGCACCGCGGCGCCCGCCTCGGCCAGCAGCGGCACGGCCTGCTCGGTGACGGCGGAGACCAGGACGGTGGCCTCCTTCAGCACCCGCGAGAGCCGGACCAGCACCACGGCGAGCAGGGTGACCAGGACCGCCCAGAACACGGCGACGAGCAATCCGGCCAGCTCTCCCACGGACACCTTTGCGCGCTCCCTCGCCTTGCTGTTCTCCAAACGGAACCCTATCGCGCCCACGCCCGCTTTCCGGACCGGGTTGTCCCGGGCGAGCTCCTCCGCCGCATCCGCTCCGGTGTGCGAACCGCCCGCGCAACCTACCGACCGGTCACTTCGCGCTGCCGGGCGGGCCGCCGCCCCACAACGAGCCTGTGAAAAGGGGCGAGCCCCCGTCGCCTCGGAAGGCGGCGGGGGCTCGCAGAGGTACCGCGGGTGCGGGACCGCTCGCGGGTCAGCGCGAGTAGTACTCGACGACCAGCTGCTCGTCGCAGATCACCGGGATCTCCTTGCGCTGCGGCGCACGGTCCAGGCGGAAGGCCAGGGCCTTCAGGTTGACCTCGAGGTACTTCGGGGTCTGGCCCTCGCCCGCGTAGCCACCCTCACGGGCGACCTGGAACGGGACCTTCTCCTTGCTGCGCTCGCGGACGGTCACCACGAAGCCCGGCTTCATCTGGAACGACGGCTTGTTGACCTTGCCACCGTTGACCTCGATGTGGCCGTGGACGACCATCTGGCGGGCCTGGTAGATGGTGCGGGCGATGCCCGAACGCAGCACCAGCGAGTCCAGACGGGTCTCCAGCTCGGCGACGAGCGCCTCACCGGTCTTGCCCTCGGCCTTCTTCGCGCGGTCGAACGCACGCGACAGCTGCTTCTCGCTCAGGTCGTACTGGGCGCGAAGACGCTGCTTCTCGAGCAGACGGACCTTGTAGTCCGAGTTCTGCTTGCGGCCACGGCCGTGCTGGCCGGGCGGGTACGGGCGGGCCTCGAAGTACTTGACGGACTTCGGGGTCAGCGGCACGCCGAGCGCACGCGCGATCTTGACCTTGGGACGCTTCTGGTTCGCCATGAACCAAACCTTCCTTGCTTTCGAATACGGCTTCACCAGGTGTTGACGGAGGTCGCACGTCGCGACCCGGAGAAAACCCCACTGCCTGCGCAGCGAAGTCAGCCGCTCTCCGGAGCCGGGCACGAAAAGTGCTTGTCACACGGACGACCCGGAGGACCGGGCCACCCGCGACACCGAAACGGTGCGCGACGCTCCTGGTGCGGACCCCTCGGAAGGGGCCTACGGCCGATGCCCCGCTGGTGCGGCCGGTCGGTGGGGTCTCCCCCGCCGCCGTCCCGGGACATGGCACTCCGATCGAGTATACCGGCGGATCGCCAGGGGGATCACTCGCCCTTGTGCTCGCCCCTGAGCCGCCCCCGCGTCCACTCCACGACGTCCGCGTACCGGGCCTCGCCGCCGCGCCGCGTCGGCCGGTAGTACTCCTTGCCGTGCACCGCGTCCGGCGCGTACTGCTGGGCGGCGATGCCCTCCGGCAGGTCGTGCGGGTACCGGTAGCCCTGGCCGTGGCCGAGCTTTCCGGCGCCGCCGTAGTGCGCGTCCCGCAGGTGCGGCGGCACCGCCCCCGCCAGGCCCTGCCGGACGTCCGCCAGCGCCGCGTCGATCGCCAGGTAGCCCGCGTTGGACTTGGGCGCCAGGGCCAGCGCGATCGCCGCCTGGGACAGGATGATCCGCGCCTCCGGGAAGCCGATCATGGCCACCGCCTGGGCCGCCGCCACGGCCGTCTGCAACGCCGTCGGATCCGCCAGGCCGACGTCCTCGCTGGCCGAGATCATCAGCCGCCGGGCGATGAACCGCGGGTCCTCCCCCGCCTCGATCATCCGGGCCAGGTAGTGCAGCGTGGCGTCCACGTCGCTGCCGCGGATCGACTTGATCAGCGCGCTCGCCACGTCGTAGTGCTGGTCGCCGTCCTTGTCGTAGCGGACGGCCGCGTGGTTGACGGCGGTCTCCGTGGTCGCCAGCGTGATGCTCGCCTCGCCCTTCTCCAGCGCCGCCCCGGCCGCCGCCTCCAACGTGGTGAGCGCCCGCCGGGCGTCCCCGCCGGCCAGGCGCACCAGGTGGTCCTCGGCCTCCTCCGTCAGCTCCAGGGCGCCCTCCAGGCCGCGCTCGTCGGCGACCGCGCGGCGCAGCAGCGCGCGGATGTCGTCGTCGGTCAGCGACTCCAGGGTGAGCAGCAGCGAGCGTGACAGCAGCGGCGAGATCACCGAGAAGTACGGGTTCTCGGTGGTCGCCGCGATCAGGGTGACCCAGCGGTTCTCGACGGCCGGCAGCAGCGAGTCCTGCTGGGCCTTGGAGAAGCGGTGGATTTCGTCCAGGAAGAGCACCGTCTCGCGGCCGGACATGCCGACCGCCCGCCGGGCGCCGTCGATGACCGCGCGGACCTCCTTGACTCCGGCGGTGATCGCGGACAGCTCGACGAAGCGGCCCTCGACGGCCTGGCTGATGACGTGCGCGAGCGTGGTCTTGCCGGTGCCCGGCGGACCCCAGAGGATCACCGAGCTGGTCGCCGCCGGGCCGCGCGAGCCGGCCACCAGCCGGCGCAGCGGCGAACCGGGCTTCAGCAGCTGCCGCTGCCCTGCGACCTCGTCCAGGGTGCGCGGGCGCATCCGTACGGCGAGCGGCGCCCGCCCGGGCTCCTTGGCCTGGCGTTCCTCGGCGGCGGCGGTGAAGAGGTCCGGTTCGTCCACACCGGAAGCCTATGCGAGCCCGCGGACACCTCAGGGGTGACGGCGGTCCAGCAGGACCACCTCGAACTCCTCCACCGACCGCACCGTGGCGCCGACCGCGGCGACCGCCTGCGCCCGGGCGTCGGCCTGCGGGCCGCGCGAGGCCACGAAGCTCTCCTGGTCGGCGAAGATCGCGCCGACCGAGGCCCGGCCGGTCGCCCGGTCCACCAGCATCGCGCTCGTGACGAAGCCGGGCATCTTCTCCAGCGTCGGCAGCGCGCGGTCCCGGAAGACCTCCGCCATCATGTCGACCTTGGCCGGGTCGGCGTCGACCCGCACCAGGCGGAACCCGGCACCCGGCCCGGCCTCGCCGGGCGGGGCCACCACCACGGCCTCCCAGAGGTCGGTGGTCACGGTGCCCGCGAGCGGCGCCAGCAGCTCGGCGCGGCGCTCGCCCAGCTCCTTGTCGCTGTCGCGCTCGGCCTGCGCGGACTCCCACCACGAGCCCATGGTGAGCTTGCCCAGAGCCCGGTCGGCGAACAGCCCGTAGCCTCGGTAGCCGGGCTGGGCGGTGAGCAACCCGAGGGCTTCGACGCGGAGCCCGTCCAGGGTCCGGTCGATGCGGTCCGGGTTGCCGGTGGCGTAGACGGTACGGACGAACATGAGCACGCCTCCCGATGATGTCCGGGCGCCACGGGGCCGTGCGGAGATACAGCGCCCGGAGAAACCCCGTCTACTCCAGTCTGGCAGCGTGGTCCGGGACATACCTCTGCAGATCGCGCGGGGGCCGCTGGTAGCCGCGCGAGGCCGGGCGGGGCGGCAGGTCGATCTCCGGCGCGGTGATCTCGTGGTACGGCACGGTGGACAGCAGGTGGGCGATCATGTTGATCCGGGCCCGGCGCTTGTCGTCGCTCTCCACGACGTGCCAGGGCGAGTCCGGGGTGTCGGTGTAGACGAACATCTCGTCCTTGGCCCGCGAGTAGTCCTCCCAGCGGGTGATCGACTCGACGTCCATCGGGGAGAGCTTCCAGCGCTTCATCGGGTCCTCCAGGCGGTCCCGGAAGCGCTGTTCCTGCTCGGTGTCGCTCACCGAGAACCAGTACTTGCGCAGCAGGATGCCCGCCTCGATCAGCATCTGTTCGAAGGTCGGGCACTGGTGGAGGAACTGCCAGTACTCCTCGTCCGTGCAGAAGCCCATGACCCGCTCGACCCCGGCCCGGTTGTACCAGCTGCGGTCGAACAGCACGATCTCCCCGGCGGCCGGCAACTGCTCGACGTACCGCTGGAAGTACCACTGGCTCCGCTGCCGCTCGGTGGGCGTCGGCAGCGCCGCGACCCGGGCGATGCGCGGGTTCAGATACTCCGTCACCCGCTTGATGGCGCCGCCCTTGCCCGCGGCGTCGCGCCCCTCGAAGACCACCACCAGCCGGGCGCCCTCGACGCGCACCCACTCCTGGAGCTTCACCAGCTCCTCCTGGAGCCTCAGCAGCTCCTGCTCGTACGGCTTCTTCGCCAGCCGATGCTCCTTGGCCACCCGGGGACCCTCCGTCCACCTGCTGATGAGCATTCACCGTAGGCGCTGGACGCGGGATCCGCAGGTCGTGGCGGCAGAAGGCGGCAGCGGCGGCCCCCTGAACCGCCGCTGCCGTGCTCCCCCGTCGGGCCGGCCCGAAGGCCAACGATCAACCTTCACCCACACCTGCCGGACGGGTCCAATTTCCGCTTCCATAACCTTGGGGCATGGATGTCGACACCCGGCTGCTGCGCAGCTTCGCCGCGGTCTGCGAGGAGGGGCAGCTGACGGCCGCCGCGGCCCGGCTGTTCGTCTCGCAGCCGACGCTGACCAAGCAGATCCGCCAGCTGGAGACGCTGCTCGGGGTCGAGCTGTTCGAGCGCTCGCGGCGCGGCATGGCGCCCACCCCGGCCGGCCGGGCGCTGGCCGAGTACACCGGGGCGATGCTGGCCGGCTGGGACGACGCGCTGCGCGCCACCAGGGCCGCCGCCGCCGAGCAGGTGGCGACGCTGCGGGTGGGATTCGAGGGTGGCATCATCAACCTGATGTCCCGGCGCACGGTGGCCGACTTCACCCGGCGGATGCCCGGCTGGCAGGTGGAGCTGCGGCAGAACAACTGGTTCGACCCGACCTCGGGCCTGGCGACCGGCGAGATCGACCTCACGCTCTGGCACGCCCCGCCGTACCTGTCCGCGCAGTACAACGTCGCCGTCCTCGGCCAGGAGCGGCGGGTCGCGGCGCTGCCCGCCGGGCACCGGCTGGCCGCGCGCTCCGAGCTGAGCTTCGAGGACCTGCTGGACGAGCCGTTCGTGGCGATTCCGCACGAGGCCGGGCACTGGCGCGACTACTGGCTGGCGGCCCACGAGCGGGGCGGGCGTCCGGTGCGGATCGGCGCGGTGGCGCACAACACCGACGAGTGGCTGGCCGCCGTGGTGTGCGGCCAGGGGATCGGTTTCGCACCGGAGACGATGAGCCGGCTGGCGGCGCGCGACGACGTCGCGTACCGGCCGGTGCGGGGCCTGAGCCCGAGCCAGGTCGGGCTCTACTGGCCGAAGGACCGCGAACTCACCCCGGCGATGGCCGCGTTCGTCCGCAGCTGCCGGGCCACCGTGGGGTTCGGGGTGCGGAGCTAGAGCACCTCGAAGGGCTCGGGGTAGCGGCACAGCCCGCGCGGCCCGCCGTCGTACGCGGACAGCGTGAGCGCCTGGAAGTAGGCCTCCGGCACCTCGAACGGGCCGGTCACCTCGTGCCGTCCGGCCGGGGCGAAGCCGAACCGGGCGTAGTACCCCGGGTCGCCGAGGACGACGACGAGCTTCTCGCCCGCCTCCTCGGCCGCCGACAGCGCGGCCCGGACGACGAGTTCGCCGATGCCCTTGCGCTGCCACTCCGGCGCCACGGCGACCGGCGCGAGCGCCAGGCCCTCGCCCCCGTCGCCGACCCGCAGCCGGGTCAGCAGCGCGTGCCCGATCACCAGCCCGGCCTCGTCCACGGCCACCAGCGACAGTCCGGGCAGCCAGGCGGGGTGGCGGCGCAGCGCGTCCACCAGGTCCGCCTCGTCCGGCCCGGGGAACGCCGCCATGTGGACCCGTCTGGTGGCCGGGGCGTCGTCCGGACATTCGACCCTGGTACTGATCTTCATGGTTGAGTCAACCCTCCCTGTGTCGCACGCCGTTGTGGACCGGCCCCGGACGGCGGGTGGACCGTCCGGGGCCGTTGCAGGCTAGCCGATGTTCCGTCAGGCCTCGGGCTGGGCCTCGGACTTGGCGTCATCGCGCACCTTCGGCTGGGCGTCCACGCCGGCCTCGCGGCGCTGTGCCGGGGTGATCGGGGTCGGGGCACCGGTCAGCGGGTCGCCGCCGGTGGACGTCTTCGGGAACGCGATGACGTCCCGGATGGTGTCGTACCCGCCCAGCAGCGTGACGATCCGGTCGAGGCCGAAGGCGACGCCACCGTGCGGCGGCGGGCCGTAGTTGAAGGCGTCGAGCAGGAAGCCGAACTGCGAGGCCGCCTCCTCCTCGGAGAGGCCGATCGCGTCGAACGCCCGCTTCTGCACGTCCCGCTGGTGGATACGGATCGAACCGCCGCCCAGCTCCGAGCCGTTGAGCACGAGGTCGTAGGCGTTGGACAGGGCCGAGCCCGGGTCGGTGTCGAAGGTGTCCAGCGACTCCGGGGTCGGGGCGGTGAACGGGTGGTGCACCGCGTGCCAGCCCTGGAACTCGCCCTTGTCGTCCTCGATCGGCTCGAACATCGGGAAGTCGACGACCCAGAGGAAGGCCCACTGCGACTCGTCGATCAGGTTGCAGCGGCGGCCGATCTCCAGGCGGGCGGCGCCGAGCAGCTCCTGCGAGGCGCGCTGCTTGCCGGCCGCGAAGAAGATCGCGTCGCCGTTCTTGGCGCCGGCGGCGGCGGCGAGGCCGGCCAGGTGCTCCTCGGAGAGGTTCTTGGCGACGGGGCCGCGCAGCTCGCCGGTCTCGGCGTCGATGACGACGTAGGCGAGGCCGCGGGCGCCGCGCGCCTTGGCCCAGTCCTGCCAGGCGTCCAGGGCCTTGCGCGGCTGCGAGGCGCCGCCCGGCATGACCACGGCGCCGACGTACGGGGCCTGGAAGACGCGGAACTCGGTGCCCTTGAAGTACTCGGTGAGGTCGGTGAGTTCCTGCCCGAAGCGGACGTCCGGCTTGTCGGAGCCGTAGCGGCCCATGGCGTCCGCGTAGGTCATCCGCGGCAGCGGGTTGGGGATCTCGTAGCCGTGCACCTCGCGCCAGACGGCGCCGACGATCTTCTCGCCGAGGGCCAGGATGTCCTCCTGGTCGACGAACGAGGCCTCGATGTCCAGCTGGGTGAACTCCGGCTGCCGGTCGGCGCGGAAGTCCTCGTCGCGGAAGCAGCGGGCGATCTGGTAGTAGCGCTCCATGCCGGCCACCATCAGCAGCTGCTTGAACAGCTGGGGCGACTGCGGCAGCGCGTACCAGTGGCCGGGCTGCAGGCGGACCGGGACGAGGAAGTCGCGGGCGCCCTCGGGGGTGGAGCGGGTGAGGTACGGCGTCTCGATGTCGAGGAAGTCGTTCTCCTCCATCACCCGGCGGATGATGTTGTTGACCTTGGAGCGCAGCCGCAGGCCCTTGGCCGGGCCCTCGCGGCGCAGGTCCAGGTAGCGGTAGCGCAGCCGGACCTCCTCGTTGACCGTACCCGGCTCGTACTCGGCGACCGGGAACGGCAGCGGGGCGGCCTCGGAGAGGACCTCGATCGCGCTGACGACGACCTCGATCGCGCCGGTCGGGATGTCCGGGTTCTCGTTGCCCTCGGGGCGCACCCGGACGTCGCCGACGACCTTGACGCAGTACTCGGCGCGCAGGCCGTGCACCGAATCCAGGTCGCGGACCACGATCTGCACGCTGCCGCAGGCGTCGCGCAGGTCGATGAAGGCCACGCCACCGTGGTCGCGGCGGCGGGCGACCCAGCCGGCCAGGGTGACGGTCGTGCCTGCGTGCTCCGGGCGGAGCGTGCCCGCGTCGTGCGTGCGGATCACAGCTGCTTCTCCTTCAGGGTGGTGACGAGTGCGTCGAGGGCGACGGGGTTCTGCTCGCCGGTGGTCATGTCCTTGAGCTGGACGACGCCCTCGGCGAGGTCCCGGTCCCCGGCGATCAGGGCGAAGCGGGCGCCGGACCGGTCGGCGGACTTCATGGCGTTCTTGATGCTCTTGACGCCGAAGGCGAGGTCGGTGGCCACGCCGGCCCGGCGCAGCTCGACCACCTTGGCGAACAGGACGTTCTTGGCCTCCTCGCCGAGCGCGACGGCGTACACGGAGGTGGCGGACGGCAGGTCGAGGACGACGCCCTCGGCCTCCAGCGCCAGGTAGGTGCGGTCCACGCCGAGGGCCCAGCCGACGGACGGCAGCGAGGGGCCGCCGATCATCTCGGACAGGCCGTCGTAGCGACCGCCGCCGCCGATCGCGGACTGGGCGCCGAGGCCGTTGTGCACGAACTCGAAGGTGGTGCGGGTGTAGTAGTCCAGGCCGCGGACCAGCTTCGGGTCGTCCGTGAAGGCCACGCCGTTGGCGGTGAGCAGCTCGCGGACCTTCTCGTCGTACGCCTTGCAGTCCTCGCAGAGGAAGTCGCGCAGCATCGGGGCGTCGGTGAGCTGGGCCTGGACCGACTCGCGCTTGTCGTCGAGGACGCGCAGCGGGTTGATCTCGGCGCGGCGGCGGGTGTCCTCGTCCAGGTCCATGCCGGCGAGGAACTCGATCAGCGCGGCGCGGTAGACCGGGCGGCACTGCTTGTCGCCGAGGCTGTTGAGCAGCAGCGTGTAGTTGCTCAGGCCCAGCGAGCGGAAGGCGTCGTCGGCCAGGATGATCAGCTCGGCGTCCAGCGCCGGGTCCTCCGCGCCGATCGCCTCGGCGCCGACCTGGGAGAACTGGCGGTAGCGGCCGGCCTGCGGGCGCTCGTAGCGGTAGTACGAGCCGGAGTACCAGAGCTTGACCGGCAGGTTGCCCAGCTTGTGCAGGTTGGCCTGGAGGGCGGCGCGCAGCACCGAGGCAGTGCCCTCGGGGCGCAGCGCGAGGTCCTCCTTGCCGCGCTTGGTGAGGGAGAACATCTCCTTGGTCACGATGTCGGTGGACTCGCCGACGCCGCGGGAGAACAGCTTCACGTCCTCGAAGACCGGGGTCTCGATGTAGCCGTAACCGGCCTGGCGGGCGGGCGCGGCGATGCGCTCGCGGATCGCCAGGAAGGTCGCGGAGCTGGGGGGCAGCAGATCGTAGGTGCCCTTGGGGGCGGTGAAGGTGCTCAACGTCTCTTCCGTCACATTCCTCGTCGCGGGAAAGCCGGGGCGCCGGTCGCCCCTGCTGCCTGTCGGAGGTAGGGGTTGGTGGCGCGCTCGCGGCCTATGGTGGTCTGTCCGCCGTGGCCGGAGAGGACCACGGTGGTGTCGTCGAGGGGCAGGCACACCCGGGCCAGCGAGCGCATGATCGCTCCGCTGTCCCCGCCCGGGAGGTCGGTACGCCCGATGGAGCCGGCGAACAGCAGGTCGCCCGAGAAGAGCACCGGGGGGAGGTCCTCGGCGCCGGGCGTCCGGAAGGTCACCGACCCCCCGGTATGGCCCGGGGCGTGGTCCACGGTGAGCTGCAGGCCGGCCAGCTCCAGCACGCTGCCGTCGGTGAGCTCGCGCACGTCGTCGGGCTCGCCGACGGTGAGCTCGCCCATCAGCTGGGTGCCCAGGGAGCGGCCGAGCGCCTTCTCCGGGTTGGACATCATGTACCGGTCCTCGGGGTGGATCCAGGCCGGGACGCCGCGCGCGCCGCAGACCGGGACCACCGAGGCGACGTGGTCGATGTGGCCGTGGGTGAGCAGCACGGCGACGGGCTTCAGCCGGTGCTCGCGGACCAGATCCTCGACGCCGCGGGCCGCCTGGTGACCGGGGTCGACGATCACGCACTCCTCGCCCTGCGCCGGCGCGACCAGGTAGCAGTTCGTGCCCCAGGCTCCAGCGGGGAATCCGGCGATGAACACGCGCGTCCTTCGGTTGTGCGGCTACAGGCTGTGATGCGGCTACCAGTGATGTATGGGCAGCCTACCGGCGGTCCGGGTCCGGTTGCGAACCAGATAGCGGTGGCGGGCGCGGTTCGTTCTGACAGGTTCACCGCGTTCTTACGGGCCGGGTCCCTACACTTGGCCGCCGATGGATGCGAAGATCCCCATCTGTATCCGTTCACGATCCCTCCTCGCCCGTCGGGCACGAGGGGCCCACGCACATCCGTCAGGAGACACGGCCGGTGGTCAGCAGCGAACAGCGGCGGCGGCAGCTCGCCCGCGAGAAGTACGAGCGGCAGATGGAGCGCCGGGTCGCGGCCCAGGCCGCCCGCAGGCGCCGGAACACGATCCTCGGCGCCTCGCTCGCCGTGGTCGTGCTGGCCGGCGGCGGCGCCCTGATCGGCACGGGCGCCTTCAGCTCGGACGACAAGGACAAGAAGGACACCGCCGCGGCCCAGGCCGCGCCGACCCAGCCGGTCCCGAGCGACGTCACCCAGCCCCCGGCGCCGACCCGCAAGCCGGTCGAGGGCTGCGCCGACCCGGCCGCGGGAGCGCCCAACAAGAAGCAGTGGCAGGCCGAGCCGGCCATGACGATCGACGCCGGCGGCGCCTACACCGCGACGCTGGACACCAACTGCGGCAAGGTGACGATCGCGCTGGACGCGGCCAAGGCCCCGCACACGGTGAACTCCTTCGCCTTCCTCTCCGGCGAGCAGTACTTCGACCACACCAAGTGCCATCGCCTCACCACCGCGGGCATCTTCGTGCTCCAGTGCGGCGACCCGACCGCCAGTGCGATCCTGCCGGGCGGCACCGGCGGCCCCGGCTACAAGTTCGCGGACGAGAACCTGACCGGCGCGACCTACCCGGCGGGCACGGTGGCGATGGCCAACTCCGGCCCGGGGACCAACGGCAGCCAGTTCTTCCTGGTCTACAAGGACACCCAGCTCGACCCGAAGTACACCCCCTTCGGCAAGATCACCGGCGGCCTGGACGTGCTGCAGAAGATCGCCGCCGCGGGCACCCTGGAGGGCCGCCCGGACGGCCACCCGATGGCCGACGTCACCCTCAACTCGGTGACCACGGCGAAGGGTTGACCCACGCCGGGGCCGCCCGGAACGCGCTCCCGAGCGCGCTCCGGCGCGGTCCCGGCCCGAAATCGCTGGGCTCGGATGCGGACAGCACCGGGCCTGGTCGCCTATGTTGGCGTTGTGTAGGGTGCCCGGACCCGCCTAGCCGTCACCCTCGGCAGCAAGGCACGGCGGACGGGACGGCGGACTCTTCGGTCCGCCGCACATCAACTGTGGACGACGGACGCGCGCCGCCCCGGCGCGGGCGCGACGTCATGTGGAGGACGCGCTATGAGCAGCGACCCGTGGGGCCGTGTCGACGAGCAGGGCACGGTCTACGTCAGGACGGCCGACGGCGAACGCGTCGTGGGTTCCTGGCAGGCCGGCTCGCCCGAGGAGGCCCTCGCCTACTTCGAGCGCAAGTACCAGGGCATCGAGGTGGAGATCGGCCTGCTGGAGAAGCGGGTGCGCACCACCGACCTGGCCGCCAAGGACGCCCAGATCGCGCTGGAGCACCTGCGCGCGCAGGTGGCCGAGGGGCACGCGGTCGGCGACCTGGACGCCCTGGCCAAGCGACTGGACACGCTCGCCGGTGAGATCGAGACCCGGCGCGAGGAGCGCAAGGCCGCCCGGGCCAAGGCCCAGGACGAGACCCGCACCGCCAAGGAGGCGCTGGTCACCGAGGCCGAGCAGCTGGCCGAGTCCACCCAGTGGCGGGAGGCCGGGGACCGGCTGCGCGCCCTGGTGGAGACCTGGAAGGGCCTGCCGCGGCTGGACCGCAAGAGCGACGACGAGCTGTGGCACCGCTTCTCGCACGCCCGTTCGGTCTTCTCCAAGCACCGCAAGGCCCACTTCGCCACCCTGGACGCCGAGCGCGAGAAGGCCCGGCAGACCAAGGAGGCACTGGTCGCCGAGGCCGAGGCGCTGTCCTCGTCCACCGAGTGGGGCGAGACCGCGGCCCGCTACCGCGACCTGATGGCGCGCTGGAAGGCCGCCGGCCGCGCCCAGCGGGACGTCGAGGACGAGCTGTGGGCGCGGTTCCGCGGCGCCCAGGACGTCTTCTTCCAGGCCCGTTCCGCGGTGTTCAGCGAGCGGGACGCCGAGCAGGTGGGCAACCAGAAGCTCAAGGAGGCGCTGGCCACCGAGGCCGAGGCGATCCTGCCGATCACCGACCTGAAGGCCGCGAAGGCCGCGCTGCGCGAGATCAGCGAGCGCTGGGAGGCGATCGGGCACGTGCCGCGCGACGCCCGACCGAAGCTGGACGGCCGGCTGAACGCGGTCGAGCGGGTGATCCGCGAGGCCGAGGACGCCGAGTGGAAGCGCTCCAACCCGGAGGCCAAGGCCCGCGCCGCCGGCATGGTCGGCCTGTTCCAGACGAAGGCCGACAAGCTCCGGGCCGACCTGGACAAGGCCCGCGCGGCCGGCAACACCGCCAAGGCGGCCAAGCTGGAGTCCGAGCTGGCCGGCGTGCAGGAGCTGCTGGAGCAGGCCCACAAGAGCCAGGAGGAGTTCAGCGGCTGAGCCCGCTGCACGCCGAAAGGGGCCCCGGGTGATGCCGGGGCCCCTTTGCGTACGGCGCGTACGGGCTGCTCGCGTACGGGCTACTTGCGCGCCGAGGTGACGCGGTAGACGTCGTACACGCCCTCCACGCCGCGGACGGCCTTGAGCACGTGGCCGAGGTGCTTCGGATCGCCCATCTCGAAGGTGAAGCGGCTCATCGCGACCCGGTCGCGCGAGGTCTGCACCGCCGCCGACAGGATGTTGACGTGCTGGTCGGAGAGCACCCGGGTGACGTCCGAGAGCAGGCGCGAGCGGTCCAGCGCCTCGACCTGGATCGCCACCAGGAAGACCGAGGACTGGGTGGCGGCCCACTCGACGTCGATCATCCGCTCCGGCTGCTGGCTCAGCGCCTCGACGTTGACGCAGTCGGCGCGGTGCACCGAGACGCCGTTGCCGCGGGTCACGAAGCCGACGATCGGGTCGCCCGGCACCGGGGTGCAGCAGCGGGACAGCTTGACCCAGACGTCCTCGACGCCCTTGACGATCACGCCCGGGTCGCCCTTCGCCCGGCGGCGCACCGCCCGGCGGTTGTCGTGCGTCGGGGTCGCGGTCTCGGCGAGGTCCTCGGTGGCGCCCTCCTCGCCGCCGAGCGCCTGGACCAGCTTCTGGACGATGTTCTGCGCGGCGACGTGCCCCTCGCCGATCGCGGCGTAGAGCGAGGAGATGTCGGGGTAGCGCATCTCGTGGGCCAGGGTGACCAGCGAGTCGCCGGTGAGGATCCGCTGGATCGGCAGGCCCTGCTTGCGCATCGCCCGGACGATCGCCTCCTTGCCGTGCTCGATCGCCTCCTCGCGGCGTTCCTTGGAGAACCAGGCGCGGATCTTGTTGCGGGCGCGCGGCGACTTGACGAAGCCCAGCCAGTCCCGGGAGGGGCCGGCGTTCTCCGCCTTGGAGGTGAACACCTCGACGGTGTCGCCGTTCTCCAGC
Source organism: Streptomyces kaniharaensis (assembly GCF_009569385.1). Taxonomy (NCBI): domain Bacteria; kingdom Bacillati; phylum Actinomycetota; class Actinomycetes; order Kitasatosporales; family Streptomycetaceae; genus Streptomyces; species Streptomyces kaniharaensis. The sequence goes on from NZ_WBOF01000001.1 coordinate 820,820, forward strand.
GTCGACTCCAGCGGCACCAGCCGCCCGTTCACCCGGGCGCCTATGGTCCGGTAGCCGACCTCGGTGTGCACCGCGAAGGCGAAGTCGACCGGGGTCGCGCCGGCCGGCAGGGCTATCACGTCGCCCTTGGGCGTGAAGACGAAGACCTCGTTGCTGGCCAGGTCGAAGCGGAGCGACTCCAGGAACTCGCCCGGGTCGGCGGTCTCCTTCTGCCAGTCGAGCAGCTGCCGCAGCCAGGCCATCTCGTTGACGGCGCCGGCCTTGTCGTCCTTGCGCACCTGGGTCGGGGTGTCGGTGCGGACCTTGGACGCACCGGCCACCGCGCGCTGCTTGTACTTCCAGTGCGCGGCGATGCCGTACTCGGCCCGCCGGTGCATGTCGAAGGTGCGGATCTGCAGCTCGACGGGCTTGCCGCCGGGGCCGATCACCGTCGTGTGCAGCGACTGGTACATGTTGAACTTGGGCATCGCGATGTAGTCCTTGAACCGCCCCGGCACCGGGTTCCACCGCGCATGGATGGTGCCCAGCGCCGCGTAGCAGTCGCGGACGGTGTCGACCAGGACCCGGATGCCCACCAGGTCGTAGATCTCGGCGAAGTCCCGGCCCCGCACGATCATCTTCTGGTAGACCGAGTAGTAGTGCTTCGGCCGGCCGGTGACGGAGGCGGTGATCCGGGCGCCGCGCAGGTCGCCCTGGACCTGGTCGATCACGGTCGCCAGGTACTCGTCCCGCTTGGGGGCGCGCTCGGCGACCAGCCGGACGATCTCGTCGTACATCTTGGGGTAGAGGATCGCGAAGGCGAGGTCCTCCAGCTCCCACTTGATGGTGTTCATGCCCAGCCGGTGCGCCAGCGGGGCGTAGATCTCCAGCGTCTCGCGGGCCTTCTTCTCCTGCTTCTCCCGCTTGAGGTAGCGCATCGTGCGCATGTTGTGCAGGCGGTCGGCGAGCTTGATCACCAGGACCCGCGGGTCCTTGGCCATCGCGACGACCATCTTGCGGACGGTCTCGGCCTGCGCGGCCTCGCCGAACTTGACCCGGTCCAGCTTGGTGACGCCGTCGACCAGCAGGGCCACCGAGTCGCCGAAGTCCTTGCGCAGGGTCTCCAGGCCGTAGTCGGTGTCCTCGACGGTGTCGTGCAGCAGCCCGGCCATCAGGGTCGGGGCGTCCATGCCCAGCTCGGCCAGGATCGTCGCGACGGCCAGCGGGTGGGTGATGTACGGGTCGCCGCTCTTGCGCTTCTGCCCGCGGTGCCACTTCTCGGCGACGGCGTAGGCGCGCTCGATGTCGCGCAGCAGGGCCGGGTCGGCCTTCGGGTCGTTCGCCCGGATCGAGCGGAACAGCGGCTCCAGGACGGGGTTGAGCACACTGGAGCGCTGGCCGCCGAGACGGGCGAGGCGCGCGCGCATGCCGCCGGCGGAGGCACTTCGGCCGGCGGGGGCGAGCGGACGCGAGGATGTCGGCGCCGGGCGTGCCGGGGTGGCCCCCGAGGGCGTGGGACGGTCTTCGGGGGCGGCCGATGCGGCCGTGGGCACAACCTCGTCGGGCAAGGACACTCCTCGGGGCACCGGGGCCGGCCCCTCGCACGGGCCGCGCTGCCTGGCACAACCGGGAGGGGATGAATCTTCATGGTACCGAGCCGGGCGCCCGGGTGTTCAGCCGCCCGGGCCCTGACGCACCCGCGGACGGCGAAGAGCGGCGGCCGGATGATCCGACCGCCGCTCCTCACTCATGTCCCGCTCAGGGCACTCAGACCATGACCAGCGTCTCCAGCGGAGCGCCGTCCAGGTGCCCGGCCAGCCGCGCGCGGCCCTCCAGGAAGCCCAGCTCCATCAGCACCACGACGCCCGCCAGCTCGGCGCCGGCCTCCTTGACCAGGTCCAGCGAGGCGCCGATGGTCCCGCCGGTGGCCAGCACGTCGTCCACCACCAGCACCCGCTCACCGGGCGTGAAGGCGTCGCACTGGACCTCCAGCGTCGCCGAGCCGTACTCCAGCTCGTACGAGCGCCGGAACACCTCGCCAGGCAGCTTGCCCTGCTTGCGGATCGGCACGAAGCCGAGCCCGGCCGCGAAGGCCGCCGGGGCCGCCAGCACGAAGCCGCGCGCCTCCAGGCCGACCACCTTCGTCGCCCCGAGCGCCTTCGCCCGGTCCGCCAGCGCCCGGGTGAGGGCGCCGAAGGCCTCGGCGTCGGCGAGCAGCGGCGCGATGTCCTTGAACAGCACACCCGGCTTCGGGTAGTCCGGGACGTCCCGGATCCGGCTGTTCAGCAGGTCGGCCAGTGCGATGTCGGCGGTGGTCACGGTGATGCGTCCTTAGGGTCGGGGCTCAGCGCTTGGAGGACGGACGGCCCTTGGCACGCGTGGTGCCGGCCGACCGGCCGCGCTGACCGACCATACCCGCCTGCAGGTCCTCGTCCGCGGACTCCTCGCCCGCCGGCACCGCATCGCCCTTGGCGTCCGCCGCGGCCCGGTGCTGGAGGACCCGCTTGCGCAGCGCCTTCATGTCCGACTGCTCCTCCTTGAGCTGCGCCAGCAGCGGGGTGGCGACGCAGATCGAGGAGTAGGCACCGGCCGCGAGGCCGATGAACAGCGCGAGCGAGATGTCGTTCAGCGTGCCGGCGCCCAGGAGGCCGCCACCGATGAACAGCAGCGCGGCGACCGGGAGCAGGGCGACCACGGTGGTGTTGAGCGAACGCACCAGCGTCTGGTTGAGGCCCGCGTTGGCCGCCTCGCTGTAGGTGCGCTTGTTCTGCTTGGTGAGCCCCTTGGTGTTCTCCTTCACGGTGTCGAAGACGACGACCGTGTCGTAGAGCGAGTACCCGAGGATCGTCAGGAAGCCGATCACCGTACCGGGGGTGACCTCGAAGCCCACCAGGGCGTAGACGCCGATGGTGATCAGGAGGTCGTGGATGAGGGCGACCAGCGCGGCCACCGCCATCCGCCACTCGAAGGCGATCGCCAGGTAGGCCGTCACCAGGATCATGAAGACGATCAGACCGGTGAGCGCCTTGTCGGAGATCTGCTTGCCCCAGCTGGGGCCGATCACCTGAGCCTCGACGGTGTCCAGCGGCACGCCGATCTTCTGCGAGAGCTGCGAGCGGATCTCGTCCGAGCTCTTCGACTCGTCGGTGCTGACCTGGATGCGGATCTTGCCGTTGTCCGTCGACTGCACCAGCGGGTGCGAGGAGACGACCTGGTCGGCCGTGTCCTGCGCCTGCGAGACGGTGAGGCCCGGCTTGCTGACGGTGTAGACCGAACCGCCCTTGAACTCGATGCCCAGGTGCAGGCCCATGGCCAGTCCGACGGCGGCGAGCAGGACGATGACACCCGAGATCGAGTACCAGATCTTACGGCGCCCGACGAAGTCGAAGCTGACCTCGCCCTGGTAGAGCCGGTGGCCCAGATTGGAGAAGCGTGACACGGTGTCAGGCCTCCTTCACGGCGGCAGAGGAGGGGCTACGGCGACGGCTGCTGCGCAGCGGCGGGCGGGCGCCCAGTCGCTTCGGGTCCAGGCCGGACCACGGGTGACCGTCGGAGAAGAACCTGCGCCGGGCCAGCAGCGTGATCACCGGCTTGGTGAAGAGGAAGATCACCACGACGTCGAGCGCGGTGGTCAGACCCAGGGTGAACGCGAAGCCCTGGACCTTGCCGACCGAGACGATGTAGAGCACCGCGGCACAGAGGAAGGACACGAAGTCCGACACCAGGATGGTGCGCCGGGCCCGCGGCCAGGCCCGCTGGACGGCCGGGCGCAGCGGGGCGCCCTCGCGGACCTCGTCGCGGATGCGCTCGAAGTACACGATGAAGGAGTCGGCGGTGATACCGATCGCGACGATCGCACCGCAGACCGCCGGCAGGTTCAGCGCGAAGCCGATCCCGCCGCCGAGCAGGCTCATGATCGAGTAGGTCAGGATCCCCGAGACGACCAGACCGGCGATCGAGACCAGGCCGAGGCCCCGGTAGTAGATCACCGAGTAGGCGACCACCAGCAGCATGCCGATGGCGCCGGCGGCCAGACCGGCCTTGAGCTGGTCACCACCGAGCTGCGGGGAGACGGTGGTGATGTCGCTCTTGGAGAACTCCAGCGGCAGGGCGCCGTAGCTCAGCACGTTGGCCAGGTCCCGCGCCTCGGGCTGGGTGAAGCTGCCGGAGATGACGGCGGTGCCGCCGGGGATGGCGCTGCGCACGTACGGGTGCGACACGACCTCGTTGTCCAGCACGATGGCGAACTGGTTGGTCGGGTCGGGCATGGCGGCCAGCTTGCCGGTGACGGCGGCGAAGTCGCTGGTGCCCTTGTCGTTGAACTGGAGCTGGACCTGCCAGCCGGCGCCCTGCTGGGTGTCGATCGAGGCCTGGGCCTTGGAGACGTCCGAGCCCTTCACGGCCACCGGGCCGAGGACGAGCTTGGAGTAGGCGCCGCCACGCTCGGGCTTCTGGGAGCACGCGACGACCGGCTTGTCCTCGGCCTGCTGGCCCAGCTGCTGCCGCGCCTCGGGCTTGGTGCAGTCGAGGGTGGCGAACGCGGCGGACAGCTCCGGCGGCACGGTGCCCTGGGTCATCGCGGCGGCGAGGTCGGCCGGGTTCGGGGCGGTGGCGGGCGCGCTCGGGGTGCTCGAGGCGGCCGCGGCCGGGGTGCCGGTGGCGGCGGGGGCGCTCGGGGCGGCGCTCGCGCCGGAGGGGGCCGTCGAGGGGCTGGCGTCGGCGAGGGCCTCACCGACCGCACGGCCCTGCTTGGTGGCGCTGGCGCTCGCGCCGGGGGTGCCGGTGGCGGCGGCGCTCGGGGCGGCCGAGCCGGTGGCCGTCGGGGCCGCGGCCGGGGTTCCGGTGGCGCCGGCGGAGGGCGAGGAGGTGGGCGCGGGGACCTGGAGGCCGCTGGGCGCCACGGCCAGGACCGGGCGGAAGAACAGCTTCGCGGTGGTGCCGACCTGCTCCGCGGTGTTCTGCCGGTCTCCGCCCTTGGGGATGTTCACGATGATCGTGTCCGAGCCCTGGGTCTGGACCTCCGCCTCGGAGACACCCATCCCGTTGACCCGGCGCTCGATGATCCCGGTGGCGATGTCCATGTTGGACTTGTTGATCGCCTTGGGGTCGGTCGACTTCGCGGTCAGCGTGATGCTGGTGCCACCGGCGAGGTCGATCCCGAGCCGGGGCTTGGTGTTGCCCGTCCCGAACATGAGGGCGACCAGTCCGACGGTGACGACCAGGATGAGGGCCAGCGCCCGCCCTGGGTAGCCGTCGCGCGGGCGCGACTTGGGTGTTGCCACCTTGCTCGTTTCTCCCTGTCCATGCCACCTCCCCGACCGGACCCCCGTCCGGCTCGTGGCGGAACGGGGGCATGGCGGTTCTGCGGCCCTGAGGTCCTGTGGGCTCGCGGCACTGCGCCGCGCGGCCGGGCGGGGTGCCCGACCGTACTACTTGCTCGCGGGAGCCCCGCCCTCGGCATCGCCCTTCTCGGCGCTGTCCTTGGTCAGCGTCAGCGGCTTGTCCTCGACCGGCGCCTCGTCGGCGTCCTCGGCCTCCGGCTCGGGCAGCTCGTCATCGGCGGGGCGGCCGTTGATGATCGCGTCGTACTCCTGCGGGTCCAGGACGGCCGCGATCGCGCTCTTGGTGAAGTGGGTGACCACACCGGGCGCGATCTCCAGCTCGACGGTCTCCTCGTTGACCGCCTTCACCTGGGCGTACAGACCGCCGATGGTGCGCACTCCCGCCCCGGCCTCCAGCGAGGTCTGCATCTGCTGCTGCTGCTGCTGGCGCTTCTTCTGCGACCGGAACATGAGCACGATCGCGAGGACGGGGAGGAGAAGGATGATGAAGTTCACTGCAGCCAGGGTCCTTTACGGGCCGCCGGGGCCGGCAGCCTGTGTGGTATTGGTCGGCCCGTCAGGTGAGAGGGGCGGTCCGGCGGAGTCTAGGCGACCCCGAACTGATCGGACAACGCCAAGCATCGCATCCTGCCGCCGAAAGTGGCGACCCTCCGCCTGCACGGATTCCCCGGATTCCTCCCCTCGGATCTCCGTGCGGTGTGGTAGACGGGCCCGCCGGGAAACCCGGGGAGCAAGCCTCACCCGTTCAGCCCTCGTCGGCCGGGAAGAGCTCGGACTGTGCCGGGACGGCGCCGCGGGCGGTCTGGACCGGCGGGGTCAGCCCGAGGTGCTGCCAGGCGGCGGCGGTGGCGATCCGGCCGCGCGGGGTCCGGGCGAGCAGGCCCTCGCGCACCAGGAACGGCTCGGCGACCTCCTCGACCGTCTCCGCCTCCTCACCCACCGCGACCGCCAGTGTCGACAAACCGACCGGTCCGCCTCCGAACAGTCGCAGCAGCGCGTCCAGCACCGCGCGGTCCAGCCGGTCCAGACCGCGGGCGTCCACCTCGTAGACGTCCAGCGCCTGGCCGGCGATCTCGGCGGTGACCACGCCGTCGTGCCGCACCTGGGCGTAGTCGCGGACCCGGCGCAGCAGCCGGTTGGCGATGCGCGGGGTGCCGCGGGAGCGCCCGGCGATCTCGGCGGCACCGGCCGGGTCGATCTCGACGTCCAGCAGCGAGGCCGAGCGGTGCACCACCCGCTGGAGCTCGGCCGGGGCGTAGAACTCCATGTGCCCGGTGAAGCCGAAACGGTCCCGCAGCGGCGGCGGCAGCAGACCGGCCCGCGTGGTGGCGCCGACCAGGGTGAAGGGCGGCAGCTCCAGCGGGATGGCGGTGGCGCCCGGGCCCTTGCCGACGATCACGTCGACCCGGAAGTCCTCCATCGCCATGTACAGCATCTCCTCGGCCGGCCGGGACATCCGGTGGATCTCGTCGAGGAAGAGCACCTCGCCCTCGGTGAGCGAGGAGAGGATGGCCGCGAGGTCGCCTGCGTGCTGGATGGCCGGGCCGGAGGTGATCCGGATCGGGGCGCCCAGCTCGGCCGCGATGATCATCGACAGGGTGGTCTTGCCGAGCCCCGGCGGGCCGCTGAGCAGCACGTGGTCCGGTGCGGCGCCGCGCTTGCGGGCCGCCTGGAGCACCAGGGACAGCTGCTCGCGCACCCGCTCCTGGCCGATGAACTCGCCCAGCAGCTTGGGCCGCAGCGCCGCCTCGACCGCCTGGTCCTCGCCGTCGGCGGCGGCCGTGACCAGCCGGTCGGCGGCCTGGTCGTCGTACGAGGTCATCGAATCGTGCTCCAATGTCGACAAACGGACAGGTCGTCAGATCGCTTCAGCGGGAACGGTTGAGGCTGCGCAGCGCGAGCCTGAGCAGCGCACCGACGTCCGGCGTCGACTGCGCCTCGGCCTCCGGGGCGACGGCGGCCACCGCCTCGTCCGCCTCGCGCGGCGCGTAGCCGAGGCCGACCAGCGCGGAGTGCAGCTGCTCGCCCCACGGCGCGGGCCCGGCGGCGAGCGGCTTCTGCGCCGGGACGCTGCCGTTCGGGGCGCCCAGCTTGTCCTTGTACTCCAGCAGCAGCTTGGCCGCCTTGGCCTTCCCGATGCCCGGCACGGCCACCAGCGCCTTCTCGTCCCCGTTCGCCACCGCCAGCCGCAGCGCGTCGGGGCTGTGCACGCCGAGGATCGCCTGCGCGAGCTTCGGGCCGACACCCGGCGCCGCCTGCAGGATCTCGAACACGGCCCGCTCGTCGTCGTCCGCGAAACCGAACAGGGTCAGCGAGTCCTCCCGGACCACGAGCGAGGTCGCGAGCCTGGCCGGCTCCCCCAGCCGGAGGCCGGCCAGCGTGTTCGGCGTGCACTGCACGGCCATGCCGACCCCGCCGACCTCGACGACGGCGATCCCGGCGGAGATGGCCGCCACGGGTCCTTGCACGAAGGCGATCACCGGCTGGTTCCTTTCAGGGTGCCGTTCGACGGGGTGGAGCGGGCGGCCCGGACCGCCGCCTCGATGCGGTTGGTCGCACCGCCGCGCCAGATGTGGCAGATGGCCAGCGCCAGCGCGTCGGCGGCGTCGGCGGGCTTGGGCGGGGCGTCCAGCCGCAGCAGGCGCTGCACCATGGCGGTGACCTGCGCCTTGTCGGCCCGACCGGAGCCGGTGACGGCGGCCTTGACCTCGCTCGGGGTGTGCAGGGTGACCGGGATGCCGCGCCGGGTGGCGCACAGCATCGCGACGGCGCTGGCCTGGGCGGTGCCCATCACCGTCCGCACGTTGTGCTGGGCGAAGACCCGCTCGACGGCCACCAGGTCCGGCCGGTGCTCGTCGAGCCAGCGCTCCATGCCCTGCTCGACCAGCAGCAGCCGCTGCCCTGTCTCGGCGTCGGCGGGAGTGCGCACCACACCGACCCCGACCATCCGCAGCGGCCGGCCCGGCGCGCCCTCGACCACGCCGACACCGCACCTGGTCAGCCCCGGGTCCACGCCCAGTACCCGCACGTCACGCCCGCCTTTCCACGACCCCCGCAGGCTACCGGCCCGCACCGACAATCCGCCCCGAACACACCTCCGCCCGGCGGCCACGAGGGCTGCCGGGCGGAGGGGACGTGTTCGATCAGGCGTCGATCTCGGCCATGATCTCGTCGCTGACGTCGAAGTTGGCGAAGACGTTCTGCACGTCGTCGCTGTCCTCCAGCGCGTCGATCAGCTTGAAGATCTTGCGGGCGCCGTCGGCGTCCAGCTGGACCTGCATGCTCGGCACGAAGTTGGCCTCGGCGGAGTCGTAGTCGATGCCGGCGTCGACCAGCGCGGTGCGGACCGCGACCATGTTGGACGCCTCGGAGATGATCTCGAAGGCCTCGCCGAGATCGTTGATCTCCTCCGGGTCCTGGTCCAGGACGACCTCGAAGAGCTTGTCCTCGTCCACGCCGTCGGCCTTGGGGACGATGACGACGCCCTTGCGGGAGAACATGTACGACACCGAGCCCGGGTCGGCCATCGAGCCGCCGTTGCGGGTCATCGCGACGCGCACGTCGGAGGCGGCGCGGTTGCGGTTGTCGGTGAGGCACTCGATGAGGACGGCGACGCCGTTCGGGCCGTAGCCCTCGTACATGATGGTCTGGTAGTCGGCGCCGCCGGCCTCCAGACCGCCACCGCGCTTGACGGCGCGGTTGATGTTGTCGATCGGGACCGAGCTCTTCTTCGCCTTCTGGATGGCGTCGTAGAGGGTCGGGTTGCCGGCCGGGTCGGGCCCGCCGGTGCGAGCCGCCACCTCGATGTTCTTGATCATCTTGGCGAAGAGCTTGCCGCGCTTGGCGTCGATCACGGCCTTCTTGTGCTTGGTGGTAGCCCACTTAGAGTGGCCGGACATCGCCAGCTCCTTTACGTCGCCAAAGGGAAATGAACAGATGAGATCTTACCGGTGTCGTCACCGATAAGGCGCACACGGTCAGCGCGCGGCCACCGCGAGGTGCTCCTCGACCATCCGCACGAAGTAGGCGTGCACCCGGTGGTCGCCGGTGAGCTCCGGGTGGAAGGACGTGGCCAGCAGGTTCCCCTGGCGCACCGCCACGATCCGGCTCTCCGGGCCGTCCGCGGCCGGCAGCTCGGCCAGCACCTCGACGCCCGCGCCGACCGCCTCCACCCAGGGGGCGCGGATGAACACGGCGTGCACCGGCGCGTCGTCCAGGCCCTTGAACGCGATCCCGGACTCGAAGGACTCGTTCTGGCGGCCGAAGGCGTTGCGGCGCACGGTCATGTCGATGCCGCCGACGGTCTCCTGGTCCTCGCGGCCGTCCAGGATCTTGTCGGCCAGCATGATCATGCCCGCGCAGGTGCCGTACACCGGCATGCCGGCGGCGACCCGCTCGCGCAGCGGGTCCATCACGCCGAACAGCAGCGCCAGCTTGGACATGGTGGTGGACTCCCCGCCGGGGATCACCAGCGCGTCGACCTCGGCCAGCTCCTCGGCACGGCGCACCGGGCGGGCGAGCGCGTCGGCCTCGGCCAGCGCGACCAGGTGCTCGCGGACGTCGCCCTGCAGGGCGAGGACGCCGATGACTGGAGTGCTCACGGTCTTCAACCTCGTTCGATCGTTCTACGGACGTACGTGGCGCGGCCCGCCGCGCACCGAGGCGCTGCGGCGGGCCGGCTCATGGAAGGGGGCGATTACCAGCCGCGGTTGGCGTAGCGCTCGGTCTCCGGCAGGGTGTCGCAGTTGATGCCGACCATGGCCTCGCCCAGGTTGCGGGAAGCGTCCGCGATGATCTTCGGGTCGTCGAAGAAGGTGGTGGCCTTCACGATGGCGGCGGCGCGCTTGGCCGGGTCGCCCGACTTGAAGATGCCGGAGCCGACGAAGACGCCCTCGGCGCCCAGCTGGCGCATCAGCGCGGCGTCGGCCGGGGTGGCCACACCACCGGCGGAGAACAGCACGACCGGCAGCTTGCCGAGCTCGGCGACCTCCTTGACCAGCTCGTACGGGGCGCGCAGCTCCTTGGCGGCGGCGTACAGCTCGTTGTGGTCCAGGGCGCGCAGGTGGCCGATCTCGTTCTTGATCTGGCGCAGGTGGCGGACGGCCTCGACGACGTTGCCGGTGCCGGCCTCACCCTTGGAGCGGATCATGGCCGCGCCCTCGGCGATGCGGCGCAGGGCCTCGCCCAGGTTGGTGGCACCGCAGACGAAGGGGGTGGTGAAGGCCCACTTGTCGGAGTGGTTGACCTCGTCGGCCGGGGTCAGGACCTCGGACTCGTCGATGTAGTCGACGCCGAGCGACTGCAGGACCTGGGCCTCGACGAAGTGGCCGATCCGGGACTTGGCCATGACCGGGATCGAGACCGCGCCGATGATCTCCTCGATCATGTTCGGGTCCGACATGCGGGCCACGCCGCCGTCCTTGCGGATGTCGGCGGGGACCCGCTCCAGCGCCATGACGGCGACAGCGCCGGCGTCCTCGGCGATCTTGGCCTGCTCGGCGTTGACCACGTCCATGATCACACCGCCCTTGAGCTGCTCGGCCATGCCGCGCTTCACCCGGGCGGTGCCGATCTGCGGCTGGTCTGCGGTGATGGGGGTGGTGGACACGTGAGACCTCACTCGAAGATGAACCAGTGCTATCGCCCTATGGTAGGCGCATGAATTGACGCATCCATGCGCCACCCAGTCCAGGCCGGACGGCGAGATGCGACAAACAGGCCCTATCCGTGCGTCGATTTCCGGCCGCTTTCGGGACCGCTCTCAGGACGGCGCGCCCTCGGGCGTCAGGGCCGGCGGCGGGGCGTCGTCCATCTCGAACGCCAGCGGGAACGGCGCCTTTCCGGCCAGCCGGAAGTAGCGCACCAGCCGGTGCTCGCGCACCGCCCGGGCCGCCCGCACCGCGTCGTTGTGGAACCGACGGGCCATCGGCACCCGGCGCACCGCCGTGGTCAGGTCCCTGACGGCGTCCTCGCCGCCCGGCTCGGCCACCAGGACCGCCACCTGCTCCGGCTCGGCGAACACCGCCCGCAGCGCCAGGCTCAGCTGGCTCTCGGCCACCTCGCGCTGCTCGTCGTCCGCCAGCCGGGCCGCGTGCGCCGCGTCCAGCAGCAGCAGCGAGGCCGCCGGGTCCAGCAGTGAGGAGGTGGCGAGTTCCATCGCCACCGAGGCCCGGCGGACCAGCTGCGCGTCCAGCGCCGCGCGGGCGGCGTCGATCCGGGCGTGCAGCCGGTCCAGCCGGCCGGCCGTCCAACTCAGGTACATGCCGAACAGCACCACGGCCACGCCGGCCCAGATCCAGGTAGTCACGGGCCGCTACGTTACCGGGTGTTACCGGCTCAGCCGGCGGCGGTGGTGGAGCGGTAGCTCTCCCGGTCGATGTCCTCGATGTTCACCGCGGTGAACAGCCGGGTGCCGGGCGCCGGGCTGATGTGCTCGGCCAGCAACGCCAGCACGCCCTCGCTGAGCGCGGCCTTCGCCTCCGGCGTACGGCCCGGGAAGATCTGGAACTCGACGAACACCTGCGCGTCGGGCCCGTCGCCCTCCCCCACGACGAAGTCGTCGTTCGCCCGGAACAGCGTCTTGCACGCCTCCGGCTGGGCGGCGATCGTCTTCACCGCGAGCCGGTTGATCGCCAGGCCCAGCGCCCGGCGGTCGAAGGTGCCGGCCAGGCCGGCCGAGTAGTCGACGGAGATCTGCGGCATCGTTGCCCCCATGAGTCACAGCAGTACGGTCGACCGAATCTAACGCCGCGTCGGCGCGGATCAATCCCGGGCCAGCCCGAACCGGCCACGCCGCCCGCTGCGCACGTCCTCCTCGACGACGGCCGCGGCGCCCGCCGTCACCGTCTCGTACACCGCGAGGATGTCCGCGCCGACCGTCGACCAGTCGAACCGCCGGACGTGCCGCGACGCCGCCTTCCGCAGCTCCTCCAGCCGCCCCGGGTCGCCCAGCAGCCGCAGCGCCGTCCGCGCCAGCGCGTCGGCGTCCTCGACCGGGAACAGCTCGCCCGCGTCCCCGCCGTCCAGCACCTGCTTGAACGCGTCCAGGTCGCTGGCCAGCACCGGGGCGCCCGCCGACATCGCCTCGACCAGGATGATCCCGAAGCTCTCGCCGCCGGTGTTCGGCGCCACGTACAGGTCCACGCTGCGCAGCAGCCGGGCCTTGTCGCGGTCGCTCACCATGCCCAGGAACTCGACCTGCCGGCGGGCCTCGGGCGCCAGGCCCGCGACGGCCTCCTCCTCGTCGCCCTTGCCGGCCACCAGCAGCCGCACGCCCGGCCGCTCGGCCAGGATCCTCGGCAGTGCCGCCAGCAGCGTCGGCAGGCCCTTGCGCGGCTCGTTGATCCGGCCGATGAAGCCGATCGTGCCCGGCTCGCCCGCCGCCGCGCCGCCCGTCCAGCGCTCGTCCGGCTCGGCGTCCGCGAAGAAGCCGACGTCCACGCCGTTCGGGATCACCACCGCGTCCCCGCCCAGGTGCTCGACGAGCGTCCGCCGGGCGTACTCCGACACCGCTATCCGGGCCCGCATCTTCTCCAGCCCCGGCTGGAGGATCGGCGAGGCCGCGATCATCGCCCGCGAGCGCGGGTTCGAGGTGTGGAACGTCCCGACCATCGGCCCGGTGGCCGACCAGGCGGCCAGCATCGACAGGCTCGGCGAGGCCGGCTCGTGCACGTGCAGGATGTCGAACCGCCCGTCGTGCAGCCACCGCCGCACCCGCGCCGCCGACAGGATGCCGAAGCTCAGCCGCGCCACCGACCCGTTGTACGGCACCGCCACCGCCCGCCCGGCAGAGACCACGTACGGCGGCAGCGCCTCGTCGTCCTCGGCGGGCGCCAGCACCGACACCTCGTGGCCGAGGCCGATCAGGTGCTCGGCCAGGTCCCGGATGTGGAACTGCACCCCGCCGGGGACGTCCCAGTCGTACGGGCAGACGATGCCGATCTTCACGGGTTCCTCATGCTCCTTCGGGTACTCCGGTACGGGGGATGTGGACTCAGGACCCGGACGCCTCGGCCGCGGGCTCGCCTGCCGGCTCCGGTGCGGCCTCCCGGACGGGCTCGACCCGCGCCACGGTCTGATCCCCCGCCCCGTCCACCACCGTCTCACGGACCGGCAGGTCGGCCAGCCAGAAGCGCTGCAGCATGTGCCAGTCCTCGGGGTGCTCGGCGATCGCCCGCTCCCACACGTCCGCCATCGCCTGCGTCATCGCCTGCGTCCGCTCCTTGCGGTCGCCCTCGGTCGGCACCGGCACCTCGGGGTGGATCCGCGCCCGCATCGCCGGCCCGTCGTACCAGAGCGTCACCGGCAGCAGCGCCGCCCCGGTCCGCTGGCACAGCGCGGCCGGGCCGGCCGGCATCCGCGTCGCCTCGCCGAAGAACGTCACCTCGATGCCCGCCTCCGAGAGGTCCCGGTCCCCCACCAGGCAGACCAACCGACCCTCGCGCAGCCGCCGCGCCAGCGTGCCGATCACGTTCACCCCGCTGCCGGTCAGCGCCAGGACCTCCATGCCCTGGCCCTCCCGGAACGCCACGAACCGGTCGAACAGCCGCTCCGGCTTCAGCCGCTCCGCGACCGTCGTGAACGGATAGCCCTGCTGCGCGACCCAGGTGCCCGCGAGATCCCAGTTGCCCATGTGCGGCAGCGCTATCACCGCGCCCCGCCCGGCCTCCATCGGCCCGCGCAGGTTCTCGAAGCCCTCCACCCGCATGTCCCGGGCCACCCGGCCCCGGCTCCACACGGGCAGCCGGAACGACTCCATCCAGTACCGCAGGTACGAGCGCATCCCGGCCCGCGAGAGCGCCCGCAGCGCTTCCTCGTCCAGCCCCGGACGGACCCGGCGCAGGTTGGTCTCCAGCTGGAGCACCCGCTTGCCGCGCTTGCGCCACGCGTAGTCCGCCAGCCGCTCGAACAGGCCTCGCGCCACCCGCTCCGGCAGGTGCTTCAGCACCGCCCAGCCCAGCGCGTACGCCCAGTACACCAGTCGGTCCATCACCGCAGGACGCCCCCCATCAGCTCCCGGCCGACACTCGGTCGGCCTCGAACGCCTCCCGGCGCACGGTCAGCATCCTCTGCAGCACCGTGATGAAACTGCCCACCGCGACCAGCCACAGCGCCACCGGCAGCAGCCACTCCACGTACGGCACCCCGAAGTCGTGCAGACCCGCGACCCCGGCCGCCACCAGGCTGGCGACCAGCCGCTCGGCCCGCTCCACCAGGCCCGACACGTCGCACGGCAGCCCCTGGCTCTCCGCCCGGGCCTTCGTGTACGACACCACCAGACCGCTCGCCAGGCAGAAGATCGCCACTGCGCACAGCAGGTTGTTGTCGCCCTTGCCCGCGTACCACATCGCCAGGCCGCCGAAGATCGCCGCATCGGCGACCCGGTCCAGCGTGGAGTCCAGGAACGCGCCCCACTTGGTGCTCCGCCCCAGCTGACGGGCCATGTTCCCGTCTACCAGGTCCGAGAAGATGAACAGCGTGATCGTGATGGTGCCCCAGAAGAACTCCCCCCGCGGGAAGAACACCAGCGCACCGGCCACCGAACCGGCGGTACCGATCAGCGTCACGGCGTCCGGGCTCACTCCGAGCCGGATCAGGAACGCGGCGAACGGGGTCAGAACACGTGTGAAGAAGGCACGCGCGTATTTGTTGAGCATGGCCTTCCCGACCGCTCCGATCTCCCAGGAACCCGTCTGGCGCAACCCGCGCGGCAGACGGCCGGGCGGATCAGCCCACCCGGCGCACCCATCGTAGCCACGCCTACGACACGCTCCGCCGCAGCACCGCCCGGCGGCACACCAACCGGCTTCGCACACGTGCACGACAACCGCTCGCGCGTACGACACGCGCCCCGGCGTGACCCGACCCTAGACTTTCGAAAGACAGCCTCGGCGCGACGGGAGGAGACCCCGATGCCCGACCGCAGCACGGCCCGAGCCGGCCAGGCACCCGCCGTCACCGGCCCCCGCGACCTGCGCAACGTCGTCCTCATCGGCGGTAGCGGTGTGGGCAAGACCACCCTCGCCGAAACCCTCGCCTTCACCGCCGGCGCCACCGGCCGGGCCGGCCGCGTCACCGACGGCACCACCGTCTCCGACCACGAGGACATCGAGCACCAGCAGCAGCGATCCGTCCAGCTGTCGCTGCTCCCGCTCGAATGGAACGGCGTCAAGATCAACCTGATCGACCCGCCCGGCCACCCCGACTTCACCGCCGACCTGCGCGCCGCCCTGCACGCCGCCGACGCCGCCGTCTTCGTCGTCTCCGCCACCGACCCGGTCACCGCGCCCACCCGCGCCCTCTGGCGCGAGTGCACCGCCGAAGGCATCCCCCGCGCCATCGCCGTCGCCAAACTCGACCTCGCCCGCACCGGCTTCGACGACATCCTCACCGCCTGCCACGACGCCTTCGGCCTCGGCCCCGACACCCTCCGCCCGCTCTTCCTCCCCGTCCTCCACGACGGCCACCCCGACGGAAGCGTCGACCTCCTCACCGGGCAGACCTACGGCGACGCCACTCCCCTGCCCGACACCGCCCCCGCCCGCGACAGCCTCGTCGAGGCCATCTCCGGCCAGGACGACACCCTCATGGAGCGCTACCTGGCGGGCGACACCCTCGACGCCGACGCCCTCGAAGCCGGCATGCGCCGCGAAGTCCTCGCCTGCACCCTCCACCCCGCCGTCCCCACCAGCGAGAACGGCCTCGGCGCCGCCGAACTCCTCGACCTCATCACCCACACCTTCCCCGACCCCACCGAACGCACCCGCCCCGCCCCCGCCTGCGACCCCGACGCCCCGCTCGCCGCCCAGGTCGTCCGCGTCACCGGCGACGCCTACGTCGGCCGGATCAGCCTGCTGCGCCTCTACGCCGGCACCCTGCGCCCCGACACCAAGATCCACCTCGTCGGCCCCGCCCACGCCTCCGACCAGAACGGCGACGAACGCGTCACCGGCCTCAGCAGCCCCTTCGGCAAGCTCCAGCGCCCCGTCCCGCACGCCGTCGCCGGCGACCTGGTCTGCGCCGCCAAACTCACCACCGCCCGGGCCGGCGACACCGTCCACGACCCCGGCCACCCCGTCGAACTCGACGGCTGGACCCTGCCCGACCCCCTGCTCCCGATCGCCGTCGAAGCACACAGCAAGGCCGACGACGACAAGCTCTCCCAGGCCCTCGGCCGCCTCACCGCCGAGGACCCGGCCCTGCGCCTCGAACAGAACCCCGACACCCACCAGCTCGTCCTGTGGTGCACCGGCGAGGCCCACGCCGAGGTCGTCCTCGACCGCCTCCGCACCCGCCACGGCGTCCACGTCGACACCGTCGAACCCAAGGTCGCCCTCCGCGAGACCTTCGGCAGCGCCGCCGCCGGCCACGGCCGCCTGGTGAAGCAGTCCGGCGGCCACGGCCAGTACGCCATCTGCGACCTGGAGGTCGAACCCCTCCCGGCCGGCTCCGGCTTCGAGTTCCAGGAACACGTCGTCGGCGGCGCCGTGCCCAAGCACTTCATCCCCTCCGTCGAGAAGGGCGTCCGCGCCCAGCTCGCCAAGGGCGTCGCCACCGGCCACCCGCTCGTCGACATCCGGGTCACCCTCACCGACGGCAAGGCGCACTCCGTCGACTCCTCCGACGCGTCCTTCCAGACCGCCGCCGCCCTCGCCCTGCGCGACGCCGCCGAGCACGCCGTCATCCGGCTCCTCGAACCCGTCGCCGCCGTCAGCGTCCTGCTGCCCGACGACTACCTCGGCGCCGTCCTCGGCGACCTCTCCGCCCGCCGCGGCCGCGTCCTCGGCACCGAGACCGGCGGACCCGGCCTCACCCTGCTGCGCGCCGAGGTCCCCGAACTCGAACTCGTCCGCTACCCCGTCGACCTGCGCTCACTCACCCACGGCACCGCCGAGTTCAGCCGCGCCTACCTGCGCCACGAACCCATGCCCGCCGCGGTCGCCGACCGCTACACCGACTGAGCGCCCGCACGGTTCGCCAGCGAGCACGCCGCCGTACCCCCCGGCATCCGGTGCCGGTTCCGCGCCACCCAGCGGTACGCCACGCCCGCCACCGGCCGCACCGGCGCCAGCGCCAGCAGCCCGCCCAGGTACGCCCACACGCCGCCCGACCGCATCAGCAACCGCGCCACCGCCTGCGCACCGCCGTACACCTCACCCGCCGGCGTCACCCACAGCACCTCGCGCTCCGCTCGCTCCGCGCTCACCTCGCCCAGCCCGCCGGCCCGCGCGTCCAGCGCCGCCAGATCCTCGAACTGGAACGGCACCGCCTCCCAGCCCCCCGAGGCCAGCGTCTGCCGCAAATACCGCTCCGCCCAGCGCGCACAGGACGAACAGAACGCACAGTCCCCGTCGAACACCAGCACCGGATCCAACACTTCGGCCCCTTTCTCCGCCCGTACCGCCATCGTGCACCACCCCTACATGCGGTGATCCACCGGGTACCGCCCGGGCGCCGACGGATGCCGACGGATGCCGACGGGGTATCGAGCCACCCGAAGCGGGGAATCATGCCTCTCGAACCGGCGCGGCTCGATCGTGACGGTACTTCAGACGATCATCCACGCGGTGGCACCACGGCACGGTAACCTGCCGCTGACAAGGGGAGGAGGACGCCACCGTGACCACGCTCGACATGACCCCGGGTGCGCAGATACCCCGTACCGACGCCGGCCCGCAGACCGCCGTCACCCAGGCGCTCTCCTCGGCCGCGTACCGCGACGGCGAGATCGAGCCCTTCGTCACGGCGGTCACCGCCGCCACCTTCAAGAAGCCACGGTTCCGACTGTTCCGCGCCAATCTCGGCGAGGCGTTCAGCGCCGCGGTCATCGCCCGCACCATGGGCGCCGGCCGCAAGCCGATCGTGCCCTCCTTCGGCACCGACACCCGCCAGATCGTCGAACACTGCCTCGCCGCCCAGGAGTTCCGCGCCAACCGCGACCGCCGGCTCACCACCATCACCGTGGTCTTCGGCCTGCTCGCCCTCCCGGGCACCCTCATCTGGCTCGCCGCGTTCTACCTCCGCGCGTGGCTCCTGAAGGACAAGTCCCGGCAGAACGAGCTCTACGGAGGCCTCGCCCTCCTCGCCGCCGGCGCCGTCGCCGTCCTGCTCGCCCTCCGCCCGCCGGCCGCCGGCCTGCTCGGCGTCTACCTGCGCATCACCATGATCGCCCCGGTCGTCGGCTGGTTCCTCGCCAAGCGCATCGTGCTCCGCTCCACCCAGGAGCTGCGCGACCGCTGGAAGGCCCTCGTCGAAGGCAACGCCGTCGCCGCCAGCGTCGCCAAGGCCGTCCCCCGCGACGACCTCGACAAGAAGGCCGCCGACCTCCGCGACAAACTCGGCCGCCTGGAAGCCGAGCAGGAGACCAACGTCCAGCACTACGCCGGTCCCAAGGGCATCCTCGGCGTCGGCAGACGCTGGGGCGAATGGCGACTCGTCGACGTCCTGCGCCCCGCCGACGGCCAGGCCGACTTCCGCGCCTTCCACCCCTGGGACCTGGTCCGCAAGATCTCCGCCCACCTCAAGGCCCTCGCCATAAGCGAGGTCGCCAACAGCGGGATGACCAACCTCTCGATCAAGCAGTGGGCCGTGCTCGAAGTCGGCGAGAACGCCGACGAGATCTCCCGCCCCTCGGGCGCCGACATGGACGGCGACCGGATGCGCGAGTTCGCCGTCCAGGCCGTCGCCGACAAGCAGACGTTCTCCGGCGGCGGCGCCCGGCACTACCTCGCCACCCAGTTCATCACCTTCGACGGCAAGCTGATCATCACCTTCACCGTCACCGTCACGCTGCTCGCCAACACCCTCACTGTGACGGTCGCCGGCTACGCCCTCGGCCCGGTCGCCGGCGTCTTCGGGGACAAGCCCGCCCCCAAGGAGAAGACGATCCAGAAGACCGGCAAGTTCTGGGAGGAGAAGACCGTCCAGCTCCCCCTGATCGACAACGACGAGGTGGTACGCCAGGCCCTTCGTGCGCCGTTCATGCGCCTCCCCGGCCTGCTCGCCTGGCTCGGCGGCGGCCTCGGCCTGCCCGAACCGTTCGGCTTCCGGCACGCCTGGGCGAACCCGCCGTGGAGCAGCCGGTTCATGACGGACAACGCGCTCAACGCCTCCGTACCGGTCCTCAGCGCGGTGCACGCCGCCACGCTGGAGTTCCTGGAGGAGCACGACCTGGACACCGAGCACTTCTTCAAGAACCGCGCCTCGATCATCAAGTCCGAGGCGCAGGGCACCCGCCCGTACAAGGTCGACCAGTTCGACGCCGGCTGAGCGCATGCGAAAGGGGCCCTTCACCGACCGGTCGGTGAAGGGCCCCTTCGCTGTCGCTCTGCCACTGCTCAGCCCTGCGGCCAGGCCTCGGCCAGCATCTTGCGGGTGTCCGCCAGCAGCTGCGGCAGCACCTTGGTGTGCCCGACCACCGGCATGAAGTTGGTGTCCCCGCCCCAGCGCGGCACCACGTGCTGGTGCAGGTGCGCCGCGATCCCGGCACCGGCCGCCGCACCCTGGTTCAAACCGATGTTGAACCCGTGCGCCCCCGAGGCCGCCCGCAGCGCGGTCATCGCCTTCTTGGTGAAGTCCGCCAGCTCGGCCGTCTCGGCCTCGTCCAGCTCGGTGTAGTCGGCCACGTGCCGGTACGGGACCACCATCAAGTGCCCGCCGTTGTACGGGTACAGGTTCAGCACCGCGAAGACGGAGCGGCCACGCGCGATGACCAGCCCGTCCTCGTCGCTCAGCGACGGGATCGAGCAGAACGGGCAACCGTCGTCCGGAGCCGGGCCGGTGGGCTTGTTCTCACCCTGGATGTACGCCATCCGATGGGGGGTCCACAGGCGGCGGAAGCCGTCCGGCTCACCGACGCCCCGCTGCAGTTCCGGCTCAGTCGTCATGCTGATCAGCATATTCGCCCGACGGTGCTTGCAAAGCCGCGCGGGGCAGACTCATCAAGAGCCTGCCCCGCGCACCGTGATCGTCCGGCTACAACGTCAGACCTGGATGCGGTTCTTCACCGCGTCCACGATCTCCGCGACGGCGTCCGCGACCGGAACGCCGTTCTTCTGCTCGCCGTTGCGGTAGCGGAAGGAGACGGCACCCGCGGTGACATCGTCGTTGCCGGCGATGAGCATGTACGGGACCTTGGTCTTCTGCGCGTTGCGGATCTTCTTCTGCATGCGGTCGTCCGAGGTGTCCACCTCGACCCGGATCCCGTGCTTCTTCAGCTCGGCCGCGACCTCCAGCAGGTACGGCACGTGCTCGTCGGTGATCGGGATGCCGGTGACGGTGACCGGAGCCAGCCACGGCGGCATGGCGCCGGCGTAGTGCTCCAGCAGCACCGCGAAGAAGCGCTCGATCGAACCGAACAGCGCGCGGTGGATCATGACCGGCCGCTGACGCGAGCCGTCCGCCGCGGTGTACTCCAGGTCGAAGCGCTCCGGCAGGTTGAAGTCCAGCTGGATCGTGGACATCTGCCACGTCCGGCCGATCGCGTCCTTCGCCTGCACCGAGATCTTCGGACCGTAGAAGGCCGCGCCGCCCGGGTCCGGAACCAGCGGCAGGCCCTGCTTCTCGGCCACGCTCGCGAGGACCGCGGTGGCCTCCTCCCAGGTCTCGTCCGAACCGACGTACTTCTCCGGGTCCTTGGTGGACAGCTCCAGGTAGAAGTCGGTCAGACCGTAGTCGCGAAGGAGGTTGAGCACGAAGGTCAGGGTCGAGTCGAGCTCGTCCGCCATCTGCTCGCGGGTGCAGTAGATGTGCGCGTCGTCCTGCGTGAAGCCGCGGGCACGGGTCAGGCCGTGCACCACGCCGGACTTCTCGTAGCGGTACACCGTCCCGAACTCGAAGAGGCGCAGCGGCAGTTCACGGTACGAGCGGCCGCGCGCGTCGAAGATCAGGTTATGCATCGGGCAGTTCATCGGCTTGAGGTAGTAGTCCACGCCCTCGTCGAGCTGCATGGGCGGGTACATACCGTCCGCGTACCAGTCCAGGTGGCCGCTCTTCTCGAAGAGCTTCCCCTTGGTGGCGTGCGGGGTGTAGACGAACTCGTAGCCCTCTTCCTCGTGTCGCTTGCGCGAGTAGTCCTCCATGGCGCGGCGGATGATGCCGCCCTTGGGGTGGAAGACGGCGAGGCCGGAGCCGATCTCCTCCGGGATGGAGAAGAGGTCGAGCTCGTTGCCGAGCTTGCGGTGGTCGCGCTTCTCGGCCTCGACGAGGAAGTCGAGGTGGGCCTTCAGCTCGTCCTTGGTCGGCCACGCGGTGCCGTAGATGCGCTGCAGCATCGGGTTCTTCTCGCTGCCGCGCCAGTAGGCGGCCGCGTTGCGCATCAGCTTGAAAGCCGGGATGTGCCGGGTGCTGGGCAGGTGCGGGCCGCGGCAGAGGTCGCCCCAGCACTGCTCGCCGGACTTGGCGTCCAGGTTGTCGTAGATGGTGAGCTCGCCGGCGCCGACCTCGACGTCGGCGCCCTCACCCGCGGTGGCGGCGGAGCCCTTGAGGCCGATCAGCTCCAGCTTGTACGGCTCGGCGGCCAGCTCCTCGCGGGCGGCCTCGTCGGTGACCACGCGGCGGGCGAACTTCTGCCCGCGCTTGATGATCTCCTGCATCTTCTTCTCGATGGCCTTGAGGTCATCGGGGTGGAACGGCTTCTCGACGTCGAAGTCGTAGTAGAAGCCGTCCTTGACCGGCGGGCCGATGCCGAGCTTGGCCTCCGGGTAGAGCTGCTGCACGGCCTGCGCCATGACGTGCGCGGTGGAGTGGCGCAGGATGTCCAGGCCGTCCTTGCTGCCGATCGCGACCGGCTCGACCTCGTCGCCGTCCTGGAGGACGTGGGCGAGGTCCTTGAGCTGGCCGCCGACGCGGGCGGCGATGATCGAGCGGTCGTCGGCGAAGAGCTCGGCGGCCGTAGTGCCCGTCGTCACCACGCGCTCTTCCCGATCGGGTTCGCGGCTGATGATTACCCGGACGTCCGTCACCGGTCTCTCCTGACGTGCTGGATTAGAGGACGCAACACTTCGCTGCGCGTCACGATGGTACCGAGAGCGCCGCCCCCGCCGTCCACCTACGCCTTTCCACGCCCTCCTACACCTCCCTACGCCCCCTCTCCCTCTTCCTTGAGCTCATCCTTGAGCTCTTCCTTCAGCCCCTTCAGCAGCCGCTCACGGTCCGCTCCCTCCCAGTCACACAGTTCCAGTCCGTGCGGCCTGGTGAGCCGGCGGAAGCCGCCGCTGCGCTCCAGCCGGCCGCTGACCCGGACCGGCACGCCGGCCAGGTGGGCCTCGGCGGCGAGGCGGTAGTCGGCGTCGGGCAGCCGGAGCTTCAGCTCGCGGACCTCGGCGCCGCCGAGCACCCGCAGCCGGACGGTGCCCGGGCCGGCCGGGTCGGCGCGCTTGAGCCGGACGACCACGCCGACCACGGTGACGGCGATGGCGGGCTCGATGCGCTCCAGCAGGTCGGCGGCCTCGGCCAGGGCGGGCAGGTCGCCCGGCGAGAAGTCGAGGACGATCCGGCGCTCGCCGAAGCCGCCCGGGGTGCCGGCGGCCACCGACCAGGCGACCGCGAGCTGCGCACCGGTCGCGCCGCGCACCAGGTCCTCGACGGACTGCACGAGTTCCCGGCTGACCCCGGCCTGGACGGCGTTCTCGAAGGCCTCGGGTCCGCCGCTGACCCGGCGGTAGTCGACCGCGTCGCGCAGCGCCTCCAGCGCGCGGACGAGGGTGGTGACGGCCGCCCGGCCCTCGGGGGCCGGGGTGTAGGCGGTGAGGCCCGCGCCCTGCTCGACGACGAGGACGCGGTCCAGGAAGTCCCCGGCCCAGGCGTCCAGACGGGCGCCGAAGTAGGCGGCCCTGGTCCGTCCGGCCTTGGCCCCGGCGGCGAGCATCCCGCGGGCCGCCGCCTGGAGCCGTTCGGTGTCCTCCCAGGGCGTGGTGCCGGACGGCCCGGGCAGGTCGCGGCGCCAGCGCAGTTCGTCGCCGGGCACGGCGAGCGCGAGCAGGATGGCGCGGGCGGACGGGCTGCGCGAGCGGGAGAGCGCGGTGACGGCGTCGGTGAGGAGGTCGACCGCGTCGTCGAAGCCGTCCCCGGCGGGGACGAGGAGGCTGGTGCCCGGGTCGTCGTCCGGGGGCGTCCAGCGGCCGTACCGGGCGGCGGGGCCGCCGCGCCGGACCCAGCCGTGCCGGGCGAGCAGGGTGGCGAGCACCGCCGGGTCGACGGCGGCCGGGTCGGGCAGGGCCTGGGCGTGGGCGTGGCCGCCCGGTCCGTGCGGCAGTGTCATGGGTGCTGCTCCTCCCCGCCGGGGCCGGGCCGTCACGGGCTGCCGCCCGCACCGACCCGGGCCATGATGTCGCAGAGCGCGCGGTCGTCGAAGACCTTGCCGGTGGGCACGCGGACGTTGGTGCGCCGCTGCCCGGTGACCGGGTGGCCGGCCAGGTTGACCCAGTAACAGCAGTGCCGCAGTTCGAGCGCGTCCGGCCGGGCCTCCAGCCAGCGGTCGACCCGGCGCGGCAGCAGCATCACGACCAGGATCCGCGGCACCGCGACCCGGGCGCGGGCGAGCTTGCGCAGGTGGTCGTTGTCCAGGGTGAAGCTGAAGTGCGTGCCGGCCGGGTCGGGCGCGATCTGCTGGGTCGCCTTGAGCTGGATCTTGATGGTGACCTCGTCGTCGACCTCGTGTTCCCGCGAGCCGTGGCTGACCTGCCAGTCGATGCCGTTGTCCGGGAAGGGCTGGGAGAGCGAGCAGCCGGCCGCCGCCGCGACCGCGTGCAGGTAGCCGACCTGCAGCGTCTCCATGCAGGCCGTGACCGCCAGGTTCCCCCGCAGGACGGCAGCCGCCTCCTCGGGCTGCGGCTGTGTCAGTGCCATCGCCCCGTGGCCTCCCCCGGCTCCGGGCCCGTCCGGATTCGAACGGGACACCTCTGGCAGCATCCCCGGCCCGGCCTGCGCCAAACGGTTGAACGGGCGTCAGAACCGGGTATCAACCGGGCGCGGAACGCACGCCTGAGGGGCAGTCATGCAGCAGCACTGGTACACCGGTCCACTTGCCTCCTTCGACACCGAGACCACCGGCGTGGACGTCGAGCACGACCGGATCGTCTCGGCCGCCCTGGTCGTCCAACTCTCCCCGGGCGCACCCGTGCAGACCTCGACCTGGCTGGCCGATCCGGGGGTCCCGATCCCGGACGGCGCGCGGGCGGTGCACGGCATCACCGACGAGCACGTGCTCGCGCACGGCCGTCCGGCCCGTGTCGTTGTGGCGGAGATAACCCGCGCCCTGGCCGCACAGGCCCGGGCCGGCCGGCCGGTGGTGGTGATGAACGCGCCGTACGATCTGACGCTGCTGGACCGGGAGTTGCGCCGCCACCACCGGCTCACGCTGACCGACGGGCTGGGCGCGGCCGGGCTCGTGGTGCTGGATCCGCGGGTGCTGGACAAGCACGTGGACCGCTACCGCAAGGGCCGTAGGACGCTCACCGACCTGTGCGCGCACTACGGCGTGGAGCTGACGGGGGCGCACGACGCGGCGGCGGACGCCTCGGCGGCGCTGGCGCTGACCCGGACGATCGGCGCCCGCTACCCGGCGGCGCTGGGCGGGCTGACGGCGGCGGAGCTGCACCTGCGGCAGGCGATCTGGCACGCGGCGCAGGCGCGGGGGCTGCAGAGCTGGTTCGACCGGTCAGGGACGCCGGAGCGGGTGGACCTGTCCTGGCCGCTGCGGCCGGCCCGGTGCGGCTGCGGCCGGCGGCTGGAGCCGGCGCACGGCTGCGAGGCGGCGGCGTAGGAGCGCCCGGAACGCGCCGCAGGCCCTGACCGGTCTCCCGATCAGGGCCTGCATGCTGTCCGGTGGGCGATACTGGGATCGAACCAGTGACCCCTTCGGTGTGAACGAAGTGCTCTCCCGCTGAGCTAATCGCCCGGGCAACGAGAAGAACTGTAGCACCATTCGGGGCCGGTCGTACAACTCGTCCCTTCCGGGGACGGCCTGGCGCATCCGCAGAACTCGCACTCCGCACGGAAGATGACTGGGCCTCAGTTCATTCCCGGCGGCGGCCTTCCGATGGAATCCGGAAATACATGTGAGGCCCGGCCGATAATCGGCCGGGCCTCACATATCACAATGCATTCCGGTGGGCGATACTGGGATCGAACCAGTGACCCCTTCGGTGTGAACGAAGTGCTCTCCCGCTGAGCTAATCGCCCGGGTGCAGGGAAAACATTACCGCATCCCGGAGGGTGGTCCGAACACCCGCCTGCGGAGGTCCCGGCCCCGGGCCGGTCCGGCTGCCGTCCGCCTTCCAGGGGACGGCCGGGCCGGACGGGGCCCACCGCGCTCCGGCAGCCTCGGCGGCCTTGCGGCAGGGCCGGCCGGACTCGGACGAACCCGGCGGCCCGGACGCCCGCACCCAGGAAGATCACCACCTGGCCGGGGCCGGGCACGGCAGCATGATCGCGCCGAGCACCGGCCCCGCGAGGCCGGCCGGGAGGATCCACACCCGCCGGAGCAGGTGGAGGGGACGGGAACGGCGGGTGAACGCGGGGCGCCCTCGAGCCGACCACCCGGTCGCCGTCGACGGCGGTGTCGGCACCGTCCCGCGGACTGCGTCGTCCGGCTCGACCGCATCACCCGTTCCCGTGTTCCCGCCCGCCTTGGTGTTTCGCACAGTCATGCCGGGAAACAAACCGAGAAGCGGCCCGGTAATGCCCGACCCGGGCACTACGGAACGATTACGCAATGCGCCGTAAGGGGTACGACTCGGCCCCGAATCGGGACAGAGGGGTTTACATCGGTCGTAGGGGTGGGATGGTCCGTTCGCCGACGTGCGATTCCCCGAGCGCACACTGAGCGAAAGGCCATGGCGCTTATGAACACCACGGTCAGCTGCGAGCTGCACCTGCGCCTCATCGTGTCCAGCGAGTCCTCACTGCCCGTCCCCGCGGGCCTTCGCTACGACACTGCCGACCCCTACGCCGTACACGCCACGTTCCACACGGGCGCCGACGAGACCGTGGAGTGGGTGTTCGCCCGAGATCTCCTTGCGGAGGGGCTGCACCGACCGACCGGTACCGGCGACGTCAGGGTGTGGCCGTCGCGCAGCCACGGGCAAGGGGTGGTCTGCATCGCGCTGAGCTCTCCGGAAGGAGAAGCCCTGCTGGAGGCCCCGGCCCGGGCGCTTGAGTCGTTCCTCAAGCGGACGGACGCCGCGGTGCCCCCCGGCACCGAACACCGTCACTTCGACCTCGACCGGGAGCTGTCCCACATCCTCGCCGAAAGTTGACCCCGACCGGAGGAGGTCACGCTCCGCCGTCGGCGGGGCCGTAGCCCCTGCCGTCACCGCAGCCGTCCTACTCGGGGGCACGGCAGCAGACTCAGCCGCGCACGACGCGGTCTCGGGGCCGGTGCGCGGCCCGCTCCCGTCGGAGCGGACCGGAGCACCACCGGCGCCCGGCACCGGAGCCGGTCATCCGTACGGGTGGCCGGCCTCGCTGCCGGGCGCCGCCGGGTTTCCGGAATGATCATTCGCGAGTGGTTAATCGATTGACCCCGTCCGGTTTTCGCCGCATCGATGCCATCCGCACATTCCTTCGAAAGAAGGCGCCGCCCTCCTGCCGCACGGCCCGGTATGGTCTGGGGTAACCGCAGACGCGGGGTACCGAAATCCCCCTCCGCCAGGAGTCCCCTCGTGCTGATCACCCACGACACCGAGTGCGCACTGAGCAGCCTCGTCGAGCTGCTCAACACCGCCCCCGAGGTCTGCGGCACGGAGCTGCTGCCCGACGTGGCCGCGCTGGACGCCTTCGTGGTCCGCCAGGAGATCAGCGAGATCGACTCGCTGACCGAGGAGGACCTGCACCGCGTGCACGACCTGCGCTCGCGGCTGCGCGAGGTGTTCGGCACCGAGTCCACCGCGGCGGCGGCCGAGCTGGTCAACGGGATCGTCGCGGCGGCCGGGACGACGCCCCGGCTGACCAACCACGACCACCACGGCTGGCACATCCACTACTTCGCGCCGCACGCCGCGCTCGGCGATCACCTGGCGGCCGAGCTGGGCATGGCGCTGGCCTTCATCTTCATGGCGGGTGAGCGCGAGCGGCTGCGCACGTGCGAGGCGCCGGACTGCGCGCGGGTCTTCGTGGACCTCTCGCGCAACCGCTCCCGGCGCTACTGCGACAGCCGGACCTGCGGCAACCGGCTGCACGTCGCCGCGTACCGGGCGCGCCAGCGCTCGGCGGAGACCGTGCCGACCATCTGACGCACCGCGCTCAGATGCCGCGCCTGCGGAGGATCTCCTCGATGTCGGCGAAGTCGCCGAGGCCGTCGTCCTGCTTCTTCGCCGCCGCCTTCTTCGGCTTCGGCGGCGCGGCCGTCACCGCCGGGCGCTCGGATGCCGGGCCCGCGGCCGGGCGGGACTCCGGGGCGTCCACGGCGTCGCGGCGGCCCAGCCGGCGGGTGGTGAGCAGCAGGGCGGCGGAGATGGCGAGCAGCACGATGCCCGTCCAGACCCGGGGGTCGAAGACGAGCCTGGTGGCCCAGTCGGCGAACTCGCGGCCGATCGTGCGGGCGACGGGGAACAGGCCGGTGAGGTAGAGCCCGGCAGGCAGCAGCGCGACCGCGAACCAGCGGGTCGCGGAGAGGAAGCGCCGCCGGTAGGCGCGCAGGCCGGCGACGGCCACCCCGGCCGCCGTGAGCGCGAAGCTGATCGCGGCGGTCAGCACGGCCTCGCCCCGTCGCGTCCGGTGGTCCTGGTCATCGGTGCCTCCTGTCGCTCGGCCCTCGGGCACACCGCCCGGCGGCGCGGGGGCTCACTGGTGGAACACTGGGGGAATGATCGAAGGTTCCCTCCCCCGTCTCGAGTTCTGGTGCGACCTCCAGTGCCCGGACTGCCGTACCGCCCTGGACGACGTACGGGCGCTGCGTGCGCAGCACGGCGACGCGCTGCCCGTCGAGCTGCGGCACTTCCCGCTGGAGAAGCACAAGCACGCCTACGCGGCCGCCGAGGCCGCCGAGGAGGCGTTCGCCCAAGGGCTGGGCTGGCCGTTCGTCGAGGCGCTGCTGGCCCGCGTCGAGGACCTGGACGCGCGGGGGCAGCAGGTGTTGCTGGAGGTGGCGCGGGAGGTCGGGGTGGACGCCGAGGAGGTCGACACGGCGCTGATCGACGGCCGGCACATGCTGACCGTGGACGCCGACCAGGCCGAGGGCAGGGCGATCGGGGTGACGGGAACGCCGACGTACGTGATCGGCGGGAAGCGGCTGGACGGCGGGCAGAGCCAGGACGGCCTGCGGGCACGGATCGTCGCCATCATCGAGGAGGCGAAGGATTCCTGACGCCATGTCAGGTCACAGCGGTTTGCCGTAGAGGCGGTTGGTGACCTGATAGCCGAGCGAGGCGTAGAGCCGGATCGCCGCCTCGTTGGCAGTGAAGACGTTGAGACCGAGGGTGCACACCCCGGCGGCCAGGCACTCCCGTTCGGCGAGCAGCATCAGCGTGCGGCCGTGTCCCCGGCCCCGGCGGGCCGGGGACACCTCGACGACCATGACCCAGGCGAGCGGCTCGCCGTCGGGCAGGTCGCGCAGGTGGAGGTCCACCCAGAGCGAGCCGAGCACCTCGCCGTCCGCGTCGCCGCAGAGCCGGCGCAGGGCGACGCCGGGGCTGTCCGCGCCCTGCGGGAGCACGCGGAGGTGGTCGAGTTCCGACTTGGCGCGGCCCTGTTCCTCGGTGAGACCCGACGCCATCAGCGAGCGGACGTAGCCCTCCGCGGCCCCGTCGAGCCAGGCCGGAAGTTCTGCGGGCTCGATCCGTCGCGCGGTGACGCCGGCGGGCAGGACCGGGGCCGCGGTCAGGCGCTTGGACAGGTTCCGCATCCGCTCGGTGTAGCCGAGGGCGGCGGCGAGCCCGCGGGCGACCTGCGCCGACTCGGGGATGCCGACGTCCACCCGGGTGCAGCCCCAGTTGCGCAGCACCTCCTCGGCGGCCAGCGCGCCGAACGTCCCGCGGCCCCGCCCGCGGCCCTCCCTGACCTCCAACTCGGCTATATCGCCCCAGAGTTGGCTGCCGTGCGGGACGGCGGTGGTGCGCAGCGCGCCGACCGGGCGGCCGTTGGCGCAGATCTGCCAGCGTCTGGTGCGGCCCCCGGCGGGGGTGGGTGTCTCGGGCCCCTCGGGGCGCAGCGTCGTGGTCATGTGGTGGTCCCTTCCCCACCCCGGGAGGGTTATCCGCCGGGCCCGGCTCACGGGTCGAGGTCATCGCCGCTGCGCTCGGTGAAGACGGTCATGGCCTTGGCGGTGACCGGACCGATCCCGGGCAGTTCGCGGCCGTCGACGCGGGTGACGGCCTGGACGTCGCGCAGGGTGGAGGTCAGGAAGATCTCCTCGGCGTCCTGGAGGGCTTCGAGCGGCAGGTCGACCTCCTCGGCGCCGCACCAGTCGACGACGAGGGCGCGGGTGATGCCGGCCAGGCAGCCGGAGGCGAGGGTGGGGGTGAGCAGGCGGCCGCCGATGACGACGAAGACGTTCGAGCCGGTGCCCTCGCAGAGCAGGCCCGCGGTGTTGGCGAACAGGGCCTCGGAGGCGCCGGCGCGGTGCGCGGTGGCCAGGGCGACGACGTTCTCGGCGTACGAGGTGGTCTTGAGGCCGGCGACGGCGCTGTGCTCGTTGCGGCGCCAGCGGACGACGGCGGCGGCCGTGGTGTCGGGGCGGCGGTTCACGGCGCCGATGGCGGCGACCAGGGTGGCGCCGGAGTCGCCGCGTTCGGAGCCGAGCGGGGCGTTGCCGCCGGTGTAGGTGATGCGCAGCCGGCCGAGCGGCATCGGGTTGGCGGCGAGGACCTGGACGCAGGCCTCGCGGACCTGTTCGCGGTCGGGGTCGGGCAGGCCGAGGCCGCGGGCGGAGCGGGTGAGGCGGTCGAGGTGGCGGGTGAGCGCGAAGGCCTGCCCGTCGACGGCCTTCACGGTCTCGAAGACGCCGTCGCCGGTGGTGAGTCCGTGGTCGAGGACGGAGACGGCGGCGTCGGCGGAGTCGACGAGTGTCCCGTTGACCCAGGTCATGGTGGGGTTCTGCATCGAGCGCTGCTCCTCGGAGGGTGTCTTCGGAGGGGTTCTTCAGAGGGTTTCGCTGCCCGACGCTATCGCGACCAGGCGGCCGGCCTTCAGTTCGGTTTCGGCCCACTCGCGGTCGGGGTCGGAGCCCCAGGTGATGCCGGCGCCGGTGCCGAAGCGCAGGACGGGGGCGGCGGGGTCGGTCCGGTCGAGCCAGAACGTGCGGATGCCGACGGCGAGTTCGCCCTCGCCCCGGTCCGCGTCGACCCAGCCGACGGCGCCGCAGTAGGGGCCGCGCGGGGCGGTCTCCAGGGCCTCGATGATGCGCAGGGCGCTGGACTTGGGCGCGCCGGTGACGGAGCCGGGCGGGAAGGTGGCGTCCAGCAGGTCGGGCCAGCCTGCGCCGTCGCGCAGGGTGCCCTCGACGGTGGAGACGAGGTGGACCAGGCCGGGGTGCTTCTCGACGACGCACAGGTCGGGGACGGTGACGCTGCCGGTCGCGCAGACGCGGCCGAGGTCGTTGCGGACCAGATCGACGATCATCACGTTCTCGGCGTGGTCCTTGTCGAGGAGGTCGTCCTCGGTGCGGCCGGTGCCCTTGATCGGGCCGGAGGCGACGGTGCGCCCGGTGCGGCGCAGGTAGAGCTCGGGCGAGGCGGTGGCGATCTCGACGCCGTGCTCGGGCAGCCGGATGGTGCCGGCGTAGGGGGCCGGGTTGCCGTGGGCGAGCAGGCCGGTGAGGGCGTCGATGTCGCTGCGGGCCGGGTCGGGCAGCGGCGCGGACAGCACGCGGCAGAGGTTGGCCTGGTAGACCTCGCCAGCGGCTATGTGTTCGCGGATGCGGCGCACGCCCGCGACGTAGGCGTCGCGGTCCAGGGAGCTGTGCCAGCTGCCGGCGTCCGGTCCGCGCCAGCCGGCGCCGGAAGGGGGCGCGGGGGCGGGGCGGACGTCGTCGAAGCGGGCACAGGTGAGCCGGCCCTCGAAGTCGTAGGCGACGGCCCAGTAGCCGCTGGAGTCGAGTGCGGCCAGGTCCGAGGTGACGTCGCGCAGTCCGGTGGCGAGGCGGCCGCCGAAGCGGGCGAGCGGGGTGTGGGGAGCGGTGGGGCCGGACACGGTTCTCCTGCGCGGTGGTGCTGAGCGGCGGTGCCTGAAGTGTAGGTCGGGGGCGCGGGCCCGGCCCGGGGGCGTGCGGCGGGCGCGAGCAGCTCCTGGGGGTACCTCCCGGCCGGAGGCCGGGGAAGTCGTGCGGGTGTCCACCGAGCGCACGCTGCGGGAACGGATTTTTAGCTGGCCCGGGAATCCGCTAGAGTTCAACACGTCGCCAGGGAGCGCAGCCGAGAAAAAGCGGTGAAGATCCCGGGAGACAGGCGGACGTGGCTCAGTTGGTAGAGCATCACCTTGCCAAGGTGAGGGTCGCGAGTTCGAATCTCGTCGTCCGCTCGATGGAGAACGGTGTAAGGTCGTTCTTCGAGTGTTGCCTGGTGGAGTGGCCGAGAGGCGAGGCAACGGCCTGCAAAGCCGTCTACACGGGTTCAAATCCCGTCTCCACCTCCAAGAGGATCACCCGGTTCCACCGGGAGACCTCCCCGCGCGATTAGCTCAGCGGGAGAGCACTACCTTGACACGGTAGGGGTCACTGGTTCAATCCCAGTATCGCGCACGTCGGATCCTTCGGGGTCTGCTGCAGGACCGCCACACCAGGCGCGATTAGCTCAGCGGGAGAGCACTACCTTGACACGGTAGGGGTCACTGGTTCAATCCCAGTATCGCGCACGTCGGGCCCTCCGGGGTCTGCTGCAGGACCGCCACACCAGGCGCGATTAGCTCAGCGGGAGAGCACTACCTTGACACGGTAGGGGTCACTGGTTCAATCCCAGTATCGCGCACAGTATCGGCCGGGGCCGCGATCCGTGAGGGTCGCGGCCCCGGCCGTTTCGGCGTTCCGGGCCTTGGCGTTCCGGGCTACGGGAAGAGCGCGGGCTGTGAGATCCGTGAGAACAGAAGAGCCGCGTACGGCCGCCCTCACCGACGTCCGTACGCGGCGTCTCCGCCTGCCGGGGTGCTCTGCGCACCGCTCCTCGCCCGTCCGCGAGTCGTCGCGGGCGCGGCCTTCCCCGGCGGCACTGGTTCCCCGTCCCCAGGGGATCAGTGCCCGTTCCGCGGCCGGCCGTGCGGCCGGCCAGGTCTCAGTGGCCGAGCAGATCGGCGACGGCCTGCGCCTGGTTCGCCATCTGCTCCCAGCCGCCGAACAGGGCCACCAGCAGCGCGGCACAGGGCAGGGCCATGGCCAGCGCCACCGCCGGGTGCCGGGTGGGCTCCGCGGACCGGGGCTGGGTGAAGGCCGGCCGACGGCGGCGGGAGGTTCCCGTGAGCTGCGGTGCCATGCCCTTGCTCCTGATCCGTGCTCGGTGCTTTCCGGTGGCGGTCGTCCGGTCGAGTTGGCGCGGTGGACGGCTTACCTCGGGGGACGAGCTCCCCGTCCACCGCTGCTAACAACGCTATGGCGCGGGGGGCTGTTCGGGCGTCATGCCGTCGTACTGTTCCTCGGGCATCCCGGAGGATGACGCTCAGACTTCGGGAGTACTACCGCAGGGGGAGACGGTCTTCGCGCGCCCCCCGGGAGAACCCTGACAGGCGACCCCGAGACGCGTTTCGGCACGTCGCTGACCTGTGCGTGCGTGCAAGATCGGACAATCGCACGGTGGCTCGAGGTGTTGCGTATCAGCACACCGCAGTGGGCAGTCCGTAAGCTGTGCCCGACAGGAACTGACGATGCCCCAACCGACGGGGCCTCACGCACGGGCTGACGGGGAAGAAACATGGCGATGATGCGGCTGAGGCGTGAGGACCCCCGCATCGTCGGGCCGTACCGCCTGCACCGGCGACTGGGAGCCGGCGGCATGGGCGTGGTCTACCTCGGCTCCGACCGGCGTGGTCAGCGGGTCGCCCTCAAGCTGATCCGCGCCGAACTCGCGGAGGACCAGGAGTTCCGTACCCGCTTCGCCCGCGAGATCGCCGCCGCCTCCCGCATCCGCGGCGGCTGCACCGCCCGCGTCGTCGGCTCCGACATCGAGGCCGACCGGCCCTGGCTCGCCACCGCCTACGTGCCCGGGCCGTCCCTCTACAAGCGGGTCGGCGACGAGGGGCCGCTCAGCTGGCCGGAGGCCGCCCGGATCGGCGCCGCCCTGGCCGACGGGCTGGTCAAGGTGCACGAGGCCGGGGTCGTCCACCGCGACCTCAAGCCGTCCAACATCCTGCTCTCGCCGCGGGGCCCGCGGATCATCGACTTCGGCATCGCCTGGTCGCGCGGCGCGAGCACCCTCACCCACGTCGGCACCGCGGTCGGCTCCCCCGGCTTCCTCGCGCCCGAGCAGGTGCGTGGCGTCGCCGTCACGCCCGCCACGGACGTGTTCGCCTTCGGCGCCACCCTCGCCTACGCGCTCACCGGGGACACCCCGTTCGGCTCGGGGGCCTCGTCCGAGGTCATGCTCTACCGGGTCGTGCACGAGGAGCCCGACCTGTCGGCCGTACCGCCGCAGCTCGCGCCGCTGATCCGCGCCTGCCTGGCCAAGGAGCCCGCCGAACGGCCGGGCGCGGCCGCCCTGCACGAGCGGCTCAGCGAACTCGCGGCGCGCGGTGCGGCGGCAGGGGCCGGTGGCGGGCTGCGCGCTGCGCGGCCCGGGCGCAGCTCCGCCCCGGCTCCGGCCTCGGGCGCCGATGTCTCGGGCGGTGCGCGCCCCGGAGTGCCCGCGCCCGGGCGCTCGCCGGAACCCGCCGTGGCGCGGGCCCGAGCGGGGGCGTCGAGCCGACCGGGCGGGCAGGCGCACGGCGCGGCGCAGCGGCGCCCGCAGGGCGTGGCCGCCCCCCATCCCCGGCCCGAGGCGGCGCCGACGGCCCGTCCGGTGCGGGAGCGTCAGCAGACCCCGGCACCCGGCCAGCACGGCGCCCGCAACGCCGGGCGGCCCCGGGACCGGCAGCACACCCCCGCCCCGGGCGTGCGGCCCGCGACCGCGCGGCAGCGGCTGCTGCGGCAGCGGCTCGTCGTCTTCGTCACCGTCACACTCGGGGTGGCGCTCGCCATCGCGGCGGCGCAGGGGTGCGAGGACCGGAGCAACCAGGGCCTGCGGCCGACCGTGAGCGTCTCCGCCGAGCCGAAGACGGGTGCCGGCACGTCGGTGGACGGGGCGGCCGCGGTGCCGCCGTCGGCCACGCCGCTCCCGGCGGCGGCGCGCGGCGGTGCGACCGCGGGTGACGGCGCGCTGGCTCCGCCGCAGGGGCCGGGGCCGGTCGTGGACTGGCCGAACCGCAGCTACCCCGACGCGGCGGGCGGCCCCGGCATCACGCTCCGGGACGGGCACTCCGCCGGCGCCGGCCCGCAGGTGACGCTCAGCGCGGTGCTGCCGGCCCGGTACAAGGGGACGCCGGCGACGGTGGTCGTGCTGCGGCGGGCCGAGGGCTCGGTGCCGGTCGACCTCGTCCAGCTGTACACCTTCACCGGGGACGCCCCGGTCGCCTCCGCTTCGCGCTCCTCGACGGCCGACCCGCAGGCCACGGCCACGTGGCGGCTCGACGGCGGCGCGGTGGTCCGCGAGGAACGCTTCGTCCAGACCGGCGCCGTCACGTCCACCCGCTACACCGTCCGCCCCGACGGCACCCTCGACGAGTCCTGGCCCGGCGCGGGCGCCTCCGGCGGCGCCGGCCTCACCGCTCCTCCCCCGGCCGCCGCCCCCGCACCGCCGACGGCAGCGGCAGGCTGAGCGCAGGACGTCGGCGAGGTCGACCTCCTGTGCAGGGCTGGCGGGGTCAGGGAGTGGTGACGGCGTAGAAGGCCACGGCGGCCGCCGCGCCCACGTTGAGCGAGTCGATGCCGTGGGCCATGGGGATGCGGACGGGGTGGTCGGCGGCCGAGATGGCGGGGCCGGTGAGTCCGTCGCCTTCGGCTCCGAGCATGAGGGCCGTCTTGGGGAGCCGCTGGGGGGCGAGGCTCGCAAGGTCGACCGCGGAGTCGGCGGGGGTGAGGGCGAGGAGCGTGAATCCGGTGTCGCGGACGGTGTCCAGCGCGGCCGGCCAGGGGTCGAGGCGGGCGTACGGCACCGCGAAGACGGCGCCCATGGAGACCTTGACGGCGCGCCGGTAGAGCGGGTCGGCGCAGTCGGGCGACAGCAGGACGGCGTCCATGCCGAGGGCGGCGGCGCTGCGGAAGATCGCGCCGAGGTTGGTGTGATCGACCAGGCCTTCGAGGACGGCGACGCGGCGGGATCCGGCGAGGAGGGTGGCGGCGTCCGGCAGGGGCTTGCGCTCCATCGAGGCGAGGGCGCCGCGGTGGACGTGGTAGCCGGTGACGGCTTCGGCCAGGGCGGGTTCGACGACGTGGACGGGGGCGTCGGCCTCGGCGATGACGTCGGCCATCACGTCCAGCCACTTCGGGGTGAGCAGCATCGACCGCATCCGGTAGCCGGCGCTGAGGGCGCGGCGGATGACCTTCTCCCCCTCGGCGATGAACAGGCCCTCGGCGGGTTCGCGCCGGCGGCGCAGTTCGACGTCGGTGAGGCCGGTGTAGTCGCCGAGGCGCGGGTCGGCGGGGTCGGTGATGGTGCTGGGTTCGGACACCCTGCGATCCTGCCAAGCCGGGGCGGGGAAGGCCAAACGGTCCAGGGCACGGCGTCGCCCGGTGGGCGGGAGTCCGCCGGCGGCCCCGGGGTTGGACGCGTTGGCCTTGGCCCCTTGCCAGCGGGAGTGCAAATATGACCATATGGCCCGTCTTCCGGGCCGATCCTGGGCTCCGTCGGCCTCTGGTGCTACTGGTTCCGCCGGCCCCCCCGGTGGGCGCCCACACGGTCGGCAACAACAGCCACGCGCCAAGCGGGCGTGGCCGGTGAAGCACCGGTCGGTGGCCGGGCAGGTGTTCGCGCTGCAGATCCTCGTGGTGCTGCTGCTGGTGGTGGCCGCCGCGGTGGCGCTCGTGGTGCAGTCCCGCAACGACGCCGAGAACGAGGCCCGCAACCGGTCCGTGGCGGTCGCGCAGGCCTTCGCCAACTCGCCGGGCGTCGTCGAGGCGCTGCGCTCCCCCGATCCGACGGCGATCCTGCAGCCGAAGGCACAGTCCGCGCGGGTGTCGTCGGGCGTCGACTTCATCGTCGTCCTGAACAACGACGGCATCCGCTACACCCACCCCAACCCGGCCCGGATCGGCCAGAAGTTCGTCGGCGACTACCAGCCCGCCCTTCAGGGGCACGTGGTGACCGAGCACATCACCGGCACCCTGGGCCCGCTCGTCCAGGCGGTCGTCCCGGTGTACGCGCCGGACGGCTCGGTGGCCGGACTCGTCTCGGCAGGTGTCACGCTCGCGAACGTGAGCACCGCCAGCGAGCGGCAGCTGCCCGTCGTGCTGGGCGCCGCCGCGGGCGCGGTCGGGATGGCGACACTCGGGACGGCGCTGATCAGCCGGCGCCTGCGGCGGCAGACGCACGGGCTCGGACCGTCCGAGATGACCAGGATGTACGAGCACCACGCGGCCGTCCTGCACGCGGTGCGCGAGGGCGTGCTGATCGTCGGCGAGGAGGGGCGCCTGCTGCTCTGCAACGACGAGGCGCGGCGGCTGCTCGGCCTGCCGGCGGACGCCGAGGGCCGCCTGGTGACCGAGCTGGGCCTGGAGCCCGTCCCCAAGGAGCTGCTGACTGCCAATCGGCCGGTCACCGACCAGGTGGTCATGGCCGGTGACCGGCTGCTGGCGGTGAACGTCCGGCTCACCGACCAGGACGGCGGCCCGCCCGGCTTCGTCGCCACCCTGCGCGACTCCACCGAGCTGCTGGCGCTGTCCGGCCGGGCCGACGTGGCGCAGCGGCGGCTGCGGCTGCTGTACGACGCCGGGGTGACGGTGGGCAGCACGCTGGACGTGACGCGCACGGCGGAGGAGCTGGCACAGATCACGGTGCCGCGGTTCGCGGACTTCGTCACGGTGGACCTGGCCGACGAGGTGCTGTCGGGCGACGAGCCGCCGCCGGGGAAGTCGCTGGGGCGGATGCGGCGGGCGGCGTTCGCGGGCATCCGGGACGACTCGCCGTTCTACCCGGTCGGTACGGTGCTGGACGTGGTGCCGTCCACCCCGCTGGCCGGGGCGCTGCACAGCGGGAAGCCCGGCATGGAGGCGCACCTGGACCAGGCCCGGGCATGGCGGGAGCAGGACCCGGAGGGAGCGGCGCAGGCGCTGGCGTACGGGGTGCACTCGCTGGTGCGGGTGCCGCTGAAGGCGCGCGGGGTGCTGCTGGGGATGGCCCGGTTCTGGCGGGCGGACCGGCCCGAGCCGTTCGAGCTGGACGATCTCGCACTGGCGGAAGAGCTGGTGGCGCACGCGGCGGTGTGCATCGACAACGCGCGCCGGTACACCCGGGAGCACGCGATGGCCGTGACCCTCCAGCACAGCCTGCTGCCGCGCAGCCTGCCCGTGCAGAACGCGCTGGACGTCGCACACCGGTACCTGCCGGCCCAGGAGGGCGTGGGCGGGGACTGGTTCGACGTGATCCCGCTGCCGGGCGCGCGGGTGGCCCTGGTGGTCGGAGACGTCGTGGGGCACGGGCTGCACGCGGCGGCGACGATGGGACGGCTGCGCACGGCGATCCACAACTTCTCGACCCTGGACCTGCCGCCGGACGAGCTGCTGGCGCACCTGGACGACCTGGTGAACCGGATCGACCAGGACGAGGCGGCGAGCGGGGAGAGTTCCGAGCTGGCCGGGGCGACCTGCCTGTACGCGATCTACGATCCGGTGTCGCGGCGCTGCACGGTGGCCAGCGCCGGGCATCCGCCGCCCGCGGTGGTGGGCCCGGACGGGCGGGTCGACTTCCCGGAGCTGCCGACCGGGCCGCCGCTGGGGCTGGCGGCGCTGCTCTTCGAGACGGTCGAGCTGGAGGTGGCCGAGGGCAGTCGGCTGGTGCTGTACACCGACGGGCTGGTGGAGGACCGCGAGCGGGACATCGACGAGGGGCTGGAGCGGCTGCGGGCGGCGCTGACCGGGCCGCCGCGCACGCCGGAGCAGACCTGCGCGGACGTGCTGGGGGCGATGCTGCCGGAGCGTCCGCAGGACGACATCGCGCTGCTGGTGGCACGGACCCGGGTACTGGCGTCGGACCAGGTGGCGGAGTGGGACGTGCCGTCCGACCCCGCCGCGGTGCGCGAGGTCCGGGCGGCGGTCGCGGACCGGCTGGCGGCGTGGGGGCTGGACGAGGCCGCGTTCGTCACCGAGCTGATCCTGAGCGAGCTGGTGACCAACGCGATCCGGTACGGCTCCGGGCCGATCCGGGTGCGGCTGCTGCGGGACCGGACGCTGATCTGCGAGGTGTCCGACGGCAGCAGCACCTCGCCGCACATGCGCTACGCGGCCACGACGGACGAGGGCGGGCGCGGGCTGTTCCTGGTCGCGCAGTTCGCGGACCGCTGGGGGACGCGGTACACGGCGACCGGGAAGGTGATCTGGACGGAGCAGCCGCTGGAGTAGCCGGCACCGGGAGTGGGAGGTCGGCCGGGTCGACTTCCCACTCCTCCGGCGTTCAGTGCCGGAAGGCCGCCGCAAGGACGTTGACCACGTCGCCGATGACGATCACGGCCGGCGGCTTGATCCCCTCGGTCTCGACCACCGCGCCCACGGTGCCCAGGGTGGCGTCCACCCGGCGCTGGGCCGCGGTGGTGCCCTCCTGGACGATCGCGACCGGGGTGTCCGCCGGGCGGCCGTACTCGACGAGCTTCGCGGCGATCGCGCCGATCTTGTCCACGGCCATCAGCAGCACCAGGGTGCCGCTCATCCGCGCGGCGGCCTCCCAGTTGGTGAGCGAGCGCTCGTCGTCCGGGCCGACGTGGCCGGAGATCACGGTGAACTCGTGCGTCATGCCGCGGTGGGTGACCGGCACGCCGGCCGCCGCCGGGACGCTGATCGAACTGGAGATGCCCGGCACCACGGTGACCGGCAGCCCGGCCTCCGCGCACGCCAGCAGCTCCTCGCCGCCGCGGCCGAAGACGTACGGGTCGCCGCCCTTGAGACGGACCACGAACTTGCCCGCCCTGGCGTGCTCGATCAGCGTCCGGTTGATCGCCTCCTGGGCCATGAAGCGGCCGTACGGGATCTTGGAGGCGTCGATCACCTCGACGTGCTCGGGCAGTTCGGCCAGCAGCTCGCGCGGGGCGAGGCGGTCGGTGACGACGACGTCCGCGTCGGCCAGCAGGCGGCGGCCGCGCACGGTGATCAGGTCCGGGTCGCCGGGACCACCGCCGACGAGGGCGACACCGGCGCCGTGCGCGCGGTACTGGCGGGCGGCCAGCGAACCGTCCCGAAGGCCGTCCACGATGGCGTCGCGCAGGGCGGCGGAGTGCCGCGGGTCACCGGTGAGGACGGCGACGGTGGCGCCCGCGTCCCGGCCGCTGGCCGGGGTCCAGGCGGTCGCGGCGGCGGCGTCGTCGCTGCGGGCGCAGAACACCCGCTCGCGCTCGGCCTCGGCGCTGACCGCGGCGTTCACCGCCGGGTCGTCGGTGGCGACCAGGGCGTACCAGGCGCCGGCCAGATCGCCGTCCGCGTACGGGCGGGGGTGCCAGGTGAGCTCGCCGGCGTCCGCCATGGCCTGGACGGCCGGGGTGGTGGACGGGGATATCAGGTGCAGCTCGGCACCGGTGGCGATCAGCGCGGGCAGCCGGCGCTGCGCGACCTGGCCGCCGCCGACCACGACCACGCGGCGGCCGGCGAGCAGCAGCCCGACCGGGTAGGCGGTACGGCCTTCGGTGCTGGGGTGCGGGGTGGGCGCGGTCATCGGCGGTGCTCCTGGGGGTGAGGGTGGGGTGCGATACGGCGCGCCGCCGCTCCGCGGGCCGGCGCGCCCTTGGGCCGGTCCACGGAGCGGTGCGGGGAACGTCAGGCCTTCTCGGTGACCCCGGCGGAGTCGAAGGTGGCTACATCGTGCATCGCGCGGGCCGCACTCTGCACCAGCGGCAGGGCCAGCAGGGCGCCGGTGCCCTCGCCGAGCCGCAGGTCGAGGTCGATCAGCGGACGCAGGCCGAGCTTCGCCAGCGCGGCCTGGTGGCCGGGCTCGGCGGAGCGGTGGCCGGCGATGCAGGCGGCCAGCGCCTCGGGGGAGATCGCCTTGGCCACCAGCGCGGCCGAACCGGCGATCACGCCGTCCAGCACCACCGGGGTGCGCAGCGAGGCGGCGCCCAGCAGGAAGCCGGCGATGGCCGCGTGCTCCAGGCCGCCGATCGCGGCGAGGACGCCGATCGGGTCGGCCGGGTCGGGCTGGTGCAGGGCCAGCGCGGCGCGGATCACCTCGACCTTGCGGGCGTGCGTCTCGTCGTCGATGCC
This sequence comes from Streptomyces kaniharaensis, assembly GCF_009569385.1. Lineage (NCBI taxonomy): Bacteria > Bacillati > Actinomycetota > Actinomycetes > Kitasatosporales > Streptomycetaceae > Streptomyces > Streptomyces kaniharaensis. The sequence continues at coordinate 861,494 of NZ_WBOF01000001.1, forward strand.
GGTGCCGCGGCCGGTGACCTCGGCCGGGTCGAGGCCGGTGAAGACCGCGATCAGGGCGGCCGAGGCGGTGGTGTTGGCGATGCCCATGTCGCCGGTGACCAGCGCCTTGTTGCCGGCCGCGACCAGGTCGCGGGCGGTCTCGATGCCGACCTCGATGGCCTTGAGGGCCTCCTCGCGGGTCATTGCCGGGCCCTGGGTCATGTCGTCGGTGCCGGGCTTGACCTTGCGTGGCAGCAGGCCGGTGGCGCGGCCCTGCTGGACGGCGTCCGGCAGCTCGGCGGCGACGCCGACGTCGACCACGCAGACCTCGGTGCCGATCTGCCGGGCGAAGGAGTTGATCACCGCACCCCCGGCCAGGAAGTTGCCGACCATCTGGGCGGTCACCTCCTGTGGCCAGGGGGTGACGCCCTGCGCGTGGACGCCGTGGTCACCCGCGAAGATCGCGACGCAGGCGGGCTCCGGGATCGGCGGCGGGCACTTGCGGGACAGGCCGCTCAGCTGGGCGGAGATGATCTCCAGCATGCCGAGCGAACCGGCGGGCTTGGTCATCCGCTTCTGGCGGTCCCAGGCCTCGCCGAGCGCCTTGGCGTCCAGCGGACGGATGCCGCGCAGGGTCTCGCCGAGCAGGCTGTGCGGCTCCTCGCCGGGCAGCGCGCGGTTGCCGTACTGCTCCTCGTGGACGACCCAGGACAGCGGGCGCTTCTTCGCCCAGCCCTGCTGCTGGAGTTCGGGCTCGTCCGGGAAGGCGTCCACGAAGCCGACGCACAGGTAGGCGACGACCTCGAGGTGCTCGGGCAGGCCGAGCTCACGGACCAGCTCCTCGTCGTCGAAGAAGCTCACCCAGCCGACGCCCAGGCCCTCGGCGCGGGCGGCCAGCCAGAGGTTCTCGACGGCCAGGGCAGCCGAGTACGGGGCCATCTGGGGCTGGGTGTGCCGGCCCAGGGTGTGCCGGCCGCCGCGGGTGCGGTCGGCGGTGACCACGATGTTGACCGGGGTCTCGAGGATGGCCTCGATCTTGATTTCCTTGAACTGCTTCGCCCGGCCCTTGGGCAGCGAGTCCGCGTAGGCCTCGCGCTGGCGCTCGGCCAGGGCGTGCATCCGCCGGCGGGTCTTGGCCGAGCGGATCACCACGAAGTCCCAGGGCTGCGAGTAGCCGACGCTGGGCGCGGTGTGGGCGGCCTCCAGGACGCGGATCAGCACCTCGTGCGGGATCGGGTCCGGGCGGAAGCCGTTGCGGATGTCGCGGCGCTCGCGGATCACCTGGTGGACGGCCTCGCGGCCGGCCTCGTCGTAGCCCTGGGCGGCCGGGCCGCGCGGCTCGGCGGGCTCCTCGGCGGCGGGCTGCTGCTCGGAGGCAGACTCCTCGGAGCCAGACTCCTCGGCGGACGGCTCTTCGGCGGACGGCTCGGTGGGCTGCTCGGCCTCGGCGGGCTCCTGGGAGGCGTCGGCGGGCTCGGCGACGGCCTCGGCCGTCGGGACCGTCGGCTCGGCGGCGACGGCCTGCGGCTCGGCCTCGGCGACCTCGCCGGCCCCCGGGGCAGCGACGGCCTCGGGAGCGACGGGCTGCTCGGGCTGCCCGGTAACGGCCTCGGCGGCCTCGGCGACCGGCTGTGCCTGCTCGGCCTCGGGGGCGACGGCGTCGGCGGTCTGCTCGACCGGGGCCTCGGCCGGGATCTCGGTCGGAGTCTCGGCCGACGCCTCGGCGGGGGTCTCGACGACCGGGGCGGCCTCCAGCCGCTGCTCGGCCTCCGGCGCCGCGACAGCCTGACCGGACGGCATCTCGCCGGTCACGGCGGCGGTCTCGGCCACGGCCTGCGGCTCGGCCGCGGCGACCTCGACGGCCTCCGGAGCGGCGACAGCCTCAGGAGCGGCGACCACCTCGGGCGCGACGGGCTGCTCGGCCTCGGGCACGACGGCCGGGGCCGGCTCCGCGGCCTCCACGACCGCGGCCTCCACGACCTCGGCGGCCGGGGCCTCGACGGGCTGCGCCGCGTCGGCCGCCGGGGCCTCCGGCGACTCGGGCTCGCCTGCGGGCTCCGCGGGCGCTATGGGGGCGGGCTGCTGCGGGGCGGCCTCCTCGGCCACCGGCGCCGGCTCGGTCGCCTCGACCTGCGGCAGGCCGTGCGGGGTCGGCGCGGCGAGGAAGGCGGAGATCCGGCGGTGCTGCCCGGCGGGGGCGTCGGCCTGCTCGGCGGAAGCGGGGGCGGGCTCCTCGGCAACCTGCTGAACCGCCTCGACCGCCTCCACGGCGACCGGCTCGGCGACGACGGCCTGCGGCGCGACCTCGGCGGCCTGCTCGACCAGGGCCTCCGCCGCCTCGACGACCTCGACGACCTCGATCGCCCCGGCCATCTGGACGGCCACCACCGGCACGCCCTGCTCGACCGGCAGCGGCACCTGCACGCCGTCCGCGATCTCCTGGACGGCCTGGGCGTTCTGAGCCTCCGCCACCACGCCGGGCACCTCCGCGACCGGCACCGCGTCCACCGCGGGCGGCACGGGCGCGACCGGGACGGCCTGCGGCACGGGCGCCGCCACCGGCACCGCGGCCTCGGCCATCGGCGGCCGGCCGACGACCGGGGTGCCGTGCGCGGGCGTGCCGCCCTGCGACGGGCCGCGGTCGGCAAGCGAGCGGACCGGCACCTGGCCGGTCATCAGGGACGGGTCCGGGATCGGCGGCCCGGCGTGCAGCGGGCGGCGCGGCGGCTGAGCCGCCGTCAGCGGGTCCTGGGCCTGCGGCTGCATCGGGGCGACCTGCTGCGCATGGAGGGCCGGGTCGGCGCCCGGCACCGGCGGTTCCACCGGCGGCCAGGACGGCTCGACCGGCATGCCGTCCTGGACCGGCGCGACTCCCCCGAGCTGGTCGCCGAACGGTGCCCCCGGCATCTGCTCGGCCGGGACGGGCGCGACCGGCTCGCCCCACGAGCCCTGCGGGCCGGGCATCAGCAGGACGTCGTCCTCGTCGTCGAGCAGTTGGTCGGGCTGGTCGAGAAAGTGGAAAGCCGGGCGCGGGGCACCCGGGTCGACCGCCCAGCCCTCACCGGGCACCGCGGAGCCGGGCATACCGACCACGCCGGGCATACCGGGCGCCGGGACGCCGTAGCCGTGGGCGCCCTGCGGCTGGCCCTGCGGCGGGATGAGGCCGGCGGCGGGCGGCATCATGCCGGGCATGCCGCTCCCGGGCACGGCGGGGTTCGGGACGACGCCGCCGTCCGTCATGACGCCCGGCACGGGTGCCACGCCATGCACGGGTGCGGCGGCCGCGACGCCCTCCGGGCCGCCGAGCGGGTCGGGCCCGGCGTGCAGGTGCTCCGGCAGTCCCTCGCCCGGGACGTGGCCGCCATCGGTCATTGTCAAAGCTCCTTCCAGGCCGCTGCCGCGCCCTCGGCGACACGATCACCGACCGCAGCGCCCATCCGCACGGGCCGGGCCTGCACCGACCCGCCCCTAACCACATACGGCCGCCGCGCCGAGGCGCTGCGGCCAAAGTCCGTCCGGCGCGCTGTGACACCCCGGCCCGCGCGCCTCCCACTCGGGCGGCGTGCTTATCTGAAACAACGACAACCCGGGGCGACCGGCACCGTCGCACCGGACCCTACGGCATTCTCCAGGTCCGGCACGCGGCCCGTCGAATCGTCCACGCTCCGAACCGTGCCCGTGGCCCCTCCCAGCCGCCAGGCCGGGGGAGTTGCGCCGCGTCAAAAAGGCGACAAACCGACCGGATCGGGCGGGTCGCCGACCGCCGCGGCCGCCCAGGACGCCACACTACCGGCCCAGCGCGGTCACCTCTCGAATCAGTGTCCGGATGCGACCTGGATCACCGCCCCGGGCCCCACCGCGATCATCATGTGGTACACCCGCCGCGCCCCGGGCCTTCACACGATCTGCTCACCCCAGAGCAGGAACGCGCCCTGTTCACTCGCCCCGAGCTCCAGCCCGCCGCCGTCGGCGGCGCGCAGCGCGGTGGCTTGGAGCAGGGCACCGTCCGCCCGGTAGCCGGCCTCGGTGATCGCCCGGCGGACCTCCTCGGCCTCGGCGAAGGTCCGGGGCACCGCGACGAACCGCTCGGGCCTGCGGGCCAGCACCGCGCGCACCACGTCCGGGCCGCCCAACTCGACGACGGCCGCGTCCGGCTCCGGCAGCCCGCCCAGCACCTCGGGGCCGCGCCCGTGGACGACCTCCACCTCGACTCCGTACCGGCGGGCGTTGACGGCCAGCCGCGCGCAGGCCGAGCGGGACGCCTCGACGGCGACCACGGCGGCGCCGAACCGGGCCGCCTCCACCGCGAGGGCGCCGCTGCCTGCGCCGACCGACCAGACCAGGTCCCCGGGGCGCGCACCCAGACGGGCCAGCACCAGAGCGCGCACGTGCGCGGGAAGCGCCTCCGATGCGCCCGGCGCGTCTGCCGTGCGCCCCGCGCCCGCGTAGGCGTCACCGGGGAGCGCCCAGCCGCGCTCCGCGCCGGGGAAGCCCACCGGGCGCCCGGCCAGCCAGCCGGCCGCCTCGTCCACCGCACCGGCCGGTGCCGCGCCGGTGCTGCCGCCTATCACCAGCACCACGTTGGGATCGCGCCAGGTGTGGTCGGCGATCCGGTCGGAGGTGAGGACGGTGACGTCCTCCTCGGGGGTGCCGAGGGCCTCGCAGACGACGAAGGTCCGGTGCACCCCGCGCAGCATCAGGGCGAGTTCGCCCGGCCCGGCGCCGGGCGCGGTGAGCACCGCGACCTTGGGGTGGGCCCGGCAGATGTTGGCCGCGCGGCGCAGCCGCCCGCCGTGGGCGCTGACCACCTGGGCGTCCTCCCAGGGCATGCCGGCGCGGGCGAAGGCGGCGGCGACCGAGGACACGGCGGGCAGGACTTCGAGTTCCAGGCCGTACTCGGGCCGGCGCAGGGTGCGGACGACGCCGAAGAAGCCCGGGTCGCCCTCGGCGACCACGACGGCGGCGCCGCGGTGCTCGGCTATTCTCCGGGCGGCCTGCTGGACGCTGCCGAGCGGGATCCGCTCGGCGGCGGGCGGCACCGGGAGGGCGCCGAGCTGGTAGGGGGCGCCGGCCACCAGGGTCGCCGCGGCGAGGGCCGCGCCGGCGGCCTCGGTCAGCGGTGTTCCGTCCCATCCGATGACCGTGATCCGGTCAGCCATCTGCGGCCGTTCTCCCTCGACTCGGTGCGCCGGCAAACCGCGCCGGAATCCGGCGCCGGACAGAGGCTACCGGGTGTGATCCCCCAGGCGCCGACATCTCGCACACATGTCCGTGAACGGCGGGGGCTGTGACCTGCCCGGTCAGTCGCGCAGGACGTAGCGGTGGTCGCCGTGCCGGCCGGGGCGGTGCGGCTCCGGGGCCTCCATGTCCTCGGGAAGGAGGCTCCACAGGATGACGTCGCTGCGGCTCTCTCCCCCGGCCCGGCGGCCGCGCGGCGCCTCGACGCCGGCCTCGCCGGACTCCCCGCGGACTATCCAGGCGCTGCGCAGCACGCCCTCGCTGATGCCGCCGATCTTCTGGGCGACCTGCTGGGCGGCGGTGTTCCCGGCGGCGGTGCGCATCTCCAGGCGCAGGAAGCCGCGGTCCTCGAACAGCCACTGGGCGACGCCGAGGACGGCCTCCGGCGCGTAGCCCTCGCCGCGCGCCCAGGCGGCGGTGACGTAGGAGATCTCGGTGGAGCGCAGCCGCCAGTCGGTGTTGCGCAGCTCGACCAGGCCGACCAGGCGCTGGGTGAGGTGCTCGGTGACGGCGAGCACGATGCCGCGCCCGGCGGCCCGGTGGGCGGGGGCCAGGGTGTGGGCGAGCTCGGCCGCGTACGCCTCGGTGAAGGGCTGCGGGAGGTCGGTCCAGGCGAGGACGAGGTCGTCGGCCATCATCACGGCCAGGCCGGGCGCGTCGTTCTCCGCAAGGGGCCGCAGCAGCAGCCGCTCGGTGCTGATGGCGGTCTCGGGGAAGCTCGCTGCCATGCCGTTCTCTCCTCGCCGGGTCGTGAACACAACACCGTACGCCCCCGCAGCGCCCGGGTATCACGCGGTGCGCCGCCCGCACGACGGTACGTCAGAACGCCTTCGGCGGGGGCCGCCCTGGTGCATACTGCCCGACCGGGCCCCCGCCGTTGCGGCGGGGGCCCGGTCGGTGGGCGTCGGGCTGTGGTGGCGCGGAATCAGAACGCCGGGATGACGGAGCCCTTGAAGGTGTCGTCGACGTACTTCTTGACCTCGTCGGAGTGGAGCAGCTCGGCCAGCTTCCGGACCCGCGGGTCGTTCTCCTTGCCCTTCTTGACGGCGAGGATGTTGGCGTACGGGTTGCCGTCGGCCTTCTCCAGCACGAGCGCGTCGGTGGCCGGGTGCAGACCGGAGTCGAGCGCGTAGTTGCCGTTGATGACGGCGGCGTCGAGGTCGGCGACCGAGCGGGGCAGCTGGGCGGCCTCCAGCTCCTTCCACTTGAGGTTCTTCGGGTTGCCGGTCACGTCGGCCGGGGTGGCGGTGGTGGTGACGCCGTCCTTCAGCGTGATGATCTTGTTGTCGGCCAGCAGCTTGAGGGCGCGGCCCTCGTTGGTGGCGTCGTTCGGCAGGCCTATGGTGGCGCCGTCCGGCAGGTCGGTGATCGCCTTGACCTTCTTGGAGTAGACGCCCAGCGGCTCCAGGTGCACGGGCTCGACCGGGACGAGGTCGGTGCCGTGCTTCTTGTTGAAGTCCTCCAGGTACGGGACGTGCTGGAAGTAGTTGGCGTCGGCCGAGCCGTCCTGCACCGCCGTGTTGGGGGTCACGTAGTCGGTGACCTCCTTGATGTCGAGCTTGAGGCCGGCCTTGTCCGCGAGGTTGTCCTTGACGAACTTGAGGATCTGCCCGTGCGGGGTGGGGCTGGCGACGACGGTCAGCGGGGCGTTCGGGTCCGAGGAGGAGGAGCCCGAGCTGCTGCACGCGGCCAGCGAGAGGGCGAGGCCGACAGTGGCGAGGACGCTGGTGAACTTCAGGGCGTTGCGCACGAAAAGTGCCTTTCTGCGTGGTACGGGGAGCCGCGTCCGGAGTCGGACGAGGGAGGTCTAGGAGGCGACGAGGTTCTCGTCGGTGGTGGCGGCGGGGCGCGGGCGGAGCAGGCGGGTCCGGCCGCCGGTGCGGCCGCGGTCGGCGAGGCGGCGGACGGCGAGGTCGCCGAGCAGCTGGACGGCGGTGACGATGATCACCAGCTCTGCGACGATGACCCACATGAACGCGGTCTCGAAGCGCTGGTAGCCGTAGTTGACGGCGAGGGTGCCGAGGCCGCCGCCGCCGACGGTGCCGGCCATCGCGGAGTAGCCGATCAGCGTGATGACCGTGGTGGTCACCGAGGCGGCCAGGCCCGGCAGCGCCTCGGGCAGCAGGGTCTTGCGGACGATCGTCCAGCTGCTGCCGCCCATCGCCTGGACCGCCTCGATCAGGCCGCGGTCGACCTCGCGGACGGAGGTCTCGACCAGGCGCGCGAAGAACGGGATGGCGCCGATGGTGAGCGGCACGGTCGCCGCCTGCCAGCCGATGGAGGTGCCGACCAGCCACCGCGTGAAGGAGATCAGCGCGATCATCAGGATGATGAACGGCACCGAGCGGGCGATGTTCACCACGAAGCCGATGGCCTTGTTGACGGCCCGGTTGGCCAGCAGGCCACCCTGGTCGGTCAGCACCAGCAGGACGCCCAGCGGCAGGCCGAGCAACGCGGTGAAGGCCGCGGCCACACCGACCATCTGGAAGGTCTCCTGCGTGGCCGGCCACATCAGGGCCTGCATCTGATCCCAGGTCATGCCACCGCTCCGTCCGCCGCGCCCAGTACGTCCACCTGCAGGCCCTGCTCGCGCAGGTAGCCGATCGGCACCACGTTGTCCTGGTGGCCGCCGGACAGCTCGACCCGCATCCGGCCGACCATCCGGCCGGCGATGGTCTCCACCGCGGCGCCCAGGATGTTGATGTCGATCTGGTAGGTGCGGGCGAGCTGCGAGACGAACGGCTGGGCCGAGGTGTCGCCCTGGAACGTGATCTCCAGCACGGTCGAACCGGCGTGGCCGGTGCCGAACTCGCTCAGCGGGAACAGCTCGCGGGCCAGCTCCGAGCCGGGCCTGGCGAGCAGGTCGGTCAGCTCGCCGGACTCGACCACCCGGCCGCCGCGCATCAGGGCGGCGGAGTCGCAGACGGACTTGATGACGTCCATCTCGTGGGTGATCAACAGGACGGTCAGGCCGAGCTGCTGGTTGAGGTCGCGCAGCAGCCTGAGGATCGAGCGCGTGGTCTCCGGGTCGAGCGCCGAGGTGGCCTCGTCCGAGAGCAGCACCTTCGGGTCGCCGGCCAGCGCGCGGGCGATGCCGACGCGCTGCTTCTGGCCGCCGGAGAGCTGGTTGGGGTAGCTGCGGGCCAAGGCGGCGAGACCGACCAGGTCGAGCAGTTCGGCGGCCTTGCGGCGGCGCTCGGTGCGGTCCAGGCCGATGATCTCCAGCGGGAGTTCGACGTTCTGCTGCACCGTGCGCGACGAGAGCAGGTTGAAGTGCTGGAAGACCATGCCGATCCGGCGCCGCGCCTCGCGCAGTTCCCGGCCGGCGCGATTCTCGCCGCCGGACAGCGCGGTCAGCTCGACCCCGTCCACGGTGACGGTGCCGGAGGTCGGGCGCTCCAGCATGTTCACGCAGCGGATGAGGCTGGACTTGCCGGCGCCGCTGGTGCCGACGACTCCGTAGACCTCACCCGGTCGGACGTGCAGGTCGACGCCGGCGAGGGCGGTCACCTCGCGGCCACGGGAGCGGTAGACCTTCGTGAGGTCCGTGGTGGTGATCACAACTGGTTCCTGGGTCGGGGGCGGACGCCGGCTCGACCGCCCGACCGGGTTGCGGTCGGCGGCGTCCACGGCGCTTCGCCAGGGGGGATCAGGACCTGTCACCCCTTGATCGCGGCCGCTGGACGGCCGGGCCGCGCGAGGGCGCGGCCCTCACGAGTCGTCGGCTACGAGCCATCAGCACCCGTGGGCGGGCAGGCCGATGGAAGGGAGTGGAACAGGCTGGGCGCGCTCACACGGACGGGAGTCGACGCCGGGTTCTCGCTTCGGGGCGCGAAAAGGGGACGGTGGCCCTCAGCAGTGACACATTCGACAGCACATGGCGCGCTCACCTGCCGGCAGAGTGCCGGTGGGGGTCCATGTCGTCGTCGTGGTCATGCGAGCCAGTAAAACAGATCGGCGGATCAGTGCCCAATTATGCGGATACAAATGTCCACTATGTGGACGTAAACCGCTTGCCACCTGCGGAGACACGACTCGGCGCCGCCACCGGAGTGTCCGGATGGTGGCGGCGCCGAGGGGATGCGGACGAACGGAAGGCGTCAGGCGGTCGCGGCGAACGGCGACGAGACGGGCTTCTCCAGATGCACGACGCTCAGCCGACTGGTGACCTGCTCGACCCCGGCCTGGCGGTACCCCTGGCGGGCGTACAGGCGCAGGTTGCCCAGGCTGCGGTGGCCGGTGAACAGGCGGTAGGCGGTCAGCGGGCGGCCGTCCTCGACCAGGCGGCGCTCCAGCGCGTCCAGCAGCCGGCCGCCCAGGCCATGCCGCTGCATCCGGGGGTGGACCACGAGGCGCCCTATCCGGCCGATGCCGTCGCCGTCGACGCGGCCGCGAACGGTGCCGACCACCTCGTCGCCGAGCCGCGCGACCAGGAAGCGCTGCTCGGCCAGTTCGGCGCGCAGGCTCTCCAGACTCTGCGTCAAGGGGTCGATCGACCAGTCGCCGTACAGCTCCGCCTCGGCCTGGTAGCCGAGGTACTGGAGCTTGAGGATCTGCTCCGCGTCCTCGGCGTCCGCCGCCGAGATGATCACGCTCATGCCCATGTGCTGGGGCCTCCCCATCGTCGTGCCCGGCGCGCGAAGCGTGACGTGCTCACGCCCAGTATCCGAGTCATCACGGCACCGTCAAGAGTCGGTTCGCCAGCGCTCTACCCGCACGTCAGGTTCTCTCAACCTTCGGGGCCCCGGACGTGAGGAGGGTCACGCCGGGGTGGCGGTCGCGTCGCTCGGGCTCACGGGTACCGCTCGGCGTGGAGGAGGGCGCGGAGGCAGGCGAGGCAGCGGGAGCGGGTGGGGCCGATGGAGCCGCGGGGCATGCCGAGGCGTTCGGAGATCTCCTGGTACGTCGGCGGCGGGTCCTCCGCGAGGGCGGCGATCAACTGGGGGCAGCGGCCGGGCAGGGCGGCCACCGCGTTGCGGACCAGACGGCGGCGCCGCTCGGCGAGGAACTCGTCCTCGGCGGATGGGGAGGTCGGAAGGCCGGTACACACAACGTGCTTGACCGGACCCGGGCGGGGCCGGTTACGCCCGGCCGGTCGTGCGGACGGGAAAGGGGCGCGACGGTCGGACCGCCGCGCCCCTCCCCCGGGTCAGCCCTGGACCCACTCCTGCTGGCGCGCCAGGTCGGCCTTCACCTCGGCGAGTTGCACGGCCACCGCGGACGGGGCCGTGCCGCCGCGCCCGCTGCGGGCGGCGATGGCGCCGTGCACGCTGAGCACCGACCGCACCTCGGGCGTCAGGTGCCCGGAGATGGCGGCGAACTGCTCGTCCGTCAGGTCCGACAGCTCGATGCCCTGCGCCTCGCAGACCTTGACGCAGGCGCCGGCCACCTCGTGCGCGACCCGGAACGGCACGCCCTGCTTGACCAGCCACTCGGCGATGTCGGTGGCGAGCGAGAAGCCGGCCGGGGCCAGCTCCTCCAGCCGCTCCCGGTGCACGGTGAGGGTGGCCATCATCCCGGTGAACGCGGGCAGCAGCACCTCCAGCGTGTCGCAGGAGTCGAAGACCGGCTCCTTGTCCTCCTGGAGGTCCCGGTTGTACGCGAGCGGCAGCGCCTTGAGGGTGGCCAGCAGGCCGGTCAGGTTGCCGATCAGCCGGCCGGACTTGCCGCGGGCGAGCTCGGCGATGTCCGGGTTCTTCTTCTGCGGCATGATCGAGGAACCGGTGGAGAAGGCGTCGTGCAGCGTGATGAAGCCGAACTCCTTGGTGTTCCAGATGATCACCTCCTCCGCGATCCGGGAGAGGTTGATGCCGATCATCGCGGTCACGAACGCGAACTCGGCGACGAAGTCGCGCGAGGCCGTGCCGTCGATGGAGTTGCCGACCGAGCCGCCCTCGAAGCCGAGGTCGGCGGCGACGGCCTGCGGGTCGAGGCCGAGCGAGGAGCCGGCCAGCGCCCCGGAGCCGTACGGCGAGACGGCCGTGCGGGCGTCCCACTGGCGCAGCCGCTCGGCGTCCCGGCCGAGGGCCTGCACGTGCGCGAGGACGTGGTGGGCGAAGAGGACGGGCTGGGCGTGCTGGAGGTGGGTGCGGCCCGGCATCGCGGTGTCGGGGTGCGCCTCGGCCAGGCCGACCAGGGCGTGCTGGAGGTCGAGGACCAGCCCGCCGATGATCTTCGCGTGGTCCCGCAGGTACATCCGGAAGAGCGTGGCGATCTGGTCGTTGCGCGAGCGGCCGGCCCGCAGCTTGCCGCCGAGTTCGGCGCCGAGCCGCTCCAGCAGGCCGCGCTCCAGCGCGGTGTGGACGTCCTCGTCGGCGACGGTGCCGGTGAAGGTGCCGGCCTTGACGTCCGCGAGCAGCTGGTCGAGTCCGGCCAGCATGGCGGCGAGTTCGTCACCGGTGAGCAGGCCGGCCTGGTGCAGGACCCGGGCATGGGCCTTGGAGCCGGCGATGTCGCAGGGCGCGAGGCGCCAGTCGAAGTGGACCGAGGCGGAGAGCTTGGCCAGGGCCTCCGACGGGCCGTCGGCGAAGCGCGCGCCCCAGAGTCGGACGTCGGCGTTCTGGTCGGCGGTCATCGCGTGGGCTCCTCACAGGTCTACGGCAACTGGCATAAGTATGCACAACTCTGTATGAAACACAAACCCCGGCCGGTGGAGTCCACCGGCCGGGGTCGTCGACGGCACGCGCTACTGCGCCTTGGCCTGGGCGAGCTGCATGAGGTGGTCGGCGAGCGCCTGCCCGCCGGCCGGGTCGCGGCTGATCAGCAGGACGGTGTCGTCGCCCGCGATGGTGCCGATGATCTCGAACACCTCGGCCTGGTCGATCGCGGAGGCGAGGAACTGCGCGGCCCCGGGCGGGGTGCGCAGCACGACGAGGTTGCCGGAGGCGGTGGCGGAGACCATGAGCTCACCGGCCAGCCGGGCCATCCGGCCCTCGCTGGCCGACTCCCCCATCGGCGCGCGCGGCGTGCGGTCGCCGCCCTCGGCCGGGACGGCGTAGATCAGCGCGCCGTCCCGGTTGCGGATCTTGACCGCGCCCAGCTCGTCCAGGTCCCGGGAGAGGGTGGCCTGGGTGACCACGAGTCCGTCGTCGGCGAGCAGCTTGGCGAGCTGGCTCTGCGAGCGCACGGGCTGGCGGGTGAGCAGGTCCACGATCCGCCGGTGGCGCGCCGTGCGGGTCTGCGGCACCTGCGGCGTCGGGCCGGCGGCCGACTGGCCGGAGTTGGAAGCGGTCATGTGATTATTCTCCCGGACGGCGGTCAGCTCGCATCGCCCGGGGCGCTCTCGCGCACCGTCCGGAGGATGCCCGGCAGCGCGGCGAGGAAGGCGTCCGCCTCCTGCTCGGTCAGCACGAGCGGCGGGGCGAGCCGGACCGCGTCCGGGACGGCGGCGTTGACCAGGAAGCCGGCGTCCTGCGCGACGGCCTGGATCCTGGCCGAGACGGGCTCGGTGAGCACGATGCCGAGCAGCAGCCCGGCGCCACGCACGTGCGAGACCAGCGGGTCGCCGATCGCCTCGACGCCGTGCCGCAGCCGCTCGCCGATCTTGCGCACGTGCTCCAGCAGGCCCTCGGACTCGATGGTGTCGAGCACCGCGAGCCCGGCCGCCGCGGCCACCGGGTTGCCGCCGAAGGTGGTGCCGTGCTGGCCCGGGGTGAGCAGTTCGGCGGCCTGCCCGAAGGCGAGCACCGCGCCCATCGGCAGGCCGCCGCCGAGGGCCTTGGCGAGGGTGACGACGTCCGGCTCGACGCCTTCGGTGGCCTGGTGGGCGTACCAGTGGCCGGTGCGGCCGATGCCGGTCTGGATCTCGTCCAGCACCAGCAGGGTCCCCGTCGCCCGGGTGATCTCGCGGGCCGCCGTCAGGTACCCGTCGGGCAGCGGGACGGCGCCGTTCTCGCCCTGGATCGGCTCCAGGAAGACGGCCGCGGTGTCGGTGGTGACGGCCGCGCGCAGCGCCTCGACGTCGCCGAAGGGGACGTGGGTGACGTCGCCGGGCAGCGGGCGGAAGGGGTCCTGCTTGGCGGGCTGGCCGGTGAGGGCGAGGGCGCCCATCGTCCGGCCGTGGAAGGCGCCCTGGAGGGCGACCAGGTGGGTGCGGCCGGTCCGCCGGCTGATCTTGAACGCGGCCTCGTTGGCCTCGGCGCCGGAGTTGCAGAAGAACACCCGGCCGCCCGCCCGGCCGTCCAGCTTCAGCAGTCGCTCGGCGAGGGCGATGGTCGGCTCGGCCATGAAGAGGTTGGAGACGTGGCCGAGGGTGGCGATCTGCCGGCTCACGGCCTCGACGACGGCCGGGTGGGCGGTGCCGAGGGCGTTGACGGCGATGCCGCCGAGCAGGTCGGTGTACTCCCTGCCGTCGGCGTCCCACAGCTTCACGCCCTCGCCGCGGACCAGCGGGATCCGCGGGGTGCCGTAGTTGTCGGTGAACGTGTGCTGCCACCGATCGGTGAGCTGCTCGTTGTGCGTCATGCCAGTCCCCCGGTCACGGTCGGCTCGTCGTCCGGCACCACCATCGTGCCGATGCCCTCGTCGGTGAAGATCTCCAGCAACAGGCTGTGCGGCACCCGGCCATCCAGGACGCGGGCGGTGCCCACGCCGGAGCGGACGGCCCGCAGGCAGCCCTCCATCTTGGGGAGCATGCCGCTGGCCAGGCCGGGCAGCAGCTCCTCCAGTTCGCCCGCGCTGAGCTGGCTGATCACGTCGTCGGAGTGCGGCCAGTCCTTGTACAGGCCCTCGACGTCGGTCAGGACGACCAGCATCTCGGCGCCGAGCGCGACCGCGAGGGCGGAGGCGGCGGTGTCGGCGTTGATGTTGTAGACGTGGCCGTCGGCGCCGCGCGCGATCGAGGAGATGACGGGGATGCGGCCGTCGGAGATCAGCGCCTTCACCGCGCCGGCCTCGATGTTGACGATGTCTCCGACCAGGCCGATGTCGACCTGCTCGCCGTCCACCACCGCGTACCGCTTGACGGCGGTCATGGTGTGCGCGTCCTCGCCGGTCATGCCGACGGCGAACGGGCCGTGCTCGTTGAGCAGTCCGACCAGCTCGCGCTGGACCTGCCCGGCCAGCACCATCCGGACCACGTCCATGGTCTCGGGGGTGGTGACGCGCAGGCCGTTGGTGAAGCTGGACTCCAGGCCGAGCTTGTCCAGTTGGGCGCTGATCTGCGGGCCGCCGCCGTGCACCACGACGGGGTGCAGCCCGGCGTAGCGCAGGAAGACGACGTCCTGGGCGAAGGCCGCCTTGAGGTCGTCGTCCACCATGGCGTTGCCGCCGAACTTGATCACGACTGTCTTGCCGTGGAAGCGCTCCAGCCACGGCAGCGCCTCGATCAGCGTCATGGCCTTGGGCAGCGCCGTGTTGTTGCGGGCCTGTTCGCCCTTGGGTGCGATCTGCACGGTTCCGGTGTCCTTGTCGGATCAGGTGGAGTAGGCGCTGTTCTCGTGCACGTAGTCGGCGGTGAGGTCGTTGGTCCACAGGGACGCGCTGGCCTCGCCGGCGTTCAGGTGCGCGGTGATGACGACCTCGCGGCCTGCCATGTCGACCAGGTCGCGGTCCTCCCCGACGCTGCCGTTGCGGCACACCCAGACGCCGTTGATGGCGACGTCCAGCTCGTTCGGGTCGAAGGTGGCAGTGGTGGTGCCGATGGCGGCCAGCACCCGGCCCCAGTTCGGGTCCTCGCCGTGGATGGCGCACTTGAGCAGGTTGTTGCGGCTGATCGTGCGGGCGACGTCGACTGCCTCCTCCTCGGTGGCGGCGCCGGTGACGTCGATGCGGATGTCCTTGCTGGCGCCTTCGGCGTCGGCGATCAGCTGGCGGGCGAGGTCCGCGCTGACGGTGCGGACGGCCTCGGCGAACTCGGCCTCGTCCGGCACGACGCCGGAGGCGGCGGAGGCGAGCAGCAGCACGGTGTCGTTGGTCGACGCGCAGCCGTCGGAGTCGATCCGGTCGAAGGTGGTGCGGGTGGCGCCGCGCAGGGCGGCGTCCAGGGCGGCGGCGTCGAGGTCCGCGTCGGTGGTGAGGACGACCAGCATGGTGGCCAGGCTCGGGGCGAGCATGCCCGCGCCCTTGGCCATGCCGCCGACCGTCCAGCCCGCCGGGCTGGTGACCTGGGCGGTCTTGTGGACGGTGTCGGTGGTCTTGATGGCGATCGCGGCAGCCTCGCCGCCGGTCGCGCTGAGTTCTCCGGCGGCCAGGGTGACGCCGGGCAGCAGTACGTCCATCGGGAGGCGCACGCCGATCAGGCCGGTGGAGGCGACGGCCACCTCGCCCGCGTTGAGCTTCAGCTCCTCGGCGACCTTCTCGGCGGTGGCGTGGGTGTCCTGGAAGCCGAGCGGGCCGGTGCAGGCGTTGGCGCCACCGGAGTTGAGGACGACGGCGGAGACCCGGCCGCCCTTGAGGACCTGCTCGGACCAGAGGACGGGCGCGGCCTTGACCCGGTTGAAGGTGAAGACGCCGGCGGCGGCGAGCGAGGGGCCGTCGTTGACGACGAGGGCGAGGTCCGGGGTGCCGGAGGCCTTGATACCGGCGGTGACGCCGGCGGCGCGAAAGCCCTTGGCGGCGGTCACGCCCACGTTCGTACTGCTGCTCACGGTGCGACTCCGTTCACGGGAAGGCCCAGTTCCTCGGGCAGGCCGAGGGCGATGTTCATGCTCTGCACCGCGCCGCCCGCGGTGCCCTTGACGAGGTTGTCGATCGCGCTGATCGCGATGATCCGCCCGGCGGTCTCGTCCAGGGCGACCTGGACGAGGGCGGCGTTGGAGCCGTACACGCTGCTGGTCTGCGGCCACTGCCCCTCGGGGAGCAGGTGGACGAACGGCTCGGCCGCGAACGCGTCGGCGTAGGCGGCGCGCAGGCTCTCGGCGGTCGTACCCGGCTTGGCCTTGGCCGAGCAGGTGGCGAGGATGCCGCGCGGCATCGGGACGAGGGTGGGGGTGAAGGAGACGGTGACCGGCTCGCCCGCGAGCGAGGTCAGGTTCTGGGACATCTCCGGGGTGTGCCGGTGTACGCCGCCGACGCCGTACGGGCTGACGCTGCCCATCACCTCGCTGCCGAGCAGGTGGGGCTTGGCCGCCTTGCCCGCACCGGAGGTGCCGGAGGCGGCGACGATGACGGCCTCGGGCTCGGCGAGCCCGGCCGCGTACGCCGGGAACAGGGCGAGGGAGACGGCCGTCGGGTAGCAGCCGGGCACGGCGATCCGGTTGCTGCCCTTCAACGCGGCCCGGTGGCCTGGCAGTTCGGGCAGGCCGTAGGGCCAGGTGCCGGCGTGCGCGGTGCCGTAGAACTGCTCCCAGTCGGCGGCGGCCCGGAGCCGGAAGTCGGCCCCGCAGTCGACGACCAGGACGTTCTGGCCGAGCGCCTCGGCGACGGCCGCGGACTGGCCGTGCGGCAGCGCCAGGAACACCACGTCGTGGTCGGCCAGCACCTCGGGGGTGGTGGGTTCGAGGACGCGGTCGGCGAGCGGGATCAGGTGGGGCTGCAGGGTGCCCAGCCTGGTGCCGGCGTTCGAGCCGGCGGTCAGCGCCCCGATCTCCACCTCGGGGTGGCCGAGCAGCAGGCGCAGCACCTCACCGCCCGCGTACCCGCTCGCGCCGGCGACGGCGACTCGCAATGCCATGGCGTTCCTCCTTCGTCGTGGCATGAATATACGCAGCACGGAAATTTCATGCAAGGAGTCTGTGTGGCGGCCACCCTCGGGCGGGCAGGCCCGGCTCAGCGCTTGACGGCGCGCAGCACCACGAACTTGGGGTTGCCGGCCACGAGTTGGCAGTTGCCGAAGAGCCGGCGCAGCTTGACGTGGTAGCCGAGGTGACGGTTGCCGACCACCCAGAGTTCACCGCCCGGCCGCAGGGCGCGGCGGGCGCCGGTGAACATCCGCCACGCGGTGGCGTCGGTGGTGGCCTGGTGGGAGTGGAACGGCGGGTTGTTCAGGACGAGGTCGACCGAGCCGGGCGCGATCACCTCCGGCGCGAGCGCGTCCGCGGTGAGGAACTCGGCCGGGGCTTCCGGGCCGAGGTTGGTCCGGAAGGTCTCCTCGGCGGAGGCCACCGCCTGGTGGGACTCGTCGACGAACAGCAGCTCGGCGCCCGGGCCGGCCAGCGCGGCGGCCGTACCGACCACGCCGTTGCCGCAGCCGAGGTCGACCACGCGGGCGCCGGGGGCCGGGGTCGGCAGGTGGCCGAGGAAGAAGCGCGTGCCGATGTCGAGGCGCTCGGCGCAGAAGGTGCCGGCGTGGTTGACGACGGTGCGGCCGGACGCCGGGCCGATGTCGCCGGGCAGGGCGTAGCGGTGCGGCCACGGGTTCGGGCCGGGGTCGAGCGCCGGGTCCGGGGTGCAGAAGATCAGCCGGGCCTTGCGGACGGCGAGCGAGGTGCGGGTCGGGCCGAGGATCCGCTCGAAGAGCTGGAGGGTGGAGGTGTGGATCTCGGTGACCATGCCGGTGCCGATCACCACCGTGCCGGGGTGGACGGCGGGGGCGAGCCGGTGCAGCTGGTCCTCCAGCAGGGCGAGGCTCTTGGGGACGCGGACCAGCAGGACGTCGATGCGCCCCGGCGGGGTGTCGCGGGTGGTGAGCAGCCGGGCCGGGTCGACCGCGGCGCCGGCCCGGGCCAGGTTGGCGCGGGTGGCCTCGCGGCCGAGGTGGGAGTCGCCGATCTGGACCGGCTCGTACGCGGCGAGGGCGGTGGCCAGCGCGCCCCAGCGGTCGCCGAGGACGACGACCCTGCGGCCGGCCAGTTCGGTGGCGGCGCCCTCGGCGCTGTCCGTCTCGCCCGCGAGGTGGCGCAGCAGGTACTCGTCGGCGGCGTCCCAGGCGCGCAGCCGCTCGCGCGGGTCCTCCGGAAAGCGGGTGAGCAGGTGGGTGCCCCACGGGGTGGTGAACGGGGTCGCTGCGGCGGGCGTGCTGAGGCGGTTCATCGTGCTCTCAGGCTAGCCGACCACGCGACGTGGGCCGTTCGGGCGACTGATACTGGAAGAGCCCGACCGAGAGGGGTGAGAGCGATGGACTGGAAGCTCGAAGTGGTCGTGGTTCCGGTCGCCGACGTGGACCGGGCGAAGGTCTTCTACGAGGAACAGGCCGGCTTCACGGTCGATCACGACACCCGGCTGCGGGACGGGGCCCGGGTGGTGCAGCTGACGCCGCCCGGCTCCTCGTGCTCAATCGTGGTGGGCACGGGGGTGATCGAGTCGCCGCCCGGGTCGGTCAAGGGGCTCCAGCTGGTGGTGCCGGACATCGAGAAGGCGCACGCCGAACTGGCCGCGCGGGGCGTGGAGGTCAGCCCGGTGCAGCACTTCGAGGCGGGGGTCCGGGTGAACGGGCACGGCGAGGCGTGGAACTCCTTCGTGTTCTTCAACGACCCGGACGGGAACGGCTGGGCGGTGCAGGAGGCTCCCTCGAAGGCTTAGGTAGAGTCCGGGGATGGCTGAAGACGAGGGAAGCGTCCGGGTGGACAGCTGGATCTGGTCGGTCCGGCTCACCAAGACGCGTGCGCTCGCGGCCGCGGCCTGCCGGGCCGGTCACGTCCGGGTGAACGGCGAGCGCGCCAAGCCCGCCCAGTCGCTGCGGCCCGGGGACGAGGTGCGGGTGCGCGAGGACGGCTACGAGCGGGTGGTCGTGGTGCGGAAGCTGGTGCGCAAGCGGGTCGGCGCGGCGGTGGCGGCCGAGTGCCTGGTGGACAACAGCCCGCCGCGTCCGCCGCGTGAGTTCGTCGCGTCGGCCGGCGAGCGCGACCGGGGTGCCGGGCGGCCGACCAAGCGGGAGCGCCGGGACCTGGACCAGCTGCGCGGGCGTTAGGGGCTCACCGGGTGGGCGGCCTGGACGGCGGAGGCACCGCAGGGTAGCGGGGCGGGTGAAGGACTGTCAGCGGCACCGTCTAGTGTCCTTGCTTACCGGGCCAGGTCCCGGCGCCGGGAGGGAGGCGCCGGGGCCGGCCTGCGAGTGACGTGCAGGTGAACCGTCGGTGACTACTTCTTGAAGGCGACGCCCGCGTACGCGGAGACGTCCTGCCAGCCCTCGGGCAGTTCGGCGGTCGCGACGTGCCCCGCGGTGGGCCGCCAGAGCGGCAGCTGGACGAGGCCGGGGCCGGCGAAGCCGAAGTCGCCGAAGAAGGGTTCCACCCCGGCGCGCGAGCGCAGCACCAGCGGGGCGCTCGCGCCCCGGTAGATCCGGGCGCCCTCGTCCGCGCTCTGCCGGGAGGCGAAGTCGGGGCTGCCGTGGGAGAGGATCAGCGCGCTGCCGGGGGCGAGCGCGTCGCGCAGGGTCGTGACGATCTGCTGCGCACCCTCCTCGTCGCGTATGAAGTGCAGCACGGCGACCAGCATCAGCGCCACCGGCTCGGCCAGGTCCACGGCGTCGCGCAGCGACGGGTGGTCGAGGATGGCGGCCGGGTCGCGTAGGTCGGCCTGGATGACCGAGGTGTGCCCGGTGGGGTGGCCGGCGAGCAGGGCGCGGGCGTGGGTGGCGACGATCGGGTCGTTGTCCACGTACACCACGCGGGCGTCCGGGGCGACCCGCCGGGCGACCTCGCTGGTGGAGCCCGCGGCGGGGATGCCGGTGCCGATGTCGACGAACTGCCGGATGCCCCGGCCGGCCACGAACTCGACGGCGCGGCCGAGGAATTCCCGGTTGGTGCGGGCCAGCAGCGGGAGCGCCGGATAGGCGGCGATGGCGGCCTCGGCGGCCTTGCGGTCGGCCTCGAAGTTGTCCTTGCCGCCCAGGTAGTAGTCGTACATCCGGGCGGTGTGCGGGATCCCGGTGTCGAGTTCGGTCGGCGGCTGCCAGTCGTCCGTCCGGACCCAGTCCCAGTCGGATTCCGTACCGGTGGCCCCGCTGTTCGCGGTGTTCGCGCTGTCCTCGTGCATCCTGCTTCCGCCCCCAATGCTCACTGCCGGAATGATCGCCGCGATGGGCCGCCGTCCCGTAGCACGCGGTGCGCGGCGATGCTATCCGACGACACGCCGTGGAAACAGCGGGAGTTCAGGGTTACGCAACACCCGAGCGGCCGAGCGTGTGCACGTCAAACGAGGTGTCTCGGAGGCCGCCCCGGATCGCCGCACCGAGCCGCCGTCTCTATGCTGGCTGCCGATGACTGCCGACCGCCGCACCGTACTGCGCACCTCCGCCAAGCTGGCCGCCCTCACCGCCGCCGGCGGTTTCCTCACCGCGTGCGGAAGCGGTGCGCCCCGCCGGACCGACCCGGGCGGGCTGGCCGTGCACCCGGGCACCGTCGACCCGCAGCACACCTCCGACCCCGCGTGGAACGGCGGCGAGGGCCCCGCCGCGCCCGCGCCGACCACCACGGCCGAGCCCCAGCCCGCCGCCACCGAGACAGCCGCCACCGCGCCACCCACTCCGCCCGTGCTGCCGCCGCTCGCGCCGGGCACCCCGGTCGAGGTCGCGTACGGGCCGCGCACCGGCAAGAACGTCGCGCTCACCTTCCACGGCAGCGGCGACCCGAAGCTGGCCACCACGCTGCTGGAGATCGCCGAGCAGCACGGCGCGAAGCTGACGGTCATGGCCGTCGGCAGCTGGCTCGACCAGCAGCCGCAGATGGCCCGGCGGATCCTGGACGGCGGCCACGAGCTGGGCAACCACACCCAGAACCACCTCAACATCTCCGCGATGACCCCGGACCAGGCGCGCGCCGAGATCGCCCAGTGCGCCGACCGGCTCCAGCGGCTCACCGGCTCGATCGGCCGCTGGTTCCGCCCCTCCGCCGCGCAGTACGCGACCCCGATGGTGCGCGAGCAGGCGAAGGCCGTCGGCTACGAGCACGTGCTCTCCTTCGACGTGGACCCGCGCGACTACACCGACCCGACCGCCGCCGAACTGCAGCGCCGGGTCCTGGGCGCGGTGCGCGGCGGCTCGGTGGTCGCCCTGCACATGGGCCACCAGTGCACGGTGGACGCCCTGCCGGCCATCCTGGACGGCTTCGTCAAGTCCGGCCTCAAGCCAGTGACCGCCAGTCAACTCTGCGCCTAGCCGCGCTCGTTCGTACAGACCCGACCCGGGCGGGGCCGCCGGTCAGGCCATCGGATCGTCGGGCTTGTACGGTCGCAGCCGCAGCGTGCGGGCGTCCGACGCGCGGATCTCCTCCGCGCGGCTCACCAGTTCCTCCAGATTGTCCCGCCCCGCGTGGATGAACCGCCCGTGCAGCGCGTCGAAGCGGCCCCGGGCGGCGTCCACGGTGACCGCGACCATGTACGGGATCGAGCCCCAGGTCTTCATGTCCCTGAACATCGGCATCCCGGCCGTCATGTCGGTGGCCACCGCGCCCGGGCTGATGTCGAGCACGACGATGTCGTGCTGCGCGAGCGTGTCCGCCATGTTGTCGGAGAGCTGGAGCAGCGCGCCCTTGGACGTCGCGTACGCGGTGTAGTGGCCGTCCGGGCGCAGCGCGAAGCCGGAGCTGAGGTTGACGATCCGGCCGCGGCGGCGGGACACCATGCCGGGCAGGACGCAGCGCAGCAGGTTGTAGGGGCCGCGCAGGTTGGTCTCGACGACCTGCCACCACTGGTTGGCGTCGGTCTCCCAGAGCGGGACCTCGGCGCGGTCCACCAGCCCGGCGTTGTTGATCAGCAGGTCGATCGGGCCGAGGTCGCGCTCGACGACCCGGACGGCCTCGCGGACCGAGCCGGGCCGGGTGACGTCCGCCGTCACCGCGACGCCCCGGGAGCCGTGCCGCACGCACTCCTTGAGGGTCTCGGTGAGCGTCTCGTGGGTGCGGCCGACCAGTCCGACGGCCATGCCCTCGGCGGCCAGCCCGATGGCGATCTCCCGGCCGATGCCCCGGCCGGCGCCGGTGATCAGGGCGACCTGTCCTGCGAGCGATCCCGTCGACACTGCGTGCTCCCTTCCCGTCCCCGGCCCCCGTCTGCGGCATTCTGTCGGCCACCGGGCGGAGCCGGCCCCGGGCACACGGGCGGTCCGACCGTCCTCACCCGTTCGGGCGCGCCGTGCACACGGTGGCACTCCGCCGGGGAGGGGGTGACCTACCGGCCGGTACGGAGTAGTAACGTCGTCGGGACGGTGCAAACCGGTGCACCCATTCCGGTTCACCGGCCCGTTGACCAGCACCTTGCTGGACCATCTGTCGCTGGGCGACCCCCAGCACCACCGAAGGGCAAGTGAGTGAGTGACATCGCGCGCGTCGGAGTGATCGGCTGCGGCTTGATGGGGTCGGGCATCGCCGAGGTCTTCGCCCGGGCCGGGCTGGACGTCATGGTGTCGGAGGCCAGCGGGGAGGCACTGGAGTTCGGCCGCACCCGGGTGACCAACTCCCTGGACACGGCGGTCAAGCGCGGCAAGCTGACCCCCGAGCAGCGGGACGAGGCGCTCGCCCGGCTCTCGTTCACCGTCAACCTGTCCGACTTCGCCGACCGCGACCTGGTCGTCGAGGCCGTCGCCGAGCGCGAGGACGTCAAGGTCCAGATCTTCCAGACGCTGGACCGGGTGATCGAGCGCCGCGACGCGATCCTCGCCTCCAACACCTCGTCGATCCCGATCGTCAAGCTGGCCGCTGCCACCTCGCGGCCCGAGCAGGTCGTCGGCCTGCACTTCTTCAACCCGGCGCCGGTGCAGAAGCTGGTCGAGGTGATCCCGACCCTGACCACCTCGGCGGAGACCACCGAGCGCGTCGAGGCCTTCGCCTCCCAGGTGCTGGGCAAGGAGCCGATCCGCGCCCGCGACCGGGCCGGCTTCGTGGTCAACGCGCTGCTGGTGCCCTACCTGCTGTCCGCGGTGCGGATGTTCGAGTCGGGCGTGGCCACCGCCGCCGACATCGACAAGGGCATGGAGGCCGGCTGCGCCCACCCGATGGGCCCGCTGCGGCTGTGCGACCTGATCGGCCTGGACACCATCGTGTCGATCGCCGAGTCGATGTACGACGAGTACAAGGAGCCGCTGTACGCCGCTCCCCCGCTGCTCTCCCGGATGGTCGACGCGGGCCTGCTGGGCCGCAAGTCCGGCCGCGGCTTCTACGACTACACCGCGAGCGCCTGACCCGCGAACGCACAGGGCGCGCCGCACCGGGTGACCGGTGCGGCGCGCCCCTTTCGCGCTGCTTGACTCTGTGCTGCTTGGCTTTGCGCTACTTGACGCCGGCCGCCGCGCAGGCCTCCGCGTACTGCTGGATGCAGATGTCGGACGCCTTGTAGAGGCCGCCGCCGACCACGGTGACCTCCACCTTGGCCTTGGTCACCACGATCGGGGTGAGCAGCAGCGAGGGGATGTGCAGCCCGTTGCTGTCGGTGATCGAGGTCGCGGTCGAGCTGATGTCCATGCCCTCGGCCAGCTGGACGGCGATGCTGCCCGCCGCGTCCGCCTCGGGCTTGTACGGCTTGTAGACGGTGTAGGTCTGCTCACCCGTGAGCACCCGGCGCACCGCGTCGATGGAGGCGTCCTGGCCGCCCACGGGCACGTTCTTGATGCCCGCGGCCTTCAGGGCGTCGATGACGGCCGCTGCCATGCCGTCGTTGGCCGCGTAGACGGCCTGGATGCCGTCCTTCCCGAGGCTCTGGATGGCCTCGTTCATCTTCGCCGTGGCCACCTCCGGCTTCCACTGGCCGGACTGCTCGTAGGCGATCTTCTTCACCTTGCCGTCCAGCACCCGGTGCGCGCCCGCCTTGAACTGCGCCGCGTTGGGGTCGGACTCGGCGCCGTTGATCATCACGACGTTAGCCGAGGACGCCTTCGGGCCGAGCGCGTCCAGCAGGGACTGGCCCTGGAGTTCACCGGTGCGCCCGTTGTCGAAGGAGACGTACGCGGCGACCTTGCCCTCGGCCAGCCGGTCGTAGGCGACGACCTTCACGCCCTTGGCGATGGCCGCGTCGACCCACGGCGCGGTGCTCTTGGCGTTGACCGGGTCGAGCAGGATGACCTTCACGCCCTTGGCGAGCAGGTCGTCGAACTGCTTCTTCTGCGTGGCCTCGTTGCCGTCGGCGTTGGCGTAGCTGATCGTGCACTTCGCGCAGAGGCCGGTCACCGTCTGCTCGATCAGCGGCTTGTCGAACGCCTCGTAGCGGGTGGAGGAGGTGTTCTCCGGCAGGAGCAGACCGATGGTCTTGTCGCTGTTCCCGCCGGCCGACGACGCCTGCGTTGCATCGGTCTGGCCGCAGGCCGCAAGGGTGAGTGCGAGCGACATGGCGGCCGTGCCCGTGGCCGCAAGACGCATCGGTCTGTTCATGATCGGTAGTGCCTCCTGTACTGCGCCAAAGCAAGCGCGACGGAGGACGGAGTCAAGCGCCCTGGGGCGAAGACGTCAATAAGTGAAGATCTCTTCGTTACCCTCCTGCTCAATTCGTTACAGACCGAACAGGCCGATCACATCCCCGCAGGTCGCCTGTGAGGGGCGGCCCGCCGCCCGGTCAGAGTGTGACGGCGGGCCGCCCGGGAGCCCGTCAGACCGCCCGGCGGCGGGCTCGGCGACCAAGGGCAGGGCGAGCGAGACGGCCGGGCCGGCGCCCACCGCCACCACCGTGCGGCGCAGCACCGCGCCCGCCAGCACCGCCGCGCCGAACGTCAGCAGGACGCGGCCGACCGCGACCGGCGCCGTCTGCCCGAAGATGTCCGGGTTGAACGGGGCCCGCAGGAGGCGGCGCCGGTGCCTCCAGGCCGTCGTGGACGTACCAGCCGTGGACCGCCAGCGCGAGGGACAGCGCGGCCATGAAGTCGTGCCGGCATGGGCCCCTCCTCGCCGAGTGGAGATGTGAGGAATCGTCAACGCAGGGAAACGCGAAGGCCCCGCCCGGACCGAGGTCCGAGCGGGGCCCGTGGGGCCGTACGGGGTCAGGCGCCGCGCAGGACGGCGCCGGTGAGGGTGACGGCTTCGGCGACGGCGGCCTCGCGGGCGGCGGTGGCCTCGTCGGCGGTCAGGGTGCGGTCGGTGGCGCGGAAGCGCAGCGCGTAGGCCAGAGACTTCTTGCCCTCGCCGACCTGCTCGCCGGTGAAGACGTCGAACAGCCGGATGTCCTCCAGCAGTTCGCCCGCGCCGGAGCGCAGCGCGGCCTCCACCTCGGCAGCCGGGACGGCGGTGTCGACGATCAGCGCGACGTCCTGGGTCGCCACCGGGAAGCCCGAGACGACCGGGCCGCTGACCTTCTCGGCACCGTCGGCGGTGAGCAGGTCGACGTCGATCTCCATCGCGGCGGTGCGGGCCGGCAGCCCGAGCGCCTTGACGACGCGCGGGTGCAGCTCGCCGGCGTGGCCGACGACCCGGTCGGTGCCGGCGACGACCAGCTCGGCGCAGCGGCCCGGATGCCAGGGCGCCAGCTGGCCCTGGCGGACCGCCAGCTCGACGCCGGCCGCGCGGGCGACCGTGCGGGCCGCCTCGACGGCGTCCGCCCAGGAGGCCCCGGCACCCTTGCCCCACCAGCCGGACGGCAGCCGCTCGCCCGCGAGGGCGACGGCGACCCGGCGCGGTTGGTCCGGCAGCGCGGCGTTCAGCGCGGCGAGTTCCTCGTTGCTCGGCCGGCGGTCGACGGCCGGACGCGGAGCGACGGTGAGCTCGTCCTTGGGCAGGAAGACGGTGCCCGTCTCGAAGATCGCCAGGTCGGTGTTGCCGCGGCCGATGTTGCGACGCAGCGCCCCGAGCAGGCCCGGCAGCAGCGTGGTGCGCAGCGCCGGCTCCTCGTCGTTGAGCGGGTTGACCAGCTTGACCGTGCGCAGGCGCCGGTCGTCCGCCTCCAGGCCGAGCGCCTCGAAGGCGGCCTC
This sequence comes from Streptomyces kaniharaensis, assembly GCF_009569385.1. NCBI lineage: Bacteria > Bacillati > Actinomycetota > Actinomycetes > Kitasatosporales > Streptomycetaceae > Streptomyces > Streptomyces kaniharaensis. The sequence continues at coordinate 887,412 of NZ_WBOF01000001.1, forward strand.
GCCGAGGAACGGGTAGTTGTTGACCTCGACGTAGCCGGCCCCGGCCAGTGCGACGCCGATCCGGCGGTGGGTGCGCTGGGCCTCGGTCAGGCCCTTGCCCGGCGGCACGTTGGGCATCCGGGCGGGGACGTTGTCGTAGCCCTCCAGCCGGATGACCTCCTCGGCGAGGTCGTACGGGTCGGTGAGGTCGGGGCGCCAGGTCGGCGGGGTGACCTCCAGCAGGTCGGCGCCGGCGACCGTGCAGCCGATCTCCTGCAGGCGCCGGGTGACGGTCTCGCGGCCGTACTCCGTGCCGGCGACCCGGTCCGGCAGGTCGGCGGCGATGGTGATGGTGCGCACCGGGTGCGGGGCGGCGATGTCGGTGACCCCGGCCTCGGCGGTGCCGCCGGCGATCAGGACCAGCAGGTCGACGGCGCGCTGCGCGGCGGCGCGGGCGGCCTCCGGGTCGACGCCGCGCTCGAAGCGCTTGGACGCCTCGGAGGGCAGCTTGTGCCGCTTGGCGGAGCGGGCGATGGCGACCGGGTCGAAGTGCGCGGCCTCGATGATCACCTCGGTGGTGCCCGGGCCGGCGGCCGGGTCGAGGATCTCGGTGGAGGCGCCGCCCATGACACCGGCCAGGCCGATCGGGCCGCTGTCGTCGCAGATCAGCAGGTCCTCGGTGGAGAGCTTGCGCTTCACGCCGTCGAGGGTGGTGAGGGTCTCGCCCTCCTCCGCCCGGCGGACCACGATGGTGCCGTCGACACGCTGCTTGTCGTAGGCATGCAGCGGCTGGCCGACCTCCAGCATCACGTAGTTGGTGATGTCGACGGTCAGCGAGATCGGGCGGATGCCGGCCTTCTGGAGGCGGCGCTGGAGCCAGATCGGGGACTTGGCGTCGGGGTCGACGCCGACGACGGTGCGGGCGACGAAGCGGTCGCAGCCGGCCGGGTCGTTGACCTTGACCGCGTAGCCGAAGGAGTTGGCCGGCGGCACGTCGAGCAGCGCCGGGTCGGCCAGCGGCAGCCCGTACGCGGCGGCGGCCTCGCGGGCGACGCCGCGCATGGACAGGCAGTAGCCGCGGTCCGGGGTGACGGCGATGTCGAGCACCTCGTCGACGAGCTGGAGCAGCTCGATCGCGTCGGTGCCGGGCTCGTACTCGGGCGGCAGCACGAGGATGCCGCCGTGGTCGTCGCCCATGCCCAGCTCGCGGGTGGAGCAGATCATGCCGGCCGAGGTGTGGCCGTAGGTCTGGCGGGCCGCGATCGGGAACGGGCCGGGCAGCACGGCACCCGGGAGGACGACCACGACCTTGTCGCCGACCGCGAAGTTGGTGGCGCCGCAGACGATCTCCTGCGGCTCGCCGGTGCCGTTGGCGTCGCCGACGTTGACGAAGCAGTGCCGGATCGGCTTCTTGAAGCCGGTGAGCTCCTCGATGGAGAGCACCTCGCCGACCACCAGCGGGCCCTTGAGGTCGCCGCCGAGCTGCTCGACGGTCTCGACCTCCAGGCCGGCCCGGACGAGGCGCTCGGCGACGTCACGACCGGTCTCGCCGGCCGGCAGGTCGACGTACTCGCGCAGCCAGGAAAGCGGGACGCGCATCAGATCTCCATCCCGAACGGGAGGGTGAAGCGCACGTCACCCTCGACCATGTCGCGCATGTCGGCGACGTTGTGACGATTCATCAGGATCCGCTCCAGGCCCAGGCCGAAGGCGAACCCGCTGTAGCGGTCCGGGTCGACGCCGCAGGCGACCAGCACGCGCGGGTTGACGACACCGCAGCCGCCGAGCTCGATCCAGCCCTCGGAGGAGCAGGTGCGGCACGGACGGTCCGGGTTGCCGACGCTCTCGCCGTGGCACACGAAGCACTGCAGGTCGACCTCGGCCGACGGCTCGGTGAACGGGAAGTACGAGGGCCGCCAGCGCAGCTCCAGGTGGCCGCCGATCAGCTTCTCGACCAGCACCTCGATGGTGCCCTTGAGGTCGGCGAAGGTGATGCCCTCGTCCACCGCGAGGCCCTCGACCTGACGGAAGACCGGGGTGTGGGTGGCGTCCAGCTCGTCGGTCCGGTAGACCCGGCCGGGGCTGATCGCGTACAGCGGGGGCTCGCGGTCGAGCATGGTGCGGATCTGCACCGGGGAGGTCTGGGTGCGCAGGACCACGCCGGAGTCGGCGGAGCCGTCCGGGGCCTGGACCCAGAACGTGTCCTGCATCGAGCGGGCCGGGTGGTCCTCGTGCAGGTTGAGGGCGTCGAAGTTGAGCCACTCGGCCTCGACCTCGGGGCCGGAGGCGACCTCGTAGCCCATCGCGACGAAGGTGTCCTCGATGCGCTCGGCCAGCGTGGTCAGCGGGTGCCGGGCGCCGCGCGGGGTGCGGTCGTACGGCAGCGTGACGTCCACCGCCTCCTCGACCAGCACGCGGGCGTCGCGCTCCGCCTCCAGTTCGGCCTGGCGCTTGGCGAGGGCCTGGTTGACGGCCCCGCGGGCCTGACCGATCAGCTTGCCGGCGGCGGCCTTGGCGTGCGGGGGCAGGGCGCCGATCTCGCGGTTGGCGAGGGAGAGCGCGGAGCGGTCGCCGGTGTGGGCGACCTTGGCCTGCTTCAGCTCGTCGAGCGTGCTGGCGGCGGCGAAGGCGGCGATGGCCTCGTCCCGCGCCTGCTCCACCACCTCGGGCTTGAGGGCCTCGACCTCGACCGGGTCGTACGACTTGTTGGGTGCCGACATCTCTATCTTTCCCGTGCTCCTGCTCGTCCGTGCTCCGGTGTGTGGGGCCCGTTCCCCGCCCGTCACGGGCAGGAGGGGCCCACCGCGTCCCGCCGGCGTGGCCGGGGCACGGGCAGCCGGTCTCCGTCCACCGGAGGGCTCACGGGGAGACCAGAGGGCTAACGGGAGAGGTGTCCGCGGCACAGGCCGCGCAGGGCGTTGCGCAACGCCAAAGGTCGAGTGTAGTCGCAGCGCGTAGCGCGACTGCCGCGAAGCCCGCCCGGTACCGACCTACAGGCTGCTCTGCTCGTCGTTCGCGATGTCAGAGCATGAAGTCGGGCACCCCGGCGGGCAGGATAAATCGGAACCGGGCGCCGCCGCCGGGGGCGCGATCGACGCGGATCGAGCCGCCGTGGGCCTCCACGATGCCCTTCACGATATAGAGGCCGAGGCCCGTGCCGCCGCGCTTCGAGCCGCGCCAGAAGCGGGTGAAGACGCGCGGCATCGACTCCTCGGGGATGCCGCTACCTTCGTCGCTCACGGTGACCGCTGTGCCTTCCACGATGCGGGGCGGGGTGCCGGAGCGCTCCCAGACGGGCGCCTCGACGACCTCCTTGGCCGGTGCCACCTCGATGGTGACAGTTCCCTCGCCGTGCCGCACCGCATTTTCCAGCAGGTTGGCGAGCACCTGGTCGACCTTGTCCGGGTCGGCCCACAGGACGGTCAGCGGCTCGGTGATCCGGATGTCGAAGCGGTCCTCGGGGATGCCGGTGGCGACCTTGCGCTCGACGTGCCGGCGCACCGCGGCGGCCAGGTCGACGACCTGCTTGCGCAGCTCCAGCCGGCCGGCGTCGATCCGGGAGATGTCGAGCAGTTCGGCGATCAGCCGGGTGACCCGGTCGGCGTCGGCGTCGACGGTCTCCAGCATCAGCCGCTTCTGCCCGTCGGTGAACCGCTCCCACTTGGCCAGCAGCGTCGCCGTGAAGCCCTTGACGCTGGTCAGCGGCGAGCGCAGCTCGTGCGCGACAGTGGCGATCAGCTCGGCGTGGCTGCGCTCGGTGCGGCGCCGGGCCTCGGTGCCGCGCAGGGCGATCACCAGCCGCTCCAGCGGGCCCTGCGGCACCGCCCGCACGTACCGGGCGGAGACCAGCACCTCACGGCCGCCGGGCAGCAGCAGGTTGCGCTCCGGCTGGCGCGTGCGGATCGCCAGACCGCCGTACGGGTCGGTCAGCTGCCACCAGCGGCGCCCGTCCAGGTCCTCCAGTGGGAGGACGTCCTCCAGCGCGCAGCCCAGAGCGGCCTGCGCGAGCACGCCGGTGAGCCGGGCCGCGGCCCGGTTGAAGCAGACCACCCGGCCCAGCGCGTCGGCGACCACCAGGCCGTCCGGCAGGTCGTCCGGGTCGAACTCTGGCCCGCTGCCGACCATGGGTGCCCTCCCCGATTACCCACCGTGCCGTTCCCCCCACCGAGGCAGACCCTAGCGCCTCCGTGCGCCCCGCAGTAGGGCCCACGGCGTGGCGAAGCCGACTTCTCGGGCGGCGCTCGACGCGCACTCAGCCGTTCGAGCGACACCCGCCGGGCGACCGCTGCGCCCTGGCCGAGGCGTACAGGCAGACGGCGGCGGCCGTGGCCAGGTTGAGGCTCTCGGCGTGCCCGTGGATCGGGACGCGCACGACCTCGTCGGTGAGCGCGCGGGTCTCCTCCGGAAGTCCCCACGCCTCGTTGCCGAACACCCACGCTCCGGGCGCGCCGAGGGTGCCCTCGTCGAGTTCCTGGTCGAGGTCCCGCTCGCCCGCGCCGTCCGCGGCGAGCACCCGGATCCCGGCCGCGCGCAGTTGCCCCACCGCCTCCTCGACCGGCACGCCGACCGCGACCGGCACGTGGAACAGGCTGCCGACGGAGGCCCGGACGGCCTTCGGGTTGTACAGGTCCACGGAGGCGTCGGTGAGCACCACGGCGTCCGCGCCGGCCGCGTCGGCGGTGCGCAGCACGGTGCCGGCGTTGCCGGGGTCGCGGACGTGGGCGAGGACCGCGACCAGCTTCGGGCGGGCCCTGAGCACCTCGGCGAACGGGGTGTCGATGAAGCGGCAGAGCGCCACGATGCCCTGCGGGGTCACCGTGTCGCAGATCCCGGCGATCACCTCGTCGGTGGCGGTGAGCACCGGCAGGCCCTCGGCGAGCGCGGAGTCGACGATGCCGGCGTGCCGCTCGGCGGCCTCCGGGGTCACGTACACCTCGACCACGGCGTGCTCGGCCGAGCCCGGCAGCCTGCCGAAGGCGACGGCCTCCCGGACGGCCTGCGGGCCCTCGGCCAGGAAGCGGCGCTCCTTGGTGCGCTGGTTCCGCTTGGCGAGTCGGCGGGCCGCGACGACGCGCGGCGAGCGCAGGGAGGTGAGCAGGGGGGTGTCGGTGCTCGGCATGGTCTCGTTCTCTGGGGCGCTGGAGGACGGGTGAACGCAGAACCGGACCCGCAGGGAGCCTGCGGGTCCGGTCAGAGCTCGGCTGATCGCGAGATCAGGCGGCGTCGGCGGCAGCCTTGGGGGCGTTGACGTCGGCCGGCAGCGCCTTCTGGGCGACCTCGACCAGCGAGGCGAACGCGCCCGGGTCGTTGACGGCCAGGTCGGCCAGCATCTTGCGGTCGATCTCGACGCTGGCGGCCTTCAGGCCCTGCACGAAGCGGTTGTAGGTGATGCCGTTGGCACGGGCCGCAGCGTTGATGCGCTGGATCCACAGCTGACGGAAGTCGCCCTTGCGCTTCTTGCGGTCGTTGAAGTTGTAGACCAGCGAGTGGGTGACCTGCTCCTTGGCCTTGCGGTACAGGCGCGAACGCTGGCCACGGTAGCCGCTGGCGCGCTCCAGGATGACCCGGCGCTTCTTGTGGGCGTTGACTGCCCGCTTGACGCGTGCCACTTGATTACTCCTTGGGTTGGACCACGGACTACTTCACGTGGTCCGTCATTCGAATGGGTCGGGAAGGATCAGCTGCCCCGCTCACGGCTCACGCCGGGCGGGAAGGCGATCACTTGCCGAGAAGCTTCTTGATCTTCTTGGCGTCAGCGGGGGCCATCTCGATCGTCCCGGCCAGCTTGCGGGTCAGCGTCGAGGGCTTGTGCTCCAGGAGGTGGCGGCGGCCGGCGCGCTCGCGCAGCACCTTGCCAGAGCCACTGATCTTGAAGCGCTTGCTGGCGCCACTGTGCGTCTTCTGCTTCGGCATTTCGCCGTATCTCCTCGTCGGTCCTGTCCGCGCCCGCGCGGCCTGCGCCACGCGGGCGTGAACTGGATGGATCTGCGTGACCGGGCGGGACGCCCGTTCACCCTGGGGCCGGTCTCCCGGACTGCCCTGGCCGGTGAAGGCTCAGGCGCCCTGGGAGGCGGCCGGCTGCTCGACCGGAGCGTCGGCCTCGACGGCCGTCGCCTCGGCCGGAGCGTCCTGCGCCTCGGTCACCTCGGCGGCGTCGGAGCCGGTGGTCCGGCCCTGGCGCTCGGCCTTGCGGGCGTCCGCTGCGGCGCGGGCCTCGGCCATCGCCTCGGTCTTCTTCTTGTGGGGGCCAAGAACCATGATCATGTTACGGCCGTCCTGCTTCGGCGAGGACTCGACGAAGCCCAGCTCCTGGACGTCGTCGGCGAGCCGCTGCAGCAGACGGAAGCCCAGCTCGGGGCGGGACTGCTCACGACCGCGGAACATGATCGTGATCTTGACCTTGTCGCCCTGCTTGAGGAACCGGACGACGTGACCCTTCTTGGTGTCGTAGTCGTGCGGGTCGATCTTCGGCCGGAGCTTCATCTCCTTGATGACCGTGTGCGCCTGGTTCTTGCGCGCCTCACGGGCCTTCATGGCCGACTCGTACTTGAACTTGCCGTAGTCCATGAGCTTGCACACCGGCGGCCGGGCGGTCGCCGCGACCTCGACCAGGTCGAGGTCGTACTCCTGCGCGAGCTCCAGCGCCTTGGCAAGCGGCACGATGCCGACCTGCTCGCCGCTGGGACCGACGAGTCGCACCTCCGGGACGCGAATCCGGTCGTTGATGCGGGGCTCGGTGCTGATGGGGCCTCCTCGGTTGCACCTTCTGCGATGCGGCCGTCGGACGGCGGTCGCACGTAGTGGACTCGACCACTGGGCGGGGCTTCATTCGTGCTGCGCTGCTCGGCACCTGCCGACACCGCGTGCACCGCGACACGAAAAAAGCCCCGCTCGGTACAAGCGGGGCTCCACATAACCGGGGGCGGCGCCCGATCAGGGGCGCTGCGGCGACTCGGCGCTGTGGCGCCCGTCGCGGACCGGACCCGTCGACCGCGAGGCCGATCAGGTGGGAGACTTTCGCGGTTGCCCTCTCGGGCCTCCTGAGTGGAGCCTCCACTTGCTGGCCAGGAGCCCATACGGAATCCCGGCCGGTCAGTCTCGAAGCATACAGCGCCGGGGGGTCGAACGCTATTCCGCCCCTCCGCGCACCCCCTTGTACGCTCCAGGGGTACGGACACCGGCACGACGGAACGAGCCCCCCTTGAGCAGCGAGCCCACCCAGACCCCCGGCGCGGACGACGACGCGATCGGCTTCGACGACCTGACCCGGGACATCGCCGAGGTCCCGGCCGTCGAGGTGATCACCACCGTCGCGGTGCACCTGATGAGCGCCGCCGCGGTCAAGTGCGGCCTGGCCGAGGGCGGCGAGAAGGACAAGGACCTCGACGAGGCCCGCAAGCTGATCACCGCGCTGGCCGGGCTGGTCACCGCCGGCGCGCCGGAGATCAGCAACTTCCACGCCGCCCCGCTGCGCGACGGCCTGCGTTCGCTCCAGCTGGCCTTCCGCGAGGCCTCCATCGTCCCGGACGCGCCGGGCGCGGGCCCGGGCGAGAAGTTCACCGGGCCGGTCTACGCCTGATCGTCCGATCGTCTGGCTTCTTTTGCCGGAACGCCCCTCTCCCGGGCCGGGAGAGGGGCGTTCCGTCGTCTCAGCGCCGGTACAGCGGCTCGCCGGGCAGCTGCGCGGTCGCCGGCAGCACCGCCAGGTCCAGGCCCCGGTCGAGCCGGACCCGCAGCACCGGATCCGCCGCCACGGCCTGCCCGACCCGCTGCGCCGCCGCCTGCAGGCCCGGCTGGTCCAGCGCCGGGTCGAACACCACCGCGAGCACCCCGTCCGCACCCTCCGACGGCGCCAGCAGGCCGGTCACCACCTGCGGCTCGGCCGCCAGCAGCGCCCGGACCGCCTCGCGCACCTCCGGGTCGTGCACCGGCGGCAGGTACGGCCGGTTCTCGGCGAGGGCGCGCAGCCGGGCACCGCTCAGCTGGTACGGCACCGGGCCGGCCGGGTCGATCAGCAGGGTGTCGGCCTGCTCGGAGTAGGCGACCATCGCGGCCTGCGGGGCGGCCACCGGCGCCGGGCGGGCGTCGGCCCGCCAGCGGGCGAGCGCCTCCAGCGAGGTGAAGGCCGGCAGCGCGCGGCGCCCGTCCGGGGCCTCCAGCACCGGCACCGCCATGTCGCTGGTCTTGTCGTGCTTGTGCCCGTGCTCGTCCACCTCGACCTCGCCGAGGAGGGCGACGATCGGGACCATCAGCCGGGTCGGGGTGAGCGCCGCCAGCACCTCGGGCGCGGCCGCGCGGTCCTGCGACCAGCGGGCGAGCGCCGCGGTCAGCGCCGGGTCGGCGGTGCCGTCGTCGCCGGCGAAGCCGGGGTCGGGGATGCTCTTGCCGACGAACGCCGGGTCGGAGAAGTCTTTGCGGTCCACCCGGCCGACCCTATGCCACCGCACACCGCCGGCCCCACATACGTGCACGCGGGGTCTACCCACGGGTAGCCGGGTGTGACAGCCTTCGCGCATGGTGATGCTCGAACCCGCCCCCGCCGTCACCCCGGTCACCGACCGCGCCCGGTACGACCGGGCCACCGCGCACCTGGACGGGCCGGTGGCCGTCGTCGACCTCGCCGCCTTCGACGCCAACGCCGCCGACCTGGTCCGCCGGGCGGGCGGCAAGCCGATCCGGGTGGCCAGCAAGTCGGTGCGCTGCCGGGCCCTGCTGGAACGGGCGCTGGCGACGGACGGCTTCGCCGGGGTGATGAGCTTCACCCTCGACGAGTCGCTCTGGCTGGCCCGCACCGGCCTGCGCGACGTCCTGCTGGCCTACCCCTCCACCGACCGGGCCGGCTTCGCCGAGCTGACCGCCGACCCGGAGCTCGCCCGCGAGATCACCGTCGTCCTCGACGACCCCGCGCAGCTCGACCTGATCGACCGGGCCCGCGCCGGCGACGCCGAGGTACGGGTCTGCCTGGAGCTGGACACCGCGCTGCACCTGCTCGGCGGACGCGTCCGGGTCGGCGCCCGCCGCTCCCCGCTGCGCACGCCCGAGGACCTCGGCGCCTTCGCCGAACTCGTCCAGCGGCGCCGGGGCTTCCGCGTGGTCGGCCTGATGGCGTACGAGGGGCACGTCGCCGGGGTGGGCGACCGGGTGCCCGGTCGGCCGGTGCGCTCGCAGCTGATCCGGCTGATGCAGGCCAGGGCCCGGACGGAACTGGCCGAACGGCGCGCGGCCGTGGTCCGGCGGCTTCGGCAGGTGGCCGAGCTGGAGTTCGTCAACGGCGGCGGCACCGGCAGCGTTGAGACCACCGCGGCCGAGCGGGCCGTCACCGAGGTGGCGGCCGGCTCCGGGCTGTACCTGCCGCGGCTGTTCGACGACTACCGCGCGTTCCGGGGCCGTCCGGCCGCGCTGTTCGGCCAGCCGGTGGTGCGCCGCCCCGGCGTCGGCGTGGTGACGGTGCTCGGGGGAGGCTACCCGGCCTCCGGCGCGGCCGGACCGGACCGCTCGCCGGTGCCGTACCTGCCGGAAGGGCTGCGCTACGACCCGATGGAGGGCGCCGGCGAGGTGCAGACCCCGCTGCTCGGCGCCACCGCGGACGACCTGCTGATCGGCGACCGGGTCTGGTTCCGGCACGCCAAGGCGGGCGAACTGTGCGAGCGCTTCGCCGAACTGCACCTGATCGAGGGCGACCGGATCGTCCGGACCGTTCCGACCTACCGGGGTGAGGGTAGGACTTTTCTCTGACCGGCCGGGCCCCGGTGCCCTACGGTGGTTCGGACACCACGGAGCGTCAAGGGAGCGGCATGGAAGCCGAGATCGTGCAGCTGGCAGCGTCGGGAGCGTCCGCTCTGGTCGGACTGATGGTCAACGAGGCCTGGTCGCAGGTCAAGCCGCGGTTCGCCGCCCTGTTCGGCCGGGGTCGCGAGGCGGACGTGGCGGAGGAGCTGGAGGAGACGCGGGAGGAGCTCGTCGAGGCGGCGGAGAACGGCGACGAGTCCGCCGCCCGGGGCGCGCAGGCCGAATGGGAGCGCCGGCTGCGCCGGGCGCTTCGCGACCCGCAGGTTGCGACCCGACTCCAGGGGATTCTGGACGAGTTCGCCCAGAAGCGGCCCGAGCAGGCGGCGGGATCCGTGCACAACGAGATCAGCGGCAACGCCAGGGTGGAGGGCAAGGTCGTCCAGGCCCACACGATCCACGGCCTGAGCCTCTGACCTTTCCAGCGCCTTAAGAGGGCCCGATGACGCGCCTAACTCCGGCGCCTCGTCGGGCCTTTGCGTTTTCCGATCACCTACAGTCCGTCAAGAGGCGGACCGCGCAGGTCTATTGCCATGTGGTCCAGACCACTCATACGCTCGCTGGGGGTCCGCGATCCGGGCCGACGGCCCCGGGCGGGCAGGCGTGTCCGCTCCCCCACACCCGCCCGGAACGACGGTCAAGGAGTCCCCACCCCATGTCCCTCAAGCGAAGTGCCCTGTCCGTCGGCGTGGTCGGCGCCGCGCTCCTCGCGGTGGCCGCATCCACCGCCGGCACCGCCGACGCCCACGGCACGATGACCAACCCCGTCAGCCGGATCGCCGCCTGCTACGCCGAAGGCCCGGAACACCCCGTCTCCCAGGTCTGCAAGGACCTCGTCGCGGCGAGCGGCACCCAGCCGCTCTACGACTGGAACGAGGTCAACATCGCCGACGCCGACGGCAACCACCGGGCGCTGATCCCGGACGGCAAGCTCTGCTCGGCCAACCGGGACAAGTACCAGGCCCTGGACTGGCCGCGCACCGACTGGCCTGCCACCGCCGTCACCGCGGGCTCGTTCACCTTCAAGTTCCGTGCCACCGCGCCGCACCTCGGCATCCAGACCGTCTACATCACCAAGCAGGGCTACGACCCCACGCAGCCGCTGAAGTGGTCCGACCTCGAACCGACGCCGGTCGCCCAGGTACAGGTCGGCCGCACCGCCCCCAACGGGTACTACACCTACTCCGGCACCCTGCCGCAGCGCACCGGCCGCCAGCTGCTGTACATGATCTGGCAGCGCAGCGACAGCCCGGAGGCGTTCTACAGCTGCTCCGACGTCGACTTCGGCCAAGCCTCCGCCAAGGGTGCCGGGCCGGTCTCCGCCAAGGGTGCCGGGCCGGTCTCCGCGCAGGCCCCGGCCGCGCCCAGCGACGCGCAGATCGCGGCCGACGCGCCGAAGTCCACGGTCGCCCACCACGGCCACGGCGGCGACCCCGACTCCCCCGCCGGTGTCATGGTCCCGACCGCCTCCGCGGCCGTCGGCACCTCGGCCACCGGCCCGCTGCTGCTCGCCGGCGCCGCCGCGATCGGCGTCGGCTGGGCCGGCATGGTGCTCCGGCGCCGTCGCGTCGAGGCTGTTCGACGCGACTCCTGAGCGCCGGGCGCCGGGCCGGACCGGCACACCGCCGTCCGGTCCGGCCCCGGTGCTTGCCGTCCGGGCGTCCCGTCCGGACTTCCCGTCCCACGTAAACGGCGGCGGGCGAACGGCGGCGGCCCACCCGGGGGTTCCGGGTGGGCCGCCGTCTTCGTGAGGAGCGCCCCGCTCAGGTGGTGGTGGTGCCGCCCGAGCCGGTGTCGGGGAGCGGGATCGGGGGCAGCTTGCCCTTGTAGTCGCCGATGCCCTTGAGGATGGTGTCCATCAGGCCGAGGTCCGGCGCCTTGTCGGCGATGTCGAAGCCGAAGTGCACCGAGACCAGCGTCTTGCCGTTGGAGGACGGGAAGACCACGGTCTGCACGTAGCCGTTGTTGCCCTTCGACGCGTCCACCTTCCAGCGGACCAGGTAGCCGTCCTTGCCGGCCACCTTGACCGCCTCGGACTTCAGCTCCTGGTGCCCGGTGACGTCGCCGTAGGCCTCCTTGGCCGCCTTGTCGATGTCGGCCTTGGCCGCCGCCGCGACGTCCGAGCCGCCGCCGTCGATCCGGCCGGTGATCACGCCGCCGAGCGTGCAGCTGTCCTTGCCGTCCGCGCAGGTGTACGAGCCCACGCTGATCGACGCGAAGCCGTCGGAGGTGTGGCTGCCCTCCCAGCCGGACGGGACGGGCAGGGTGATCCGGTTCACCAGGTCGATCGCGCTGCCGGCACGCTTGCCCTTGTTCTTTCCGTTCCCGCCGCCGTTGCCGCCGTCCCCGTTGCCGCCGTCCCCGTTGCTGCCGTCGCCGCCGTTGTCGCCGCCGAGACCGGGGAGGCCGTTCCACGGGCCGTTCTCGTCCCACGGCGGTGCCTGGTGCTTGGCCGAGCGGTGCGGGCGGTCGCCGTCGCGGCCGTCCATCACCAGGTACGTGACCCCGGAGCCGACGCCGAGGCCCAGCACCGCCGCCAGGGCGGTCGCGATCACCAGCTTGGACGGCCTGCGCCGGGCCTTGGCCGGCGGCGGCACGGCGGCGCCGTACGCGGCGCCGAACGGCGGCGGCTCCGGGTAGCGGACCGTCCCGCTCTCCAGCACCTCGCCCTCCAGCACCTTCGGCCCGTCGGCCGCCGGCTCGGGCCCGTCGGCCGCCGCCGGCCCCGGATCCGCGGCCGCCGGGGGCTCCGGCGTCGGGGCGTCCGAGGGTGCGGGCCGGGTGCTGGCCGTCCAGCCCTTGCCGTCCCACCAGCGCTGCGGCCTCGGGTCGCTGCCGGTGTCCTTCGGGTCCGGGTACCACCCGGCGGGAATCTGCTCGCTCACACCGGAGAATCTAAGGGCAGCCGGATAAACGCGATATCAGAGCAACCGCTAATTCCCGTACTTCCGTATGAGATTACGGTGAGAAGCCCACCTTGCGGCGAGCAGCGCACGCCTCGGCCTACACCGGCGTCACGTAGGCCCCGGCGATGCCGCCGTCCACCAGGAACTCGCTCGCCGTGATGAACGAGGAGTCGTCGCTCGCCAGGAACGCCACCGCGGCGGCGATCTCCTCCGGCCGCGCGAACCGCCCCAGCGGGATGTGCACCAGCCGGCGGGCGGCCCGCTCCGGGTCCTTGGCGAACAGCTCGCGCAGCAGCGGAGTGTCCACCGGCCCCGGTGACAGCGCGTTGACCCGGATGCCCTCCCGGGCGAACTGCACGCCCAGTTCGCGGGACATCGCCAGCACCCCGCCCTTCGACGCGGTGTACGAGATCTGCGAGGTCGCCGCGCCCATCCGGGCCACGAAACTCGCCGTGTTGATGATCGAACCGCGCCCGTGCCGCCGCATGTACGGCAGCGCCGCCTTGCAACACAGGTAGACGGAGGTCAGGTTGACCTCCTGCACCCGGCGCCACGCCTCCAGGCCGGTGGTCAGGATCGAGTCGTCCTCCGGCGGCGAGATGCCCGCGTTGTTGAAGGCCACGTCCACGCTGCCGTACGTCTCGTAGGCCTCGTCGAACAGCGCCTCCACCATGTACGGGTCGGTGACGTCGGTGTGCACGAACAGGCCGCCGACCTCCTTCGCCGCCGCCCGTCCGGCCTCCTCGTCCAGATCCGCGCACACCACCTTCGCGCCCTCGGAGGCGAGCCGGCGGGCGGCGGCCAGGCCGATGCCGCTGCCCGCGCCGGTGATCACGGCGGTGCGGCCTACCAGCCGGCGGCAGACCGCGTCGCCCTTCGCGGCGTGCTTCTCGGTCATCGGCCTCACATCCGTTCGAAGGAGCGGTAGCGCTCCCAGTCGGTGACGGCCCCGTCGTACGCGGACTGCTCGACCCGGGCCATGTTCAGGTAGTGCTCCACCACGTCGTCACCGAACGCCGCCCGGGCCAGCTCGCTCTCCGCCCACAGGCTCGCCGCCTCCCGCAGCGAGCCGGGCACCCGGGCGTACTCCTCGACGGCGTACGCGTTGCCCAGGCACGGCGCGGGCAGCTCCAGCTTCTGCTGGAGGCCGTAAAGACCGGCCGCGATCATGCCCGCCACCGCCAGGTAGGGGTTGACGTCACCGCCCGGCACTCGGTTCTCCATGCGCAGGCCCGGCCCGTGGCCCACCACGCGGTAGGCGCAGGTGCGGTTGTCCCGGCCCCAGGCGACCGCCGTCGGCGCGAACGAGCCCGGGCGGTACCTTTTGTAGGAGTTGATGTTCGGCGCGTACAGCAGGCAGAACTCGCGCAGCGCCACCAGCTGGCCCGCCAGGAAGTGCCGCATCGTGTCGGTCATCCGGCCGTCCCGGTCGGCGAAGGCCGGCGCACCCACCGCGTCCCGCAGCGACAGGTGGATGTGGCAGCTGTTGCCCTCGCGCTCGTCGTACTTGGCCATGAAGGTCAGCGCGCAGCCCTGCTGGGCGGCGATCTCCTTCGCGCCCGTCTTGTAGACGCTGTGCTGGTCGCAGGTGGTGAGCGCGTCCGCGTAGCGGAACGCGATCTCGTGCTGCCCCGGGTTGCACTCGCCCTTGGCCGACTCCACGGTCAGGCCCGCGCCCGCCATCTCGTTGCGGATGCGCGCCAGCAGCGGCTCCACCCGGGCCGTCCCCAGCATCGAGTAGTCGACGTTGTACAGGTTCGCCGGAGTCATGCCGCGGTAGCCGTTCAACCAGGCCTGCTCGTAGGTATCCCGGAACACCAGGAACTCCAGCTCCGTACCGATGTCCGCGGCCAGCCCGTACTCCGCCAGCCGCGCGATCTGCCGGCGCAGCAGCTGCCGCGGCGCCGCGTCCACCGGGTGGCCGCCGTGCCTGGCCAGATCGGCCGTCACCTGGGCCGTGCCCGGCTGCCAGGGCGTCAGGCGGAGGGTGCCGAGGTCCGGGCGCATCGCGAAGTCGCCGTAGCCCGTCGCCCAGGACGAGAAGGCGTAGCCGTCCACGGTGTTCAGATCGACGTCCACCGCGAGGAGGTAGTCGCAGGCCTCGGCGCCGTTCTCGACGACCTCGTCGAGGAAGAAACGGGCGGCGAACCGCTTGCCCTGCAGGCGGCCCTGCATGTCGGTGAAGGCGAGCGCGACGGTGTGCACCTCGCCGGCGTCGACCATGGTGCGCAGCTCGTCCAGGGTGAGCGGCGCCCGCGGCGACGAACCCGCGGTGGCGGCGTTCTCGGACATGGTGACGGAAACCCTTCTCCTCGATCACTCTTCGAGATCAGGCGGTCACAGCGAACCGTACGGCCTGCGACTCGCGGCGCGGAAGAGGGCGGGCGCGTGTGGCGCGCCGACATGCGTGATTGACGGTGGATCAGGCGGCACCGGAGGAGAATGCGCGCCATGGATCGCAGGCCTTTCATCGGCGTCAGCACCTACCTGGTGGACGCGAGTTGGGGCGACTGGCAGGACCGCCGGGCGGCACTCGTGCCCGAGCGGTACACCGCCTACGTCCAGGACTCCGGCGGCATCGCCGTCCTCCTCCCGCCCGACGCCCCCGAACGCGCGCCCGACGTCCTCGCCCGGCTCGACGCCCTCGTCATCGCGGGCGGGCCCGACCTCGACCCCGCCTTCTACGGCTCGGCCCCGCACCCGCGCACCGAGGTCGACTCGCCGGAGCGCGACGTCTGGGAGACCGCGCTCCTGCGGGGCGCCCTCGCGGCCGGCATTCCGCTGCTGGGGATCTGCCGGGGCATGCAGGTGCTCAACGTCGTGTGCGGCGGGACGCTCGTGCAGCACCTGCCGGACGTCGTCGCGGCGGACGTGCACGGGGGCACCCCCGGGAAGTACGGGACCCACCCGGTGCGGCCGGTGCCCGGGACGCTCCTCGGCGGTCTGCTGCCGGAGAGCGAACTGGACGTGCCGACCTTCCACCACCAGGCGGTCGACCGGCTCGGCGCGGGGCTGCGGGTCTCCGCGCACGCCCCGGACGGGACGGTGGAGGCCGTGGAGGGGCCGGGCTTCACGCTGGGCGTGCAGTGGCACCCGGAGCAGGGCGACGACCTGCGGGTGATGCAGGCCCTCGTGCGGGCGGCGACGGCGGCGCAGCTGGACGCCGTGGCGCTGGGGTAGCGGCGACCGGCCGCGGAGCGCCGGTGGACCCGGTCATCGGCACGGTCGCGCAACGGCAACGACAACGGTCACCAGTGCAGCCTTTGGATCTTCGTCCGATCTGCGGTTCACTTCGGGTGCGGGGCCGTAGCGCCCGCCCCTTCCCACCCGTGCGTCCAGAGAGGACTTCGATGGCCGGGCACGAGCACCACCACGATGATCATGCGCATGACCATGGGCACTCCCACGGTGGCAACGGGCACTCCCACGGCCACGGCGGCCACTCGCACGGTGTCGCCGCCGACGCCGACCGCCGCTGGCTGGTCAGCGCGCTCGCCCTGATCGTCGCCTTCATGGCCGGCGAGGTCGTGGTCGGCTTCGCCGCGAAGTCGCTGGCCCTGATCTCCGACGCCGCACACATGCTCACCGACGCCGCGTCGATCGTCCTGGCGCTGGTCGCGATGCGGCTCGCCGCCCGCCCTGCCCGCGGCGGCTACACCTACGGGCTCAAGCGCGCCGAGATCCTCTCCGCGCAGGCCAACGGCGTGACCCTGCTGGTCCTGTCCGCCTGGCTGGGCTACGAGGCGATCACCCGGCTGGTCGAGCCGCCGGCGGTCACAGGCTCGCTGGTGCTGGTCACCGCGCTGGTCGGGATCGTCGTCAACCTCGCGGCCGCCTGGTGCATGTCGAAGGCCAACCGCAGCTCGCTGAACGTCGAGGGCGCCTTCCAGCACGTGCTCACCGACCTGTACGCGTTCATCGCCACCGCCGTCGCCGGTGTCGTGATGCTGACCACCGGCTTCGTCCGGGCCGACGCGATCGCCTCGCTAATCGTCGTCGCCCTGATGCTCAGGGCCGGCGTCGGGCTGGTCCGGGACTCCGCGCGGATCTTCCTGGAGGCCGCCCCGGCCGGGATCGACCCGGACGAGGTGGCCGACCGGCTGGTCACCCAGCCGCTGGTCGAGGAGATCCACGACCTGCACATCTGGGAGATCACCTCCGGCCAGCCGGCCCTGTCCGCGCACATCCTGGTCACCCCGGGCGGGGACTGCCACGCCGTGCGTCGCGAACTCCAGCGCCGGCTGGCCGGCGAGTACGGGATCACCCACAGCACGCTCCAGGTGGACCACGTCGGCGAGGACGAGGCGGGCGCGCTGCTGCAGATCGCGGCCCGCGGCGACCTGGCCGCCGAGCACTGTGCGGACGCGCACGGCCCGGTGCACCGCGCGGGCCCGCACGAGCACTGAGAACCGGCGGTCCCTCGCCCCGGTACGGCATGATCTGAGGCGTGACCGCACCGCGACTGATGCTGCTCGACTCCGCCAGCCTGTACTTCCGGGCCTACTTCGGCGTGCCGGACACCCTGCGATCCCCGCAGGGCGAGCCGGTCAACGCCGTCCGCGGCCTGCTGGACTTCATCGCCCGGCTGGTCCACGACCACCGCCCCGACCAGCTGGTCGCCTGTATGGACGCCGACTGGCGCCCGCAGTGGCGGGTGGACCTGGTGCCCTCGTACAAGACCCACCGGGTCGCCGAGGCCGCCGAGGACGGCGAGGAGGACGTGCCCGACACGCTCGCCCCGCAGGTCCCGGTGATCGAGCAGGTGCTGGACGCGCTCGGCATCGCCCGGGTCGGCTCCCCCGGCTACGAGGCGGACGACGTGATCGGCACCCTCACCGCCCGGGCGACCGGCCCGGTCCAGATCGTCACCGGCGACCGCGACCTGTTCCAACTCGTGGACGATGCCCGCCGGATCACCGTGCTCTACCCGGTCAAGGGCATGGGTAACCTGCAGGTCACCGACGACGCGCTGCTGCTGGAGAAGTACGGCGTGCGCGGCGCCCAGTACGCCGACATGGCCGCCCTGCGCGGGGACCCGTCCGACGGCCTGCCCGGGGTGAAGGGCATCGGCGAGAAGACCGCGGCCCAGCTGATCAACGAGTACGGGGATCTCGCCGGCATCCGGGCCGCCGCCCTCGACATCGGCTCGAAGCTCACCCCGGCCCGCCGCCGCAACATCGTCGAGGGCGCGGCCTACCTCGACATCGCCCCGAAGGTGGTCCGCGTCGCCGACGACGCGCCGCTGCCGGACTTCGACCCGACGCTGCCGCACGAGCCACTGGACCCGATGACCCTGGAGGAACTCTCCACCCGCTGGGGCCTCGGCACCTCCCTGGACCGCGTCCTGGAGTCCCTGGCCGCCCGCTGAGCAACGCCCGGAGGGCCCGCACGCCTCTGGGCGGTTTCTAGTGGTCGTTGCAACACGTGGTCGGTTGTCTAGGCCGCGAGGAGTTTAGCCAGACGCTCGGCTGGGGTTTCCCAGCCGAGCGTTTTGCGTGGGCGGCGGTTGAGCTGGTCGGCGACGGCGGCCAGGTGCTCGGGCGTGTGGACCGACAGGTCGGTGCCCTTGGGGAAGTACTGCCGCAGCAGGCCGTTCGTGTTCTCGTTGGAGCCGCGCTGCCAGGGACTGGCCGGGTCGCAGAAGTAGACCGGGATGTCGGTGGCCAGGCTGAACTCCGCGTGCCTGGCCATCTCGCTGCCCTGGTCCCAGGTCAGGGACCGCTTCAGCTGGACCGGGAGTGTCCGGGCGGTGGCCACTAGGGCGTCGCGGACGGTCTCGGCGGTGTGGTCGCCGGGCAGGTGCAGCAGCATCACGTAGCGGGTCGAACGCTCGACCAGGGTGCCGATCGCGGACTTGTGCTCCTTGCCGAGGATCAGATCGCCCTCCCAGTGGCCGGGGACGGCCCGGTCCTCGGCCTCGGCGGGGCGCTCGCTGATCATGACCATCGGGTCGGTGAAGCGGGAACGCCGGCAGTTGGCCTGCCGCTGGGGCCTGCGGCGGGCCCGGCCTGAGCGCAGGGCACCGGCGAGCTCGCGCCGCAGCTCGCCGCGGCCCTGGACGTAGAGCGCCTGGTAGACGGTCTCGTGGACCACGTGCATCTCCGGCCGGTCGGGGAACTGTCGACGTAGAGCGTGGCAGATCTGCTCCGGGCTCCACTGCTCGTCCAGCATCGCCTGGACGGCGGCGTGCAGCTCGGGGTTCTCGGTGATCTTGCGGGCCTTGGGGCGGGGCCGGCGAGCGTCCGCCCTGGCCTGGGCGGCGTGCGGACGGTAGTGCCACTGCCCGCGAGTGCCCTCGGTGCGGTTGCGGCGGATCTCCCGGCTGATGGTGGACGGACTGCGGCCCAGCTCCGCGGCGATGGCCCGCACGGTGGCCTTCTCCCGCAGCCGGTCGGCGATGTGGATCCGCTCGTCCTCGCTCAGATACCGGGAGACACCGGAAGGCGGCACCACCATGCGAATCGGTGGTGCCGCCTTCTGCCGCTGCTCGGCTCCGCGGCCGTGACGCCACTTCTGGCCGGTCCGGCGGGCGATGCCGACGATCCGGCACGCCTCGGTGTTCGTGTAGCCCTGCTGCATGAGCCGGGAGTATGCCTCCCGTTCCCGGCGCAGCTTCACAGGCCCCTGGGCCGTCCGGTCCTTGCGGATCTCGAAGTCCAATGCATCCCCTGAACTGGGGTGTTGCAACGACTCCTAGAACCCAAGCTGCGCGTGCGGGCCCTCCGGTACGTGATCAGCCCACCGACGAGTAGGCGATGATGCCGCGGCGCAGGCCGTCGACCGCCTTGCGGGCGGTCCTGCGCAGCTCGACGTCCTCGCCGGCCGCGTCCTGGATCTGGCCGAGCACGTCGATCAGTTGCTTGGTCCAGCGGACGAAGTCGCCGGCCGGCATGTCGGCGTCGCGCAGGACCTGGTCCAGGTTGTGGCCGAGCGCCCAGCGGTAGGCGGCCCAGGCGAAGCCCAGGTCGGGCTCGCGCTGGCCGACGCCCTCGGCGGTGTTGATCCGGTGCTGCTCCTCCAGGGCGTCCAGGTGGCCCCAGATCCGGACCATCTGGCCGAGCGCCTCCTTCGCGGCGCCCTCCGGCACCCGGGGCGCGGCGGCGTCGTCGGCCTGCCGGGCCTCGTACACCAACGCCGAGGCACAGGCGGCGAGTTCGGCGGCGGCGAGGCCGTTCCAGACGCCCTCGCGGATGCACTCGGAGGCGAGCAGGTCGAGCTCGCCGTAGAGCCGGCCGAGCCGCTTGCCGTCGTCGGTGACGGTGTCGCCCTGCAGGTAGCCGAGGTCGGTGAGCAGGGCGCAGACCCGGTCGAAGGTGCGGGCGATGGTGTGCGTGCGGGAGCGCATCCTGCGCTCCAGCAGCTCGGTGTCGCGGTGCAGCCGGTGGTAGCGCTCGGCCCAGCGGGCGTGGTCCTCGCGCTCGTCGCAGCCGTGGCAGGGGTGCCGGCGCAGGTCGGCGCGCAGCCGGGTGATCTCCGGGTCGTCCGCGGCGGCGGCGCGGCCGCGGCGGAACCGCTCGGGCTCCAGGTGGCCGGCCTTGGTGCGCAGCGCGGAGGCGAGGTCGCGGCGGGACTGCGGGCTGCGCGGGTTGAAGGACTTCGGGATGCGCACCCGCTCGATGGCGGCGACCGGGTGCGGGAAGTCGATCATGGCGAGCCGCTTGACCTGCCGTTCGGCGGTGAGCACCACCGGGCGCGGGCCGTCCTGGAAGTCGGGGTGGCGCGGGCCGCCGCGGCCGGAGCGGTTGACCGGCGGCAGGCCGGGGTCGAGGACCAGGGCGAGGCCGGCGAACTTGCCGGTGGGGACGTGGATGACGTCTCCGGGCTTCAGCTGCTCGATGGATTCGATGGCGGCGGCGCGGCGCTGGCTGCTGCCCTCGCGGGCGAGTTCGTTCTCGCGCTCCTTGAGTTCTCGGCGCAGGCCCATGTACTCGTCGAAGTCGCCGAGGTGGCAGGTCATCGACGCGCGGTAACCGTCCAGCCCCTCCTCGTTGCGCTGGACCTGGCGGGCGATGCCGACGACCGAGCGGTCCGCCTGGAACTGGGCGAAGGAGGTCTCCAGCAGTTCGCGCGAGCGGTGCCGGCCGAACTGGGAGACCAGGTTGACGGCCATGTTGTAGGACGGCCGGAACGAGGACTTGAGCGGGTAGGTGCGGGTGCCGGCCAGGCCGGCCAGCGCCTCCGGGTCGAGGCCGCGCTGCCAGAGCACCACGGCGTGGCCCTCGACGTCGATGCCGCGCCGCCCTGCCCGGCCGGTGAGCTGGGTGTACTCGCCGGGGGTGATGTCGGCGTGGGTCTCACCGTTCCACTTGACCAGCTTCTCCATGACCACCGAGCGGGCGGGCATGTTGATGCCGAGCGCCAGGGTCTCGGTCGCGAAGACGGCCTTGACCAGGCCCTTCACGAACAGCTCCTCGACGACCTCCTTGAACCGCGGCAGCATCCCGGCGTGGTGGGCGGCTATGCCGCGCTCCAGCCCGTCCAGCCACTCGAAGTAGCCGAGGACGTGCAGGTCCTCGTCGGGGATGTCGGCGCAGCGCTCCTCGACAATGGCGCGGACCTGGGCGCGCTCGGAGTCCTTGTTGAGCCGCAGGCCGGAGCTGAGGCACTGCTGGACGGCGGCCTCGCAGCCGGCCCGGCTGAAGATGAAGGTGATCGCGGGCAGCAGGCCCTCGGCGTCGAGCCGGTCGATGACGTCCACCCGGCCCGGCGTCCAGACCCGTCCGGGGCGGCCGTTGGGCATGCTGCGGCCGCGGCCGCGCCCGAACCGGTCGCGCGGGTTGCGGTCGAGTTCGGAGCGGGCGAGCCGGACGAGTTCCGGGTTCACCGCCTTGCCGGGGTTGCGCAGGCTGTCCTTGGGGCGGCCGTCCCGGTCGGGGTTGGCGAACAGGTCGTACATCCGGTTGCCGGCCATCACGTGCTGCCAGAGCGGGACGGGCCGGTGCTCGGAGACGATCACCCTGGTGCCGCCGCGGACGGTGTCCAGCCAGTCGCCGAACTCCTCGGCGTTGGAGACGGTCGCGGAGAGCGAGACGAGGGTGACCGATTCGGGGAGGTGGATGATGACCTCCTCCCAGACGGCGCCGCGGAAGCGGTCGGCGAGGTAGTGCACCTCGTCCATGACCACGTAGCCGAGGCCGTCGAGGGTGCTGGAGCCCGCGTAGAGCATGTTGCGCAGCACCTCGGTGGTCATGACCACCACGGGGGCGTCGCCGTTGACGGAGTTGTCGCCGGTGAGCAGGCCGACCTTGGCGGCGCCGTAGCGCTTGACCAGGTCGCCGTACTTCTGGTTGGAGAGCGCCTTGATCGGCGTCGTGTAGAAGCACTTGCGCCCGGACTGCAGGGCCAGGTGGACGGCGAACTCGCCGATGATGGTCTTCCCGGAGCCGGTGGGCGCGGCGACCAGGACGCCCTCGCCGGCCTCCAGCGCCTCGCAGGCCTGGACCTGGAAGTCGTCCAACGGGAAGTCGTACAGCTGCTGGAACCCGTGGAAGGCGGTGGCCTGCTCCCTGGCCCGGCGGCGGCTGGCCGCGTACGCCTCGGCGGGGCTGAGCTCCCGGTCGTCGTGGGGCTCGGGATCGGGGGTGTTCATCGCCGTCCGGGTGTGGTTGGTGTGGTCTCGCATCTCAGCGAGAGGTTACCCGGGAGGACCGACATCGATAGCACCGTTTTTTCGCGCCACCGGATCAGTTCTCTCTCAGATCCATAGTTGCAAATGTCTTCAAGTGATCGTGATGTCGCCAGCTTCGAACGTCTCCGGTCATCCCCGGTGAATCCCCGCTCGGACTCCGTACCTTCGTCGTCACAGCCACCAACTCACCACCAACTCAAGGGAGGACACCGACGATGGCGAACCTGGAGACGTCCCTCAAGGAGGCCATGACGATCGAGGGCGCGATCGGCGTCGCTCTGGTCGACTACGGCAGCGGCATGGCGCTCGGCAGCCTCGGCGACGGCGGCGAGCTCGACCTCAACGTCGCAGCGGCCGGGAACACCGACGTGGTCCGCGCCAAAATGCGCGATGGAGATGCTCAACCTGCACGACAACGAGATCGAGGACATCCTGATCAGCCTCACCAGCCAGTACCACCTGGTCCGGCCGATCACCACGCCCTCCGGGCGCGGCCTCTTCCTCTTCCTCGCGCTCACCCGCAGCCGCTCCAACCTCGCGATGGCCCGCCACCAGCTCAAGCGCATCGAACTCGCGCTGGAGATCTGAGCGGACCGACACCAACGAAGGGGGGCCTCGTGGCGGTAGCGCTGTACCAGGCCAAGGCCGAGTTCTTCCGGATGCTCGGCCATCCCGTCCGGATCCGGGTCCTGGAGCTGCTCCAGGCCGGGCCGACGCCGGTGCGCGATCTGCTCGCCGAGCTGGAGGTCGAGCCCTCCAGCCTGTCCCAGCAGCTCGCGGTCCTGCGCCGGTCCGGCATCGTCACCGCCACCCGGGAGGGCAGCACGGTGGTGTACGCGCTGGCCGGCGGCGACGTCGCCGACCTGCTCCGGTCGGCGCGGCGGATCCTCACCGGGCTGCTCGCCGACCGGAACCAGCTGCTCGCCGAACTGCGGGCGGCCGCGGAGTAGCCCGGGATCAGCCCTTCAGGAGTTCCGCGAGGCCGTCCGCCAGCCGCTCGTACTCCCGCGGCCGGTTGTACAGCTGCGCGCTGACCCGCAGGACCCCGCCGCCGGTCCACGGGCGGACGGCGATCCGGGTGGCCAGGCGCTTCCACACCTGCGCCATCACCGCCCGCACGTCCGCCTCGGTCTCGCCCCGGCCGGCGGGCAGCCGGACGGTGCTCATCCACACCCCGGGCGTGGCCGGGAGCGGCTCCAGGCCGGCGCGTCCGGCGAGCACCCGACGGCCGTAGGCGGCGAGCCGGGCGTTGTGCGCGGCGACCTGCTCGGTGCCGAGTCCGCGCAGCAGCTCGAACCCGGCGGGGGCGGCCAGCCAGGGCGTGTAGTCGCAGGTGCCGCGCCACTCGACGTTCGCCGGGTAGCCCCGGTCGTGCTCCCAGGAGAGCGCGAGCGGGCGCACCCTGTCCGTCCACTCCGGGCGGACGGACAGGACGCCGGTGGCGCGCGGGGCGAAGGCCCACTTGTGCAGGTTGCCGAACCAGAAGTCGGCGTGCTCGTCGACCGGCGCGGGCAGCATGCCGGGCGCGTGGGCGCCGTCCACGACGGTGGTCACACCGCGCCCGCGCAGGGCGGCGAGCAGGTCGGGGGCGGCGAACAGGCGGGCGGTGGGCGAGGTGATCTGGTCGAGGACGGCGACCCGGGTGCGGTCGTCGACCGCGGCCAGCACGGCGTCCCGTACGGCGAATTCGTCCGGGGCGTCCAACGGCACCGGGACGGTGAGGAGTTCGGCGCCGGTCTCGGCGGCCCGCCGGGCGACGGCCCTGGTGACCGCGCCGTAGCCGTGGTCGGTGACCAGGATCCGGTCGCCGGGCCCGAGCGGGAGGGTGTCCAGGACGATCGCGACCGCCTCGGTGACGTTGGCGACCAGCGCGAGGCGCTCCGGGTCGGTACCCAGCTCGGCGGCGATCCGGACGCGGGCGGCGCCGACCCGGGCCGGCAGGTCGGCGAAGAAGCCGTCCGGATCCTGCTCGTGCTCGGTCCGCAGCCGCTCCTGCACCCGTTGGACCGGGACGGGCACCGCGCCGTACGAGCCGTGGTTGAGGTGCGCCGCGTCCGCGGACACGCTGAACAGCCCCTCCGTCCCGGGCAGCGGCGCCGGGGGCTCGACGGTCCGCAGGTCCTCGATCACGGCACTCTCCCTCGCGCTTGTATTGTGTGACATTTCACATGACGGACCCCTATCCCGGCAAGGCACCACCCGGACACCATCGGGCCGTGACCATCACCGACCCCTTCCTCTCCCTCAGCGCCCGTACCGGCCGGTTCACCTACGGTGCTCCGCGTGCGGCCGGTCTCAGCGAGGACGGCACCCGGCTGCTGCTGCTCCGATCGACCGGTCCGGAGGATCCGGTCGACCGCCTCCACCTGCTCGACACCGCCACCGACCACGAGCGCCTGATCGCCGACCCCGCTGTGCTCGTCCCCGGCCGCACCGGCCACCGCGACGACCTGCCCACCGTCGAGCGGCGGCTGCGCGAACGCACCCGGCTCGTCGCCGCCGGCATCGGCACGTACGCGGCCACCGCCGACCTCGCCGTCGCCGTCCTCACCCTCGACGGGCGGCTCTTCCGCGCGGACACCGCCACCGGCAGCTGCACCGAACTGCCCACCGCGGGGCCCGCGTTCGACCCCCGGCCGGACGCCACCGGCCGGCGCGTCGCCTACGTCTGCGACGACGCCCTGTACGTCACCCCCGACAAAGCGCCGCTCTCCCCCGCCGACGGCGCCCGCTGGGGCGTCGCCGAGTTCGCCGCCGCCGAGGAGCTCGGCCGCTCCCGTGGCCACTGGTGGCGCCCGGACGGCGGCGCGCTGCTCGCCGCCCGGGTGGACGAATCCGCCCTGCCCCGGCGGTACTTCGCCGACCCGGCCAGCCCCGGCGAACCCGCCGAGGACTTCGCCTACCCGCAGGCCGGCGGCCCCAACGCCGACGTCCAGCTCTGGGTCCTCGGCCTCGACCGCACCCGCGTCCGGCTGCGCTGGGACGACGCCGCGTTCCCGTACGTCTGCGCCGCCTCCTGGGCCGGGGACGACGAGATCCTGCTCACCGTCGCCGACCGGCTCCAGCAGAACGTGCTGCTGCTGAGCGCCTACCCGGCCACCGGCGAGACCCGCGAACTCTCCCGCACCACCGACGAGTTCTGGGTCGACGACCTGCCCGGCACCCCGGCCCGCCTCACCGACGGCCGTCTGCTCACCGCCCACGACACCCCCGAGGCCCGCGGCCTCGCCCTGGACGGCAAGCCGCTGGACACGACCGGCCTGCAGATCCGCCGGGTGGTCGGCCGGCTGCGCGGCCGGCTGCTCTGCGAGACCACCGAGGGCGACCCGGCCGACCAGCACGTCCACCTGGTCGACCCGGACGGCGGCGCACCCGTGCGGATCAGCGACGGCCCCGGCACGCACTCCGCGCTCGCCGCCGCCGACACCCTGCTGCTCACCTCCGCCGACGCCGACGGCACCCGCCGCCGCCTCGTCCTCGCCGACGGCCGTGAGCTGCCGCTCGCCGACCTGAGCGCCGCCCTGCCCTACCGGGTGGTGCCCCAGCTCGCCCGGGTCACCGAACTCGGCCTGCCCACCGCCGTGGTGTACCCGCGTGACCACGTCCCCGGCCGCCGGCTGCCCGTCCTGCTGGACGTCTACGGCGGGCCCGGCTTCCAGGCCGTGGCGAGCGAGCCGCGCCGCTGGCAGCTCCGCCAGTGGTGGGCCGACCAGGGCTTCGCCGTGGTCACCACGGACAACCGGGGCACCCCGTTCGTCTCCCCCGACTTCGCCCGGGCGATCTTCCGCCGCTTCTCCCGGGTCGCGGTGGACGACCAGGTCACCGCCCTGCACGCGCTCGCCGAGCGCCACCCCGACCTCGACCTGGGCCGGGTCGGCGTGCGCGGCTGGTCGTACGGAGGCTACTTCGCCGCGCTCGCCGTGCTGCGCCGCCCGGACGTCTTCCACGCCGGCAGTGCGGGCGCCCCGCCCACCGACTTCCGGCAGTACGACACCGCGTACACCGAGCGCTACCTCGGCCTGCCACAAGACAACCCGGAGGGCTACGCGGGCGACTGCCTGATCGACGACGCCCCCTCACTGACCCGTCCGCTGCTGCTGGTCCACGGGCTGGCCGACGACAACGTCCACCCCTCGCACACCCTCCTGCTCTCCCAGGCGCTCACCCGGACCGGCCGCCCGCACCGCGTCCTGCCGCTGCCGGGCGTCACCCACATGACCCCGGGCGGGGTGAACGAGCAGGTGGCCCAGGCCGAACTGGCCTTCCTCCGGGAGGCCTTGGGCTTGACCGACTGATCCACATCCACTGACTGACCGTCAACCAGGGGCGTCGCACCGGCGTGTGCGGCGCCCTTCCGCATGCGCGCGACCCCTTCCACGTGACCCGTGACATGTGAAATATTACCTGCGCTTCACCGGAGGACTCACCGAAGGATCCCCGAAGAACCCCCATCTCCCTGAAAGGACCGGTCAGTTGCGCAGACTGTCCGCGGCCCTCGCGGCAGCGCTCACCACGAGCGCGATAGCGGCCGCCCTGCTGGGCACCCCCGCCCAGGCCGCCCCCACTCCCCCCGTCACCGTCGCCGTCGCCGACCGGGGCGACGGGGCGGGCGCCCCCGAGGCGAGCGGCGCCGAGGCCCCGCCCGCGCCGCTCGCCCCGCAGGAGCGCGAACGCCAGGCGCTTCGCACCAAGGCCCTGGAGCAGCTCAATAAGGGCGAGGTCGCGAAGACCCCCGACCGCCGGGCCCCCGCCAAGGTGAAGATCGGCAACGACTACGTCCAACTGGCCCACCAGCGCACGGACAAGGTCTTCGTGATCCTCGCCCAGTTCGGCGACGAGGTGGACAACACCACCCTCTACAACGGCGTTCCCCGCTACGGCGGCACCCCCGGCCCGCGGCACGACCTGATCCCGAAGCCCGGCAAGGACGACAACCACACGCTGTGGGAGCGGGACTTCAACCGCGAGTACTACCAGAAGATGTTCTTCGACGACACGCCCGGCGTCGTGTCGATGCGCAACTACTACCGCACCCAGTCCTCCGGCCGGTACGACATCGAAGGCGCCGTCAGCGACTGGGTCACCGTCCCGTACAACGAGGCCCGCTACGGCAGCAACAAGGGCCCGCAGGGCTCCGGCGCCTGGACCCAGGCCCAGGAGTTCGTGCGGGACGCCGTCAAGGCCTGGTACGACGGCGAGATCGCCAAGGGCCGCAGCGTCGCCGACATCAAGGCCCAGCTCGCCCAGTACGACGTCTACGACCGCTACGACCACACCAAGACCGGCGAGTTCAACCAGCCCGACGGCTACCTCGACAACGTCATCGTCGTCCACGCGGGCGTGGACGAGACCTGGGGCGGCGGCGCGCAGGGCTCCGACGCCCTGTGGGCGCACCGCAGTTGGGCCTTCCCCGACGCCACCGGGCAGACCGGCCCGGACGGCGACAAGATCGGCGGCGTGCCGGTCGGCGACACCGGCCTCTACGTCTACGACTACGTCCAGGCCGGCGAGAACAGCGGCGTCGGCCTGTTCGCCCACGAGTACGGCCACAACCTCGGCCTGCCCGACCTGTACAGCACCACGGGCGGCGACAACAGCGTCAACTTCTGGTCGCTGATGTCCTCCGGCTCGTACCTCGGGAAGGGCCCGAACACCACCGGCGGCTACCCCGGCGACCTCGACGCCTGGAGCAAGCTCCAGTTCGGCTGGCTCAACTACGACGAGGCGCAGGCCGCCACCCGCTCCAGCCACGCGCTCGGGGTGAGCAGTTACAACACCGACCAGGCGCAGGCCGTCCTGGTCCACCTGCCGGACGGGACCACCACGACCGACCTCGCCGACCCGTACGAGGGCGCCAAGCAGTGGTGGAGCGACACCGGCGACAACCTCGACAACTCCCTCGCCCGGGACGTCGACCTGCGCACCGCCACCGGCCCGGCCGCGCTCGACGCCGCCGTCTGGTACGACACCGAACTCGACTACGACTTCCTCACCGTCGAGGCCTCCACCGACCAGGGCAAGCACTGGACCTCCCTCGGCGGCACGATCGACGGCGCGCCGATCGGCAGGACCAGCGCCAACACCCCCGGCATGAGCGGCACTTCCGGCACCTACAAGAAGCTGCACATCCCGCTCGACGGGTACACGGGGCAGCAGGTCCGGCTGCGCTTCCACGTCACCTCGGACGGCAACACCCACGGCAAGGGCGTCCTGGTCGACGCCGTGAAGATCACCGCCGGCGGCACCGAGCTGTTCTCCGACGGCGCCGAGAACGGCACCAACGGCTGGACGCCCACCGGGTTCGCGATCATCACGGGCCGCAGCGCCGTCAAGCAGCACCCGCGCGCGTACCTCGCGGAGAACCGCCGCTACACCGGGTATGGCGCGTTCCTGAAGACCGGCCCGTACAACTTCGGGTACGGCGGCGTCGCAGGCAAGGCCGACGTCGTCGACAACTACCCGTACCAGGAGGGCGTCCTGATCTGGCTCTGGGACACCTCGTACGCCGACAACAACACCAAGGACCACCCCGGCGGCGGGCTGATCCTGCCGATCGACGCGCACCCGACGCCGATCCGCTTCGCCGACGGCACCCTGGTCAACGGGCGGGCGCAGACCTTCGACGCGCCGTTCTCGCTCAAGCCGACCACGCCGTTCACCCTGCACAAGGGCGGCGTCGCGGTGCGGATCCCGTCCGAGCCGGGCGTCCCGGTGTTCAACGACCACACCGGTGTGTACAACGACCCGGCCACTCCGCAGCTCTCGGTGAAGGTGCCGGACACCAACACCAGGATCGAGGTCGTCCGGGAGTCCAAGGGCGGGCGGATCACCACCGTCCGGGTGGGCCCGGCCTCCTGACACCGTCATGGGAAAGGCCCCGGGCCCCCGACGTGCAGGGGGCCCGGGGCAGTCTCGTGCTCACCGGTCATGGGGGTGGAACCCGGTCGGACGCGGCCCTCGTGAGGTTCCCCGCCGCGTCCGACCGGGGGTATCGGGGAGGCTCAGGCCTCCGGGAAGTGGCAGGCCGCCTCCCGGCCGCCCGGCCCGGCGATCCGCAGCAGCGGCCGTTCGGTCCGGCAGAGCTCCTGCGCCTTCGGGCAGCGCGGGTGGAAGGTGCAGCCGGACGGCGGGTTCGCCGGGCTCGGCGGGTCGCCGAGCAGGACGATCCGTTCGCGCGCCCGCTCCGCCGCCGGGTCGGGCAGCGGCACCGCGGACAGCAACGCCTTGGTGTACGGGTGCGCGGGGTTGCCGTACACCTGGGCCTTGTCGCCGATCTCGACGATCCGGCCCAGGTACATCACGGCGACCCGGTCGCAGACCCGCTTGACGACCGAGAGGTCGTGCGCGATGAAGACGTACGCCAGGCCCAGCTCCCGCTGCAACTGCTCCATCAGGTTGACGACTTGGGCCTGGATGGACACGTCCAGCGCCGACACCGGCTCGTCGGCGATCACCAGCTTCGGCGCGGTGGCCAGCGAGCGCGCGATGCCGATGCGCTGGGCCTGGCCGCCGGAGAACTCGTGCGGGTAGCGGTCCAGGTGCTCGGGGATCAGTCCGACGAGCTCCATCAGCTCGCCCGCCCGCTTCCGCGCCTCGGCCGCGCCCGCCCCCTGGACCAGCAGCGGCTCGGAGATGATCCGGGCCACCGTCTGCCGGGGGTTGAGCGAGGAGTAAGGGTCCTGGAACACCATCTGCAAGTGCCGCCGGTGCGGGCGCAGTTGGGCCTGGGAGAGCCCGCCGATCTCGGTGCCGTCGAAGCTGACGGTGCCCGAGGTCGGGTCCAGCAGCCGGACGATCATGCGCCCGGTGGTGGACTTGCCGCAGCCGGACTCGCCGACCAGGCCCAGCGTCTCGCCCCGGCCGACGTCGAAGCTCACCCCGTCGACGGCCCGGATCGGGGCGCCGGGCCGGCCGGTGCGCTCGCGCCGGCCGGGGAAGGTCTTCACCAGGTCCCGTACCGAGAGCAGGGTGTCGGTCACGGTCGCGCTCCTTCCGGCACCAGCGGCAGGTGGCAGGCGGCCTGGTGGCCGGGGGCGAGCGGGTCGAGCTCGGGGCGTTCGGCCAGGCAGCGGGCGTGTTCCTCGGCGGTCGCGGCGGTGGTGCGGGCGCAGCGCGGCGCGAAGGAGCAGCCGGGGGCGGGGGCGATCAGCGACGGCGGGCTGCCGGGGATGGCGCGCAGCGGAGCGTCGTCGGTGTCGTCGAGGCGGGGCAGCGAGTCGAGCAGGCCGCGGGTGTACGGGTGCGCGGGGGCGCCGAACAGCCGGTCCACCGGGGCCTGTTCGGCGGCCCGACCGCCGTACATGACCAGTACCTCGTGCGCGACCCGGGCGACCACGCCGAGGTCGTGGGTGATCATCACGACGCCGAGGCCGCGGTCCTGCTGGATCCGGGCGATCAGGTCGAGGATCTGGGCCTGCACGGTGACGTCGAGGGCCGTGGTGGGCTCGTCGGCGATCAGCAGGTCGGGCTCGCAGGCGAGCGCCATGGCGATCATGACGCGCTGGCGCATGCCGCCGGAGAACTGGTGCGGGTACTCGTCGACCCGGCGGGCCGGTTCGGGGATGCCGACCTCGGCGAGCATCTCGACGGCGCGCTCCCGGCCGGCCCTTCGGGAGGCCCTGAAGTGCACCCGGTAGTGCTCGGCGATCTGCTCCCCGACGGTGTAGAAGGGGTGCAGGCTGGACAGCGGATCCTGGAAGATCATCGCGATCCGGCGGCCCCGGACGGCGCCCAGTTCCCGCTCGCCGAGCCCGCCCAGCTCCCGCCCGTCGAGCCGGATCGAGCCGGTGACGGCGGCGTCGCGGTGCAGCCCCATGACGGCCAGCGAGGTGACGGACTTCCCGCTGCCGGACTCGCCGACCAGTCCGAGGGTGCGCCCGGCCTCGACGGTGAAGGAGATGCCGTCCACCGCCCGGACGGCGCCCCGGGGCGTGTCGAAAAGGACCTTGAGGTCCTCGACCTCCAGCAGGGACATCAGTACCTCACTCTCGGGTCGACGTACGCGTAGAGCAGATCGACCAGCAGGTTCGCGGCGACGATGAAGGTGGCCGCGAGCA
This sequence comes from Streptomyces kaniharaensis, assembly GCF_009569385.1. Classification (NCBI taxonomy): domain Bacteria; kingdom Bacillati; phylum Actinomycetota; class Actinomycetes; order Kitasatosporales; family Streptomycetaceae; genus Streptomyces; species Streptomyces kaniharaensis. Next base: position 918,767 of record NZ_WBOF01000001.1, read on the forward strand.
GGGTGACACCGAGGATGACGGGCTGGTCGGAGCGGACCAGCGCGTCGTAGAAGAGCCGGCCGACCCCGGGCAGTCCGAAGATGGACTCGGTGATGACGGCACCGGCCAGCAGCCCGCCGAGGTCCATGCCGAAGATGGTGAGGATGGGCGTCATCCCCGAGCGCAGCCCGTGCTTGACGGCGACGGTGCGGGCCGGCAGGCCCTTGGCCCGGGCGGTGCGGATGTACGGCTCGGCCATCGCCTCGATCATCGAGTTGCGGCTCTGCCGGGCGTACATGGCCGCGTACAGCAGGGCCAGGGCGGTCCACGGCAGCAGCAGGTTGGAGGCCCACTCGACCGGGTTCCCGGCGAACTCGTGGTACGCCGGGTAGGGCAGCAGCCCGGCCGTCCTGACGACGCCCCAGATCAGCATGATCGAGGTGAAGTAGACCGGCAGCGAAGCGGCGCCGACCGAGAGCACCATCAGCGTCCGGTCGGTGACGCCGCCCTTGCGCAGCGCCGACGTCACGCCCGCGCCGAGGCCGAGGACCAGCCAGAGCACGGCCGCGCCGACGGCGAGCGAGACGGAGACCGGCAGACGGTCGGTGAGCAGGTCCCAGACCGGCAGCGAGTACTCGTAGGAGTAGCCGAGGCACGGGAATCCGCAGTGGGTGGCACTGGGCCCGCTGCCGTAGTCGCGCCCGGCGAAGATGCCGGTGACGTAGGTGGCGAACTGCGCCCAGACCGGCCTGTCCAGGCCCATCGCGGCCTTGACCTCGGCGACCCGTTCGGGGCTGCAGGTCTTGCCGCAGGCGGCCGCGGCCGGGTCGGCGGGCAGCAGGTAGAAGATGGTGAAGGTGATCGCGCAGATGGCGAGCAGGATGCCGACGGCGCCGAGCAGCCGACGGGCGAGGTAGAGGATCACGACCGGCCCGCCTTGGGGTCGAGGATGTCGCGCAGCGCGTCGCCGAGCAGGGTGAAGGCGAGCACGGCGAGGAACAGGAAGGCCGTCGGGATCAGGAAGTACGTCGGGTCGGTCTCGTAGAAGCTGATGCTCTCGGCGATCATCTGGCCCCAGGAGGGGGTCGGCGGGCGCACTCCCACGCCGAGGTAGCTGAGCGCGGCCTCGGTGGCGATCATGCCGGGGACGAGCAGCGTGGTGTAGGCGATGATCGGGCCGGAGACGTTGGGCAGGATCTCGCGGGCGAGGATCCGCCAGGAGCGGGCACCGCCGACCTTGGCGGCCTCCACGTACTCGCGGTGTTTGAGCGAGAGGGTCTGGCCGCGGACCACGCGGGCGATGCCTGGCCAACCGAACAGGCCGATCACCAGGGTCATCAGCAGGATCCGGTTGACGTCCTTGGCGACCGACATCATCGAGATCATGAAGATCAGGGAGGGGAAGGACATGGTGAGGTCCATCAGCCGGGAGAGCACGGCGTCGGTCCGGCCGCCGAAGTAGCCGGCCGCGATCCCGGTCAGGGTGCCGGCGACCACGACCACCGCGGTGGCGGTGAAGGCGATCAGCAGCGAGACCTGGCCGCCGTGCAGGACCCGGGCGAACAGGTCGCGCCCGGTCGCGGGTTCGACGCCCAGCCAGTGCCGGGTGCCGACTCCGCCGAAGTCGCCGATCGGCAGGCCGCCGAGGTAGGGATCGATCGCGCGCTTGTCGAACTCCTCGGGGGACCAGCCGCCGAGCGCGCTCAACGGGCCGGCCAGTGCGGCCAGCAGGACCAGGAGGGCGACGGTGACCAGGCCGAACCGGGCCGAGCCCCTGGCCCACAGCTGGTCCCAGACCAGCCGCCAGGGCCCGCGGCCGGCGGCCTTCGCGGGGCCCGGCACCGCGACCGGCGCGGCGACGGGCTCAGTGGTGGCACTCATCGGACGGCCCTCAGCCCTGGCTCTTGGAGGGGTCCTTGAGACCGATGGTGGCGAAGTCCCACTGACCGGTCCACACCGGGTGGCCGAAGGCCCCGGCCACGTTGGTGCCGGCCAGCAGCGGGCGGCGCTGCCAGAGCATCGGCACGGTGGGCGCCTTCTTCAGCAGGTCCCCGTCGAGCTGGAGCCACGCCTTGTTGGCCTCGGCGACGTCGGCCATCGCGTTGATCTGGTCGATCCGCTCCGAGGTGGCCTGGTCGCGGAACTGCTCGACGTTGCCCTGGTTGCCCTTCTCCTTGATGGTGCGGCCGTCGAAGACCATCGGCAGGAAGGTGGCACCCGACGGGTAGTCCGGGCACCAGCCGAGGATGGCGAGGTCCGGCGCGTTCTTGGTGTCGCCGATGGTGTCGTAGTACACCGACGGATCGGCGGTGGTGATGGTGACCTGGATGCCGACCTTGGCCAGTGACTGCTGGAGTGCCTCGGCCCGGGTCTTGTCACCGGAGGAGACGGTCAGCGAGACCTTGAGGTCGCTCTTGCCGGCCTCCTTGAGCAGTTGCTTGGCCTTCTCCGGGTCGCCCGTCGGGGCGATCTTCATGGCGTCCTGCTTGGTGCCGCCGGTCAGCGCGGGCGGCAGGTAGGAGGTGGCCACGTCGGCCATCGCCGGGCCGCCGTTCGCGGTGACCTGGCCCTCCCGGTCCACCGCGTACAGCAGTGCCTCGCGCACCTTCGGGTCGTCGAACGGCGCCTTGGAGGTGTTGGGGTAGAGCATGTCGGTGCAGCCCTGCTGCTCGGCGATCAGCCGGGACTTCACGTCCGGCTTGGGCAGCACCTTGGGGATCGACTCGGGGCGCAGGCCCATCCACTCGACCGCGGAGGCGTCCGCGCCCTCGCTCGCGATGATCCGGTCGTCGACCTGGCCGCCCTTGAGGCCCTGGGTGACCACGATCCTGTCCGGGTAGGCCTTGCGGACGGGGTCGGTGGCCTGGTCCCAGTTGGTGTTGCGGACCAGCGTCAGCTGCTTGCCACGGTCGTAGGTCTCGATCCGGTACGGGCCGGAGGAGAACGGGCGCAGGTCGTACTGGGTGCCCTTGTCCTGGGACTGCGGCACGGGCGAGAAGGTCGGCAGGGTCGCGGTGTACGAGAACTCGGCGACCGGGCGCTTGAGGTGGAAGACGACGGTCTTGTCGTCCGGGGTCTCGATGCTGGCCAGGTGCTCGCCGTTCAGCGGACCCTTGTAGTTCTCGCCGCCGGCCAGGTACTGCTGGGCGTAGTCGGGGCCGCCGGTGAGGTCCGGAGCGAAGGAGCGCTCGACGTTGTACTTGATGTCGGCGGCCTTGATCGGGGTGCCGTCCTCGTACTTGACGCCGTCCTTGAGGGTGAAGGTCCAGGTCTTCCCGCCGTCGGAGGACCTGCCGAGGTCGGTGGCGAGGTCGGGGACGATCTCGCTGCCGGCGGCGCCCGGTTCGGCCTTGAAGGTGACCAGGGTGCGGTAGAGCAGCCGGATGCCGAAGTCCATGTTCGGCATGGTCCAGTTGCGGGCCGGGTCGAGGTGGGCGAAGTCCTGGTTGGAGAGCACGGTGAGGGTGCCGCCCCTGACCGGAGTGCCGCCGACGACCGTTCCCGAGGCCGCGCCGGGGGCCTTGGTGCTGCCGGCCGCCGTGTCGCCGCCGCTGTCGCTCTTGTCGTTCTTGCAGGCCCCGAGGCCGAGGGTGAGGGTCGCCGCGAGGGCCGCCGCGAGGGCGGCGTGGGTGCGCCTGGTCATGTTGCAACTCCGGTGTGGGGGGCCTGCGGTGAAGGCCCGTCGTCCGCCCCGGGGCTGGTCCGGGGTCGACCGGGAGGGGACCGTCGAGGTCTGGCCGCTCCGCGGTGTGACCCGTAACATAGTAATGTGAAATTGCACTCCACAAGAGGCGGCGCTGCCCGTTACCGAGCTGTGTCCGGGCCACACCTCCCCTGTCCCGTATAGGAGTTCACCGGTGACCTTCCGTCAGGCAGACCTCGACACCGGGAGCCACGACCTCCCCGTCTCGCCCGCGCTGGACGCCTTCATGGGCACTCGGTGGGCCGCGAGCCCGCTCCCCGCCGACCGGCGCGTCCCCGGTCACTCCCGGTTCCCCGGCCGCCGCGCCCGGCTCTCCGCCGCCTTCCCCGGCGAGCGGCTCGTCGTCCCGGCCGGCCGGCTCAAGGTCCGCTGCAACGACCTGGACCACCGTTTCCGGCCCCACAGCGCGTACGCCTGGCTCACCGGCCTCACCGGCGAGGACCAGGCCGACCACGTCCTCGTCCTCGAACCGGCGGGCCCGGCGGGACACGAGCCGGTGCTCTACCTGCGCCCCCGTTCCCCGCGCGACGGTGCCGAGTTCTACCGCGACCGCCGCTACGGCGAGTTCTGGGTCGGCCGCCGCCCCGACCTCGCCGAGGCCGCACAGCTCACCGGCCTGCGCACCGAACACCTCGACGACCTGGGCAAGTTGTTCACGGGGTCGCAGCCGCCCACCCGGGTGCTGGCCGGCGTCGACCCGTTCGTCGACGCCGGCCGACCAAGCCGTGATCCTCTCGCGGATGGCGAACTTGCGGCCGTCCTCTCGGAGTTGCGCCTCGTCAAGGACACCTGGGAGATCGACCAGCTCCAACTCGCGGTCGACCACACCGTTTTGGGCTTCGAGGACGTCGTCCGCGCCCTCCCCGCCGCCCTGCGCCACCCGCGCGGCGAACGCTGGATCGAAGGCGTCTTCGACCTCCGCGCCCGCGCCGAGGGCAACGGCACCGGCTACACCACCATCGCCGCCTCCGGCGCCCACGCCTGCGTCCTGCACTGGATCCGCAACGACGGCGCCCTCGACCCGGGCGCCCTGCTCCTCCTCGACGCCGGCGTCGAGACCGACACCCTCTACTCCGCCGACATCACCCGCACCCTCCCGCTTGGCGGCACCTTCTCACCCGTCCAGCGCCAGGCCTACGAACTCGTCCTCGCCGCCCAGACCGCCGGCATCGCCGCCCTGCGCCCCGGCGCCCGCTTCCGCGACTTCCACCAGGCCGCCATGCGGGTCATCGCCGAAGGCCTCGCCGACTGGGGCGTGCTGCGCATCCCCGCCGACCAGGCCCTCGCCGAGGACAACGGCCTCCACCGCCGCTACACCCTCTGCGGCAGCGGCCACATGCTCGGCCTCGACTACCACGACTGCGCCAAGGCCCGCGCCGACCGCTACCTCGACGGCACCCTGGAGGAGGGTATGGTCCTCACCGTCGAGCCCGGCCTCTACCTCCAACCCGACGACGAGACCCTCCCCTTGGAGCTACAAGGCCTGGGCATCCGCATCGAGGACGACCTCGTGATCACTTCCGACGGCGCCCGCCTGATGTCCGACGCCCTCCCGAGGACGGCCGAGGAGATCGAGTCCTGGATGGCCGACCTCCTGAGCTGAGCGCAAGGGCAAGGGGATCAGGTAACGAGGATGCCGGGCTGCCTCCCGCAGGACGGGCACAGCTGCACGCCGCCCGGGCGGCGAGGCCCCACCCTGTGCCGCCCTACCGGATCAGCCCCCGCCCCCGCGCCTCCCGCACCGCCGCCGTCCGCGAGTCCACCCCCAGCTTCGTGTAGATGTGCACCAGGTGCGACTTCACCGTGGCCTGGCTGAGGTGCAGCCGCTGGCTGACCTGCTGGTTGGTCAGCCCGTCCGCGACCAGCCCCAGCACCTCCGTCTCCCGCGCGCTGAGCGCCGCCGCAGGCGTGCGCATCCGTGCCAGCAGCCGGTCCGCGACGGTCGGTGCGAGCGCCGGGCGGCCCGCCGCGGCGGCGCGCACGGCACTGGCCAGGTCCTCCGGCGGGGCGTCCTTGAGCAGGTACCCGGTGGCGCCCGCCTCCAGGGCGGGCAGGGTGTCGGCGTCGGTGTCGTACGTGGTGACGACGAGCACCCGCGGCGCGCCCGCCCGGGCGGTGATCGCGGCGGTCGCCTGGGCGCCGTTCATGGCCGAGCCGGGCCCGAACTGGAGGTCCATCAGGACGACGTCCACCTCGCCCTCGCCCGCCAGCTCGACGGCCCGTTCGGCCGTCGCCGCCTCCGCGACGATCGTGAAGTCCGCTTCGCTCTCCAGGACAGCCCGCAGCCCGGCCCGCACGACCGGGTGGTCGTCCGCCAACAGCAGCCGAATCATGCACCCACCTCCGTCACCGGCAGCAGCACCGCGAGCGCGGTCCCCCGGCCGGGCGCCGACTCCACCGTGAACGTACCGCCGAGCGCCCGTGCCCGGGCCCGCATCGACGGCAGCCCGAATCCGCCGTCGTCCCCGCCGGGGCGGCCGGCGACCGCCGCCGGGTCGAACCCGGCCCCGTCGTCGAACACGTCCAGTGCCACTTCACCCTCCATGTAGCTGAGCGTCACCTCGGCGTTCGAGGCCCGGGCGTGCCGGACGGTGTTGCCGAGCGCCGACTGCGCGATCCGCAGCAGCGCGACCTCCTGCGGCACCGGCAGCCGCACCGGTTCCCCGGAGACGTGCAGGTGGACGGGCAGGTCGCTGTGCGCAGTCGTGGTCGCGCACAGCCGCTCCAGCGCGACGGGCAGCGGGTCGCCGTCCAGCGCGGGCGGGGTGAGGGCGCGGACGAACCGCCGGGCCTCGTCGAGGTTGTCCTGGGCGGCCTGCCGGGCCTGCTCGACGTAGCCGGCGGCGGCCTCGGTGCGCTCGGGCAGGGCCCGCTGGGCGGCGCGCAGGAGCAGCTGGATGCTGCTGAGGCTCTGGGCGAGGGTGTCGTGGATCTCCCGGGCGAGGCGTTCGCGTTCGGCCATGACCCCGGCGGTGTGGTGGGCGGCGGCCAGGTCCGCACGGGCGGCGGTCAGCTCGTCGATGAGCCGGCGGCGCTGCTCGCTCTCCCGGTAGAGCGCCTGGTAGCCGAGCACGGTCGCGGTGGCGACGGCCGCGCCGAGCGCGGGTCCGATCGCGGCTGCCAGGCTGAAGGTGTGCTGGTGCCAGGACCAGGCGGCGATCGCCGCGGCTACGGTCAGCCCGACGGCGACCGGCCCGCCGCGGCGCCCGAGCAGGTGCAGTTCGAGGAAGTACAGCGGGAAGGCCAGCCACACCCCGTCCTGGGTGGTGACCAGCACACCCGCCCACGTGAGGCCGAGCAGCGCCAGCCACAGCGCGGCCGCCCGGCGCGACCGCCGGACGGCGGCTAGCCTCGGCCCGGCCGCGTAGACGGCGGCCATCGCGGTGGCGGCGGCGATGACGGCCGCCGGGTCGCCGTCCCGGCCGGCGGCGGCGCGGGCGACGGCGAGGACGAGGAGGCCCGCCACGAGCAGGTGCAGGCAGACCTGGAGGACGCGGGCGACGGGGGTGGTGCGGGAACGTTCGGTCGCCATCCGGCCAGCCTAAGTTCCGCGCCGGGGTGTCGGCATCAATCAAAAGGTTGAAATCCGCTTCTGCCCTTCGATGCCGAGGATGCAATCCCGGGTGCGATGCCCGCGGGCCCCTCTCTCCACGACGGTGTACAGCGAACAGTCGTCATGCGCAGAAAGGCCCGTCGTGTTCGTCGCCTGGAGGGATCTGGGGTTCGCCAAGGGGCGGTTCGCCCTGATGGGGACCGTCATCGTGCTGATCACCGTGCTGGTCGGCCTGCTGTCCGGGCTGACCGCCGGGCTCGGCCGGCAGAACATCTCGGCGATCACCGGCCTGCCCGCCGACCATCTCGTCTTCTCCCGCCCCGCCGACGGTCAGAAGCTCTCCTTCACCGACTCCCAGCTCACCCCGGAGCAGTGGCAGGCCTGGTCGCGCGAGCCCGGTGTCACCTCCGCCCAGCCGCTCGGCATCACGACCACCAAGGCCGCCGCCGGGCAGCGCACCGCCGCCCTCTCCGCGTTCGGCGTCCCGGACGGCTCCGGGCTGGCGCCGCAGGGCGAGCGGATCGGCCCCGGCCGGGCGGTGCTGTCGAGGACCGCCGCCGAGAACCTCGGCGGCCTGACCCCGGGCGCCGAGTTCACCCTGGCCGGCCACCGCCTCCAGGTCGCCGCCGTCGACGGCGACGCCGCGTACAGCCACACCCCGGTGATCTGGACCAGCCTGGCCGACTGGCAGCAGCTCGCCCCCGGCGGCGCCGGCCACGCCACCGTCATCGCCCTGACCACCGCCACCGGCGCCGACCTCGGCGCGGCCGACGCCCGCCACGGCACCGAGACCCGTACCCGCGACGACGCGCTCGCCGCGATCGGCTCCTACACCTCCGAGAACGGCTCGCTCCAGCTGATGCGCGGCTTCCTGTTCGCCATCTCCGCCCTGGTGATCGGCGCGTTCTTCACCGTCTGGACGATCCAGCGCAGCGGCGACATCGCGGTGCTCAAGGCTCTCGGCGCCTCCACCCGCTACCTGCTGCGGGACGCGCTCGGCCAGGCCGTCCTGCTGCTGGTGCTCGGCACCGCCCTCGGCACCGCCGTCGCCCTGGGCCTCGGCGCGCTGATCGGCTCCGCCGTGCCGTTCGTCCTGGACGCCCCGACCGTCCTGTTCCCGGCCGCCGTGATGATCGCCCTCGGCGCGGTCGGCGCGGCCCTGTCCATCCGCCGGATCACCTCCGTCGACCCGCTGACCGCCCTGGGGAGCGCCCGATGACCCTGACCCTCGACCGCGTCACCCTCACCTACCCGGACGGCGACGGCCGGCTCACGGCCCTCGACGACGTCTCGCTGACCGTCCCCGAGGGCACCGTCACGGCCGTGGTCGGCCCGTCCGGCTCCGGCAAGTCCAGCCTGCTGGCGGTCGCCGCCACCCTCATCACCCCCGACTCCGGCCGGGTCGTGGTGGACGGCACGGACACCACCGGCCTCGGCCGCGCCGAACTGACCGCGCTGCGCCGCACCCGCATCGGCATTGTCTTCCAGCAGGCCAACCTGCTGCCGTCCCTCTCGGCGGTCGAGCAGCTCCAGGTGATGGCCCACCTCGACGGCCGCTCCCCGCGCGGTGCCCTCCCCCGGGCGCTGGAACTGCTGGATGCCGTCGGCCTCCGCGACCAGGCCGGCCGTCGCCCGCACCAGCTGTCCGGCGGTCAGCGCCAACGCGTGAACATCGCACGGGCGTTGATGAACGACCCGAAGGTGCTCCTGATCGACGAACCCACCAGCGCCTTGGACCACGAGCGGGGTTCCGCCGTCCTCGACCTGATCACCACGCTGACCCACGAACGGTCAACGGCCACCGTCCTGGTCACCCACGACCGCACCCGCCTGGCCTCGGTGGACCACATCGCCGAAGTCCACGACGGCCGACTGACGGTACCTGCAGCGGCCTGAGCTACTTCTTCGCGGCGAGCACGTCGTCCACCGCCGGCGTCACCGACGCCCCGATCGACTCCGGCAGTGTGAAGGACTGCCCAAGGTGGTGGACGGCGTGCACACGGTATTCGCCGTCCTGTGGGTCGGTCAGCCTCCACCCGAACGAGTGGTTCAGCCCTACCGTGCCCGCAGGCGCAGCGCCGGGCGGGCCTCCTCCGCCGCCGCCTCCTGGCCGTTGGCCCACAGCGAGCGGACGTGGCTCAGGTGGCGCGTCATGCAGGCCTCGGCCGCCTCGGCGTCGCCGGAGAGCATCAGGTCCAGCAGTTCCAGGTGTTCCTCCGCCGACGACACCAGCTCGCCGCGCTCGTCGAGCCGGTTGAGCCCGTACAGCCGCGAACGCTTGCGCAGATCGCCCACGACATCCACCAGCCGTGCGTTGCCGGCGAGGCCCAGCAGGTCGAGGTGGAACTGCCGGTCCGCCTCCAGGTACCCGATGAGGTCGTGCTTCCGCGCCGCGGCCACGATCGCCTCGGCCTGCGGGCGCAGCCGCTCCAGCTGCTCCTTCGTCGCCGTCCGCGTCACCCGGCCGACGGTCGGGACCTCGATGAGGGCGCGGATCTCGGTGTAGTCGTCGAGGTCGCGCTCGGTGAGTTCGGTGACCCGGAAGCCCTTGTTGCGGACGGCCTCGACCAGGCCCTCGCGCGCGAGGTCGAGCATGGCCTCGCGGACGGGGGTGGCGGAGACGCCGAAGTCGGCGGCGAGGGCGGGCGCGGAGTAGACGACGCCGGGGCGCAGTTCGCCGGAGATCAGGGCGGCGCGGAGCGCGTGGGCGACCTGGTCGCGAAGCCGCTCCTGCACGGAGATCAGGGTGCGGGACTTGAGCTCGGCCATGGTGTTCCTCCGGGTGGGTGCAGAACACCAGTGTACAATGTCACGTTGCGTCGAGTTTGCAACGGTCGACGATCAGGACGATGCCGCAGCCCATGGTGGCAGCGGCCGCCGGCCGTGACAACGGCCGGCGGCACACGATCTGCTACGCCCTCCGGAACCGCCCCGCCAGGCTGGTCAGGACGGCGCGGCGGGGATCCCACTCCCCGCCGCGCCAGGAAACCGCCCTCAGCGGCCGGTCTCGTACACCTCCGCCGCGACCGCCAGGTCCTCCCACGCCATGCCGACGCTCTTGAAGAAGCGCGGCCGGCCCTCCGGCACCAGGACGTCGCCGCGGACCAGCTCGGCCAGGTTCCACACCTGCCGTCCGGCCACGCCCGCCATGATCAGGTCCCCGGCCTCGCGCGCCGCCACCGCCCTTGCCTCGACGTAGAGTTCGGCGCGCCCGACCAGCATCTCGTCCACCTCCCGCGCGTCCGGCTCGTGCGAGCCGACGGCCGCGACGGCGGCGTGCGCCGGCACCAGCGCGCCGTCGAACAGCGGCGTGCGCGCGGTGGTGCAGCAGACCACCACGTCCGCATCCGCGACGGCCTCCGGCGCACCCACCGACGCCGCCAGCCCGCGCTCCCGCGCGTACCCGGCCAGCGCCTCGGCCGGCCCGGCGCTGCGCGCCACCACGGTGAGCCGGGTCAGCGGACGGATCGCGAGCAGCGCGTCGAGGTGCCCGTACGCCTGCGGCCCGGCGCCGAACAGCACCAGGTGCGCGGCCTCCGGCACGGCGACCCGTCGCAGGGCGACGGCGGTGACGGCGGGCGTGCGCAGCGCGGTGAGCGCGGCGCCGTCGAGCAGCGCGACGGGTTGGAGGGTCGGCCCGTCGAGCAGCAGGTAGCTGCCGGTGATGCGGGGCAGCCCGCGGGCGGGGTTGGCCGGCGCGACGCCGGCGATCTTGACGCCCGCGTACGGTCCGGCGGCGGCCGGCATCATCAGCAGCTCGCCGGCCGGTACGGGCACCGCGGAGCGGGCCGGCGCCGCCTCCGGGTCGAACCCGCCGAGCAGCATCTGCTCGATCGCGGCGGTGGCCTGGAGAACCCCGACCCCACCCGTGCCCGGCACGGCGTACTGGAGCGGCTCAGCCGCCGCACCGGGCTGCATGGCGGCACTCACAGCGGGAACCCCGCCCCGAGCTCGTCGTCCGGTTCCAGGACGAACCCGTGCTCGCCGGTGCGGTGCGCGGTGCCGGTGACCTCGGTGACGACGCCGCCGTCGAACGGGTCGCCGCCGGGCAGCAGGCGGCCGGTGAACACCGTCCCGATGACGGACTCGTGCCGCAGTTCCTCACCCGGCGCGAGGCGCCCCTCGGCGGCGAGCACCGCCAGCCGGGCGGAGGTGCCGGAGCCGCAGGGCGAGCGGTCGATCTGCCCGTCGGCGAAGACGGTGACGTTCCGCTGGCTCAACACCCCTCTCTCCGAAGGGAGTTCGTCGTACAGGATGACCCCGTAGACGCCCGAGAGCCGCGGGTCGGACGGATGCGCCACCGCCTCCGGCGCGGTCTCGGCCAGCAGCTCCCTGATCTCCCGCCCCACGGCGGTGAGTTCGGGCAGCCTCGCCGGCTCGACGGACAGCCCGAGGGCGGCGGCCGGCACCGAGGCGTAGCAGGCGCCGGAGTGCGCCACCGCGACCTCCACCGTCCCGCGCGAGGTCGCCACCAGCAGCTTGAGCGCGCTGATCCGGGTGGGCACGTTGCGGAAGGTCACCCCGGTGGTCCGGCCGCCGGCCCGGTGCACCAGGGCGGTGACCCGCCCGGACGGCACGTCGATCCGCACCCGCGCCACGCCGTCCGCGGGGGCCGGGACCAGCCCGGAGTCGACGGCCCACGCGCCGAGCGCGATGGTGCCGTGCCCGCAGGCCGTCGAGTAGCCGTCCTTGTGCCAGAACAGCACCCCGAGGTGCGCCTCGTCGTCGTCCGGCGGCACCGGGAACCCGCCGTACATCCCGGCGTGCCCGCGCGGCTCCCGGCTGAGCAGCTGCCGGACGTCGTCCAGTGCGCTCGGCCGGGGCGCGGTCGCGCTGCCGCCCGCGCCGAGCGCGATGGCCCGCCGCTCGGCGACGGTGTCCCCGGGGATGACCGGCGCGCCGTCCACCACGATCCGGAACGGCTCGCCGGCCGTGTGGTAGTCGACGGTCCGGACGAACATCACGCGCCCCCGCCGGGGAGCACGCTGATCGTGCGGCTGACGGCGTAGAAGTCCAGCGCGGCCTGCCCCTGCTCGCGCTCGCCGTGGCTCGCGCCCTTGGCGCCGCCGAACGGGAGGTGGAAGTCGACGCCGCTGGACGGCGCGTTGATCCGGATCATGCCCGCGTCGAGCCGGTCGGCGGCGGCGAGCGCGACGTCCAGGCTGCGGCTGTGCACCGAGGTGGACAGGCTGTGCGGGGTGTCGTTGGCGAGCGCGATCGCCTCGTCCAGGTCGGCCGCGGCGTGCAGCACGGCGATCGGCCCGAAGAACTCCTCACGCGCCAAGGGGTGTTCGGCCGGCACGCCACCGAGCAGGGTCGGCTCGACGTACCAGCCGTCCCGCTCGGGCACCCGCCCTCCGGTGAGCACGGTCGCCCCACCGCCGACAGCCGAAGCGACGGCGTCCGTGAGCCGGTCGCGGGCGGCCGCGTTGATGACCGGCCCGCAGACCGCGTCGTCGGCCAGCGCCAGTGCCTTGACCAGCGCGTCGCGCAGCGGCTCGTAGGCGGCGCCGACCGCGATGACCCGGCTGGTGGCGGTGCACTTCTGCCCGGCGTACCCGGCGATCGCGGCGGCGATGTGCCCGGCGGCCTGCTCGATGTCGGCGTCGGGCAGCACCAACGCGGCGTTCAGTCCGCCGAGTTCGGCCTGCACCGGCACTCCGCGCCCGGTGGCCGCGCGGACGACAACCCGGCCGACCCCGGTCGAGCCGGTGAACGACACCACGTCCACCGTGTCGACCAGCGCCGCGCCCTCCTCGGCCCCGCCCGGCAGCACGGTGAACACGTCCTCGGGCAGGCCCGCCAGCTCGGCCAGCCGCAGCGCGCACGCCGTGGCCTCGGGCGCCGGCTTGAGCACCGCGGTGTTGCCGACCGCCAGCGCCGGCGCTGCCTTCCAACTCGGGATCGCCAGCGGGAAGTTCCACGGCGCGATGAGTCCGGCCACCCCGTACGGGCGGCGCCGGGTGAGCAGCAGCCCAGGCCCGGCGGCGGTCTCGTGCACCGCACCGGACGGCGCGTACGGCGCCTGCGCGTAGTACCGCCAGATCGCCGCCGTCCGGGCGACCTCGCCGCGCGCCTCGGCGTGCGGCTTGCCGACCTCGCGCACGATCAGCGCGGCCAGCTCCTCCGCGTTGGCCTCGACCGCCTCGGCGATCCGGCCGAGCGCCGCCGACCGGGCGCCCGCACCGGCGGCGAGCCACCCGGGCTGTGCGGCCCGGGCCCGCCCGACGGCCGCGCGGACGGCCTCGGCACCGGGCTCCTCGACGGCGACGACGAGGTCCGCGGGGTCGGCGGGGTTGTACGAGGTGATGGTCACAACTGGCAGCCCTTCGAAGGTGGTTCGGCCGAGGTCGGCGCGAGCCCGGTCACAAGCGGAGCGGGCCCGGTCACAGCAGGCCCGGTCACAGCAGGAAGCCGGCCGGGAACGGGTCGCTCGGGTCGAGGAAGTACTGGGCGGTTCCGGTCACCCAGGCCCGCCCGGTGACGGTGGGCACCACGGCGGGGTGCCCGGCCACCTCGGTCTCCTCGACCAGCCGCCCGATGAAGGTCGTCCCGATGAACGAGTCGTTGCGGAAGTCCCGCCCGAGCGGCAGTTCGCCGCGCGCGTGCAGCTGCGCCATCCGCGCCGAGGTGCCGGTGCCGCAGGGCGAGCGGTCGAACCAGCCGGGGTGGATGGCCATCGCGTGCCGCGAGTGCTCGGCGGTCGAGCCGGGCGCGAGCAGCTGCACGTGGTGACAGCTGTGGATGGACGGGTCCTCCGGGTGCACCGGACGGTCGGGGCTCGCGTTGATGGCGTCCATCAGGGCCAGCCCGGCGTCCAGGATCTCCTGCTTGCGCTCGCGCTCGAACGGCAGCCCGAACTCGGCGAGCGGCAGGATCGCGTAGAAGTTGCCGCCGTACGCCAGGTCGTAGCCGACGGTGCCGTAGCCGGGCACCTCGATCTTGCGGTCGAGCGCGACCGAGTACGAGGCCACGTTGCGGATCGTCACCGCCTTGGCGGCGCCGTCCTCGACGTGCACCTCGGCGATCACCAGCCCGGCGGGCGTGTCCAGCCGCACCGTGGTGACCGGCTCGACGACCGGCACCATGCCGGTCTCGACCAGCACGGTCGCGACACCGATGGTGCCGTGCCCGCACATCGGCAGCAGCCCGGAGACCTCGATGTACAGCACGCCGAAGTCGGCGTCCGGCCGGGTCGGCGGCTGCAGGATGGCGCCGCTCATCGCGGCGTGGCCACGCGGCTCGTACATCAGCAGGGTGCGGAAGTGGTCCAGGTGCTGCTGGAAGTGCACCCGGCGCTCGGCCATGGTGGCGCCGGGGATGACACCGAACCCGCCGGTGATGACCCGGGTCGGCATGCCCTCGGTGTGCGAGTCGACGGCGTGGAAGACGTGACGGCTGCGCATGGGTGACGGCTCCCGTCGGAAGGTCGGAAAGTCGGAACGACGGTACGGGGTGGGTGGAGGCCGGGCCGACTGCCCCCGCAGCCGGCCTGGGTGACGACGGGGGAACTCCTACGCCAGGCCCTCGGCCAGCGCCTTCTCGGTGGCCGCGCGGACGGCCGCCTCGATGTCCTGCGCCAGCGGCAGGCGCGGCGCGCGGACGGGGCCGCCGGGGCGCCCGGCGATGTCCATGGAGAGCTTGATGGCCTGGACGAACTCGGTCTTCGAGTCCCAGCGCAGCAGCGAGTGCAGCGCCTTGTACAGCGGCAGCGCGGTCTCCAGGTCGTGCGCGACGGCGGCGTTGTAGAGCGCCACCGAGGCCTCCGGCAGGGCGTTCGGGTAGCCGGCGATCCAGCCCACCGCGCCGGCCAGCGCCAGCTCCAGCAGCACGTCGTCGGCGCCGATCAGCAGGTCCAGCCCGGGGGCCAGCTCGGCGATCTCGTACGCCCGGCGGACGTCGCCGCTGAACTCCTTGACCGCGACGATCGAACCCTCGGCGTGCAGTTCGGCGAGCAGCGCGGGGACGAGGTCGACCTTGGTGTCGATCGGGTTGTTGTAGGCGACGATCGGCAGACCGGCCGCGGCCACCTCGGCGTAGTGCGCGCGGACGGAGGCGTGGTCGGCCCGGTACGCGTTCGGCGGCAGCAGCAGGACGGAGCCCGCGCCCGCCTCGGCGGCCTGCTCGGCCCAGCGGCGGGACTCGGCGCTGCCGTACGCGGCCACGCCCGGCATGACCCGGGAGCCGTCACCGGCGGCCTCGACGGCGACCTCGACGATCCGGGCGCGCTCCTCGGCGGTGAGCGTCTGGTACTCGCCCAGCGAGCCGTTGGGGACGACGCCGTCGCAGCCGGACTCGATCAGCCAGCGGACGTGCTCGGCGTAGGCGTCGTAGTCGACCGAGTGGTCCGGGCGCAGCGGGATCGTGGTGGCGACCATGATGCCGCGCCAGGGGCGGGTGCTGTCGTGCGGGGTGTGGGACACGGTGATGACTCCTTGGTGAGGTGTGACATTTTATTAGAGAGGGTGGCCGGAGACAAGAGCCTCCGGCCCTCGTGTTCGGCGAGGAGCCTCAGTCCTCGGCGGCCGCCAGCTGGGACAGCGGCACCGGGCAGGCGAACGGGCGCCGGTCCGGCCCGGGCTCACCGGAGCCGGCCAAGCAGGCCACGGCCGGACCGCACATCCGGCCCTGACACCAGCCCATCCCGGCGCGGGTGAGCAGCTTGACGGTCCGCGGATCGCCCGCGCCCAGCTCCTCCACGGCCTCCCGGATCCGCGCCACCGGCACCTCCTCGCACCGGCAGACGTCGGTGTCCGGGCGCAACCAGCCGGTCCAGCCGGGGCCCGGCCGGTGGGCGGCGGCCATCAGCTCGGCGAAGGCCCGCAGCCGCGCCCGGCGGCGCAGCAGCGCGGGCCGCGGGGCCAGGTCGGCCACCGCGTGCGCGGCCAGCTCGCCCTCGGCGATCGCGAGGTCGGCGCCGCCGACGCCGTTGGTCTCACCGGCCGACCAGAGGCCGGGCACGGTGGTCCGCAGCCGGGCGTCGACCTGCAGCGCGACGGCGCCGTCCGGGCCGGTGCTGGTGGCCGCGCCCAGCTCGGTCGCCAGCTCGATCTGCGGCAGCAGGCCGTGGCCCACGGCGAGCGCGTCGCAGTCGATCCGGCGCTCGGTGCCGGGCACCGGCCGCCAGTCGGCGTCCAGCCTGGCCACCGTGACGGCGTTGACCCGGTCGGTGCCGTGCGCCTCGACGACGGCGCTGCGCCGGCGCAGCCGGACGCGGTGCCGCAGCAGTGCACTCCCGTGCCCCGCGCCCTCCACGAGCTTGCCGGGGACGGCCGCCAGCACGCCCGGGCGCCGCGCGTAGCCGAGGTAGTCGGTGGCCTCGACCACCGACGGCACCTCCGCCCCGGCGGTGACCAGCGAGGACGCCGCCGCGAGCAGCAGCGGCCCGCTGCCGGCCACCACGATCCGCCGGCCGGGCAGCACCAGCCCGGCCTTGAGCATGGCCTGGGCGCCGCCCGCGGTGACCACCCCGGGCAGGGTCCAGCCGGGGAACGGCAGCTGCCGCTCGTACGCGCCGGTCGCCAGCAGCACGGCCGCGGCCGGCACGGTGGCCCGGTCGGCGGCCTCCGGCCCGAGGGTGACGTGCACGGCGTAGCCGTCGCCGGTGCGCTCCAGCGCCCACACCTGGTGACCGCCGAGGAAGTCCACCCGCCCGGCCTCCCGGTGCGCGGCGAGCCGGTCGGCGAGGCCGGTGTAGACGGACCAGCCGTGGTGCAGCCGGTCCGGCCGGGCCGCTCCGAGGCCTGACGCCGGGTGGCGGTAGTACTGCCCGCCGGTCTGCCGACCCGCGTCGAGCAGGGCGCAGCGCAGGCCAAGGTCGGCGGCGGTGACGGCGGCGGCGAGCCCGGCCGGGCCGGCCCCGATCACCGCGAGGTCGTACGTCGACGCGTCAGACGGCGAGGTCGGCACGGCCGTGGCCCTCCTGGGTGGTGACGGTGGTGCCGGGCTCGGCGGGGAGCAGGCAGGTGCGCTGGTTGGGGCGTCCGTTGACGGTGGCGAGGCAGTCGAAGCAGGCGCCGATCCCGCAGAACACCCCGCGCGGCCGGCCGCCGACCCGGGTGGTGCGCCACGCGAGCACGCCGTCGGCCCAGAGCGCGGCGGCGATCGACTGCCCGGGCAGCGCCGGGACGGCGCGGCCGTCGAACTCGATGTGGTGGGCAGGGCCTGGCTCGGCCCCGACCAGCTCGGCGGGGGTGCGGCGCATCGGTGGCTTCTCCAATCCGGGAAGGGTACGTACGGATGTCAGGCAGCCGGGAAGCGGTCGGCCCGGAACGGCGCGAGGTCCAGCTCCGGCTGCTTCCCGGTCAGCTGCTCGGCGATCAGCAGCCCGGTGGCCGGAGCGAGCCCGATGCCGGCGCCCTCGTGCCCGCAGGCGTGGTAGAGCCCGGGCACCCGGGGATCGGCGCCGATGGCCGGCAGGTGGTCCGGCAGGTACGGGCGGAAGCCCCGGTAGACGCGCATGACGGTGACGTCCGCGAGCACCGGGAACAGCTCGGCGGCCTGGGCGGCCAGCCGATGCAGCACCTCGTGGGAGAGGGTGCGGTCGAAGCCGACCCGCTCCCGGCTGGCGCCGATCAGCACCGGCCCGCCGGGTGTCCCCTCGACCACGGCGGAGGTCTGCAGCCCGGCCGAGCCGCTGGCCACGTTGGCGACGTAGTCGGCGGCGTAGACCTTGTGCCGAACGATCCGCGGCAGCGGCTCGGTGACCAGGACGAACCCGCGCCGGGGCATCACCGGCAGGTGCACCCCGGCCAGCCCGGCCAGCTCCCCGCCCCAGGTGCCGGCGGCGTTGACGACGGCGGGCGCGTCGAGCCGCCGCCGGTCCGTCTCGACGCCGAGCACGGCACCGTCCGACCCCCTGCGGACGGCCCGGACGGTCTCGCCGGTGATCAGCTGCGCGCCCAGTCGCCGGGCCTCGCGCAGCAGGTGGGCGGCGGCGAGGGCGGGCTGCACCTGGGCGTCCTGCGGGTAGTGGAAGCCGCCGGCCAGGTCGGGCGAGAGGTGCGGTTCCAGCTCCCGGAGGCGATCGGCGGGGATCTCCTCCGCGGTGACGCCGGCGGCGGCCTGCTGGGCGGCGAAGGCGCGCAGCGCCTCGTGCCCGGCCCGGGTGGACGAGACGACCACGCCACCCTTGGGCTCGTACTCCATGACGGTGCCGAAGTCGTCGGCGAGCTCGCGCCAGAGCCGGGTGCTCAGCAGGGCGAGGTCGAGTTCGGGCCCGGGCTCCTTGTCGGAGACCAGCAGGTTGCCCTCGCCGGCGCCGGTGGTGCCACCGGCCACCGGCCCGCGGTCGACGACGGCGACGGCGAGCCCGGCACGGGCGGCGTAGTAGGCGCAGGCGGCGCCGACGACTCCGGCGCCGACCACGACGACGTCCAGGGGAGGTCTCTGGGTCTTGAGCACGCCAGTAATATGTCACATGCCATCGTGGCTGCCAAGACCGCCCCGCCGAAATCCCGAACCGGAGCAAGCCGCACAAAAGCCCCGGCCGGCCGCGAGAAACACGGCCGGCCGGGGCTCACGACCAACGGCTCAGGTGATGTCGTCCATCTGCTCCCGGCGGGCGGCCGGCACCGGGGCACTGGCCGCCGGCGCGGACGAGGCCTCGACGGCCTCCGCCCCCGCCACCGGCTGCACCGAGAGGTCCACGTGGGAGGCCTCCTCGTCGTCCAGGTCGGCGTCCGGGTTGTTGCGCCGCTTCCGCTTGTCGTTGAGCAGCGCGATGGCCACCGCGATGAAGTACAGCGCCCAGATCGGCGCGGCCAGCGTGAGCATGCTGATCGGGTCGGCGCTCGGCGTGGCGAAGGCCGCGAACACCGTGATGCCCATGACCATCCCGCGCCACCAGCCGAGCAGCCGCTTGCCGGTGACCATGCCGACCATGTTCATCATCACGAGCAGCAGCGGGAACTCGAAGGCCAGGCCGAAGACCAGCACCATCCGGGTCGCGATGTCGAAGTAGTCCTCGGGCGGCAGGATCGGCGTGGTGCCGTTCGGGGTGAACGAGATCAGCACCTCGACCGTCGTCGGCAGCGTCAGGATGGCGCAGCCCACACCGGCCAGGAACAGCGGCGCACCGCAGGTCATGAAGATGACCGCGTACTTCTTCTCGTGCCGGTGCAGACCGGGCGCCACGAAGGCCCACACCTGGTAGAGCCAGATCGGCACGGTGGCGACCACACCGGCCGTCAGCGACACCTTGAGCATCCAGGTGAAACCGGCGGTCAGACCGATGTTGGAGACCTGGGCGCACTTGCCGTGGTACTGCCAGGAGGTCTCCGGGGTGCACTGCGGAAGCGGCTTCAGCAGGAAGGTCTCGATCTGCTTGTGGTAGACCGCCGCGACGATCGTGATCAGCACGATCGCCAGGACCGACTTGACCACGCGGTTCCGCAGTTCCCGCAGGTGGTCGGCGAGGGCCATCCGCCCCTCGGGATCCTTGGGCGCCTTCGACGCCTTGGAGAGCTTGCTCAACCCCGGTCCTCAACTCGTGCGTCGAGGCCCGCCGGTCGACGGGCCTCAGTGGTCGCGTGTGTCACGTACGCCGCGCTCAGTGCGGCCGGTCGCCGTCGGCGGCGGGCCGTTCGGCGGAAGGCTCGGCCACCGGCCGGGCCGTGGCGGACGCCCCGGGGGCGGTCTGGATGGTCCTGACCGTGCTCGTGGCCGCACCGCCGTCGTCCCGCGCGGGCCCGTCCGGCTCGTCGTCCGAGCGCATGGCCCTGGTCTCGCTCTTCAGGATCCGCATCGACTGGCCGAGCGAGCGCGCCAGATCGGGCAGCCGCTTGGCACCGAAGAGCACGATGGCGAAAACCACGACCACCACGATCGCGGTCATCGAGATGCGCATGCTCGACCACCTTCAGTCATGGCGGCACCGACGGGCCGCCCGCCGCGGATGGTAACCGCTGCGGATGACGCCCCGACGTCGGCCGCCCGAACAGGACAGCGGCCCCCGGTTCGCACTACAGGAGCCACCTGAGAGCGTAACGCGCCCCTACACCCGTCCTGCAGCCCCCGTACGGCGGAGGAGCCGCGCCCTCAGCGCCCCGGCACCGCCGCGGCGAGGTCCCCGGCGGCGTCGGCCAGCGCCCGCGAGGCCGCGTCCACGCCCTTGGCCAGCGCCCGCACGTCCAGCCAGAGCCGGATCGCGAGGACCCCCAGGACCAGCAGGCCCGCGGTGGCGAGCAGGACGGCGGCGACGAGCATCCAGGACATGGCCCACACCCTATACGGGCGCTATCCCTCCGCCGGGACGAGTCGCATGGTGCGCACCCCGGCCCCGATGAGCGCCGCGACGATCTTCTCCCCGGCCTGCTTGCGCACCGCCGCCCCGCACAGCGGGCAGCCGAAGCTGTAGTGCGCCTGGGCCGGCGTGCGACCGAGGGTCAGGCGGAACTCCTCGGCCGGGAGCTCCACCTTCTCCCGGCACTGCGAGCAGTACACCTTGAATCTCGTCCCGGGCTCCACCGGTCAGACCCGCCCCTCCCCGTAGGCGGCCAGCGCCTCCCGGGCCGCCGCGCGCGCCTGCTCGGCCAGTTCCGGTGGCGAGACGATCCGGCCGTCCCGGCCCAGCCGCAGCGCCAGCGGGCGCAGCTGCGAGGGGTCGGCGCTGCGCAGGGTGATCCGCAGCCCGCCGTCCGGCAGTTCCTCGGCCCGGTCGTGGGTGTAGTACTCGGCCACCCAGCGCCCGCCGGAGGACACCTCGACGACCACCTCGGGGTCGTCCGCGGAGGGGTTGACCAGCCCGCCGGACAGGTCGCGGGGCTCCCGCCGGGGCGGGTCGGCGGGCACGTCCAGCACCCGGATCTCGGCGACCCGGTCGAGCCGGAACATCCGGTGGTCCTCGGAGGTGCGGCACCAGGCTTCGAGGTAGGTGTGGCCCTCGGTGAGCAGCCGGATCGGGTCGACCTCACGCTCGGTCATGCCGCCGCGGCCGTGCGAGTAGTAGCGCAGCCAGAGCCGGCGGCCCTCGCTCAGCGCGCGGTCGATGTCGGCGAAGACGTGGCTCTCGGCCTCGAAGGTCACCCCGACGCGGGCGCTGCCCTCGGCGCTCTCCCCCGCCGCGTTCTCGATCTTGGCGACGGCCCGGGTGAGCGCCTCCCGGTCCCCGGCCCGCAGGCCGGGCAGACCGGCCACCGCCCGGGCGGCGACCAGCAGCGCGGTGGCCTCGTCGGCGGCCAGCCGCAGCGGCTGGGCCACGTCGTCGACGTTGTGCCACCAGATCCGCTCGCCGTCGGTGTCGATGTCGAGCAGGTCGCCGCCGCGGAAGCTGGTGCCGCACATCGGCAGCACGTTGAGGTCCCCGATCAGCACGCGCTCGGTGATCCCGAAGGCGCGGGCCACCTCGGCGACCTCGGCGCCGGGCCGCTCGCGCAGGTAGGTGACCAGCGAGAGCATCCGCCGGGTCTGGTCGATCGCGTTACTCACGCCTGCACCCCTTCGGTCACAACGGCCGGCCCGGCGACGGCCCGGAGCCGGTCGATCACGTCGGCCCGGAGCTCCTCGGGGCCGAGCACCACCACGTCCGGTCCGAACTCGGCCAGATCGGCGCCCAGTCCGTTGCCGTACGGGATCTCCAGTTCGTCCCAGGTCTCGTCGACCCGCGCGCTGCCCAGCGCCTTGGTGCGCAGCGGGAACCCGGCCCCGCGGCGGACCCGGACGGTGGCGGTGGCGGTGGCGCCCTCGCCGGCGAACTTGGCGACGGTCGCGCGCACGTCCACGTGCTCCGGGACGGTGCCCAGGAACGCCCCGCTCTTCGCGCGCACCTTGCCGGTGATGCGGCTGAGCCGGAACACCCGGGCGTCCCCGCGGTCGCGGTCCCAGCCGGCCAGGTACCAGTGCCCGCGCCAGCACTCCAGCGCCCACGGCTCGACGCTGCGCTGCTCGACGGCCGCGGCACCGGCCTTGCGGTACTCGAAGGCGACCGGGCGGCGGTCCCGGGCGGCGGTGAGCAGCGGCTCGAACGCGGCCTCCCGGGCGGGGATGCGCGGTTCCAGGGCGGTACGGCCCTCGGCCTCGGCGAACGGCACCCCGGCGGCCCGCAGCTTCTGCAGCGCACCGCTGGCGGCGCCGGACATCTTGGCCTGCTGCCAGACCCGGGCGGCCAGGGTAAGCGCCGCCGCCTCCTCGGCGTCCAGCGCGATCTCGGGCAGCCGGTTGCGGTCGGCGCGGGCCAGGTAGCCGAGCTCGCCGTCCAGGGCGTTCTCGTCGACGTCGATCACCAGGCCGAGCTCGCGCAGGTCGTCCTTGTCCCGCTCGAACATCCGGTTGAAGGCGTCCTCGCTGCTGGTCTGCCAGGCCTCGCGGTACGCCTCGATGGATTCCCGCAGCTCCTTCTTGGAGAGCGGACGTCTGGTGTTCATCAGGCACAGGGCGAGATTCATCAGCCGCTCTGCCTTGGCGATCGCCATCGCTGACCCTTCCGGTGTGCCGCGCATGTGCGCTGGGGGGTGCCCCCGGCCGGAGGCTGGGGGAGGTGCGCCGCCGGGCGATCGTCACCCGGCGGGACCGACCGTACCGGTAGCGGTACACGCTGCAAAAGCCGCGTCCTCGAAACGTGCGGGGGCCGCACCTCGCGCAGAGGTGCGGCCCCGGCCAGGACGGCCCCGAAGCGGCTCAGACGGCCAGCAGGTCGACCACGAAGATCAGGGTCGAGTGCGGCGGGATGAGCGGCGACGGCGACTGCGCGCCGTACGCCAGATGCGACGGGATGACCAGCTCGCGGCGGCCGCCGACCTTCATGCCGGCGACGCCCTGGTCCCAGCCCTTGATGACACGGCCGGCGCCCAACGGGAACTGGAACTCGTTGGGGCTCCGGTTCCAGCTGGCGTCGAACTCCTCGCCGGTCTCGAAGGTCACGCCGACGTAGCGCACCTTGACCATGTGGCCCGGCTTGGCCTCGGCGCCGTCACCCACGACGATGTCGCGGATCTGAAGCTCCTTCGGAGCCTCGCCACCCGGGAAGTCGATCTCAGGCTTCTCGTTGAGGTTCACAGTCCCTCTTCTCACGGTTGCTTGCATCCATGACCAAGCGGCGGGCGCCCGCACCCCGGTCCGCCCCTCAACAGTAAGGGCGGCGGACCACGGTACGGGCGCCCGCCGCCCGTACGGGCTCGGCCACGCGGCCGGGCCCGAAGGTCACACGCACACCATTGTCACCCGAAAGTGGATCAGCCTTGACCGGCGTCCAGGATGTCCACCACGAACACCAGTGCCGAGTTCGGCGGGATGTCGGCGGACGGCGGCTTGTCGGCGTAGGCCAGTGCGGCCGGGATCACCAGCTCGACCCGGCTGCCGACGGTCTGGCCGACCAGCCCCTGGTCCCAGCCCTGGATGACCTGGCCGCCGCCGACCGGGAAGCTGAATGCCTGGCCCTTGCTCAGCGAGGAGTCGAACACCTTGCCGTCCTTGAACAGCGCGCCGGTGTACTGGACGACGACCTTCTCGCCCTTCTCCACGGCCGGCCCTGTGCCCTTGATCAGGACGTGGGTCTTCAGCTCGGTCGGGTCGGCGGCGCCGGCCACCGGGGTGATCTCGGCCGGCTTCTTGCCGTTGTCCTTGACCTGCGGGAAGCCCGCGGGCGGCGGGGTGACGGTCCCGTTCACCACGGTGTCGGGCGCGTTGGCGTTGCGGATGTCGATCACGAAGATCAGGTTGTCCTTGGGCCCGATCGACATGCCCGGCTTGCCCTCGGAGCCGAACGCGGCGGCCGGCGGGGCCACCACGAGGATCCGGCTGCCGGCCTTCTTGCCGAGCACCGCCTGGTCCAGCGCCGGAATCAGCGCGTCCGAGCCGGCCTGGAAGATCGACTGCTTCTGGTCCTTGTCGAAGGAGCTCGGGATGTCCTTGCCGGTGTTCCAGTTCTTGGCGGTGTAGTCCACCGAGGTCCAGGAGCCCTTGTCGACCTTCGGGCCGCTGCCCTCGGACAGCACCTTGACAACGAAGGAGCCGTCGGCCTGCTCGGACGGCACCTGGATGTCGGCCTTCTTCCCGAAGTCGCCGACGATCGTCGGCAGCACCTTGGCGGTGTCCTTGATCGGCGGCACCGGATCGGCGGTCGGCTTGGCCGGGGCGGTCTTGGCGGCCTCCGGCTTGGCGTCCGACTTCGAGTCGTCCTTGTTCACCATGTAGAGCGTCACGGCGCTGCCCACCAGCAGGAAGGCCAGCACGCTGCCGAGGATGACGCCCAGCTTGCCCACGCCGGGCGGGTTCTCGTCGTACCCCGCCTCCGAGCTGTCGGACTTGCGCACGTTGGACGCGAAGATCTGCGGCGCCTCGCCGGTCTTCGTGCCGCCCGCGGCCCGCGGGCTCTCGTCGGGGTTCGACCAGCCTGCCTGCTGCTTCAGGATCGACGGCGGCACGACGATCGACTCGCCGGCACCCGGAAGCGGGCCGCCGGGCCGCGAGGCGGCCGGGTCACCCGCGGAGCCGTCGTTCGCCGCGGTGCCGGGCCCGCCGGGGTTCGGCGCTTTCTCAGTCATGACTCCCCATCCATCTCGCCACAGATCATTTCGAGGTGTGCCGCCGGCGTGGTGACCGCCGGTCTGCCGCCGCACCGTCCGCCCTGGACCCGGGCGCCGGCGGCGCCTGCCACAGTGCGTGGGCAGTATGACAGCTCAGGATGAGGGCGGGCGCCTCCGTGTGCGAGCGCCCGCCCAAGCGTACGGAATCCTCCGGGAGTCTTCCTAGACCGCTTCCAGAATGTCGATCACGAAGACCAGCGTCGAGTTGGGCGGCACCGAGCCCTGCGCCTGGTCCTTGTACCCGAGCGCGGGCGGCACCACCAGCTCGACCCGGCTGCCGACGGTCTGGCCGACCAGCCCCTTGTCCCAGCCCTCGATCACGCTCCCGGTGCCGATCTGCACCGCCTGCGCGCCGCCGTGCGTCCAGGACGCGTCGAACTGCTGGCCGTTGTTCCAGAGCACCCCGGTGTACTGGACCACCAGGGTCTGCCCGGTCTTGACCTGCTTGCCCTCACCCTTGATCAGCACCGCCTGCTGGAGGTCGGTGGGCGGGGCCTGCCCGGCCGGCACGGTGATCGTCACCGGGGCTTTGCCGTTGTCCTTGACCTGCGGCAGGTTCGCCGGCGGCTGGGTCATGTTCCCGCTCAGCGTGGCGTCCTGCGGCAGGCTCTCCATGATGTCGAGCACGAACACCACGGTGTCACCCTTGCCCACCCCCAGCTGGCTGCTGCCCTGGTCCCCGAAGGCCGCCGCCGGCGGGGCCACCACCAGCAGCCGGCTGCCCACCTTCTTGTCGATCACGCTCTGGTCGAAGGCCGGCACCAGCTGCCCGCTGCCCGCCTGGTACAGCTGCGGCTTCCCGCCCGAGTCGTACGAGCTGGGCAGGTCCTTGCCGGTGGTCCAGTCCTTCGCGGTGTAGTTGACCGTCACCCAGTCGCCCTTGTTCACCGTCGCCCGGTCGCCCTCGCTGACGGTGTTCACCACGAACTGGCCGCTGGGCGGGCCCTCGGGGATGGTGATGGTGGCCTTGCTCCCGAATCCACCACCCGAAAGCGTGGGCATCGGCGAGGCCTCGTTGACCGGAGTGGGCACGGTCGGGGCCGCGCTGGGTGCCGACGACGTCGCCGGCCCGGCCGCCTTGGTGGAGCTGCTGCACGCAACCGCCAGCAGCAGGGGCAGGGTGAGAAGCAAACCGGCGGTGCGGCGCACGGTGGTCCTAACTGTCGGTCGAAGTCGGCTCTCCTGACTCGACGGACAGCGTATGCCCCACGCGTGTCCGGCCCCGGTAGACACCACCGGGGCCGGTCGGCGCCGTGATCACGACGATCACGGACCCGGGATCACATCCCCGCGATCAGCTTCTCCACCCTCTCGTCCACCGAACGGAACGGGTCCTTGCACAGCACCGTGCGCTGCGCCTGGTCGTTCAGCTTCAGGTGCACCCAGTCCACCGTGAAGTCCCGGCGCTGCTCCTGCGCCCGGCGGATGAAGTCCCCGCGCAGCCGGGCCCGGGTGGTCTGCGGCGGGATCGACTTGGCCTCGAAGGTCTTGAGGTCGGTGGTCACCCGCTGCGCCTGCCCCTTGCCCTGGAGCAGGTAGAACAGGCCGCGGCGGCGGTGGATGTCGTGGTACGCGAGGTCGATCTGGGCCACCCGCGGATTGGACATGCTCATCTGGTGCTTCTCGCGGTAGCGCTCGATGAGCTTGTACTTCATGATCCAGTCGATCTCGGTGGCCACCCCGTCCAGCCGCTCGGTCCGGACGGCCTCCAGCGTGCGGCCCCACAGGTCGAGGACCTGAGCGATGGTGCCGGTGTTGATGCCCTTGCGGTCGGCGAACTCCAGCGCCTTGGTGTAGTACTCCTCCTGGATGTCCAGCGCGCTGGCCTCCCGTCCGTTGGCGAGCCGCACCTGGTGGGTGCCGGTGAGGTCGTGGCTGACCTCGCGGATCGCCCGGATCGGGTTCTCCAGGGTGAGGTCGCGCATCACCACCCCGGCCTCGATCATCCGCAGCACCAGATCGGTGGCGCCCACCTTGAGCAGGGTCGTGGTCTCGGACATGTTGGAGTCGCCGACGATCACATGCAGCCGGCGGTAGCGCTCGGCGTCGGCGTGCGGCTCGTCGCGGGTGTTGATGATCGGGCGCGAGCGCGTGGTGGCGGAGCTGACGCCCTCCCAGATGTGCTCGGCCCGCTGGCTGACGCAGTACACCGCGCCACGCGGGGTCTGCAGCACCTTGCCCGCGCCGCAGACCAGTTGGCGGGTCACCAGGAACGGGATCAGCACGTCGGCCAGCCGGGAGAACTCGCCGTGCCGCGCCACCAGGTAGTTCTCGTGGCAGCCGTAGGAGTTGCCGGCCGAGTCGGTGTTGTTCTTGAAGAGGTAGACGTCCCCCGCGATGCCCTCCTCGTGCAGCCGCCGCTCGGCGTCCACGAGGAGCCCTTCGAGGATGCGCTCGCCCGCCTTGTCGTGCGTCACCAGTTCGACGACGTCGTCGCACTCGGGGGTGGCGTACTCGGGGTGGGAGCCGACGTCGAGGTAGAGGCGGGCGCCGTTGCGCAGGAACACGTTGCTGCTACGGCCCCAGGAGACGACACGGCGGAACAGGTACCGCGCCACCTCGTCCGGCGACAGCCGCCGCTGCCCGCGGAACGTGCAGGTGACCCCGTACTCGTTCTCCAGCCCGAAAATCCGGCGGTCCATGAGCACTCCATTCTCTGTCGGAGCTGTCCGAAACCGCCTCCACGACGGCGAGCCGCCGCAGGGGCATCGGAGTCCCGTGCGGCGGTCCGGCCGCCGCACGGGACTCCGCAGGCACTACTCGTCCGACGGCGGCGTGGCCGCCGGCTTCTCCTCGTCGTCCGCAGCCGCGGACTGGTCACCGTCGAGCAGCCGGCCGAGCTGGCCGCCCAGGATGCGCTTGAACTTGCGCTGCTGGAACCGCTGGCGGTCGAGGACCGCGACCTCCAGCTGTTCCGGGGTCAGGGTGCGCGGGCTGCCGCCGTTGGCATCGCGGGCGAGCGAGTCGACGGCGAGCCGGACCGCCTCGCTCAGGCCCATCCCGCCGCGGTGGCGCTGGCCCAGGTAGTTGCCGATGGAGTCGGCGTTGCCGCCGACCACCACGTAGTTCTTCTCGTCGACGATCGAACCGTCCGGGGTGAGGCGGTAGATCTGGTCCTCTTCGGTGGTGCGGCCGACCTCGGCCACGATCAGCTCGACCTCGTACGGCTTCTCGCCGACCGAGGAGAAGATGGTGCCGAGGGTCTGGGCGTACACGTTGGCCAGGCCCCGGGCGGTGACGTCGGCCCGGTCGTAGGAGTACCCGCGCAGGTCGGCGTAGCGGACGCCGCCGATGCGCAGGTTCTCGAACTCGTTGTAGCGGCCGACCGCCGCGAAGGCGATCTTGTCGTAGATCTCGGAGACCTTGTGCAGCGCTCTGGAGGTGTTCTCCGCGACGAAGACGATGCCGTCGGCGTAGGTGAGCACGACCACGCTGCGGCCGCGGGCGATGCCCTTGCGGGCGTACTCCGCGCGGTCCGCCATGGCCTGCTGCGGCGAGACGTAGAACGGTGTCGACACCGGCGGTCGTCCCCTTCCTGTGAGGTAGCGGCTAGAGCAGCGGGGCCTGCGGGCCGTTGGGGTGGGAGAGGCGCTGGTCGGTGATGGAGACGGCGATCCGCGCGACCTCCGGCTCGGTGAGCCGGCGGAAGCCGTCCTCGGTGATCAGCGAGACGATCGGGAAGATCTTGCGGGCGAGGTCCGGTCCGCCGGTGGCGGAGTCGTCGTCGGCCGCGTCGTAGAGCGCCTGGACGACCAGGGTGCTGGCCTGTTCGGCCGTCAGGTCGTCCCGGTAGAGCTTCTTCATGGAGCCGCGGGCGAAGACCGAGCCGGAGCCGGTGGCCGCGAAGCCGCGCTCCTCGGAGCGCCCGCCGGTGACGTCGTAGCTGAAGATCCGGCCGCGGCCGAGGTCCAGGTCGTAGCCGGCGAACATCGGCACCACCGCGAGGCCCTGCATCGCCATGCCGAGGTTGCCGCGGATCATGCTGGTGAGCCGGTTGGCCTTGCCCTCCAGGGAGAGCGTGGCACCCTCGATCTTCTCGTAGTGCTCCAGCTCCAGTTGGAAGAGCCGGACCATCTCGACCGCGAGGCCGGCGGTGCCGGCGATGCCGACCGCGCTGTACTCGTCGGCCGGGAAGACCTTCTCGATGTCGCGCTGGGCGATCACGTTGCCCATGGTGGCGCGGCGGTCACCGGCGATGACCACGCCGCCGTCGAAGACCGCGGCGACGATCGTCGTCCCGTGCGGGGCCTCGACGACCGCGCCCTCGGGCAGCCCCCGGTGGCCGGGGATCAGCTCCGGCTTGTGCTCGGCGAGGAAGTCGAGGAACGAGGACGATCCCGGGGTCAGGAAGGCAGCCGGTAGACGCCCGGTGCCGCGAGTGTTGGCTTCCACACGATTCCTTCCAGGTAGCTTGAAGCGCGCGCTGCCCGCACCCTACCCGCCCGACGATCATCGTCCACGCGAAGAGGGGCCGGAGCCGGGCGGCCGGGCGGCCAGGACCGCCCGACCGCCTTCGACGGTCACGACCGTGAATTCCGGAATGCCCGTGACGGGCTATTGCCCGCCCTTCTGGACGAATCCACGCACGAAATCCTCGGCATTCGACTCGAGGACCTCGTCGATTTCGTCCAGTACCGCGTCGACGTCGTCGCTCAGCTTTTCCTGGCGCTCCTTGAGGTCGTCGGAATTCTGGGTTTCCGCGACCTGCTCCTCGATCTCCTCCGAGGAGCGGTTCGCCCGCTGCTGGCCGCCGCCGGTGTCCTTGCTCGCCATTTCCCTCACCCCGCTCGATTCGTCTGGCACGGTTCGGTCGCTGCTGCTGCACCGACCCTATACACAAGGTGCGACAACCGCTCCCGGTTTGCCGGTGGCGCTTCCTGTCCAACACCCGCTGCCACCCCGGATGATTCCCATTCGGCGGACGTTCACCCGTGGTGATCGAAAAGTTACCCGCCGGCGAGGACCCGGAGCAGGTCCTCGGCCGTCCTGCACCGGTCCAGCAGCTCCTTGACGTGGTTGCGGGTGCCGCGCAGCGGCTCCAGGGTGGGCACCCGCTGCAGCGAGTCACGGCCGGGCAGGTCGAAGATCACCGAGTCCCAGGAGGCCGCCGCGACGTGCTCCGCGTACTGCTCCAGGCAGCGCCCGCGGAAGTACGCCCGGGTGTCGTCCGGCGGCTGGCCGACGGCCCGCTCGACCTCCTCCTCGGTGACCAGCCGGTCGAACCTGCCGCGGGCCACCAGGCGGTTGTAGAGGCCCTTCTCGGGCCGTACGTCGCTGTACTGGAGGTCCACCAGGTGCAGCCGCGGGTTGTCCCACTCCAGGGCGTCCCGGCTGCGGTAGCCCTCCAGGATCTCCCGCTTGGCGATCCAGTCCAGCTGCCGGGAGAGCGACATCGGGTCGCGCTCCAGCCGGCCGAGGACGTCCTCCCAGCGGGTCAGCACGTCCACCGTCTGCTCGTCCGCGTCGGTGCCGAAGCGGTCCTCGACGTACTTGCGGGCCAGCTCGAAGTACTCCAGCTGGAGCTGGACGGCGGTGAGCTTGCGCCCGTTGCGCAGGGTGATCAGCTGCTTGAGGGACGGGTCGTGGGAGACCCGGTGCAGGGTGCGCACCGGCTGGTCGACGGCGAGGTCGGAGGCGATGAAGGAGTCCTCGATCATCGCCAGGACCAGCGAGGTGGTGCCCAGCTTGAGGTAGGTGGAGATCTCGGAGAGGTTGGCGTCCCCGATGATCACGTGCAGCCGGCGATACTTCTCCGCGTCGGCGTGCGGTTCGTCCCGGGTGTTGATGATCGGCCGCTTGAGGGTGGTCTCCAGGCCGACCTCGACCTCGAAGTAGTCGGCCCGCTGGCTGATCTGGAAGCCGTTGGCGGAGCCGTCCTGGCCGATGCCGACCCGGCCGGCGCCGGTGACCACCTGGCGGGAGACGAAGAACGGGGTGAGGTGGCGGACGATGTCGGCGAACGGCGTCGCCCGCTTCATCAGGTAGTTCTCGTGGGTGCCGTAGGAGGCGCCCTTGTTGTCGGTGTTGTTCTTGTACAGGTGGATGTTCTGCCCGTTGGGCAGCTCCAGCGCGCGCTGCGCGGCGGCCGCCATGATCCGTTCGCCGGCCTTGTCCCACAGCACGGCGTCGCGCGGGTTGGTGACCTCGGGCGAGCTGTACTCGGGGTGCGCGTGGTCCACGTAGAACCTGGCCCCGTTGGTGAGGATGACGTTCGCGAGGCCGATGTCCTCGTCGGTCAGCTGGCTGGCGTCCGCCACCTCGCGCGCGAGGTCGAAACCCCGGGCGTCGCGCAGCGGGTTCTCCTCCTCGAAGTCCCAGCGGGCCCGCCGAGCCCGGTGCATCGCCGCCGCGTACGCGTTGACGATCTGGGACGAGGTGAGCATGGCGTTGGCGTTGGGGTGCCCGGGCACGGAGATCCCGTACTCGGTCTCGATGCCCATCACGCGCCGTACGGTCATGCGGCCCTCCTTGCCCGGTGCGCCGCCCCCCACGGGCGGAACACGCTGACGTACCGCTGAACAACACCGGCGCCGGCGATCTGCCCGCGGACGGTGGGTCGAGCCTAGAACGCGGCACCGACGGCCGGGCCCCGAGACGCGCCGTCCGGCTGCGGGGCCGCGAGGCGCCACAGCCGGACGGGGGTGCGTTTGCTGTCCCGGGGACCAGGTGACGGTCCTCGTCCTGCGGATCGAAGGACAGTGCGGTTACAGGTACTGCCCCGTGTTGGCGACGGTGTCGATCGAGCGGCCGGACTCGGCGCCCTGCTTGCCGGTGACCAGCGTGCGGATGAAGACGATCCGCTCGCCCTTCTTGCCGGAGATGCGGGCCCAGTCGTCCGGGTTGGTGGTGTTCGGCAGGTCCTCGTTCTCCTTGAACTCGTCCACGCAGGCGGCGAGCAGGTGGGAGACGCGCAGGCCGCGCTGACCGTGGTCGAGGAAGTCCTTGATGGCCATCTTCTTCGCGCGGTCGACGATGTTCTGGATCATCGCGCCGGAGTTGAAGTCCTTGAAGTACAGGACCTCCTTGTCCCCGTTGGCGTAGGTGACCTCCAGGAAGCGGTTGTCCTCGGTCTCCGAGTACATCCGCTCCACGACCGACTGGATCATCGCGGCCACGGTGGCGTCGACGGAGCCATCGTGCTCCTTGAGGTCGTCCGGGTGGAAGGGCAGCGACTCCTTGAGGTACTTGGAGAAGATGTCCTTCGCCGCCTCGGCGTCCGGGCGCTCGATCTTGATCTTGACGTCCAGGCGGCCGGGCCGCAGGATCGCCGGGTCGATCATGTCCTCGCGGTTCGAGGCACCGATGACGATGACGTTCTCCAGGCCCTCCACGCCGTCGATCTCGGCGAGCAGCTGCGGGACGATCGTGTTCTCCACGTCCGAGCTGACGCCCGAACCGCGGGTGCGGAACAGCGACTCCATCTCATCGAAGAAGACGATGACGGGCGTGCCCTCGCCCGCCTTCTCCCGGGCCCGCTGGAAGACCAGGCGGATCTGCCGCTCGGTCTCGCCCACGTACTTGTTGAGCAGCTCGGGGCCCTTGATGTTGAGGAAGTAGCTCTTGCCCTGGGGGCGGCCGGTGACCTCGGCGACCTTCTTGGCCAGCGAGTTGGCGACCGCCTTGGCGATCAGCGTCTTGCCGCAGCCCGGCGGGCCGTAGAGCAGCACGCCCTTGGGCGGGCGCAGCTCGTACTCCTTGAACAGGTCGGCGTGCAGGTAGGGCAGCTCGACCGCGTCGCGGATCAGCTCGATCTGGTTGCTCAGGCCGCCGATCTGGCGGTAGTCGATGTCCGGGACCTCTTCGAGGACCAGCTCCTCGACCTCGGACTTCGGCACGACCTCGTACACGTAGCCGGAGCGGGGCTCCAGCAGCAGGGCGTCCCCCGCCCGGATGGTGGTCTCGTGCAGCGGTTCGGCGAGGCGCACCACGCGCTCCTCGTCGGTGTGGCCGATGACCAGGGCGCGCTCGCCGTCCTCCAGGACCTCCTTGAGGGTGACGATCTCGCCGATGCTCTCGAAGGCCATCGCGTCCACGATGTTGAGGGCCTCGTTGAGCATCACTTCCTGGCCGCGCCGCAGTTCGTCGAGGACGACGTTGGGGCTGGCGTTGACGCGGAGCTTGCGCCCGCCGGTGAAGATGTCGGCGGTGCCGTCCTCGTTCGCGCCGAGGAAGGTGCCGAACCCGGCCGGGGGCTGGGCGAGCCGGTCCACTTCCTCCTTGAGGGCCACGATCTGGTCGCGGGCCTCGCGCAGGGTGGAGGCGAGCCGTTCGTTCTGGGCGGTCACGCCGGCCAGGTTGGTCTGGAGCTCGACGATCCGCTCTTCGAGGATTCTCGAATTGCGCGGCGAGTCGGCGAGCTTGCGGCGCAGCACGGCGATTTCCTGCTCAAGGTACGAGACCTGAGCGGCCTCGTCGGAACCACGAGCGGGCCTGCCGGTGCTGCGGTTGTAGTCGTCATCGTGGGCTGCCACGGTCCTCACCTCCTCCGGGGAGCTGGACGCTTCCAGACCCTACCTGGGACCAGGGGTCCGTAAACCCCTAGATCAAGAAAGATGGAACGGGCGTGTCCGATCTTCGCCCTCGCGTGCTTCCCCTCTGCTAAGGGGATACCCACCGCGCACGGCCCAAAGCGGACCAGATGTATCGTCGAGCGAGTCGATATCCGATCGCGACCGAGGACGAGGGTCCGATCGTTGTACGAATGGCGGGAATGCCCTCAGAAAGGCACGTCCCGGGACAGAAACGGCGGGAGACCATGTCGGTGACCGAGCAGACGGCGGCGGCCGAACCCCTGGAGGTGTGGATCGACCAGGATCTGTGCACCGGTGACGGCATCTGTGTGCAGTACGCGCCCGAGGTCTTCGAGCTCGACATCGACGGTCTCGCCTATGTGAAGGGACCGGACGACGAGTTGCGCCAGCAGCCCGGGGAGACGGCCCCGGTGCCGCTGACGCTGCTTCAGGACGTCGTGGACTCGGCGAAGGAGTGCCCCGGCGACTGCATCCACGTGCGCCGGGCGTCCGACCGGGTCGAGGTGTACGGGCCGGACGCCGAATAGCCCGAACGACCCGTCAGGTGGCGGTGATCGGGGCGGTGGTCTGGGCGCGGTTCCAGCTGCCGCCCCTGCGCGTCCAGGTGAGGTCGAGTGAGACGTCGGGCCGGAAGCGCGGCACGTCGTCGCTCGAATACCCCTGCGCGTGGCCGGTGATGGTGCCGTCGGAGCGCAGGGTGAGCCGGCTGACGGTGAGGTTGTCGCGCTCGGAGAGCAGCGTGGCGACGACCACCGGGTGGTCGGCCGGGCCGCCGAGCAGGTAGACGGCGTCCGGCGGGGTGCCGTTCTCGGCGGCGCAGTGCGCGGCGACGACGGTGCCGGCCCGGCCGTCGCCGAGGTCGGCGGTCAGGCTGAGGGTCGCCTTCACCGGGAACGGTCCGCAGTTCAGCGGGAGTTGGGCCCTGGCCGGGTCGGGCGCGGCGGCCGCCGGGGTGGACCTGGGGGTGTCGTGCAGGGGCACCGGGGTGCCGGTGGCCGGGGTAGCGGCGAGGGCGGTGCCCACCACGGCGCCGCAGCCGGCGAGCGTGAGGGCCCAGTGCCAGGGGGCGGTGCGTGCGTGGCCGGACCGGGCGCGGCCCGCCGGTTTCTGCTGTTCAGCCGTCGTCCCGACCGCGGTCTCCACCAGGCGTCCCCTCCAGTGGTCTGTGTGAGCTGGCATCGTCCCACATCGTCATGGCCGTCCGGTGGCCGGGTTGGCGGACGGCGGAGGGGTGGCACGGGCGGGCCGGAAGCCCGCGCGTACCACCCCTCACCGCGGTCGTGCGTCAGCCGAGGTCGACCTGCTCCGCCGTGGCGGCGCGGGCGGCGGCCCGGGCCGCGGCGCGCTCCTGCAGGGTCGGCTCGGGCGCCCCGTTGTCGTAGTCCTCGCCGTACGCGCCCTTGGCCGGGCGGCGGCGGCGCAGCGGCGGCTCGACGCCGTCGGCGAGGCGGCGGGCGGTGAGCAGGAAGCCGGTGTGGCCGATCATCCGGTGGTCCGGGCGGACCGCCAGGCCCTCCAGGTGCCAGGTGCGGACCATGGTCTCCCAGGCCTGCGGCTCGGTGAAGGTGCCGTGCTCGCGCAGCGCCTCGACGGTCCTGGACATCTGCGTGGTGGTGGCCACGTAGCAGCAGATGAGGCCGCCGGGGACGAGCGCCTTGGAGGCGACGTCCAGGCACTCCCAGGGGGCCAGCATGTCGAGGATGACGCGGTCGACGTCGCTCTCGACCAGGTTGTCCTGGAGGTCGCCGACGGTGAGCTTCCACGCCGGGTGCGGCCCGCCGAAGTAGCGCTCGACGTTGCCCTGGGCGATGTCGGCGAAGTCCTGCCGGCGCTCGTAGGAGGCCAGCATGCCGTGCTCGCCGACGGCGCGCAGCAGGTACATGCTGAGCGCGCCGGAGCCGACGCCGGCCTCGACGACGCGGGCACCCGCGAAGATGTCGGCCATCGCCAGGATCTGCCCCGCGTCCTTGGGGTAGATCACGGCGGCGCCGCGCGGCATGGACAGGACGTAGTCGGGGAGCAGGGGGCGCAGCGCGAGGTACGGGACGTTCCCCGTGGTGCGCACGACCGTGCCCTCGGGGGCGCCGATCAGCTCGTCGTGCGGGAACGCACCCTTGTGGGTGTGGAACTGGTTCCCGGCCTGGAGCGTGAACGTGTAGTGGCGACCCTTGGGGTCGGTCAGCTGGACCTGGTCCCCGACCTGGAAGGGCCCGCGTCGGCGGGCGGCACCGGTCGGTTCGGACATGACGACAATCCTAAGGGAAGCGGACGTCCCCGCCCGACCGGGCCCCGGGCGGGGGTCACCGCCCGGCGACGGCGGCGGTGAGGCGCTGCTCGATGTCGGTGAGCGCGGCGACGCCGTACACCCGGCCGTCGGCCTCCACCACCAGGTACTCCGCGGCCGGGGTGGCGCGCACGGCGCGCAGCAGGTCCTCGCCGGAGAGGTCGGCGCTCAGCTTCAGGCCGGGTTCGAGGTCGCGGGCGAGCGGGCCGACCGCGACCCACGGGCGGCGGCGCTCGGGCACGGCCCGGACGGCGGACTCGCGGACGATGGCGATCGGCTCGCCCCGGCCGTCCACCACGACCAGGGCCCCGGCCTGGGCCTCGCGGGCCCGCCGCAGCGCCTCGCCGAGCGGGGTGTCGGCGGTGACCTCGACGGCCCGGCGGGCGAGGTCGCGCAGGCGCAGCCCCGGCAGCACCTCCTTGAGCCGGGCGTTGCGCAGGCTGCCGTCGGCGCCGTTCCAGATGATCGCGGCGAGGACGGCGGCGATCACCGCGTCCACCAGGGTCTCGGTGCCGGTCCGCTCGGTCCCGCGGGCCGCGCCGACCAGCGGCAGCCCGATCAGGACGGCGACGGCGAGCGCCCGGCCGGCCCAGGCGGCGGCGACGGTGCCGGTCATCGGCCTGCCGCTGACCGCCCAGACGACGGCGCGCAACATCCGGCCGCCGTCCAGCGGCAGCCCGGGCAGCAGGTTGAAGGCGGCGACGACGAGGTTGGAGACCATCAGGCCGGTGAGCAGCACCCCGGGCACGGTGGCCGCCTCGACGGTCTGCATGGCGAGGTAGAACACGCCCCCCAGCGCGAGCGAGAGCAGCGGGCCGACGAACGCGAGCCAGAACTCCCGCCACGGGGTCTCGGCCTCGTTCTCGATCTCCGAGACGCCGCCGAAGAACTGCAGCTGGATCCGCCGCACCCCGAGCCGGTAGCGCAGCGCGACCAGGGTGTGGGCGAGCTCGTGCACCAGGACCGAGCCGTAGAAGGCGACGGCGAAGGAGAACGCGATCAGGTAGCGCGATCCGCCGAGCCCGGGCAGGACGTCGTTCAGCCGGCCGCCGAACACCCAGGTGATCAGGCCGGCGATGACGAACCAGGACGGGGTCACGTAGATCGGCACGCCGAAGGGACGGCCCATCAGGAGGCCGCTGCCGCGCTCCGGCGGCTCGGGCGGCCGGCGAGCGCCGGGGCCGTCGCCGTGCGGTGGCTGGTCGGAGGTCTGCTGCCCCCTGCTGTCGCTCACCGTGATCCCTTCGGTCGTCTCCCCCGAGTTGCGCCGGTGCGCCCACGCTACGTGATCTCGGCGACACCGCGCCGCGCGCCCCTCTGTTGCCTTCATACCCACTGGCGGACGCCCTGCGCGGCCCCGCGTGGAGCGATGGCAGCACGGTGGCAGCGGGATGACAGCGAAGGGCAATAGGGTCGGGGCATGCAGCAGACCGACACCACCAGTGCCGCCGGGGCCCCGGCGCGCCCGGCGGCGCCCCCGACCGGCCTGTCCCCGTCCCGCGCGGGGGACTTCCTGACCTGCCCCCTGCTGTACCGGCTGCGGGTGATCGACCGGCTGCCGGAGCCGCCGAGCGCGGCGGCGACCAGGGGCACGCTGGTGCACGCGGTGCTGGAGCGGCTGTTCGACAGCCCTGCGGTCGAGCGGACGCCGGAGCGGGCGCTGGGGCTGCTGCGCCCGCAGTGGGAGCGGCTGTTGGGCGAGCGCCCGGAGCTGGGCTCGCTGTTCCCGGACGATCCGGACGGCGCGGCGCTCACCCGCTGGCTGGCGGACGCCGAGAAGCTGGTCGGCCAGTGGTTCCGGCTGGAGGACCCGACCCGGCTGCACCCGGTGGAGCGCGAGCTGTACGTGGAGACGGCCCTGGAGTCGGGGCTGCTGCTGCGCGGCTACATCGACCGGGTGGACGTCGCCCCGACCGGTGAGGTCCGCCTCGTGGACTACAAGACCGGCCGGGCGCCCTCGCGGGACTTCGAGGGCAAGGCGATGTTCCAGATGAAGTTCTACGCGCTGGTGGTCTGGCGCTGGAAGCGCGTGATCCCCAAGCGCCTCCAGCTGGTCTACCTCGGCGGGGGCGGGGACGTGGTCAGCTACGACCCGGACGAGGCGGACCTGCTCGCGGCGGAGCGCAAGCTGCAGGCGCTCTGGGAGCGGATCACCCACGCGGTGGCCACCGGGGACTTCCCGGCCACCCGCAACCGGCTCTGCGACTGGTGCGACCACCAGGCCAGCTGCCCGGAGTTCGGCGGCACTCCCCCGCCGTACCCCCTGCCGCTGGCCCGAACGTCTGACGAAGACGATCCCACGGGGGATCCGATGAGCAAGGAGTCCTAGTGACGATCAGAGTGCTGCTGGTCGACGACCAGCCGCTGCTGCGCACCGGTTTCCGGATGATCCTGGAGGCCGAGTCCGACCTGGTGGTGGTCGGTGAGGCCGGCGACGGTCAGCAGGCGCTGGACCAGGTCCGGGCGCTGCAGCCCGACGTGGTGCTGATGGACATCCGGATGCCCAGGATGGACGGCGTCGAGGCGACCCGCCGGATAGCCGGCCCGGGGCGGGACGGCCCGGTCAAGGTGCTGGTGCTGACCACCTTCGACCTGGACGAGTACGTGGTGGAGGCGCTGCGCGCGGGCGCCAGCGGCTTCCTGCTGAAGGACGTGCCGGCCGAGGAGCTGGTGCAGGCGATCCGGGTGGTCGCGGACGGCGCGGCGATGCTGGCGCCGAGCATCACCCGGCGACTGCTGGACATGTACGCCACCAAGCTGCCCTCGGGCGACGAGGCGCCGCCGCAGGCGCTGAACGCGCTGACCGAGCGGGAGCTGGAGGTACTGAAGCTGGTGGCGCGCGGGCTGTCGAACGCGGAGATCGCGGCCGAGCTGTTCGTCAGCGAGACCACCGTGAAGACGCACGTCGGCCACGTGCTGACGAAGCTCCAGCTGCGCGACCGGGTGCAGGCGGCGGTGTACGCGTACGAGAGCGGTCTCGTCCGCCCGGGCACGCTGTAGTCCCTGGGACGGTACGACGGTGGCCCGTCCGCTCCCCGCGGGTACGAGGGGAACGGACGGTACGACGGTGGCCCGTCCGCTCCCCGCGGGTACGAGGGGAACGGACGGGCCACCGCGATGAGAGCCTGTGGTCCTACTTGCCGGACCGCCCGATCTCCCAGAACCGGAAGACGCCGGTGGTGTCGACGGTGGACTCGACGCCGGTGATGCTGGACCGCGCGGCGTAGAAGGCCTTGTTCTGGAACAGCGGGATGAGCGGCACGTTCTCCGCGACGATCTGCTGGACCTGGGTGTAGCCCGGCGCCGCGGCGCCGCGGTCGGCCTGCTTGAGGCCGTCCGGCAGCAGCTTCCCGCTGATCCGGTTGTCGTCCCAGCCGTTGTGGAAGACGCCGCCGCCGACGATCAGCGGGGCGATGTAGTTGTCGGCGTCGGGGTAGTCGGCATACCAACCGACGATGTACGCCTGGTACTTGCCCTCGTTCCAGCCCTTCTTGTAGGCGCCCCAGTCGGCCTCCTGCTGGACCGTCACCTCGAACAGCCCGCCGG
Source organism: Streptomyces kaniharaensis (assembly GCF_009569385.1). Classification (NCBI taxonomy): domain Bacteria; kingdom Bacillati; phylum Actinomycetota; class Actinomycetes; order Kitasatosporales; family Streptomycetaceae; genus Streptomyces; species Streptomyces kaniharaensis. The sequence goes on from NZ_WBOF01000001.1 coordinate 957,885, forward strand.
CCTCCAGCTGCTTCTTCAGCGCGTCGGCCTCGGCGCTGCCGGCCCGCGAACGGCCCCAGGTGAGGGTGAGCTTGACCGGCATCTGGACCTTGGCGTCGGACAGGATCTTCTTGGCCTTGGCCGCGTCCTGGTCGCCGTACTGGTCGAAGAAGGCGTTGCTGTGGCCGGAGACGCCGGCCGGGACCATCGAGTACAGCGGCTGGACGGTCCGGGCGAAGACGTCGCGGGCGAGCGCTTTGCGGTCGATCAGCTGGGCCGCGGCCCTGCGGACGGCGGCGTTTCCGGCGGTCGCGTCCTTGGTGTTGAAGGCCAGCGAGCGGGTGTCGTTGCTGTCGCCCTCGACGACCTGGAAGTCGGTCTTGCCGCCCTGCTGGTCGGAGCGCATCTGGGCGGCGGTGTTCGGCTCCAGGCTGCTGTCGGTGAGGTCGACGTCGCCCTTGTCGAGCGCCGTCTTCAGGTCGGCGGGCTTGTCGTAGTACTTCACCGTGAACTTGTTGTTCCGCAGCTTGGCGTCGCCGGTGTACTTGTCGTTGGGCACCAGCACGACCTTGCCCAGGTTCTTGCCGCCTGACATCGTCTCGACCGAGTCGAAGCGGTACGGGCCGGAGCCGACCATCTGGTCGTTGGACAGCACCTTGTCGGCCGGGAAGACCTGGTGGTCGACGATGGCGCCGGCCGGACCGGCCAGCTTGGCCGGCAGGGTCGCGTCGGGCGCGGTGAGCTGGAAGACCACCTCGTTGTCGCCCTTGGCCTCGACCGCCTTGATCGAGGAGAGCAGGCCGGCCGGGCCGTTCGGGTCGTTGATCTTCTTGGTGCGCTCGATCGAGTACACGACGTCGGCGGCGGTCAGCGGGTGGCCGTTGGAGAACTTCAGGCCGGCCCGCATCGTGCAGTGGTACTGCGTGGCCTCGCCGCCGGTGAACTCGCAGGACTGCGCGGCGTCCGGCGAGGGCGTGCTGGAGGCGGCGGGGAAGGCGAGCAGCGACTGGAAGGTGTTGCGCAGCAGCAGCCAGGCGCCCGAGTCGTAGGCCGCGGCCGGGTCCAGCGCGCTGGTGAGCGCGGTGGTGCCCATGGTGATCGACGTGCCGCTGTCGCCCTTGACCGCGTCGGTGACCGATCCGCAGCCGGCCACCGTCACGGCGACCAGGCCGGCGCAGCCGAGTACTGCCAGGCGTTCAGCTGAAGTCTTCACGGGGCGCGTCCTTCTGGGTGGGGTCCGGCCGGGGCCGGAGGCCCGCGTCGGGGGCGCGCGCCCCCGGGGTGCGAAGGCGTGCGCGGGCCTGGCGCCGTGCTACCGCGGGCAGGACGGGATCGCCCGTCCGCGCGGTGGCAGGGCTGCGAGGGGTGGGAATGAACGGGAGTAGCGTGCCATATCGAACACGTACGACCGATACCCCGCAGATGACGTTTGGGACACAGTGAGGCGGGGCAACGGGGCCCGATCGACGAGTTGTCAGACATTGCCCGATTTCTCCCCGGAGGGCTGCCGCGGACGGCCCCACCGGACCTCTTACCGGCGAGTAGCCCACTCATGCAATGAGATGACAATCACACGCGCGAGGTGACCATCGAGCGGAGCAGTTCAAGATCCACCTGCTCCAGCGAGGACACCACCAGCCGCCCGGGCGCCGGCTCGATCGCCGCGACCGAGGGCACCGCGATCACCGGGCAGCCCGCCGCCTCGGCCGCCCGCACCCCGGTCGGCGCGTCCTCGACCACCACGCAGCGGCCCGGCTCGGCGCCCAGCCGGCGGGCCGCCGCCAGGTACGGGTCCGGGTGCGGCTTGGTGCGCGGCACCTCGTCCCCGGCGACGGTGAAGGCGAAGTGCTCGGCGCCCAGCGAGCGCAGCACGATGTCGATGATGTGCCGGTGCGAGGCGGACACCAGGGCGGCCGGGATCCCGTGCGCGGCCAGGGTGTTGAGCAGCCGCTCGGCACCCGGCATGAGCGGCACGCCGCCGCCCAAAAGGTCGACGAAGCGCTGGTTGATGAGCACGGTCAGGTCGGCCGGCGAGAGGTCCACCCCGGTCGTGCCGATCAGGTAGTCGATCACCCGGGTCATCGGGCCGCCGACCACCTGGGCGCGGTCCTCCTCGCTCAGCGCGTAGCCGAGCTCGGCGAAGAGGGAGGCCTCCGCCTGCCACCAGAAGTCCTCGGTGTCCACCAGCGTCCCGTCCATGTCCAGCAGCACCGCCTGCAGGCCGTGGTCGTCCCCGTGGTCGAGGAGGCGGGTGGCGGTGGAGATGGTGGTCATGGGGGAGTCCTTCCGTCCGTGCCCCGGACGCGCTCGTGGGCGTGTCCCGGGGAAGGCACAGGCCGGCCCGCTGGTGAGCGGACCGGCCCGTTCAGGATCATCCAGGATACGCCCGGTTCGCCGGGAAAGAGCGAACGCAGTGAGGCGTGGGAGTTACCGGGCGTTGAAGTACTTGGCCTCGGGGTGGTGGATCACGATCGCGTCGGTGGACTGCTCGGGGTGCAGCTGGAACTCCTCGGAGAGCACCACGCCGATCCGCTCGGGCTTCAGCAGCTCGGCGATCTTGGCGCGGTCCTCCAGCTCCGGGCACGCCCCGTAGCCGAGCGAGAACCGGGCGCCCCGGTACTTCAGCGCGAACATGTCCCTGACGTCCTGCGGGTCCTCGCCGGAGAAGCCCAGCTCGTACCGGACCCGGGCGTGCCAGAACTCGGCCAGCGCCTCCGCGAGCTGCACGGAGAGGCCGTGCAGCTCCAGGTAGTCGCGGTAGGAGTTGCCGGCGAACAGCTCGTTGGCGGCCTCGGAGATCCGGTTGCCCATGGTGACCACCTGGAGGCCCACGACGTCCCGCACGCCGGACTCCTCCGGGCGGAAGAAGTCGGCCAGGCAGAGCCGGCGCCCGCGCCGCTGGCGGGGGAAGGTGAACCGGGTGCGCTCGGTGCCGTCCTCGTGGAAGACGATCAGGTCGTCGCCCTTGGAGTTGGCCGGGTAGTAGCCGTAGACCACGGCCGCCTCCAGCCAGCCCTCGGTCTGCAGCCGGTCGAGCCACGCCCGCAGCCGCGGCCGGCCCTCGGTCTCCACCAGTTCCTCGTACGAGGGGCCGTCGCCGTTGCGCGCGGCCTTCAGGCCCCACTGGCCCTTGAAGAGCGCGTCCTCGTCCAGCCAGGAGGCGTAGTCGGCGAACGGGATGCCCTTGACGATCCGGTCGCCCCAGAACGGCGGGGTGGGCACGGTGTTGTCGACGGTGACGTCGGAGCGGATCTGGCCGAGGTTGATCTCGGGCTCCGGCTCCTCCACCTCGACGCGGGCGTGCCGGCGCTGCTTGAGCTCCGGCAGGGCGGCGCCGGGTACGCCGCGCTTGACCGCGATCAGGGCGTCCATCAGGCGCAGGCCCTCGAACGCGTCGCGGGCGTAGCGGACTTCGCCCTCGTAGATCTCGTGGAGGTCCTGCTCGACGTACGCCCGGGTGAGGGCGGCGCCGCCGAGGATCACCGGGTAACTCGCCGCCAGCTTGCGCTGGTTGAGCTCCTCCAGGTTCTCCTTCATGATCACGGTCGACTTGACCAGCAGGCCGGACATCCCGATGACGTCGGCCCTGTGCTCCTGCGCGGCGTCGAGGATCGCCGAAACCGGCTGCTTGATGCCGAGGTTGACGACGTTGTAGCCGTTGTTGGACAGGATGATGTCGACCAGGTTCTTGCCGATGTCGTGGACGTCGCCCTTGACGGTGGCCAGCACGATCGTGCCCTTGCCCTCCGCGTCGGACTTCTCCATGTGCGGCTCCAGGTGGGCCACCGCGGTCTTCATCACCTCGGCGGACTGGAGCACGAACGGCAGCTGCATCTGGCCGGAGCCGAACAGCTCGCCGACCACCTTCATGCCGGCCAGCAGGGTGTCGTTGATGATCTCCAGCGCGGGGCGCCCGGTCAATGCCTCGTCCAGGTCCGCCTCCAGGCCGTTCCGCTCGCCGTCGATGATCCGGCGCTGCAGCCGCTCGTCCAGCGGGAGCGCGGCCAGCTCCTCCGCCTTGCCCGCCTTCACCGAGGCCGAGGAGACGTTCGCGAACAGCTCCAGCAGGCGCTGCAGCGGGTCGTAGCCGTCCCGGCGGCGGTCGTAGACCAGGTCGAGCGCGGCCTCGCGCTGGTCCTCGGGGATCCGGGAGATCGGGAGGATCTTGGACGCGTGCACGATCGCCGAGTCGAGGCCGGCCTCCACGCACTCGTGCAGGAAGACCGAGTTGAGCACCACGCGCGCGGCCGGGTTGAGGCCGAAGGAGATGTTCGAAAGCCCCAGCGTGGTCTGGACGTTCGGGCGGCGGCGCTTCAGCTCGCGGATCGCCTCGATCGTCTCGATGCCGTCCCGGCGGGACTCCTCCTGACCGGTGGCCAGGGTGAAGGTGAGGCAGTCGACCAGGATCGAGCCCTCGTCGATGCCGTAGTCGGCGGTCAGTTCGGCGATCAGCCGCTCGGCGATCGCGACCTTCTTCTCGGCGGTGCGGGCCTGGCCCTCCTCGTCGATGGTCAGCGCGATCAGGCCGGCGCCGTGCTCGCGGGCCAGCGATGCGATCCGGCCGAAGCGCGAGTCGGGGGCGTTGCCGTCCTCGTAGTTCACGGAGTTGAGCACCGCGCGGCCGCCGAGCGCCTCCAGGCCGGCGCGCAGGACGTCCGGCTCGGTGGAGTCGAGCACGATCGGCAGGGTGGAGGCGGTGGCCAGGCGTCCGGCGATCTCCTTCATGTCGGCGACGCCGTCGCGGCCGACGTAGTCCACGCACAGGTCCAGCAGGTGGGAGCCGTCCCGGATCTGGTCGCGGGCGATCTCCACGCAGGCCTGCCAGTCGCCGGCCAGCATCGACTCGCGGAACTTCTTCGAGCCGTTGGCGTTGGTGCGCTCGCCGATCGCCAGGTACGAGGTGTCCTGACGGAACGGCACCGCCTGGTAGAGCGAGGCCGCCGACGGCTCCGGCTGCGGCGTGCGCGGGGCGATCTCCCGGCCCTGGACGCGCTCGACGACGGCCCGCAGGTGCTCGGGTGTGGTGCCGCAGCAGCCGCCGACCAGCGACAGCCCGTACTCGCGGGTGAACACGTCGTGCGCGTCGGCCAGTTCGGCCGGGGAGAGCGGGTAGTGGGCGCCGTCCTTGCCCAGCACCGGCAGGCCCGCGTTCGGCATGCAGGACAGGCCGATCCTGGCGTTCTTGGCGAGGTAGCGCAGGTGCTCGCTCATCTCGGCCGGGCCGGTGGCGCAGTTGAGGCCGATGTAGTCCACGCCGAGCGGCTCCAGGGCCGTCAGCGCGGCACCGATCTCCGAGCCGAGCAGCATGGTGCCGGTGGTCTCCACCGTCACCTGGACCAGCACCGGCAGGTCCAGCCCGGCCTCGGCGAGGGCGCGCTTGGAGCCGAGGATCGCGGCCTTGGTCTGCAGCAGGTCCTGGCTGGTCTCGACCAGCAGCGCGTCCGCGCCGCCCGCGATCAGGCCGGCCGCGTTCTGCTGGAAGCCGTCGCGCAGCGCCTCGTAGGGGGCATGGCCGAGGGTGGGCAGCTTGGTGCCGGGGCCGATCGAGCCGAGCACCCAGCGGGTGCGGCCGTCGGCGGCGTGCGCGTCGGCGACCTCGCGGGCGATCCGGGCGCCCGCCTCGGACAGCTCGAAGATGCGGTCGGCGATCTCGTACTCGCCGAGCGCCGCGTGGTTGGCGCCGAAGGTGTTGGTCTCCACGCAGTCCACGCCCACCGAGAAGTAGGCCTCGTGGACGGAGCGGACGATGTCGGGCCGGGTGAGATTCAGGACCTCGTTGCAGCCCTCGAGGTTCTGGAAGTCCTCCAGGGTCGGGTCCTGTGCCTGGAGCATGGTGCCCATCGCACCGTCGGCGACCACCACCCGGGTGGCGAGTGCTTCACGCAACGCGTTCGCGCGGCTCTGCTGAGTGATGGACGGATCGGCTGCAGTGGCCATGGGGCTTCTCCCTGGTGCGACGGCTGTCGGCTTTGCGAACCCGCTTGGTCGGGGACGCACGTGGCCAGGGTATCCGTCCTGCGCCCCGGCCCGGAGGAGCATTTCGTATCCTGAGCGCTCGACCGCAGGGGGGAGCAATCGCGTGACCGGCATACGGACGCCCGCGCGCCACATCGGCAGGGCCATGGGGTCCCCGTTCCGGGCCTTGCGGGCCCGCTGGCGAGGCTGGTCCCGGTGGCGCCGGGCCCTGGTCGCACTGGCCGTGGCGGTGGCCGTCCCAATGGCCACGCTCGGCGCGGTCTTCGTCGCGATCCGCCTGCACTACACCGGCGCCGCCTCCGCCGAGGCCCGCACCCGCGGCCGGGACGCCGTCTGGCTCGGCCACGCCTGGGTGGACGGCCGCAAGAGCGAGGCCGACGTCGCCGCGCTGGCCGATCAGCTAGCCGGCACCGGCGTGCGCGACCTGTACGTGCACACCGGGCCGCTGGAGCACGACGGCTCGCTGCCGCCGTCCGTCCACCCCCGCGCGCGCTGGTTCACCGAGACGCTGCACCGGGCGCTGCCGCGGATCCGGCTGCAGGGCTGGCTCGGCGACGAGGTGAAGCCCGAGAAGGACGCCCTGGACCTGGAGGACGCGGCCACCCGGGACCGCGTCACCGCCTCCGCCCGGCAGGTGCTGGACCTCGGTTTCGACGGCGTGCACTTCGACATGGAGCCGATCCGCCCGGGCTCCGCCGGCTGGCTCGCCCTGCTCGACCGGGTCCGCACGGTCACCGGCGAGCGCGGCGCCAAGCTCTCGGTGGCCGCCCCGCAGATCGACCCGCTGCCCGGCCTGCACACCGCCGGGATCCTGCTCACCGACCACGGCAAGTGGTGGGACCGGGCGTACTTCACCGAGACCGCCCGCCGGGTCGACCAGATCGCCGTCATGACGTACGACACCAGCATGCCCACCGAGCCGCTGTTCGGCGGGTACGTGGCCCTGCAGACCGAACTGGCACTGGAGGCCACCCCGAAGGACGTCGACCTGCTGATGGGCCTGCCGTTCTTCTGGGACGACAAGTGGGGCCATTGGGGTGACGCCGAGACCGTGGACGCCGCCGTCCGCGGCGTCCGGCTGGGCCTCGGCCGCGAGGACGCCCGGCGGGCGAACTTCGGCGTCGCGCTGTACGTCGACTTCGCGTCCACGCCCGAGCACTGGGCGGCGTACCGCCGTGGCTGGGTGGGCTAGCGACTACGCCATCCGGTGGGCGAGGGCGCCCAGGTAGCGGTGGATGGACGCACCCTCGCCCGTCACGTAGTGGGACACGGTGCGGTAGAGGGGCTTGCGGACCTCCCCGCGCTCGGTGACGGTCAGCGTGCAGCCCTCCCCCGCCGGGGTCAGGACGTACGTCCAGGTGCCGCCGTACGGCAGGTCGGGGTCGGCGATGCCCGTCACCAGGCAGCGCGGGGCCTCGCTCGCGACCACCTCGTACGTGGTGTGCCCGTGCCGGTCGTACTCGCGCCAGCGGGGCCGGCCGCCGGCCGCGGCGGGCAGCCGTTCGACGTGGGTGAGGCCCGGGCGCCAGGCCGGGTAGAGGTCGATGTCGGTCAGCACGTCCCAGACCGCGCCCGGCGGCTGGGCGAGCTCCAGGCCGCCCTCGGTGACGTGCTCCACCGGCAGCCGGCGGCCCATCCGGTCCGCCGCCACCACCGCGGCCCCGGCCACTGCCGCCGCGCCCGCGCCGATCCACAGCCATCGGTTCATCGGTCCGGCTCCTCACACCCGCCGTCCGGCCCCGTTGTCCATCATCGCGCCGCCCCGCCGCGCGGGCGCGACACGACCATCAGTAGTCGATCGACCACTATCCGTGCCCGATGGGCCGAGGCGGACCGCGCCCGGCCGCCGAACCCCAGGCTGCTGCGGACCGGCACCGCCTGCCTGATCGCCACCGACGCGCGCCGGCGGCGGTTCAACGGGCTCACCGACCGGCTCGACGAGCTGATCCGCCGTCAGTCCACGGCGCACGGCTTCGCCTTCGCGGACGCGCGGGCGGCCTTCGAGAGGCACGGCGTGTGCGCCGGCGGCGGGCAGGAGTGGATCAACGGCATCGTGCTCTCCCGCCTCCGGGAGTCCTTCCACCCCACCGCCGCGGGCCAGGCCCGCGGCTACCTCCCGGCCGTCGCCGGCGCCCTGTAGCCACGGCTCCCGATAACCACTGGCCCACGGCGGCCCGCTCCCCCAGACTGTCCCGGTGCCCGGGCCGCGGCGCGCTTCAAAGCCCGTAGGCTGGGCAGGTAGGGACCATGGAGCGAGCCGTTCCATGGGTGACGAGAGGTTCGGAGGGAGACGCCGGGTGATCGAGCTGGAAGATGTCCCCGAGTTGATCGACCCGGTGATGGTCTGCGCCTTCGAAGGATGGAACGACGCGGGCGACGCCGCCTCCGCGGCTCTGGCGCATCTGGACGAGACCTGGGGCGGCAAGGTGTTCGCCGCCCTGGACGCGGAGGAGTACTACGACTTCCAGGTCAACCGGCCCACGGTCTGGCTGGACGGCGGCGTCCGCCGGATCACCTGGCCCACCACGAGGCTCTCGGTGATCCGGGTGACCGAGCCCACGACCCGGGACGTCGTCCTGGTCCGCGGCATCGAGCCGAGCATGCGCTGGCGCTCGTTCTGCAACGAGCTGCTCGCCTTCGCGCACGAGCTGGGCATCGAGCTGGTGGTGATCCTGGGCGCGCTGCTCGGCGACACCCCGCACAGCCGCCCGGTGCCGGTCAGCGGGGTCACCTCCGACCCGGAACTGGCCCGCCGGCTGGACCTGGAGGAGAGCCGCTACGAGGGCCCGACCGGGATCGTCGGGGTGCTCCAGGAGGCCTGCACCCACGCCGGGGTGCCGGCCGTGACGCTCTGGGCGGCGGTGCCGCACTACGTCGCGCAGCCGCCGAACCCCAAGGCGACGCTGGCCCTGATCAACAAGCTGGAGGACCTGCTGGACCTGCGGATCCCGCCGGGCGACCTCGGCGAGGACGCCCGGGCCTGGCAGCTGGGCGTGGATCAGCTGGCCGCCGAGGACAGCGAGGTGGCCGAGTACGTCCAGCAGCTGGAGGAGGCGCAGGACACCGCGGAGCTGCCGGAGGCCTCCGGCGACGCGATCGCCCGCGAGTTCGAGCGCTACCTGCGCCGCCGGGAGAACGTCGGGCCGACCGGCGAGAAGCCGGTGGCCGGGCACGCCACGGCGGAGCGGCCGGCCGAGCCGGAGCCGCCGGGCGCCGCCCGGGAGAGCCAGGACGGCTCCGGCGACGAGGAGTGAGGCACGGGCAACGCCGAAGGGGCGTCAGGACGACCGGTCCTGACGCCCCTTCGCGGTGTCTCAGAGCGCGACGCCGAGCAGGGCGTCCACGGTGCGGGTGACCAGGCCGGGCGCGCCGGTGTCCTCGCCGCCCTCGGTCTCCTGCCGGTCGGCCCAGCGGTCGACGGCCGCCAGCGCGGCGGGCGCGTCCAGGTCGTTCGCGAGCGCCGCGCGGACCTCAGCGAGCAGCGCCTCGGCGGCCGGGCCGTCCGGCCGGGAGACCGCGGCCCGCCAGCGGGCGAGGCGCTCGACGGCCCCGTCCAGGGTGGCCGAGGTCCACTCCCAGTCCTCGCGGTAGTGGTGCGAGAGCAGGGCCAGGCGGATCGCCGCCGGGTCGACGCCCTCGCGGCGCAGCGCGGAGACGAAGACCAGGTTGCCGCGGGACTTGGACATCTTCTCGCCGTCCAGGGCGACCATGCCCGCGTGCACGTACGCCCGGGCGTACGGGTGGGCGCCGGTGGCGACCTGGGCGTGCGAGGCGCCCATCTCGTGGTGCGGGAAGGAGAGGTCGCTGCCGCCGCCCTGGATGTCGAAGGACATGCCGAGGTACTGCAGCGCGATGGCGACGCACTCGATGTGCCAGCCGGGACGGCCGTGGCCGAGCTCGGTGTCCCAGGCGGGCTCGCCCGGGCGGGCGGAGAGCCAGAGCAGGGCGTCCAGCGGGTTGCGCTTGCCCGGGCGGTCCGGGTCGCCGCCGCGCTCGGCGAAGACCGGGCGCATGGCCTCCCGGGTCAGGCCGGAGACCTCGCCGAAGTGCGGGTCGGAGTCGACGGAGAAGTAGATGTCGCCGTCCACCTCGTAGGCGGCGCCGCTGGCGAGCAGCTTCTGGACGATCGGGACGATCCACGGGATGGACTCGACGGCGCCGATGTAGTGGGCCGGCGGGAGCAGCCGCAGGGCGGTCATGTCCTCGCGGAAGAGGGCGGTCTCACGCTCCGCCAGGACCGTCCAGTCCTGGCCGGTGGCGACGGCGCGCTCCAGCAGCGGGTCGTCGACGTCGGTGACGTTCTGGATGTACAGGACGTCGTGGCCGGCGTCCCTCCACACCCGCTGCACCAGGTCGAAGGCGTTGTAGGTGGCGGCGTGGCCCATGTGGGTCGCGTCGTAGGGGGTGATGCCGCAGACGTAGATCCGGGCGGTGCCGTCCTGCGGCACGACCTCGCGGACCCCGCCTGTTGCGGTGTCGAAGATACGAAGGGGGAGCCCCTGACCAGGCAGGGCGGGAACCTCGGAGGCGGGCCAGGCATGCATGGGATCGACTTTAACCTTGCGAACATTTGAAGGCCTAACCAATGCACGAGAATGCACAAGATCGACTGGAATCGCTTCCTGTCGTGGCCTGACCGTTTTCGTATCGATACGTTGCGTACTCCGACAGCTCCGGTGCGCGACCCCTGCACCGGCGTGCCCGCTACACCGGCGTGCCCGCTGGACCTGCGTTGCGCGCTAGACCGGCGGCCAGGGGATCGCGGGCCAGTCCGCGGACGGCAGCGGGTGACGGCCCGTGCCGCGCAGCCCGGCCACCCGGGCCCGGGTGGCGTCCAGCTCGGCGGCCGTCAGGTGCGGAACCAGCCGCTCGCCGAGCTCGCCGTCCAGCTGCCCCGCCAGCCGGGACAGCATCTCCAGCGCCTCGGCCGGCAGCGGCTCCCCGGCCCAGCCCCACAGCAGGGTGCGCAGCTTGTCCTCGGTGCTGAAGGTGACACCGTGGTCGATGCCGTAGACCCGCCCGTCGGCGGCCGGGATCAGGTGGCCGCCCTTGCGGTCGGCGTTGTTGAGGACGGCGTCCAGCACGGCGAGCCGGCGCAGCCGCGCGTCGTCGTGGTGGACCAGCAGCGCGGTGCGCCCGTCGCCGACGTCGGCCCGGACGATCGGCAGCCAGCCGGCCTCGGGGCCGCGCGGGTCCTGGAGGTCGAGCAGCGGCTCGGCCGCCGGGTCGGGCTCCACCCACAGCTGCACCATGCCGGGCCCGTGCGGGCCGTCGCGCAGCACGGTCGGCGGGATCAGCGCCCAGCCGGTGGCGGCGGACAGCTCGTACGCGGCGACCTCGCGGCCCGCGAGCGTGCCGTCCGGGAAGTCCCAGAGCGGGCGTTCGCCGCCCACCGGCTTGTACACCGCCTGCGCGCTCAGCGAGCCGAGCGCGACGGAGCAGTAGAGCGCGGCGTTCGAGGCGTCGGTCAGGCGGCCGTGGACCGTCAGTTCGCCCTCGCGCAGCAGCGCCAGCGCGGTGGGCGCGTCGGCGGCGAGGGCCGCGGCGACGACCGGGTCCGCCCGGGGCGGGGTCTCGGTGTTCAGCGCCGGTAGCCGTTCGCGCGCGGGCACAGGTGGCCCTCCGGGTCGAGCGGCAGGTTGCAGAACGGGCACGGCTTGCGGCCGGCCGCGACCAGGTCCAGCGCCCGCTTGGCGAACACCCGGGCCATCGCGCCAGTGAGCCGCACCCGGAGCATGTCCGGACCGTTGTCGTCGTCCTCGAAGACCGTCTCGGCGGCGTCCTCGTCCTCGTCCTCGACCAGCGCCTGCGCCTCGACCACCAGGCAGCGGTCCACGCTGTCCCAGGCCAGGGCCATGGTGCCGACCCGGAATTCCTGCTCCAGCGGCAGGTCCAGCGGGGCGGTGTCGAGCAGGTCCTGCGGGGCGGCCGCCGGGATCGAGGCGTCGCCGCCGCTGCGCCGCAGCGCCTCGTCCAGGACCTCGTCGATCCGCTCGGCGAGCGCGGCGACCTGGGTCTTCTCCAGCAGCACGCTGGTGATCCGCCCCCGGGCGCTGGCCTGCAGGTAGAAGGCCCGGGCGCCGGGCTGGCCGACGGTGCCGGCCACGAACCGTTCGGGCTGGTCGTAGAAGAAGACCTGACGGGGCACGCTCTCGCTCCGGATCGTGTCGCTCGTTGAGGATCCGCTGGCGGAATCCTTTGGTGGACCACAGGAATTCGTCGGACTCGCCTGCGGCGAGGCTCGTTAGTCACCCTACGACCTCCCGGCCCCGGCCGGGGAGCCGAGCAGCGGGCAGGGCCCGCGGCGCCCGACCGCTCAGGCGGTGCCGCCGACCACCGCGTCGCCGGCCGGGGTGGCCTGGGCGGCACCGGGTTTCGGTGCCAGCGAGGCGAGGTCGCCGGTGTCGCCCATCCTCAGCACGAAGGGCCGCTGCGGGGTGTAACGGATCGCGGAGACGGAACAAGGCTCGACGCTGATCCGCTGGAAGTGGTCCAGGTGCAGGCCGAGCGCGTCGGCGATCACCGCCTTGATCACGTCCCCGTGCGAGCAGGCGATCCAGACCGCGTCGTCGCCGTGCTCGGCGGCGATCTTCTCGTTCCACTCGCGCACCGCGCTCACCGTGCGGTGGCTCAGCTCGCGCAGCGACTCGCCGCCGGGGAACGCCGCGGCGGCCGCGTGGTCCTGGACGGTGCGCCACAGCGGCTCCTTGGCCAGCTCGGCCAGCGGACGGCCGGTCCACTCGCCGTAGTGGCACTCGCCGAGCCGATCGTCCTCGGCGGGCGGGCCCAGCTCCGGCCGGGCGGCGAGCAGCGGCTCCAGGGTCTGCCGGCAGCGTTCCAGCGGGCTGCTGACGGCCTGCGCCAGCGGGATGCCGGCGAGCCGTTCGGCCATCGCGGCGGCCTGCGCGCGCCCGGTGTCGTCGAGGTCCACCCCGGGCGTCCAACCGGCCAGTATTCCGGCGGTGTTCGCGGTCGAGCGGCCGTGGCGGACGAGCAGCAGGGTGGGCATGGGGCTTAGCCTACGGCTTCCGCGGGTGGGCGTGGGGTGCGGGCGCCGGGGGCGGGTGTGGGGGCGGGCGTCAGGCGTGGGCGGCTCTCCTCAGGGGCCCCGGGTCCGAGCCCGGCAGGGGCCGACAGGTCAGAATGTCCGACATGATCGTCCACTGCGCCATCTACCGCGACGGCCGCCGGGTCGAGACACTCTCGCATCCCGCCGGCGCCCTCGCCGCCGCCCGGTCGGCCGGCCCGGGCGGCTTCGTCTGGATAGGCCTGTTCGAGCCCACCGCCGAGGAACTCGACCAGGTCGGCAGCGAGTTCGCGCTGCACCCGCTGGCCGCCGAGGACGCCGTCCGAGCCCACCAGCGCCCCAAGATCGAGGCCTACCAGGGCTCGCTGTTCGTCGCGCTCAAGACGCTCGGTTACCACCCCGGCGCCCACGCGGTGACCAGCGGCGAGGTGATGGTCTTCGTCGGCACCGACTTCGTCCTGACCGTCCGGCACGGCGAGGACACCCCGCTCAGCGGCCTGCGGGCCCGGCTGGAACAGCAGCCCGAGCTGCTGGCGTACGGGCCGAGCGCGGTGCTGCACTCGGTCTGCGCCACCGTGGTGGACGGCTACATGGAGGTCGCCGCCGCCCTCCAGACCGACCTGGACGACCTGGAGGCCGACCTCTTCGCCCCCAGCCGGGTCGGCCCCGACATCGCCGGGCGGATCTACGGCTCCAAACGCCAGGTGATGACCGTCCGCCGCGCCACCGTGCCGCTGCTGGAACCGATGCTGCGCCTGGAGCGCGACGGCGCCCCGTTCGTCCGCCCCGAGGCGCTGCCCTACCTGCGCAACGTCGCCGACCACCTGGCCCGGGTGAACGACCAGGTGGACGGCATGGACCGGCTGCTGTCCGACATCCTCAGCGCCAACCTGGCGCAGGTCAGCGTGCAGCAGAACAACGACATGCGGAAGATCTCGGCCTGGGCGGCGCTGGCCGCGGTGCCGACGATGATCGCCGGCATCTACGGGATGAACTTCGACCACATGCCCGAGCTGCACCAGCCCTGGGGGTACCCGGCGGCGCTGGGGCTGATGGCGGCGGTGTGCGTCGTGCTGCACCGGATCTTCAAGCGGCACGACTGGCTGTAGGGCCGCCCGCCCGTGGTGCCGCGGCGCGGTCAGGCCACCCCGGCGCGCTCCAGCGCCTCGACGCCGGTGCGCAGCGCCCGGATCCGCTCGTCCAGGGTGAAGCCGCCCGGGGCCAGGGTGAGCGTGGTGACGCCCGCCTCGGCGTAGGCCTGCATGCGGTCGGCGATCCGGGCGGTGTCGCCGATCAGCGCCGTGGCGTCGATCAGGTCGTGCGGGACGGCCGCGGCGGCGCCGGCGTAGTCCTTGGCCAGGTACTTCTCCTGGACCTCGTCGGCGGCCTGCTCGTAGCCCATCCGCCGGGCGAGCTGGTTGTAGAAGTTCTTCTCCTTGCTGCCCATGCCGCCGATGTAGAGCGCGGCGTAGGAGCGCAGCGAGTCGACGCCGGCCTTGATGTCCTCGCCGACCGCGACGTTGACGGTCGGGCAGAGGTCGAAGCCGTCCAGCGTCTGCCCGTTCCGGGCGCGCCCGGCCTTCAGCGGGTCGAGGGAGAGCGCGGCGTGCTCGGGCGAGAAGAAGATGCCGAGCCAGCCGTCGGCGATCTCGCCGGTCTGCTCCAGGTTCTTCGGGCCGATCGCGGCGATGTACAGCGGGATGTGCTCGCGCACCGGGTGAACGGTGAGCTTGATCGGCTTGCCGGGCCCGCCGGGCAGCGGCAGCGTCCAGTGCGCGCCCTCGTGGACGAGGCGCTCGCGGGACATCGCCTTGCGGATGATCTCCACGTACTCGCGGGTGCGGGCGAGCGGCTGGTCGAACTTGACGCCGTACCAGCCCTCGGAGACCTGCGGGCCGGAGACGCCGAGGCCGAGCCGGAACCGGCCGCCGGAGAGGGTGTCCAGGGTGGCGGCGGTCATCGCCGTCATGGCGGGGGTGCGGGCCGGGATCTGGAAGATGGCCGACCCGACGTCGATCCGCTCGGTCTTCGCGGCGACGAAGCTGAGCACGGTCGCAGCGTCGGAGCCGTACGCCTCGGCCGCCCAGCAGACCGAGTAGCCCAGCCGGTCCGCCTCCTGGGCCACGGCGATGTTGTCGGCGTCCATGCCGAGTCCCCAGTAGCCGAGGTTGATGCCGAGTCGCATGTGCCGAACCTTCCAGTCGGTGGGCTTGGTGGTGAGGGTAGCCGGGCGTCCCACGGTGATGCTACTGACCGGTAGTCGTGGGCTGGGTCACACCGGGCCCGTCCTCCCCCGGTGATCGTTCTGCGGGTCTGCGCACCTGCCCGTGCACCGGCCGCTACGCTCAGCCGACGTGGGGAGCCCTCTGCGGAATCCTCTCCCCACCTGCGCGTTTAGAGGGCTACCGGGGCACCCGGGGCCACCGGCCAGTGGAGGGCCCGTCCGATGGAAAAGCGTCACCTCGGCCGTACCGGCCTACAGGTCTCCCGGCTCGGCCTCGGCACCATGACCTGGGGCCGCGACACCGACGAACACGAGGCCGCCGAGCAGCTCAAGGAGTTCGTCGACGCCGGCGGCAACCTGGTCGACACCGCCGACGTGTACGCCGACGGCGGCGCCGAGTACCTGATCTCCCGCCTCACCGACAATCTCGTCCCCCGCTCCGAACTGGTCATCGCCACCAAGGCCGGCAGCGTCCCCGACTCCGCCCGCCGCTTCGACGGCTCGCGCGGCCACCTGCTCGCCGCCCTCGACGCCTCGCTGCGCCGGCTCGGCACCGACTACGTCGACCTGTGGCAGATGCACGCCTTCGATCCGGCCACCCCCGTCGAGGAGACGCTCAGCGCCCTCGACATCGCCGTCGCCTCCGGGCGCGCCCGGTACGTCGGGATCTGCGACTTCAGCGGCTGGCAGCTCGCCAAGGCCGCCACCTGGCAGCACGCCCACCACGGGCGGACGCCGATCGCCGGGGCGCAGCTGGAGTACTCGCTGCTCCAGCGCGGCATCGAGCGCGAGGCGCTGCCCGCCGCCCTCGACACGGGGGTCGGGCTGCTCGCCTCGTCGCCGCTCGGGCGCGGGGTGCTCACCGGCAAGTACCGGCACGGCATCCCGCAGGACTCTCGCGGCGCCTCGGCCCACCTGTCCGGCTTCGTCCAGCCGTACCTCGGGGAGCGCTCGCGGCGCATCGTCGACGCCGTCGCCACCGCCGCGGACGGTCTGGCCAGCACGCCGCTCGCGGTCGCCCTCGCGTGGGTGCGGGACCGGCCCGGGGTGGCGAGTGCGCTGGTCGGGGCCCGGACGGTCGCGCAGCTGCAGGCGGCGCTGTCAGTGGAGGCCCTTACGCTTCCGGAAGAGATCCGCGGCGCGCTGGACGACATCTCGTCCCCGGTGCACCGCTACCCGGACCAGGGGTGGAGCGAGCTGTAGCCCCTTGTCCTGACGAACACGCAGTGGAGTGACCCTTGGAGCGGACGATGAGTGACACGGAGAACGGCGCTCCGGAGGAGACCTCGGCGGGCACGGCTGGCACGTCTGGCACGGCGGAACCGGTGGACAAGGCCGCGGCGATCGCCGAGCTGGCGCAGAAGATCCGAAGCGTCGGGCCGCAGTCCTCCGCGCCCGAGGGTGTTCCGGCCGCCGTTCCGGCCGCCGCGCCGGCACCGTCCGCTGCGGAGCTCGACCAGCAGCGTGCGCAGGCGCTGCGCGACACCGCCGAGGTGCTCACGGCAGGTGGCGCCCCCGCCGAGTTCGCGGCCGCCGCCGTGGCCGAGTTCGGCGACGGTGCCGCCGAACAGCTGCGCTCCGACCCGTGGGCGGTCCTCGGGCTGCCCGGCGTCCGGCCCGAGCAGGCGGACGGCTTCGCCCGTGGCCTGCTCGGCCCCGCCGCCGGCCCCGGCGACCCGCGCCGCGCCCAGGCGCTGGTGCCGTGGCTGCTGGAGCAGTCGGCGCTGCGCGGCCACTCCGCCGTCGAGATCGCCGAGATCGCGGCCGGGCTCGACCGCCTCGGGCTGCCCGACTCCGCCGCCGCGATCCAGGCGGCCGTGCTGGACGGTCGGGCGATGGCCTTCCAGGAGGAGCTGACCGGCCCCGGGGCACACGCCGCCGGGGGCGGCGACGAGGACGAGGAGCCGCCGACCCGGACGCTGCTCGCGCTGGAGCGGCTGGCGCTCGCGGAGGAGAGCCTCGCGGACGGGCTGGTCCGGCTGATGTCCACCTTCGTGCCGGGGACGGAGCCCGACGAGGCTCCCGGAGAAGGTTCCGGAGAAGGTTCCGGAGAAGGTTCCGAAGAAGGTTCCGAAGAGGCCTCCGCCGGGAACGGCGACGGGGCCGAGGCTCCTGCCGCCCCCGGCCCATCCGCATGGGCGGCCGCCGCCGAGGCCGCACCGTCGTCCTCGGCCACCGCGCTGATCAGTGCCGTCGCCGACAGCGCCCTCGTGCTGCACACCGGCGGCGAGGCGGCCCGCGCCGAGCCGGCCGCACTGCTCACCGCCGCCTCCGGCCTCGGGCTTCGCAGCTGGGCCGCCACCTGGACCGACCAGGGCCGGGACTCCTTCGCCGCCCCCGCCGGCTCCCCCACCCCCGTGGTCACGCTCGCCGAGCTGCTGTCCGGCACCGCCGGCCCCGGCCGCTCGCCCGACGGCACGCTCGCCCTGGACCTCCTCGTCGTCCTCGACGCACCGCTACTGGACGTCGAACTCGCCGCCACCGTCCTGGAGTCGCTCGCCGACGGCACCCGGCTGGTGCTCAGCGGCGACCCCGGCCAGCTCTGGTCGGCCGGCCCCGGCCGGTTCTTCGCCGACCTGCTGGCCGCCAAGGCCTGCCCGGCGGTCGCCTCCCGCACCCCCGACTTCGGCCCGATCGGCGAGCTGGTATCCGGCGTCGGCATCGGCGAGCTCCAGCAGGTCGAGGCGCCGGACAAGGAGGTGGTCATCCTGACCGCCAGGGACGGCGCCGAGGCCGTCCACCGCGCCATCCAGCTGCTCACCGACTCCATCCCCCGCGCCCTCGGCATCCCCGCCGAGCAGGTCGTCCTGCTCACCCCCGGCCACGGCGGCGCGGCCGGCACCCGGGCGCTCAACGCCGCCGCCAAGGCCCGGCTCAACCCCGGCCCCGGCCGGTTCGGCGGCTTCGACCCCGGCGACCGGGTGGTCGACTCCCCCGCCCCCGGCATCACCCGCCCGGCCCGGGTGCTCGACGGCGACGCCACCGGCCTGCACCTGGAGTACGCGGACGGCACGCACCGGACCGTCCCGCCCGCCGAGGCGGCCCGGCTGCGGCACGGATGGGCGCTGACCGTCCACCAGGCGCTCGGCCGGCGCTGGCCCGGCGCGGTGGTCGTGCTGCCGGAGGACGCCGCCCCGGCGCTCACCCGGCAGTGGGTCTACACCGCGTTCGGCCGCGGCGAGCGGCACCTGTCCGTGGTGCACGCGGCGGGCCCCGCGCTCGCCCAGGCCGTCGCCGAGCGCCCGGCGCAGCCGCGCACCACCCGCCTGCGGGCGATCCTCGCGGAGAACGCGGCCTCGGCGTACTGACGGCTCCGGACACGGAAAGCGGGCGGCCCCACGACACGTGGGGCCGCCCGCCGCGTTCCGGACCGCGTCAGTCGTCGAGGTCCTCGTCGTCGTAGACCTCGCTCACGTCGAACCGGCAGATCAGCAGCTGCGGATCGGCGTGGTCGAAGGGCTCCGGCAGCCACTCCCCCGGCTCGGTCGGCTCGGCCGCCGCGACCCAGAGCGTCGAGTCGGCCTCCTCCAGGCCGAACTCCTCACTTCGGGCGGCGATCTCGTCCGGCTCGTACTCGCCGAACAGCACGCCGATCGCGGCGTTCACCCCGCTCGCGCCGGCGCCGCCCGGGGTCAACGACGCATCGAGCCGCTCGGCCTGGGCGCGCAGCCGCTGGGGATCGGCGACGTGGTAGTCGCGGCGGATCAGCACGCTGATCGCCTCGGGCTGGTCGGGGCCGTGGTAGCCCCCGGGGCCCTCGTCCCCGGGGACCTCGAACGGGGTGACCTCGTCGTAGGCCTCGTACAGGAGTTGGTCGTAGGCGATGGCCGCCGTCGCGAGCTGCTCGTAGGCGGCGGACACAGCGGGATCATCCGCTGCGCTGGGGCTTGACACCGCTTCCAGATGACGGTCGATGGCGGCCTTGACCGCCTCGGCGGCGGCGCGTACCTCGGCAATGGTGGGCTGCGCGGCATCAGACATGGTGCAGACGCTATCTCCCCGCGGTGTCGGTACGCACAGCGGTTGTCACCTACACCCGCGATTTCACCGCAACTTCCCCCCTGATGTCCGATCCAGGCGGTTCTGTCCCCGCGCGGACCCGGCGCGCGAGGCGCGCGGAGGGGGTGGCCCGACCGTCCGGCGACCGCTTGGTGCGCCCGGATCGGGGTATCCCGTCCACACGAGCAACAGAACTGATGAACTGTCAGAGACGTGTCCGGTCCGTCCTGGCTCGCCGACCGCTCACGGCGGCTCTCGATGCGGTTCGGTCGCTCTCCGTGGCTCCCGGGGCGGGGAGGACGGCCGGAAATACCCGGGCCCACCGTCCGTGGCAGGCCGTAGGCTTGCGTGCAGGTGATCCTCAGGAGGAGCGTTTTGACCCCACCGAAGCCGGTCCGGCAGCCGGAGTACGAGTACCAGTCCCTTCGCATGCCACGCGGCACCACCCGCAACGCGGCGCGCCAACTGCTCACCGAGCACGCCGAGTACGGGCACTGGGAGCTCGACCGGCTGAGGCTGTTCCCGGACGGGAGCCGGACGGTCCGGCTGCGGCGGCGGATCATCCGGCAGATCCGGAACTGGTGACGGGCCGACCCGCCCGTCCCGGTGCGGGAATTCGCGCCGAAAGCGCACGCGCCCGCGGCCGTCCGTTCATCCGGAGGCCGCGGGCGCGTTCCGTTCCCTGGGCGACCGCTCAGCGGGCGCCGGCGCGGGCGCGGCGGTAGAGCACGCCGCCACCGAGCAGCAGCGCGAGACCGGCGGCGCCGAGCATCTCGACGTCACCCGCGCCGGTGGAGGCCAGCTGGCCGCCCGCCGCGTCGGTGGCCGCGCTCCCGCTGCGGGTGGAGGCCGGGACGGCGTGGCTGCTTGGGCCGCCGTTGTCGGAGGCCCGAGCGGCCGGGGTGGAGGCGGTCGGCGTGGTGCCGGTGGTCGGGTCGGAGGTACGGCCGCCGACCGTGGTGGGCTCGCCGTTGGTCCGCGGCGGGGTGGAAGGCGGCGTGGACGGCGAGGTGGACGGCGGCACCGAGGTGTGGTTGTCCTCGGGGCAGTCGTCGGTCGGCCGGGTGCTCGGGGCCGGCGGCGCGACGTTGCCGCAGGCGTCGCCGACGGGCACGTTGCCGAGGCCCACGACGTTCACGGAGTTTCCGCAGACGTTGACCGGGACGTGCGCGGGGGCCTGGATGCTGTTGCCGGAGGCCACCCCGGGCGAGTCGGCCGCGACGCCGGAGGCCGACGCCCCGGAGGCGGACGAGCCGTTGGCGGTACCGCTGTCGCCGCTGCTCGCGGTGCCGCTGCTGCCGGAGGCGCTGCTTCCGGTGCCGCTGCCGCCCGTTCCCGAGTGGCCGTTGACGCCGGCACAGCTGTTGCCGTGGGACGTGTTGAGCAGGCCGATCACGTCGACGGTGTTGCCGCACACGTTGATCGGCACCTCGAGCGGCGCCTGCACCTGGTTGCCGGAGACGACGCCCGACGAACCGGTGGTGGTCCCCTGCGCATCGGCCGCGTAGGCGTAGCCGGCGGTCGAGGCCAGGACACTGCCGGTGGCCACGGCCGTGAGGATCCCCTTCTTGGCTACATTCCTCATGTATTCCCCTGAGATTTCGAGACGACGTGACGACCTTACGAAAGTCGGAATTTCCGAATATCCAGCAAGGTCCTCGACTGCACAGGTCTCAACGACTCAGCCGGGCGGAGGTTGAGCCGAGCGAACCGGCTTCACCCGATCGAGCGACGCCGGGCACATCGCCGGACACGCCGCTCCGCATGCCGCACGCACGCTCGCGGCACGTCGCCGGACATGCAAATGCCCCCGGCAGCGGTGTTTCCGCCACCGGGGGCCAAGCGTTCAGCCTCAGCCGCAGTGGTTGCCGAACACCGGGTTCAGCATGCCGATCACGCTGACGGTGTTGTTGCAGACGTTGACCGGGATGTTCACCGGAACCTGGACCTGGTTGCCCGAGACGACACCCGGGGAGCCGGCGGTCACACCCTGGGCATCGGCACCGCCGTGAGCGGACGCGACACCGGCGGCTGCGAGCACCAGGCCGCTCGTGGCGGCGGCGACGGCGGCGATCTTCTTGACCTTCATCATTCCTCCTGTATGTACAACGCAGCTCGTTCGGCGGGCTGCACTGGAATGAACGAGGGTGTGGCAAACGGGGTACGGAACAGATTTGCCATTCACCCGCAACGGTGATGCCTCGTACAGACGATCGACGCCTAATCTCGTGCGGAATCGTTTCTGTCGATCTCTCCCGCCCTGTCCATAATCATCAGCTCGGACAATGCGGACGGCCCGCCCCCGGGCATCCCGGGAACGGGCCGTCGGCGCGTGTGCTCAGCAGGCGTCGATGAAGCGATCCAGCACGCGCACGCCGAACTTCAGGCCGTCGACCGGCACCCGCTCGTCCACCCCGTGGAACATCCCGGCGAAGTCCAGCTCCGGCGGCAGCTGGAGCGGCGCGAAGCCGAAGCAGCGGATCCCGAGGTCCTGGAACGACTTGGCGTCCGTCCCGCCCGACAGGCAGTACGGCACCGCGCGGGCGATCGGGTCCTCCGCCCGCAGTGCCGTCTGCATCGCCTCGACCAGCGCGCCGTCGAAGCTGGTCTCGATCGCGCGGTCCGAGTGCAGGCTCTCCCGCTTCACGCGCGGGCCGAGCACGCTGTCCAGCTCGGCCAGGAACTCCTCCTCGTAGCCGGGCAGGAAGCGCCCGTCCACGTGCGCGGTGGCCTGACCGGGGATCACGTTCACCTTGTAGCCGGCGCCGAGCATGGTCGGCTGCGCGGTGTTGCGCAGCGTGGTGCCGATCATCTTGGCGATGCCGCCGAGCACCCGCAGCGTCTCGTCCATGTTCTCCGGGTCCAGCTCGACCCCGAGCGCGTCCGACAGCTCGTCCAGGAACGCCCGGACGGTCTTGGTGATCCGAAGCGGGAAGTTGTGCCGTCCCAGCCGGGCGACCGCCTCGCACAGCTCGGTGATGGCGTTGTCGTCGTTCTCCATCGAGCCGTGCCCGGCGCGCCCCTCGACGGTCAGGCGCATCCAGTGCATGCCCTTCTCGGCCGTCTCCACCAGATAGAGCCGGACCTGGTCGTTGACCGTGAAGGAGAAGCCGCCGACCTCGCCGATGCCCTCGGTCACGCCCTCGAACAGCTCCGGGTGCTTGTCCACCAGGAACCGCGCCCCGTGCGTGCCGCCCGCCTCCTCGTCCGCGAGGAAGGCCAGCACGAGGTCGCGCGGGGGCTTGCGCCCGGTGCGCAGGCGGTCGCGGACCACGGCGAGGGTCATCGCGTCCATGTCCTTCATGTCCACCGCGCCGCGCCCCCAGACGCAGCCGTCCGCGATCTCCCCGCCGAACGGGTCGTACGTCCAGTCCGCGGCGTTGGCCGGCACCACGTCGGTGTGGCCGTGGATCAGCAGGCCCGGGCGGGACCGGTCCTCGCCCTCGATCCGGACCACGGTCGAGGCCCGCCCCCTGGTCGACTCGAAGATCTGCGGCTCGACCCCGAACTCGGCGAGCTGCTCGGCCACGTACTCGGCCGCCCTGCGCTCCCCCGGGCCGGAGCCGTCACCGTAGTTGCTGGTGTCGATCCGGATCAGATCACGACAGATCCCGGCGACCTCCGACTCAGCCGTCACCTTCGACGCCGCCGACTCGCTCCGCTCGCTCACGGTCACTCCTCGTCTCTGGCCCGCACCGGCGCACCAGCGCGCCACCCCCAGGACCTCACCCGGGCCGTACGAGCACGTCCGCTCATCCTCCCCCCAGCCGCCACCCGGATCCACCCCCCGCACCGGCCCGAAACCCCCTGGTCACGCCCCCGTCGCACACCACCCCTTGCCCCCGCCACCGCCCTGCTCCCCCACCCGGAGCCGTTTTGGGACCCCAAGCCGATCTTTGCTACAGTTACATCTGTCAGCGCGGCCGACGGAAGATCGAAAGCCGCAAAGGCAACACCCCGTCCGGGTGGCGGAATGGCAGACGCGCTAGCTTGAGGTGCTAGTGCCCTTTATCGGGCGTGGGGGTTCAAGTCCCCCCTCGGACACCAGCCATTCGCCGACATCGTCGGCGAGGAAGTGCGGGTCAGGAGCAATCCTGGCCCGCACTTCGCGTTGTACGTGATCGTGCGGGAGCAGCCGAACCGGACACCAAGGGGTGGATCATTCCGGCTCGCCAACGTCACCGGCGGACTGGTTCCGCCGCACACCAACGCGCTGCCGACGACAGCGGAGCTCCAGCTGTCGCCCTGCAATCTCGCTTATCAGATACCGGCGTTGACCAATGGCCAGACACAGGTGAGGGTATCCGCAGACGGCGACACTTCGGGTCCGATCGACGGAATCCAGTCGGCTCCTGACGCCTCGCCGCCTGGTAGCCGCCGAAGACCGACCGGCGACCCGGGTCAGCCGACCTCGGCTGCCGTGCGGTCCGACGGTACGGGGGCGCGCCCGGCCCGGCTGCGGAGCAGCTCGCCGGTGATGAAGGCCGTCACGGCGGCGACGATCAGCAGGGGCATCGCGTTCGCCGCCTCCCCGCCCAGCAGGGCCGTTGCCAGTACCGTGCTGCTGAGCGGCAGGCGGGTGACGGCGGCGGCGGAGGCGGCCAGTCCGGCGGCCAGGGCGGACGCGGTGCCGAAGCCGGGCAGCGGCGCGCAGGCCACGCCGAGGGCGGCGCCGAGCAGGATCGCCGGGAAGATCGGTCCACCGCGCAGGCTGCCCAGCGCGATGCCCCAGCCGACTCCCTTGCACAGCACCAGCGCGAGCAGCGCACCGATCGGCCAGGCCGCCGGGTCGGCTGCCAGCGTGCTCAGGGTGGCCTGCCCGGAGAGCGCGGCCTCCTCGGGCGAGCGGCCGGTGAGCAGCGCGTACGCGGTGAGGCAGGCACCGACCGCGACCGCGCACAGCACCGTCCGGACGGCCGTCTGCCGGGCGGTCGGCCGCGGCCGGGGCCCGTCCGGGTCGCCCGTGGTGTACGCCTTGACCCGCCGGCCGAACGTCTGTCCGGCCACGGAGACCACGGCGATCGTGACGGCCAGCGGGATGCCCCAGAGGAAGTCGCCGGGGTCGGGGATGCCGGTCTTCGGGACGGAGGGCAGCGCGAGCGCGCCGATCGACAGCCCGGTCCAGTGGCCGAAGCCGGTGAAGACCAGCGCGCCGACGCCACTGGCGAGAAGGCACGGCAGGATCAGCGCGACCAGCCGCGGGCCGCCCAGCCCGGCCGCCTCGATCATCATCACGCCGGCGACCAGCGGGCTGCCGAAGATGGTGGAGATCGCCGCCGCCGAGCCAGCCGTGCCCAACACCCGCACCAGCTGGGGTTGTTCGGTCCTCCGGGCGGAGCGGACCGCGAGCAGTGCGAGGCCGCTGCCCATCGCCATCAGCGGCGCCTCCGGGCCGAGCACCACACCGAGCGGCAGACCGGCGAGCGCGGCGAGCACCACGCCGGGGACGTCCCGCGGCAGGCTGGGCCCGCCGCCGAACCCGACCACCGGGATGTGCCCGCCGTGCCCGGGCAGCCGGGTGACGACCGGGGCGAGCAGCAGTCCGGCCAGCAGGAGGGCGGGCATCGGCCACCACCAGGGGGCGCGGCTGAACCCGGCGGCGTCCGGCAGGCTCTCCCAGACCCAGTGCTGGAGCTGGTGTTCCAGGCTGACGAACCCGAAGGCGGCCAGCGAGACCGGGATGCCGACCAGCGCCGCGATCAGCAGCAGGCCGAAGTATCCCTTCCGCAGCAGCACCTCGTGCAGCGTCGGACCACCGCTCTGCTGCTGGGGCGTCCCCGGCATGGCCGCTCCTTCGCGCTCCCGGGGCCGCCCGGCCCCGTCCTGCGACCGAGTCTGGCCGGGGGCACGGCGCCCGGCACGGCGCCCGGGCCGTCAACCACGCAGCGCGGGAGACGGATTGAGCCGTCCGGGTGGGGCGGCTAGACCTTCCGGGACTCCCCCAGCGCGCTCTCGATGCCCTGGACCATCCGCCACAGCGGCGCCCGGCGGCTGGCGACCAGCACGACCACCTCGTCCGCCCCGGGCTCGCCGCCGTCCGCGGCGCCCTCGGCCGGGCGGTCGCTCCACGTCCCGGTGACGAAGGCCATGGCGCTTTCCACCTCGGCCACCCAGTCGCTCTCCCCGCCCGACCGCAGCCAGGTGCGCAGGGCGTGGTTGTGCGCGGCGACCACGGCGGCGGCGATCACGTCGGCGCGCAGCGCGCCGTCCGGGCGGTCGGCGAACCGGCCGCGCAGGTAGTGCGCGAGGGTGTGCTCGTAGCGCCAGACCACCGACAGCTCGTACGCGCGCAGGCCGGGCACCTTGCGGGTGAGCCGGTAGCGCTGGACGGAGAAGGACGGCTGCTCGGCGTACATCCGCAGGACCAGGCGGGCGGCGTCGCTGGCGTGCTTGACCGGGTCCTCCTCGCCGGTGCCGGACTCCAGGAACTCCGTCATGTCGGCGAGGCCGCGCTCGTGGTCGGGGAAGACCACGTCCTCCTTGGCCGGGAAGTAGCGGAAGAAGGAGCGCCGGCCGACTCCGGCGAGGGAGACGATGTCGTCGATGGTGGTCTGTTCGAAGCCGCGCTCCAGGAAGAGCTCGAAGGCCGCGGCGACCAGCGCCTCGCGCATCGCCGGTTTCGAGGGACCGTCGTTCATGGGCAGGTCCTGCTCTTCCTTCTCGCTCATTCCCGGAACATAGCATCGGCCCCGAACGGCCGGCCCGGCCGTTCGGGGCGCCGGACCTACGGCAGGTTGCGGGCCATGACGATGCGCTGGACCTGGTTGGTGCCCTCGTAGATCTGCGTGATCTTCGCGTCCCGCATCATCCGCTCCACCGGGTAGTCCCGCGTGTACCCGTACCCGCCGAGCAGCTGCACCGCGTCCGTGGTGATCTCCATCGCCGCGTCCGACGCGAAGCACTTCGCCGCCGCACCGAAGAACGTCAGATCCGCGTCCCCGCGCTGCGACTTCGCCGCCGCCGCGTACGTCAGCTGCCGCGCCGCCTCCAGCTTCATCGCCATGTCCGCCAGCATGAACTGGACGCCCTGGAACTCCGCGATCGCCTTCCCGAACTGCTTGCGCTCCTGGACATACCCCTTCGCGTAGTCCAGCGCACCCTGCGCGATACCGATCGCCTGCGCCGCGATCGTCACCCGCGTGTGGTCCAGCGTCCGCATCGCCGTCGCGAAACCGGTGCCCTCCGCCCCGATCATCCGATCCGCCGGAATCCGCACGTTGTCGAAGTACACCTCACGCGTCGGCGACCCCTTGATCCCCAGCTTCTTCTCCGGAGCACCGAACGACACACCCTCGTCGCCCTTCTCCACCACGAACGCCGAGATCCCCTTCGACCGCATCGAAGGATCCGTCACCGCCATCACCGTGTAGAACTCCGACACACCCGCATTGGTGATCCAGCGCTTCACACCGTTCAGCACCCAGAAGTCCCCGTCCCGCACCGCCCGGGTCTTCATCCCCGCCGCGTCCGAGCCCGCCTCCGGCTCCGACAGGCAGTACGAGAACATCCCCTCCCCGCGCGCCAGAGCCCCCAGGTACTTCGCCTTCAGCTCCTCCGAGCCCGACAGCTGCACCGGCAGCGACCCCAGCTTGTTCACCGCCGGGATCAGCGACGAGGACGCGCACACCCGCGCGACCTCCTCGATCACGATCACCGTCGCCAGCGCGTCCGCCCCCGCACCGCCGTACTCCTCCGGCACGTGCACCGCGTGCAGGTCGTTGCCCTGCAGCGCGTCCAGCGCCTCCTGCGGGAACCGCCCCTGCTCGTCCACCTCCGCCGCGAACGGAGCGATCTTCGCCTCGGCCAGCCCGCGCACCGCCTCACGGAGCATCTCGTGCTCCTCGGAGACACGGAAGAGATCGAAGTCCTGGCTCATGATCGGCACTCCTGTTTCGCGGCGGTACTGACGGTACTCAGTACCCTTCATTATGCATGCGTGCAGCAAAAAGGGAACTCAGTGCCTTCACATGGCGGCACTGAGTTCCCTATCCTTTTTCTGCCGAGCTCCGCCGCCCGCCGCGCCGGGCTTCGGCCGAACGAGTCCGGTCCGAGTGCAGGGAGATGACAGCGTGGTCCACTCAGCCATCGACACCGAAACCGAGAGCACCACGCTGTACTTCCAGCGCTGTACGTGGTGCGGCAACCCCACCTTCCAGCGGCTGCTCTGCCCCACCTGCGGCTCCACCGACCTGCGGCTGGAGCCCAGCGAGGGCACCGGCGTGGTGCGGCGCTGCGCGGTCGAGCAGGCCAGGACGCCGCTGGCTCGCCAGAAGTCGCTGATCCGGATGGCCGAGGGCTTCGACGTGTGGTGCATCGTCGACGGGCTGCGAAGCACCGTGCCGGTGGGCACCAGGGTCCGTCTGCTGTCCTCCCCCGACTCCGAGCACCCGGAGCTGCGGCTGCTGCCGGTGGAGGAGCCGCAGCCGGTCCAGCCCGCCGAGCCGCGCCCGCTGCCGCCGACCCAGGGCGGCTTCACGCAGCACCTCGCGGCCTTCGCGGAATAGCGTCGCGGAGCACCGTCCCAGAGCAGCACGAGAAACGCCGGAGGGCGTGGCACCGGGTACCCGGTGCCACGCCCTCACTGTCTGCTCGGGGCGGATCAGCCCTTGCGGGTCTTCACCTCGGCGGTGAGCTGCGGGAGGACGGCGAAGAGGTCGCCGACCACGCCGTAGTCCGCCAGCTCGAAGATCGGGGCCTCGGGGTCCTTGTTGACGGCCACGATGGTCTTCGAGGTCTGCATGCCGGCCCGGTGCTGGATGGCGCCCGAGATGCCGTTGGCCACGTAGAGCTGCGGCGAGACCTGCTTGCCGGTCTGGCCGACCTGGTTGCTGTGCGGGTACCAGCCGGCGTCGACGGCGGCACGCGAGGCGCCGACGGCCGCGCCCAGCGCGTCCGCGAGCTCCTCGACGACGCCGAAGCCGGCGGCCTCGCCGACGCCGCGGCCACCGGAGACCACGATGGCGGCCTCGGTCAGCTCCGGGCGGCCCGAGGACACGCGCGGGGTGCGCGAGGTGACCTTGGCGGCGTTGCCGGTGAAGGCGACGGTGACGTTCTCCACCGCGCCGGCGGCCGGGGCGGCCTCGGGGGCGACGGCGTTCGGCTTGACGGTGATGACCGGCACGCCCTTGCCGACGCGCGAGTCGACGGTGAACGAGGCGGCGAACACCGACTGGGTGGCGACCGGGCCCTCGGCGCCGGCGCGGACGTCCACCGCGTCGGTGATGATGCCGGAGCCGAGGCGCAGCGCCACGCGGGCGGCGACCTCCTTGCCCTCGCCGGAGGACGTGACCAGCACGGCGGCCGGGGAGGCGGCCTGTGCGATCTGGGTCAGGGCGTCCACCTTGGGGACGACCAGCTGGTCGGTGAACTCGGCGCCGTCGGCGACGTACACCTTCGCCGCGCCGTACTCGCCGGCCTTGGCGGCGATGTCGGCGGCGGCGGCACCGGCGCCCAGGACGACGGCGGACGGCTCGCCGATGCGGCGGGCCAGGGTCAGCAGCTCCAGGGCCGGCTTGCGGACCACACCGTCGGCGTGGTCCACCAGAACGAGAATCTCAGCCATTGCTCAATGTCTCCGTGTTTCGCTGGGTCGGGGGGTGGGGGCGGCTCAGATGAACTTCTGGTCCGCGAGGAACGCGGCGAGCTGCTTGCCGCCCTCGCCCTCGTCCTTGACGACCGTGCCCGCGGTGCGCGCCGGACGCGCCGCCACGGCCTCGACCGCCGTCCACGCACCGGCCAGACCGACCTCGTCGGCCTCGATGCCCAGGTCGTCTAGGTCCAGCGACTCCACCGGCTTCTTCTTCGCCGCCATGATCCCCTTGAACGACGGGTAGCGGGCCTCACCCGACTGGTCCGTCACCGAGACCACGGCCGGCAGCGCCGCCTCGACCAGCTCGGTCGCCGCGTCACCGTCGCGACGGCCCTTGACCACACCGCCCTCGACCGACACCTCGGACAGCAGCGTCACCTGCGGCACGCCCAGACGCTCCGCCAGCAGCGCCGGCAGCACACCCATCGAACCGTCCGTCGACGCCATGCCACCGATCACCAGGTCGAACCCGGTCCGCTCCAGCGCCTTCGCCAGGATCGCCGACGTCCCGATCACGTCCGAACCGTGGATGTCGTCGTCGTTCACGTGCACGGCCTTGTCCGCACCCATCGACAGCGCCTTGCGCAGCGCGTCCTTCGCGTCGTCCGGCCCGACCGTCAGCACCGTCACCTCGGCGCCCTCGTTCGCCTCCGCGATCCGCAGCGCCTGCTCCACGCCGTACTCGTCCAGCTCCGACAGAAGGCCGTCCACGCCCTCCCGGTCGGTGGTGTGGTCGTCCGCGAACCGACGGTCACCCGTCGCATCCGGCACGTACTTCACACAGACGACGATCCTCAAGCTCATGAGCGGTTCTCCTGTCACGGGTGCACTGGATCCTTGGCCTCAGGTCATGCCGAGGGTACTGAGTGCCAGGTTCGGCCCGGCCGCGCCATGCGCGCCGCAGGCGCCACCTGGACCGGCATACCGTGTCGGCTCTCTTCGACTGGCGTCAGAGGCTCCACCGAGAGAATACGGCACTCAGTACCCCTGGTAAAGGAACTCAGTACCCTTCCCGGTTCCGGCGGGTCCGGACGGACCACGACGTGTGGACGAGGCGGGCCGCCGGGCCGGAATTCGCGCCCGCCCGTTCGCGCCGACAATGGAAGCGAGGAGAGCTCCCGAAAGGCGGCGAGCCGATGGCGCCGTACATCGCGGTGAGCGCGCTGAGCCACGAGGGCCTGGTGCGCGAGCACAACGAGGACAGCCTGACGGTCGGGCCGTGGACGCTCTGTGCGACCGTGACCACCAATCCGCAGACCCTGCTCTTCCCGCTCGGCCCGCCCTGCGTGGTCGCGGTCGCCGACGGTCTGGGCGGCCATCCCGGCGGCGAGGTGGCCAGCGCCCTGGTGGCCCGGCGGCTCGCCGCGGACGGGCCCGGGCTGGACGGCGAGGAGGCCGTCCGGGCCGAACTCCAGGACTGCAACCACGCGGTGTACGCGGCCGCCGCCGAGGCTCCGGAGCTGGCCGCGATGGGCACCACGGTGGCCGGCCTGGTGCTGCTGCCCGAGCAGGTGGTGGCCTTCAACGTGGGCGACAGCCGGGTCTACCGGGTCACCGCGGAGGGGCTGAGCCGGGTGAGCGTGGACGACAGTCCGCCGCTGCCGCCCGGCCGGCGCGTCACCTCGATGGTCACCCAGACGCTGGGCGGCTCGCTCGGGTTGACCTTCGTCGAGCCGCACGTGCGCGCCACGCCACTGGCGGCCGGCGACCGCTACCTGGTGTGCAGCGACGGCCTGACCGATCCGGTGCCGGAGGACGAACTGGCCGCTCTGCTGGCCCGATCGGACGAGGGCGAGGAGCAGGCGGACGGCAAGGCCGCCTTCGAACTGTGGAAGGCCGCGATCGAGGCCGGCGGGCCGGACAACATCACCCTGGCACTGGTGCGGATCGGCGGATGAGCCCGGGGCACGGGCGCGCCCCGGGCTCATCCGGTCGGCCCGGACGGCCTCCTCGCCGTCCGAGCCGTCCCGCTCAGAACTCGCTCGTGACGCTCACCCCGCTGAAGCCCTGCTGGGCGTAGAGGCTGAAGTGGACGTAGCCGGCGGGCGGGTTGCCGACGGTGAGGGTCTCGCTGTTGTCCGGGCCCGCCGAGCGCGCGGTGTACGCGTTCGTGTAGGCCCAGCTGCTCGGGTTGTAGTACAGGTCGCCGTTGCCGGTGCCGCCGCCGGTGGTGATCTTCAGCTGCTGGATGCCCGCCGGGACGAGCACGTAGAAGTGCGCGTAGTTGCCGGTCGTGGCGGAGACGTTGCTGCGGGCGCAGTTCTTGTCCAGCTGCCGGGTGTCGGCGCCGGTGCACTCAGGCAGCGACGGGACGGTGGGCGTGGTCGCGCAGGCGCCGTTCGCGCACCCGGTCAGCCAGGTGTCGAAGTCGGCGTCGTAGCGGGTGCCGATGGTGGTCTTCAGCAGCGTCCGGGCGCCGTCCCAGTCGCCGACCCGGTACTTGGCCAGCACGGCGTCCACGTCGGCGCGGTGCTGCTCCAGCATGTAGCGGACGGCGAGGTAGCCCCAGCGGTAGATCCGCTCCTGGTCGGCGTTGTTGTAGGTGGTGTCGAACAGGTCGCTCAGCTTGTAGGTGTGCCGGGCCGCGGCCGCGATGGCGGCGTCGTACGTCACCTTGCGGTACGAGTAGGAGACGTACTCGGCGAAGCCCTCGACCCACCACACCGTCGGGGTGGTCTGGCCGGCGTTGAAGTCGCCGTACATGTCGAAGCGGCCGTCGAGGTAGTGGGTGTACTCGTGGTTGAGGTTCCAGATCTGGAACGCCGGGCGGACCCACTCGGCCTCGTACGCGACGAAGCGCGGCTGGTTGCCGGGCTTGGCCGGGTCGCCCTCCAGGTACATGCCGCCGTTGTTGGTGCTGATGCCGTAGAGGATCCCGGCCAACGCGCCGTAGTCGAAGGAGGAGTGGAACACCACGACCTCGATGGTGGTGTTGTGGTCGTCCTTCACCGGGCCGTTGTCGCGCACGACGGCGTGGAAGTAGGCGTCCTGGCCGTTCAGGCTGGTGCAGGCGGTGGCCAGCTGGCCGGCGTCCAGCGCCTGGGCGAGGATCCGGATGCTCGGGCTGCAGGTGGACGAGACGGTCAGGTTGGCCGCCTTGAGGCGGTTCGCGTTGTCGCAGGTGCCGTAGTACGCGCAGTTGCCGGTGTCGTAGGCGTCGGCCATCTCGGCGACGGCGGCCCACTGGTAGACGTTGGCACCGCCCGGCGAGGACTGCGCGGCGAGCGCCTGCTCAAGGGGGCGGACCTTGGCCTGGAGCACCGGGTACTTCAGGAAGCGGCCCAGCTCGCGGTCGGCGTTGTAGGGCAGCGGGCGGTAACTGCCGCTGAACAGGTCGCTGTTGCGGGAGGCGAAGCCGTACAGCGCGTCCAGCACGCTCGGGTCGGCCTGGACGGCGGCGGGGAAGTCCGCCAGCTGGTGGCCGCGGAACAGTACGGTGAACGCCGGGTTGACCGCCCAGGCCAGGCCGGCCGGGTTCCAGGTGGCGCTGTTGTAGTCGGTCAGCAGCCGCTTGACGACGGACAGGTAGCGGATGTTCTCCTGCGCGCTGTCGATCAGCGTGACGGCCTCGCCCAGGGTCCCGGCGTTGTTCGAAGTGACGTCCCACGCGTGGGAGTTGGCGAAGAACGCGTCCAGCGCGGCGCGGATCGCGGTCTGCAGCGCGGTGCCGTACGGGCCGACCACGGCCGGGTTGTACCACTGCACGAAGTAGCCGGCCCGCAGGTAGAGCACGAGCTGGCCGACGGAGGTGCTGTTGTCGCCGGGGTAGCTGCCCGCCGCGTCGCGCAACGCGTAGGCCACGGTGTCCATTTGGGCTTCACGGAAGGCGTTGTACGCGTCCGTGCCCACGAGTTGGAACAGCTGGTTGATGCAGCCGAGGTCCACGGACTTGATCTGCTGCACGAGCGCGTCGCCGGTACGGCCGGTGAAGTCGCCGACGTTGCACGCCGGCGCGTCCGCAGCTGCGGCGCCAAGGGCCTTGGCGGGCGCGTTGGCAGGTGCGGGCTGGTCCGGCGAGCGGTCGGACGGCAGTGCGGGGTCGAGGGCGAGCGGGGCGCGCCGGTCGGCACCGACGAGCGCCTGCTCGCCGTCGCCGTTGGCTGCGGCGCCGAGGCCGGGCTGGGGTGCCGCGCCGACGGAATTCGGGGCGGCGGGGTTCGGGCCGGTGGGGAGCGGCGCTGCCTGGCCGCGCGGGGCGAGCAGGCCGATCGCCAGCACAAGGATCAGAGCGACCGTTAACAGTCGCGCCAGCTGCGGCAGTCGCAGCAGACGTGCGGTACTCACGTGGGGGCCTCCGGGCCGTCGTCGGCCGCGTTGGGGGTGCGGCCGGTGGGGGCGAGGACCGTTGGCGACGGCGCCGTGGGGCGGCTCCGCCGTACACACGGTGGGGAGTGTGACATGTACAATGACACACTTCACATGACGGTGGGAACCCCTCGGGCGACGGCCCGTCAGGCCGGAAGACGACGGCGAGGCCGTGGCGACAGATCGTCACCACGGCCTCACAGCAAGCCAGTTGGCTGCTCTACCTGCGGAACAGCAGGACGACGCCCGCGGTCGCCAGGCCGATCACGACGGCAGCCGCACCGTACGCCAGGCGATGCGCGCGGAGCACCGGCAGGAAGCGGTCCACCGCGTAGCGGCCCGGGCCGGTCAGGGCGAGCGCGACGGCGCCGGCCGTGAGCAGCAGTTCGTACTCGTTGCCCTTCGGGGCGAAGAAGCCGCCACCCCAGGTGACGGCGATGGCGTTGACCATCGTGCCGACGATCGCGGCGCCGGCCAGCGGGGTGAGCAGGCCGACGGCCAGCGCCAGCCCGCCCAGCGTCTCGGTGAGGCCGGCGACGACGGCCATGGTGTCGCCCGCCGGGTAGCCGCTCATGGTGAAGAACCGACCGGTGCCGTCGATCCCGCCGCCACCGAACCAGCCGAACAGCTTCTGGCTGCCGTGCGCGGCCATGGTCAGACCGAGCGCCAGGCGCAGGAGCAGGAGTCCGGCGTCGTAGGCGTGCGGGGAGGTCTCCGCCGAGCCGGGGGTCACCCGGCCCGGGTGGACGGTGGTGGTGGGGGCGGTCGTGCTCGGGCTGCCGCTCGGCATGCGCGTCTCCATCGATCGAGGTCGGTCGCAGGAATGTGGTGTCGCAGGGATGTCGTGGTGCGGCCGGGCGCGGGACGCCCCGCGCTGTTGTTCAAATTTGAACCGGCGCTTCTCGACCGTACCTTGGAGTTCGAATTTGAACAACTGACGCCCTGTGAGCGAGTCGCGGGTCCTGCCGCGCGCGGGGCAGGGTGGAGACATGGCTCAACGCAGGCAACACCAGCGGGCGGCAGAACCCGGCACGCCCTACCCGCAGGCGCTCGACGCCTTCGGCGAACGCGTCCGGCTGATCAGCCCCGACCAGTGGGACGCACCCACCCCGTGCACCGACTGGTCCGTCCGCGACCTCGTCAACCACCTCACCGGCGAGCAGCTGTGGGTCCCCGAGCTGCTGATGGGCGCCACCATCGCCGACGTCGGCACCCGCTTCGACGGCGACGTCCTCGGCCCCGACCCCGTCGCCGCCTGGACCGCCGCCGCCGACGCCGCCCGGCACGCCTTCGCCGTCCCGGGCGCCACCGAGCTGACCGTCCACCTCTCGTTCGCGGACGTCTCCGGCCAGTACTACCTCGACCAGCTCACCACCGACCTGGTCATCCACACCTGGGACCTCGCGGAAGGCATCCGGCAGCACACCCGGCTCCCCGTCGAGCTCGTCGACTTCGCCCTCGGCGAGTTCGCCGGCTACGGCGACCTCTCCGGCAGCGGCGTCTTCGACCCGCCCCTCACCGTCCCCGCCGACGCCAGCCCGCAGACCCGCCTCCTCGCCCTCACCGGACGCCGCGACCGACCCTGACCTGCGGCTTCGCCGCCTGCCTCAGCGGGAGCACGGCCCTTGTCGGCCCCGCTCCCCCGCCACCCCCGAAATGTTGTAACCGCCCCTGACCTGCGGTTTCTCCCCCACGCCCCTCAGAACCGGAGCCCGACGCCGGATACTGGAGGAAGCGGGGGCAGTATTTCCGCGGGAAAGGCGGGCGTGCCATGAGCCGCAGGCCGGACATCCTCGGCGAGTTCACCGCCGACCACCGGGCGGTCACCGACCTGCTCACCCGGATCGAGGAAACGCCGGACGGCACCGCTACGCGCGGCGACCTGGTGGCCCGGCTCACCGACCTGCTGTTCACCCACTGCGCCGCCGAGGAGGAACACCTCTTCCCGGTTGTCCAGCACGACGTCCCGGACGGCGGAGCGCTGGTCTTCAGCAGCATCCACGACCACCTGGCGATCGGGCAGTACCTGTCCGACCTGCAGAGCCTCCAA
Source organism: Streptomyces kaniharaensis (assembly GCF_009569385.1). NCBI lineage: Bacteria > Bacillati > Actinomycetota > Actinomycetes > Kitasatosporales > Streptomycetaceae > Streptomyces > Streptomyces kaniharaensis. The sequence goes on from NZ_WBOF01000001.1 coordinate 993,034, forward strand.
CCCGGCGACCCGGCCTTCACCACGCTGCTCAGCGGACTCGCCGACACCGTCCGGCGGCACATGGCCGCCGAGGAGAAGGGCCTGTTCCCGGCCGCCCGCAAGGCCCTGCCCGCCTCGGCGCGCGCCGCGCTCGGCGAGCGGGTGCGGGCCGACCGCGCGGAGGTCGCCGAGGCGGGGCCGTAGAACCGTCCTGTTCGGGTCCTCGTTCAGCCCTTCGGGCTGATCACCGCGAACCGGCCGCCCTCCGGGTCCTGGAGCCGGGCCACCCGCCCGTACGGGGAGTCGAAGGCCGGCCCGAGCGCCGAACCGCCCAGCCGCTCCGCCAGCACGAGCGCCCGATCGGTGTCCGCGACCGAGAACGACACCTCCCAGTGCGGCGCCGTCCCCGCCGGACCGCCCGCCTGCTCCTTGGCCAGCGCCGCGACGCTGTGTCCCTCCGCCCGCAGCACCACCCGGTCGTGCTCCCAGTGCACCTCGAACCGCTCCGGGTCTCGGCCGTCCCAGCGGAACACCTCGCCGTAGAACAGCGCCGCCGCGAACGGGTCCGGGGTGCGCAGCTCGATCCAGACCGGCGCGCCCATCAGGTCCAGCCGCCGGGCCCGGCCCAGCGGGCCCTCCCAGATGCCGAACACCGCCCCCGCCGGGTCCGCGGCGAACGCCACCCGGCCGGCGTCGGAGGCCAGCGGGCCGACCGCCAGGGTGGCGCCGCGCTCGCGCACCGCGTCGGCGGCCGCGTCCGCGCTCTCCGTCCCGAAGTAGCTGGTCCACGCGACCGGCATCGGCCAGTTCCCGCCCGCGGCCCCCAGCCCGGCCACCGCCTCGCCGCCGGTCACCGCGTGCACGTAGGGGCCGAAGTGCTCCGGTACGGCCTCGAACTCCCAGCCGAGCAGCGGCCCGTAGAACCCCTTCGCCTCCTCCAGATCCCGGGCCATCAGGCTCACCCAGCACGGAACGGCCGGCACGCAGCTCACCCGGGCGGTCTCACCGCTGCCCATCGCGGACCTCCTCGCCACCGCCCGGCCGCCGGGCCCCTCCCGACTCCCACGGCCCACCGGGCCGTCCGGACGCCCACAGCCTAGGCCGACGGGCGCAAGCCCTGCCGGAAGGCACGGCCGGGAATCAGCGCAACCGGCGAGTGGTTACGGGCCGTCTGGCTTCCGACGATAGCGCCCTCCGCCCGGCCACGGACCGAGGCCGTGGCCGGGCGGAGGGCTGCTCGCGCACCCGCTCGCCGTGGAAGACGACCTCGCGGATCAACACAACCGGACGCCGGCCCACGCCGAGGATGGCAATGTGACGCAGGTCACATCAGGAGGGGAAATTTCCGGGGACTGAATCCCCGTTTGCTCTTTCGTAGGCAGAAACGGGGAGAACCTCCCCGGTACTCTGAAGGAGCAGTCGCCATGACCACCGCCGCCACCCAGCCGGCCCGTCCCGGGAAGGCCGTTCGCACGCCCAAGCTGCGCGCCGACGCGACCCGCAACCGGGAACGGATCGTGCTGGCGGCCCGCGACGCCTTCGTCGAACTCGGCCCGGATGTGCCGCTCGACGAGGTCGCGAAGCGGGCGGGCGTCGGCAACGCCACGTTGTACCGGAACTTCCCGGACCGCACGGCGCTGATCCGCGAAGTGGCGCTGCTCGTCAAGAACCGCATCCTGGCCCTCGCCGAGACGGCGGCCGCCGAGGCGGACACGGCAGGGGCCAGCCCGTTCGACGCACTCCAGCGGTTCGCGCACGCGACGGTCGAGGAGAAGCTCGGCGCGCTGTGCCCCCTGTTCACCGACCGGGTCGACCCGTTCGACCCGGAGCTGGCCGAGACCCGCGAGCGCCTGACGGCCGCCGTGGGCGGCCTGCTGGCGCGCACCCGCGAGGCGGGCGAGCTGCGGCCGGACGTCGACCACGGTGACCTGTTCATCGCGATCAGCCAGCTGACCCGACCGCTGCCGGGCACCTCCTGCCGGCTGCTCGACGACTTCGTCCACCGCCACCTGCAGCTGTTCCTGGACGGCCTGCGGGCGCCCGCCCGCTCGGTCCTGCCCGGCCGGGCCGCGACCTTCCAGGACTTCCAAGCCCACCACTGACCGACCGACGGCACCACCGACACCACCACCGACCGCCCGGAACCACCGACCGCCCGGAACCGCCGACCGCCCGGAACCGCCAACCGGTCGGGACCTGATCCCCTCATGCCCTCGTACGGCGACAACGGCCCGCCCCCGCACGCCTGTTGACCGTTCTCGCACACACGCACCGTGAAGTGAGTACCCCCATGCCTGAAACCGACGCCCGCCCGGCGACACTGCCCGATCCCCGGCGCTGGAAGGCGCTGATCTTCATCGGCCTCGCCCAGCTGATGGTCGTGCTCGACGCGACCATCGTGAACATCGCCCTGCCCTCCGCCCAGCGCGACCTCGGCATCTCCGACGGCAACCGTCAGTGGGTGATCACCGCCTACGCGCTGGCCTTCGGCGGCCTGTTGCTGTTCGGCGGCCGGATCGCCGACCTGTGGGGCCGCAAGCGCACCTTCGTGGTCGGCCTGACCGGCTTCGCGCTCGCCTCCGCGCTCGGGGGCGCCGCGGCCAACACCGCGATGCTGCTCGGCGCCCGCGCCCTGCAAGGCGCGTTCGGCGCGCTGCTCGCTCCGGCCGCGCTGTCGCTGCTCGCGGTGACCTTCACCGGGGCGAAGGAGCGCGCCAAGGCCTTCGGCATCTACGGTGCGATCGCCGGTGGCGGTGGTGCCATCGGCCTGATCCTCGGCGGCCTGCTGACCGAGTACATGAACTGGCGCTGGACCTTCTTCGTCAACATCCCGTTCGCCGTCGTCGCCGCCGCGGGCGCCGTCCTGGTGATCCGCGAACCCGCCGAGGGTCGCAACCGCAACCGGCTGGACGTCCCCGGCGTGCTGCTGGTGACGAGCGGCCTGGTCTCGCTGGTCTACGGATTCACCCGCGCGGAGTCCAAGGGCTGGACGGCCGGCAGCACGTTGGGCCTGTTCGCCGCCGCGGCCGTGCTGCTGACCGCGTTCGTGCTGGTCGAGCGGAGGGTCAAGGCCCCGCTGCTGCCGCTGCGCGTGGTCCTGGACCGCAACCGCGGCGGGGTGTACCTGTCGCTGGGGATGGCCGTGATCGGCATGTTCGGTCTGTTCCTGTTCCTGACCTACTACCTGCAGATCGTGCTCGGCTACAGCCCGGTGCTGACCGGTGTCGCCTTCCTGCCGATGGTGGCGGGCATGATCACCGGCTCGACCCAGATCGGCGCCCGGCTGATGACCCGGGTCCCGGCGCGCTACCTGATGGCGCCCGGCTTCCTGGTCGCCTCGCTCGGCATGCTGATCCTGACCCAGATCGACCTGAACACCTCCTACCCGGCGCTGATCCTGCCCGGCCTGATCCTGATGGGCCTCGGCATGGGCACCGCGTTCATGCCGGCGATGAGCCTGGCCACGCACGGCGTCCAGCCGCGCGACGCGGGCGTGGCGTCGGCCATGGTCAACACCTCGCAGCAGGTCGGCGGCGCGATCGGCACAGCGCTGCTGAACACCATCGCGGCCAGTGCCACCACCGGCTGGCTGGCCTCCCACGCGACCGCCGCGGCGGCGACCAACCCCGCCGCCGCCAAGGTGCTGCAGTTCCAGGGCATGGTGCACGGCTTCTCGACCGCGATCTGGGTGTCCTTCGGGATCCTGGTGGCGGCATCGACGGTCGCCTTCACCTTCGTCAACGCAGGCCGCCCCGGCGGCGCGACGACGGTCTCGGCCGCCGGCGCCGAGAAGCACGACGAGGTGCCGGTGCTGGTGCACTGACCCTCACGGGGTGACTCGGGTGCGTACGCGGCCCGTCCGGTGTCTCACGGCACCGGGCGGGCCGCTCGCCGTTTCCCGGAGCGGGGCGGACCAGAAGCGGGCGGATCAGGAGCGGAGCGGATCACCGTACGCACCCACACGAGCGGCCCCCGCCCCCTCGAAGCGCCAGCCCCGATCGACGAGAATGGAGTCGCCCACCCGGCGGGAGTGCTCACCGCACCCGTGCGGGGCCGTCCCAACGGGTTCCGCGGCGAGCACGTCCGGATCGCCCAGCCCCACCGCCGAGGAGTACCGCGGGATCACCGAGGCCCACGGGCACCGTCCCGGCCCACGGCCCCACGGACGAGGCCCCCGCGGACGAGGGAGGACCGAGGGAGGACATCGTGCACGACCGTACCGACCAGCTCGCCGACAGCAGATACCTCCTGCTCACCACGTTCGCCGACGACGGCAGCCGACTCGACTCGCAGATCTGGGTGGTGGCCGACGGCCCCGCGCTCGGCATCTGGACCCCGGCCCACTCCGGCGCGGCCGAGCGGATCCGGCGCCACCCCAGGGTGCTGGTCGGCCCCTGCGACTCCCACGGACGCCCGACCGGCCGCCGACTCCCGGCCCGCGCACGGCTCTGTGGCGCCGACGCGACCGCGCGCTACCGCACCTCACTGATCAACAAGTACGGCCTGACTGCGCTGATCGCGCTCGCCCGCAGCCGGTTGCGGGTCGGGCTGGCCGGCACGGTCGGCATCCGGATCACGCTCAACGAGCTGGAGCAGCGGCTGATCGGGCCGGAGTGGGAACTGCCGGCGACGTACTGCGTGAACTGACGCCGGCACCGCGAGGCGCCGGGGCCGGTCTCGCCGGTCCCCGGCGTTTCGGTGTTCAACCGGGTCCCCTCGGGCCCGTTGCAACGGGGCCGCGCTCAGGGCCCGTTGTCCGGCGCCCGCGCGAGGTCGCCGGGCTCGCAGGCCTCCCGGCCGGTCGCCACGTGCACGACCTTGACCGCCCGCTCGGGGCCGCCGGGCACCACACGCTGCTCGTGCCCGCAGCGCGGGCAGATCAGCGGGATGCGCGGCCGGTGCTGCTCCCGCGTGGCCGGAGCGCCGCCTGGGCGAGGGCCGGTCACGTCAGCGGGTGGGTCGGGACCGGGCTGACGTCCTGGATCTCGCCGTGGGCCTTGGTGAGGAGCTGCGAGGCGAGGTCGTTGAGTGCGCGAGCTCCCGCGATCTCCTCGCCGACCCGCAGTTGCTCCGGGTCCGAGGGGTGTCGGCTGCTGTAGCCGTGGGCGCGCAGTTCGGTTCCGTCGCCGAGCCGGAGCATGGCGGCGGCGGATGTCCGCGGGCCGTCCTCGCGGAACTCCATCTCGATGTGCCAACCAACCAGAGTCTGCATGGCGGATCACCTCCATCGGTTACTCCTCCAGAGTGCGCCGCACCCACCGTGAACACCAGAGCAGCAGGACCGGGGCCGAGTTGAACGCGTTCAAGTCGGCGGCGTAGAGTCACCGCCAGAGCAAGTTTGAACGCGTTCAAGGAGGCTGTCGGCAATGAACAAGGGCACGACGGAGCTGGTGAACCTGCTGATCCTGCTCGGTATGGGCGCCATCGTCCCGCTCGGCCTCGCGCTCGTCGGCGAACCCGGGCTCGCCCGGGTCCGCCGCCTCTGGCCGCTCGCCGCCGTCCCCGGCGCCCTGTCGCTCTGGCTGCCGCGCGGCGGCCTCGCCGCCGGCAGCGCCGTCCCGTACGCGCTCGGCACCCTCGCCGTCGCCACCCACGCGCCGCTGCGGCTGGCCCGCGTCCGCTCGCTCGCCGCGCGCGAGGTCGCCGTCCTCACCGCGCTCGCGACCCCGGCGGTGGCCGCAGTCGCCCTGGTCGCCGAACGCGCCGGGTACCCGCTGTTCGGCTTCGAGCCGCACATCCTGGCGCTGACCGTTCCGCACTTCCACTTCGCCGGCTTCACCGCCGCCCTCGTCGCCGGACTGGTCTGCCGGGCCTCCGCACCGGGCTCCGCCGCCGCCCGTGCGGCCGCGCTCAGCGTGCCAGCAGGCACCCTGCTGGTGCTGACCGGCTACTTCCTCGGCGCCTGGGTCCAGTTCGGCGGCGCCGTCGTGCTCACCGCCGGCATGTGGCTGGTCGGTCTGATCACCTGGCGCGACCTGCGCACCCGCACCACCGACCCGGCCACCGCCCAACTGCTCGCCGTCTCCTCGGCGGTGCTCGCCGTCACCATGGCGCTCGCCCTCTGGTGGGCGCTCGGCCAGGCGTCCGGACTCCCCCACCCCAGCCTGACCTGGATGGCCGCCACCCACGGCGTCGGCAACGCCCTCGGCTTCGCCCTCTGCTCGCTGCTCGCCTGGCGGCGGCTGACCCTGGAGGCACCGGTGATCGCGGCGGAGGCGGCCGGGTAAATGCCGTGGCCGGGCGGGCAGTCGATCCGGCATCATCGCCCGGTGATCCTTGTGCAAGCCGTGCTGGAGACCCTTGTGCCCGACGGCTTCGGACTCTGGCCGGTCGGCGAGCATGAACCGTACGGATTCCTCACGCTGCACGGGGACATGACGCCCGCCGACATCGGCACGGCGGTGGCATGCATCGCCAACGGAACCGACCCCGTCGAGGACGGCGACCGCCGGCCGGAGCCCCACCCTGCCGATCCGGTCGACGCCGATCCGGTCGACACGTTCCTGTACGGACTGCTGAACAATCCATACCCCGTCGCCCCCGGCGGCTTCCGGGTGACCGACACCGCCACCGGCGCCGCCCTCCTGCCCGGCTGCTGCAACGGCCTCGACGAGTGGCGCGACTGGCTGGAGGTCCTGGACGGCGGGGGCGTCGCCGGGTTCGGCCACGGCCCGTCCCCCTTGGTCGAACGCCTGGGCGACGTCGTCCGGTTGACCGTGGACACTGACGCGGACACCGACACCGAGGGCGGCAGCCCGGTGATCGAACTGCCGGTGGACGAGCTGCGCCGGCTGATCGCCGGAGCCGAGCAGGACCTGCGGGGCTTCCTTCGCCTGGCCGGGAGTTGGGCCGAACGGCAGCTGCCCGGGTACGCCGCCGCCCTCACCGCCGCGCTGGCGCGGGTGGCCGACCCGGTCGAGGACGACTAGCCGGTGAGCTTCCCGCACCCACCGGGTCCGCGTGCTCAACTCTCAACTCCCGCTCCACCGCTCGATGGTGCCGCACTCGACCGGCACGGCCAGGCGCTCAGACCTGGTGCGCCGGGACGGTGACCAGCACCCTGTCGCTGCCCTGCACGCGCACCTCGAAGTGGTCGATGTCGCCCGGCCGGAGCGCCGCGCCGCCGGTCGTGCGCACCGCGCCTGCGTCGCCGGGGTTGCCGTAGCCGTTCGCCGGGATGCTCCAGGTGGTGACGGTCTGACGCTCGCCGCTGTGCGAGACGGCGACCAGGCGGCAGGTCAACGGACCCTTGACGTTGTCGAGTTGCAGGCTGACCCGGCTGCCCCAGGTGGTGCCGTCCAGCCCGACGGTGGCCCGCGCGCCGGTACCCGGGTCGGTGGCGGTGAACTGCTCGGCGACGGCGACCACGGCGGGCGCGGAGTCGGCGGTGAGCACCGCGGCCGTGACGGTGGGACCCGCAGCCACCATCACGGTCGCGGCCAGGGCCAGCACCAGCCGCCGCACCCGCCCCCGGCGCCGGCCGGCCGTGACGTCGGCGACCAGCCGGTCCAGGAGTGCCGGGTCCGGGCGCGGGGTCGGGCCGGCCGGATCGAGACCGGCGTCCACGGCCGAGGCCGCGTACTCGGCCAGCAGGGGCTCGACGAAACCGAGGTCCGCGACCTGCTCGGCGCACTGCGGGCAGCCGGCCAGGTGTTCCTCGAACGCGGTGCGCTCGGCGGGCTCCAGCAGGCCGAGGAGGTACGCGCCGACGTCGACGTGGTCGGGCCCGCCGGAGGCGCGCTCGGGCCCGCCGGGTCCGCCGGGTCCGCCGGGTCCGCCGGGGAGACGGTCGGGTCCGCCCGGTCCGCCCGGCACTGGGTCGGGGCGCTTGGTCACGATGTCACTCCCCGTTCCTCCAGCGCGAGCCTGAGCGAGCGCAGTGCGTAGAACACCCGCGACCGGACGGTCCCGGCCGGGATGCCGAGTTCGGCCGCCGCCTCGTGTGCGGTGCGGCCCTTGAGATAGGTCTCGACGATGATCTCCCGGTGCGCCGGCGATAGGTCGCCGAGCGCGTCCGTGATGACCATCAGCCGTAGTGCGCGGTCGAGTTCGTCCTCGGCGGGCATCAGCTCCAGCGGGGCCGCGTCCACCTCGCGGGGCCGGGAGCTGGCACTGCGGTGGTCGTCGATGACGATCCGCCGCGCGACCGTGACCAGCCAGGGCCGTAGTGAGCCGGCCGCCGGGTCGAGCCGGTGGATGTTGCGCCAGGCCCGGACCAGCGTCTCCTGGACGACGTCCTCGGCACGCTGCCGGTCGCCCGCCACCAGGTGGAGCACGAAACCGAAGAGCGGACCGGCGTGCTCGTGGTACAGGGCGCGCATCAACTCCTCGTCCGGCGTCCCCGTGCCGTGCGCGGCCGCTCCGCCGGGGTGCTCCTCGGTCACCACTTCATCGTTGCGCACACGTGCCTCCCGGTCGAGGACCGGCCGACGGGGTCACCGGCCGGGCCGGTCGGCGGCCGTGGTCAGTAGCCGCTGCTCGGCGCGCTCGGGCTCGGGGTGGCGGGGTTGCCCGGCATCTGGCTGGAGCCGCCCGTGACGCCCGCCTTGTCGCCGGTCGGGGTCAGCGCGAACCAGGTGCCGTCCACGCCCTGGCCCTTGGTGTCACCGGGTCTGGTGTCCGGCGCGTAGCGGTAGGCCGGCCAGCCGTTCAGGGTGACCTGCTTGCTGCCGTCGGCCCGGGTGACGGTGCCGACCAGTTTGCTGTCGATGCCCTTGACCGTGACGTTGCCGTTCGCCGGCTCCAGCGGCCAGATCTTGGCGCAGTTGTCGTTGCAGTTGGACTTCGGGGGACTGGCGCTGTCCGCGTCGAAGCGGTAGAGGGTGAACCCGGCACTGTCCGTGACGATCGTGCCGAGCTTGGGGTCAGTGGCGGTCTTCAGGGTGGCGGAACCGCCTGACTGGCTCGGAGCGGGTGTGCTCGGAGCGCTCGGGGTCGCGGGGGCCTTGTAGCCGCCGGACGACCCGCAGCCGGCCACCAGGGCGGCCACGGCGAGGCCGGAGGCGGCGAGCAGGGCGGCCCGACGGGAGCGGGGTTTGCTGCGCATGGTGGGCTCCCGCGGTCGGGTTCGGGGTGGACACCTTTCAATACGGACAGTGGCCGCCGACTGCTCAACGGCGCGTGGCATTCCCCGCGCGCCCGCCACGGAATAGCCTGCGCTCGCGGGCCGTTGTCGCGGGCGCACGGCCTGGAACGCCGGAAGGGAAGGAACCGCGACATGAGCAGCACGGTCGAGCTGACCAAGGAGAACTTCGACGAGATCGTCCCCGGTCCGGCGGGCCAGGACTTCGTCTTCATCGACTTCTGGGCTGCATGGTGCGGACCGTGCCGCCAGTTCGCCCCGGTGTACGAGAAGGCCGCCGAGCGCCACCAGGACCTCGTGTTCGCCAAGGTGGACACCGAGGCGCAGCAGGAGCTGGCCGCAGCCTTCGGGATCCAGTCGATCCCGACGCTGGCGATCATCCGCGAGGGCGTGCTCGTCTTCTCGCAGGCCGGCGCGCTGCCTGAGGCGGTGTTCGAGGACCTGATCGGCCAGGCGCGGAAGCTGGACATGGCCGAGGTGAAGCGCAAGGTCGCTGAGGAGCAGGCGACCGACGGGCAGGTGTGATCAGCGGCGCGGCGTGCTCGCGGACGAGGGCGGGCACGCGGCCGACCGGATGATCCACGGATCCCTCGTCTCCTCAGGTCCGATTCCGTCCGGATTCACTCCTAGAGTCGTCGCCGACGGAGGTCCCGCCCACGGCAGAGGAGCGATCCACCATGAGCACGTTCGTACTGGTCCCCGGTTTCTGGCTCGGCGCGTGGGCGTGGGACGAGGTCGCCGCGCCGCTGCACGCGGCCGGGCACACCGTGTACGCGGTGAGCCTGCCCGGGGTGGCCGAACGCGCCGGCGAGAAGGGCGACCTCGGGCTGGCGGACCACATCGCCGATCTGGCCGACCTGCTCGTCCGCGAGGACCTGTACGAGGTGGTGCTGGTCGCGCACAGCGGTGCCTGCGCCCCGGTCGGCGGGGTCGCCGACCGGATGCCCGAGCGCATCCGCCGCGTGGTCTACCTGGACAGCGGCCCGATGATCGACGGCGGTTCGCTGTACGACCTCTGGCAGCCCGGCTACCGCGCCCTGGCCGACGCCTCGGTGGTCGACGGGCGGCTCCCGATGCCGTCCTGGGCCGACCTGTCCTCGCACGGCGCCAGCGTGGAGGGCCTGGACGAGGCCACGCTCGCCCGGATCCGCGCGCGGGCCACCCCGCACCCGGCCGGCGCGTACCGGGACCGGCTGCGGCTGACCGGCGCCGGGGCCGGGCTGCCGCAGGCGCTGGTGTCCTGCTCGTTCCCGCTCTCCCAGGTGCAGGCGATGATCGCGTCCGGCCACCCGTGGTTCGCCGGGCTCGACGGGCCGAACTGGGCGCTGCGCGAACTGCCCACCGGGCACTGGCCGATGTTCTCCCGCCCGGCCGACACGGCGGCGGTGCTCGCCGAACTCGCGGCGCTCTGACGGTGATCGTCGAAGCCGAACTGGTCGGCGGCGAGTGCTCGTACTGGCCGTGCATGCCGAGCAAGGCACTGCTGCGCGGTCGTCCCCGCGGTCGCCGAACTGCTGCACTCGGCGACCGTCGCGGTGGTCGGCGAGGTGCCCATCGACCGGCTCTGGCACGCCGTGCCCGCCTACCCGACCATCAGTGAGGTGTGGCTGCGGCTGCTGGGGGACTGCCGCGGTTGAGCCGGCGGACTCCGTGCCGGTGATCGGCGCGGCTCCACACCGCGGGCGCGACTCCACACCCACCGGCTCGGCTTACAGGCATCGGCGCAGCTCCGCACGCATCGGCGCGGCGAGATGTGGCGTTGGGTGGACGGCGGGACACTGGCAGTCGGGGGGCGTCCCGGGGGGTCGTTCTCGTGACCAGGTGGTGTGTGGCATGACCGAGGTGCTGTTGGCCGTCGGAACCGAGAAGGGCCTCTTTCTCGGCCGCAGCCGCGACCGGCTGAACTGGGAGTTCAGCGGGCCGCACTTCCGGATGAACGCGATCTACTCCGTCTCCGTCGACCGCCGCGGCGGCCGCACCCGGCTGCTGGTCGGCGCGGACAGCAGCCACTGGGGCCCGTCCGTCTGGCGCTCCGACGACCTCGGCACCACCTGGTTCGAGCCCTCGAAGCCCGCGATCCGCTTCCCCGAGAGCACCGGCGCCTCGCTCACCCGGGTCTGGCAGCTCCAGCCCGCCGGGCCCGAGGCCCCCGGCGTCGTCTACGCGGGCACCGAACCCGCCGCGCTGTTCCGCTCCGAGGACGGCGGCGAGACCTTCAGCCTGGTCGAGTCGCTGTGGAACCACCCGCAGCGCACCCAGTGGGGCGCCGGCTACGGCGGCCAGGGCCTGCACACCGTCCTCACCGACCCGCGCGACGCGCAGCGGCTGCTGGTGGCCGTCTCCAGCGGTGGCGTCTACCGCAGCAAGGACGGCGGCGACAGCTGGGAGCCGTCCAACGCAGGCCTGCGCGCCGAGTTCTTCCCCGCGGAGAGCCAGTACCCGGAGTTCGGCCAGTGCGTCCACAAGATCGCCCCGGACCCGGTCCACCCCGACCGCCTCTACCTGCAGAACCACGGCGGCGTCTACCGCAGCGACGACTGGGGTGCGAGCTGGCGTCCCATCGCCGACGGGCTGCCCGCCGAGTTCGGCTTCGCCATCGCCGCCCACCCGCGCCGCGGCGACACCGCCTACCTGTTCCCGCTCGGCGGCGCCGACGACCGCATTCCGCCCGGCCGCCGCTGCCGGGTCTACCGCACGGCGGACGGCGGCGACAGCTGGCAGCCGCTCGCCAACGGCCTGCCGGGCGAGGACCACTACGGCATCGTGCTGCGCGACGCCCTGCGCACGGACGACGCCGACCCGGCCGGGATCTACTTCGGCAACCGGACGGGCGACGTGTACGGCAGCCGCGACGAGGGCGAGAGCTGGTCGCTGCTCGTCTCCCACCTGCCCGACGTGCTGTGCCTCCGGGCCGCCGTGGTCTCCTGACAACCCGGTTGTCCTGGGTCGCGTGCTCGCCGAACATGGCGTCGGACGGACGATCTCGACGAGGGGGGCGGCCATGGCCGAGGCGGACTGGGTGATCGGGCGGAGTGGCGACGGCGTGCCGGTGGTGCGCTTCGTCAGGGGCGAGCGTGAGGGTCGGCCCTGGGCCGACCTGCTGGAGGTGCTGGACGGCTCCGGCGGGGTGGACCCGGTGGAGTTCGTCCGCACCGAGATGCCGGGGTGGGTGGTCTCCGGATCCGAGCGGTTCGGGCGGGAGTTGCTGAGCCGGGGCGCGACGGTGCTCCGGCACGCCCACACCCTCCGGCGCGACCTGGTGGCCGCTCCCCCGCCCGCCGACTGGGCCGGGACACCGCTGCGGAGCGGCCTGCGAGCCACCGCCTGCGACCGCGCACCCGAGGACCTGTTCGAGGCCTGGCGGGCGGCGTTCGCCCCCGGGCACGTGGACCGCTTCGCCGGCGACGACCGGCAGGCGCTGGCGGAACGGCTCGTCCCGCTGCTCGCCGGGAAGGCGATCGGGCCCGTGCTGCCGTCCAGCCGGCTCGCCGTGGACGCGGACCACCGGGTGGTGGCAGGGGTGGTGCTCACCGACCGCGACGGCGTGCCGTGGATCGCCGACGTCTTCCGCCACCCGGAGCGGGGCTACCGGGGCCTCGGCGCGGATTTGCTGCGCCAGGCGGTCGCGGACGCCACCCGAAGCGGCCTCACCGAAGTGCAGTTGACGGTGACCGAGGGCAACCCGGCCCGCCGCCTCTACGAGTCGCTCGGCTTCGAACTGCTGCACACCGCACTGACCGTGATCGTGCCGAAGCAGACCGGGGGCAGGACCAGGGGCTAGGTCCGCGCCAGCTCCAGCACCACGATCCCGGCCAGCACGGTGGCACTGGCGGTCAGCCGTAGCCGCCCGAGGCGCTCGCGGAAGACGGCCGTGGCGATCAGTGCGGCGATCACGATGCTGGTCTCGCGCAGCGCCGCGATCGTCGCCAGATTGCCCCGCGACTGTGCCCACACCACCAGCCCGTAAGCCGTCAGCGACAGCACCCCGCCCGCGATCCCGAGCGGCACCACCCGGCCGGCCCCCGTCAGCAGCGACCGGCCGCGCCGCAGCCGGACGATCAGCGCGAGCATCGGCCCCTGCAGCAGGAACAGCCAGGCCACGTAGCCGCCGACGGTACCGGCGTGACGCACCCCGCTCCCGTCCAGCACGGTGTACAGGGCGATCATCACCCCGGTGCCGGCGGCGGCTCCCAGTGCGGGCAGCTGTGCCCGCCCCGGTACGCCCTTGGCGAAGGCCAGCCCGATCAGGCCGCAGGAGATGACCGCCACTCCCAGCAGCTCGCCGAGGCCCAGGTGCTGGCCGAGCGCCGTCACGGACATCAGCGCCACCAGGAGCGGCGCCGACCCGCGCGCGATCGGGTACATCTGCCCGAAGTCCCCCAGCTGGTAGGCCCGCAGGAGCAGCACCGTCGACGTCGTCTGCACGGCCACCGAGGTCAGCAGGTACGGCCAGGAGGCGGCGGCCGGCAGCGGGTTGAGCAGCACCAGGACGACCGCGCACGCGGTGTACGTGAGGTTGATCAGCGTGAAGCCGACCAGCTTGTCCGGGATCCGGTGCGCGAGCCCGTTCCAGACGGCGTGCAGCACCGCCGCGGTGAGCACGGCGACGGGCACGGCCGACGCGAATCCTGGCATGGCGAAGCTCCCCTCCAACGAGCCTGGAACGGAATTCCACGTTACCCTGATTCCATGGAAGAGTGTTCCGAATTTTCTCCCCTGGAGTCGCAGCTCGCCGCGCAGATCCGCGCCCGGCTCGGCGAGCTGCGCGGCACCGAGTCCCGCGTCGCCCAGGTCGTCCTCGACCGCGGCACCGACCTGGTGCACCTCAGCGTCAGCGATGTCGCCGCGCTCGCCGGCACCGCGCCGTCCTCCGTGGTCCGCGCCTGCCAGCGGCTCGGCTTCCGCGGCTACCAGGAGCTGAAGATCGCCGCCGCCCGGCACGCCCCCCGCCCGGCGCCCGGCCCGGCCGACGACCGCGACCCGGCCGCCCGCGCGCTCGCCGACAGCCTGCGCGCCGCCCGGGAGGCCCTCGACGGGATGACCGCCACCCTCACACCGGCCGACCTGCGGGCAGCCGCCGGACTGCTCGACGGCGCCGACCAGGTGCTCCTGGCCGGCACCGGACTCTCCGGCGCGGTCGTGCTCGACCTCGCCTACCGGCTGCGCGCCCTCGGGCTGCTCGTCGACGCCCCCGCCGACCCGCTCACCGCCCAGCTCGCCGCCGCCCAACTCCCGCCCACCGGCGTCTGCCTGGCCGTCAGCCACACCGGTGCGACCCCGACCGTGGTCGACACCGCACGCCGTGCCCGCGCGGCCGGCGCCGCCGTCCTCGCCGTCACCAGCTACGCCCGCTCGCCGCTCACCGAGATCGCCACCCACACCCTGGTCGCCGGCGGGCAGGACCTGGTGTTCGGCCTGGAGACGACCGCCAGCCGGCTCGCCCACCTGGCCGCCGTCGACGCCCTCGCCGCGACCCTGCTCGCGCTGCGCGGGCCCCGGGCCGAGCAGGCGCTCCGACTCTCGGCGGACGTGACGGCGGATCAGATGTACTGAGGGCCGGCGCGGGCCCGGCCATCCGGCGCTGCGCTACCGGAGGCCGCCGAGGACGGGGCCGCAGGCCTCCGATCAGGGAGAACGAGGCTGTCGGAGGTGGTGTGTAGGCTCGCAGGCATGGCGAGGGTGACGCGGGACGATGTGGCGAGGGTGGCGGGGACGTCCACGGCGGTCGTGAGTTATGTGATCAACGACGGGCCACGGCCGGTGGCGCCGGCCACACGGGCACGGGTGCTCGCGGCGGTCGAGGAGCTGGGGTACCGGCCCAACCGGGTCGCGCAGGCGATGGCGCGGCGGCGGACCAACCTGATCGGGATGGTCGTCCCGGACGCGCGCCAGCCGTTCTTCGCCGGGCTCGCGCACATGGTGGAGCAGGCCGCCGCCGAGCGCGGCCGGCTGCTGCTGATCGGCAACTCGGACTACGCGGACGAGCGCGAGGCGCACTACATCCGCGCCTTCCTCGGCATGCAGGTGGACGGCCTGATCCTGGTGACCCAGGACCCGTCGGTGCCCGGGGTGGCCGGCTTCGACGTGGGCGACGCGACGCCGGTCGTGCTGCTGCACCACCGCGCGGAGACCGCCGGCGGCGTGGCGGTGGTGGCCGACGACGAGGGCGGCGCCGCCGAGGTGGTCCGGCACCTGCTCGGCCACGGGCACGCCGAGGTGCACTGCTTCGGCGGCACGTTCGGGCTCAGCCCGGCCGACCCGGTCTCCGGGCGTACGGCCGGCTGGGCCGCCGCGCTGGCCGACGCGGGCGTGCCGGCCGAGGACCTGCTGGTCCCCGCACCGTTCGACCGGGTGCGCGCGCACGCCGAGGCGTTGAAGCTGCTGGCCCGGCCGGACCGGCCGTCCGCCGTGTTCTGCACGACGGACGACCAGGCGATCGGCATGCTGCGGGCCGCCGACGACCTGGGGATCCGGGTGCCGGAGGAGCTGGCGGTGGCCGGCTTCGACGACATCGCGGAGGCCGTGATCGCCGGCCCGGCGCTGACCACGGTCGCCACCGCGCAGGACGAGATGGCCCGGGCCGCGGTGGACCTGGTGCTGGGCGGGGCCACCGAGCGGGTCACCGGCGCGCGGACCTTCCCGGCCCGGCTGGTGCCGCGCCGTTCCTGCGGCTGCCCGGGTCCGTCCGGGCCGTCCTGAGCCGGTACGCCGCCCTGAGCCCGTACGGGGGTGCAACCTCCGCACGGGCCAAGGGCGTTGGGGCTCAGTTCAGCTGGAAGGTGGCCTCGACCGGGTAGTGGTCGCTGGGCGCGTTGGTGTCCGGCTGGCCCGGGGTCCAGCCCGCCTGGGGGTCGAAGTCGACCTTCACGGTGGACATCGAGGTGGGCGCCGGGCGGCCGGGGGCGTTCAGGTAGCCGATGTAGTCGAGGTCGTCCCGGTAGTCCTTGGGGAAGGTCTCGACGCCGGACATGTACTGGCACCAGGCGGAGACGGTGCAGTCCATGGTGTTCAGGGTCTGGCCCGGGTCGGTGGCGGGGGTACCGAGGACGCCGTCCGCCGCGTACTGGGCGTTGGCGTAGTCGCCGCGGCTCTGCCCGTGGAAGTACTCGACGTTGAGGTCGCCGCCGATCAGGACGGGCGCACTGCTGCCGACGACGCCGTTCACCCAGGCGCGGAGCTCGCCGAGCTGGCCGAGGCGGGTGGACTGGGTGGTGTCGGTGGAGACGTCCGACTCGTCGGCCTGCAGGTGGGTGCCGACGACCCAGGCGGTGGTGCCGTTCTTGTTCACCTTCACCAGCGCCGCGCCCTTGTTGGCGTGGTAGTCCCAGGTGCCGTAGGTCGAGTTGCTGAAGACGTGGGCGTACTGGGCGGCGATCGGGTACTTCGAGAGGATCATCGTGCCGCCGTTGATGACGAACCACGAGTTGGAGCAGTTGCCGCTGATGCCGGTCCAGCCGCCGCCGGAGCAGGTCTGGCCGACCACCGGGGTGCGGTAGGGGTAGAGGTCGGCGAGCTTGCTGTTGATGTCGGCGGTCGAGCTGTTGTTGAAGTTCTCGTCCAGGATGACGACATCGGCGTTGTGCTGACGGACGATCTGCTCGATCACCGGGGTACGGCGGGCGGCCTGCTCGTTCTGGGTGCTGTCCACGACGGGGGTGCCGAGGTCGACGTTGAAGGCGAAGACGGACAGCGTGGTGGGGCCGGCCGGGGAGCCGGCGGAGGCGGTCGGGGCGGTGCCGCCGAGCAGCAGTGCGGCGGCGGCTGCCGAGGTGAGGGCGGTGGCCGTGCGACGCGAGAGCATGGGCGTTCTCCTGGGGACTCGTCTACCCTGCGGAACCCGGGCCGCGGGTCGCGGCCGACGGGGTTGGCAGCGGAACGCTAGCTACTGCTCGGTACGTCGGGAAGAACGCCAGAAGATCAGTGGCGATCGGCTCTGTGGCCGAGAGATGTCTGTACAGCTCCGACGGGGTGTACGACAAGATGTCTGTACACCCTTGCGCCCCCATGGCCCCTCACGGTTCAGCCCTCGACGAGTTCGTCCGCGAGCAGGTCCATCAGCAGGTTGTCGTGCCAGCTGCCGTCCGGGCCGCGCTCGTACTGGCGCATGGTGCCCACCGGGTGGAAGCCGGCCTTCGCGAAGCAGCGGATCGCGGCGGCGTTGTCGGCGGCCGGGTCGATGATCAGCCGGTGGTAGTGGTGGTCGTGCACCAGGTGCCGGGCGAGGGTGCGGACGGCGTCGGTGCCGAGGCCGAGGCCGTGCACGCTCGGGTCGAGGAAGAGGTCGATGCCGGCGTGCCGGTAGTCGTCGTCGTTGTTGGCGTACCACTGGATGGCGCCGACCACCTTGTCGCCCAGCTCGACGGCGAAGGTCTCGGTGTCGGGCGCTTCGAGGTCGGTGGCGACCTCGTCGGCGAGGTCGTCGCCGCCGCGCCACCGGGCGTAGACCTCGGGCGTGCCGCGGATGGCCACGAGGACCGGGATGTCGTCGGCGGTGGCGGGCCGGAGAGTCACGAGGGTGCCGTGCAGAATCGTCCCCATATCGGGCATGTTGACACGGAAACGGGCGTCCGGCGAGCGCCTTTACCGACCCGGTGGCGGCCTTCCACCTCGCGCGCGGTGCCGCCGTCCGGCTGTCGGGCGCGCAGCCGCTGCCGCCGGAGCTGCGACCGAAGGCGCCCCAGCCGCAGATGATGTGACCGTCCGGCGTCGGGCCCGGCCCGCTTCCCCCGGCCGGGTCCGACGCCGGGCTTGCGGCGGTTTCCGGCCGCTAGGGTGGGAGTGGGCACGGCCGTAAACCCCTCGTTCCCGCAGGGGAACACGATCGGAAGGCGCCACCCCATGAGCCTCAGCATCCGCAACCAGCTGCCCGGCACCGTCAGCTCCGTCACGCCGGGCGAGGTGATGGCCACCGTCAGGGTCCGCCTCGACTCGGGCCAGGAGCTCACCGCCGCGGTCACCCTCGACGCCGTCAGGGACCTCGGGCTGGGCGCGGGCAGCGCCGTCCAGGCCCTCGTGAAGTCCACCGAGGTCGCGCTGGCCACCGGCCCGGTCGCCGGGCTGAGCATCCGCAACCAGATCCCCGGCACGGTCGCCGAGGTCGCCACGGGTGGGGCGATGGCCGGGGTCAGGGTGGACGTCGCGGACGGCGCGCTGACCGCCGCGATCACCGCCGAAGCGGCGGCCGATCTGGGCCTGGCGGCCGGTTCGCCGGTGGTGGCCCTGATCAAGTCGACCGAGATCGCACTCGCGACCGCCTGAGGCCGCGGCGGGCCGGAGGGCGACTATGGAACGTCGTCCGGGCGCAGCCGGGCGCTGACCTCGCCCAGACCCTCGGCCAGGACGGCCAGTTGCTCGCGGGTGAGCACGTCGATCAGCAGCTCGCGGACCAGGGCGACGTGGCCGGGCGCGGCCTGCCGGACCGCCTCGCGGCCGTGGTCGGTGAGCTCGGCGAACACACCGCGCACGTCGCTGGGGCAGGACCGGCGGCCGACCAGGCCCATCCGCTCCAGCTGGGTGACCTGGTAGGTGAGGCCGCTCTTGGAGGTGACCAGCTTCTCGGCGAGTTCGGTCATCCGCAGCGAGCCGGCCGGAGCGGCGGAGAGGTGCACCAGGATCTCGTACTGGGTGTGCGAGAGGCCGGAGTCCTCCTTGAGCTGGCGCTCCAGCCGGCGGTTGAGCAGGTTGCTCGCGGTGACGAAACCCCGCCAGGCGGCCATCTCGTCCTGGTCGAGCCAGCGGGGTTCGTTCGGTGAGGCCATGGTCGAAGCCTACTCCTGTTGTTCAAATTCGAACGAAGGTGTACTGTCGACATAGAGGTTCAAAGTTGAACTACCTCCGCCCCCGCTCCCCGAGGAAGACGCCATGAGCACCGCGGCCCCCGAGCGCATGCCCGCCCTCTACCTCTCGCACGGCGCGCCGCCGCTCGCCGACGACCCGATCTGGCCCGGCCAGCTCGCCGCGTGGTCCGCCGACCTGCCCCGGCCGAAGGCGATCCTGGTGGTCTCCGCCCACTGGGAGGAGGCCCCGCTCGCGCTCGGCGCCGTCACCACCGTGCCGCTGGTCTACGACTTCTGGGGCTTCCCCGAGCACTACTACCGCGTCCAGTACGCCGCCCCCGGCACGCCGGAGCTCGCCGAGCGCGTGCGCAAGCTGCTGCGCGCCCCCGGCACGCCCGTCCAGGACATCCCCGACCGCGGGCTCGACCACGGCGCGTACGTCCCGCTGGTGGAGATGTTCCCCGAGGCGGACGTCCCCGTCCTCCAGGTCTCCCTGCCCACGCTCGACCCGCAGCGGCTGCTGGAGATCGGCCGCCGGCTCGCCCCGCTGCGCGACGAGGGCGTCCTGATCGTCGGCAGCGGCTTCTTCACCCACAACCTGCGGGCACTCAGCAGCGACGGCCGGGTCAGCTCCGTGATGGCCGAGTTCGACGACTGGGGCCGGCGCGCGCTGGAGGCGCACGACCTCGACGCGCTGCTCGACTTCGAGCGGAAAGCCCCGGCCGGGCGGCTGGCGCACCCGCGCACCGAGCACTTCGCGCCGCTGTTCGTCACCCTCGGGGCCGGCGAGGCCGATCTCGGCAGCCAGCGCAGCGTGATCGACGGCTTCTGGATGGGACTCGCCAAGCGGTCGATCCAGCTGGGGTGAGCACTTCGAAGGGCCTTGGGCGATCCTTCGACAGATCAAAGCGCGCAGCAGGTGAAGCGCTCGCCGATGTGCTCGGGCTGCTCGATCTCGTCCACCAGGGCGACCGCGAAGTCCGGCACCGTGATCCGGCTCCGGCCCGCCGCGTCGGTGAGCAGTTGCTCCAGGCCCGTCCGGTAGAGGCCGGTCCGCTCCCCCGGCCCGATCTCGGCCGCCGGGCTGAGCACCGTCCAGCGGACGTCGGAGACCGTCCGGTAGTAGTCCAGCGCCGCGCCGTGCGCGTGCATGATCTGCAGGAGCGGCTCCGGCAGCCCGGGGGTGTCCCAGACGCGCACGCCCGGAGCGGTCTCCAGGCTGCCCGCCCCGCCGACGGCGATCAGCCGGGGCGCGTCGCCGCCCAGCGCGCGCAGGCCCTCGACCAGCGACCGGGCGGCCGGCTCGATCAGCGCGAGGTGGCCGGGGCCGTCGCCGCCGCCGACGGCGCTCACCAGGACGTCCCGGCCTGCCGCCACGCGGGCGACGTCCGCCGGATCCAGCACGTCGCCGCGCTCGACGGCCGCCGCGTCGCCGCGGTACCGGTCCGGGTCGCGGACCACCGCGGTGACCTCGTGCCCGCGCGCCGTCGCCTCCGCGACGACGGCGCTGCCGATGGTGCCGTTGGCGCCGATCACGGCGATTCTGGCCATGGGGTACCTGCCTGTCCGTTCGGGGGTGCTTCGAAATCCTGACTTTGCGTCAGGCATCGTCGATTATCGGGCGGTCCGGCTGCATCGGCCGGGATCTTCGACCTATCGTGTGACGATCTGACGGCACGCCTGGTGAAGGTACGACATGCACGACGGCGACGCGGTGCGAGCCGCCCTCGACGAGACCCTGCGGGCGCTCAGCCCTCACACCGGTGACCGGGACTGGGACGTCCCGGCCGGGCTGCTTGAGTGGAGCTGCCGGGAGACCGCCGCGCACATCGCGCACGACCTGCTCGCGTACGCCGGCCAGCTCGCCGCCCGGCCCACCGGCCGGTACCTGCCGCTCGACCTCACCGTCCGCCCGGACGCCGGGCCCGCCGAGGTGCTGACCGTCGTCACCGCCGCCGCACGGCTGCTCGCCACCGCCCTCGACGCCGCGCCGCCCGAGGTGCGCGCCTACCACCACGGGCCCTGCGAGCCGCACGGCTTCGCCGCCATGGGCGTCGCCGAGACCGTCCTGCACACCCACGACATCACCCGCGGCCTCGGGCTGGACTGGCAACCGCCCGCCGAGCTCTCCGCCTTCGTCCTGGACCGGCTGTTCCCCGACGCGCCGGACGCCTCGGAGGCCACGGCCGGCGACATTCTGCTCTACTGCACCGGGCGCGCGGAACTCAACGGCCGCCCGCGCAAGACCTCGTGGTGCTGGCGGGCGGCCATGGGTGAGTGGTGACTCCCCAGCGCCTCACGGCGGCTGATCAGGCGTCGCCGGTGGCGATCCGCTCGGCGTGACCGCGCTCGACGCAGAACTCGTTGCCCTCAGGATCCGCCAGGACGGCCCAGCCGCGACCGTCCGGCGTGCGGCGGTCGTCCAGCAGCGTGGCGCCCAGGGCCAGCAGGCGTTCGACCTCCTCCTCGCGGGAGCGGTCCTGCGGCTGGAGGTCCAGATGGACGCGGTTCTTGACCGACTTGCCGTCCGGTACCCGGATGAAGAGCAGCGTGGCGCCCGCGGACTCTACGGCCGCCTCCGGGTCACCTGGGTTGTCGTCCTCGCCCAATGCGCCGTCCAGCGCCTCCGCCCAGAACCGGGCGAGGGCGTACGGGTCAGCGCAGTCGATCGTCACGTGTCGTATCAGAGAGGCCATGCGCCCTACTCTGACCGGCTTCGTTCGGATCGGTCCAGCCGATTACGGGAGTGCCGGTGGCCGTCGCGGGGGTACGGCGGGTAGGCCGGGATCACCTCCGCGAGTGCGTAGCCGCTCTTCTCCGCCACCCGGCAGGACGCCAGGTTGTCGACCTGGTGCAGCAGGTCGATCCGGACCAGGCCGTCGCCGGCGAACGCGGCGAACGCCCAGTCCGTCAACGCCTGCACGGCCCGCGGGGCCACGCCCCGGCCACGGGCGGCGGCGGCCGTCCAGTACCCAACCTCGGCGGTCTCGCCGCCCGGGGTGCCGCGCTTGAGCACCACGTTGGCGACGAGTTCGTCCCCGTCCAGGACGGCGAAGCTGTAGCGGGTGCCCTCCGCCCGGCCGCGGTACTGCACGTCCAGCCAGCGCACGGCCTCGGCGGGGTCGTCGACGGGGACGCTGGTGAAGCGGCGCAGGGTCTCGTCCCGGTAGATCTCGATCAGCGCCGGCGCGTCCCCGTCCTCGAAGGGGCGCAGCAGAAGGCCGTCCGCGGTCGGGCCCGCCGTGAGGGCGACGGTCACTGGAGGCCCTCCCAGCCCCAGCGGGGCGTCGGGCCGGGCTCGCCGAGGTCGGTGCCGGCCGGGGAGGACGAGACGTCCTCGGCGATCTTCGTGCCCCAGTCGAAGTACTCCATCACCCGGGTGCGCAGCAGCTCGTCGTCGGGGAGTTCCTTCCGCACGGCGGCGGCCATCAGCTCCATCCAGCGCAGGCGCTGCTCCTCGGTGATGGCCAGGCCGAGGTGCGCGCCGAGCAGCGCCTGGTGGCCGCCGAGCTCCTCGGTGAAGCGGGCCGGGCCGCCGAAGATCTCGGCCAGCCAGACGGCGACGTGCTCGATGTGGGTGGTGGTGAAGTTCGCGAAGACGGGCGCGAGGAGGGGGTCTGCGAGGACGCCCTCGTAGAAGGTGTGGCTGAGCCGGCGCAGCGTTTCGATGCCGCCGACGGCCTCGTAGAGGGTGTCGGGCCGTTGGTCGCTCATGGTTCTCCCCGTGGGTGCGGCCGCTGTGTGATGGAACCTGTGGCGAAACCTTCCTAGCAGGCGGGCGGGGCGTCCGCCGCTCCGGTCGGCCACGTGTTCGCGCCGGGCTCAGCAACCGGAAGCCCGGACTCCTGCTCCTCCGACAGCCGGCGCTTGACATTGACGCTGGCGGCAGGGTTGGAGGCTGACGGCATGAACACTGTGGAGACAGCAGGGCGGCGGGTCGTCATCGTCACCGGGGCCGGGACGGGGATCGGGCGGGAGACGGCGCGGGCGTTCGCGGCGCAGGGGCCGGATGTGCGGGTGGCGGTGGTCGGGCGGCGGGCGGAGCCGCTCGCGGAGACGGCCGCCGCGCATCCCGGGCGGATGGAGCCGCTGGTCGCCGACCTCACCGAGCCGGGTGCGCCGGAGGCGATCGTCGCGGAGGCGCTGGCGCGTCACGGGCGACTGGACGTGCTGGTCAACAACGCCGGGATCGTTCGCAGCGGGCAGGGGCTCGGGAGCTACGACCGGGAGGGCATCGAGTCGCTGCTGGCCACCAACCTGGTCGCGCCGGTGCTGCTCGGGCAGGCCGCGGTGCCGGCGCTCGCCGAGAGCCGGGGCGTGGTGGTCAACGTCAGCACCGCCGTCGGGCAACGCGGTTGGCCGTCCAACTCGGTGTACGCGGCGAGCAAGGCCGCGCTGGAGACGGTCACCCGCAGCTGGGCGGTCGAACTGGCGCCGCGTGGCATCCGGGTGGCGGCGGTGGCGCCCGGGGCGATCGACACCCCGATCGCCGACCACTCCGGGTACGGCCCCGAGCAGCGGGCGGCCGTCCGGAAGTGGCAGATCGAGCACACGCCGCTGGGTCGGATCGGCCGCCCGAAGGAGGTGGCCTGGGCGATCGTCCAACTCGCCTCGCCACAGGCCTCGTTCGTGACCGGCGTAGTGTTGCCCGTCGACGGGGGCGCACTGGTGGGGTGAGGCGTCGGGCGGCAAGGGGGTACGGGGTGCGGATCGGCGAGCTGGCGGAGCTGACGGGCACGACGACCCGGGCGCTGCGGCACTACGAGCAGGCCGGGTTGATCTCCGCCGAGCGCGCGCCGAACGGCTACCGCGAGTACGGGGAGGCAGCGGCCGTCCGGGTGCGCAACATCCGTGCACTGGTGGAGGCCGGGCTCACCCTGGACGACGTCCGGCCACTGCTGGGCTGCCTGGACGGTGACGTCCTGGCGAGCCCGCCGTCCCCGCGGATGCTGGCGATCGCCCGGGAGCGGCTGGCCGTGCTGGAGCACCGGATCGCCGCCCAGACGGACGTCCGGGACCGGCTGGTCGCGGCCCTGCACGCGGCGGACGTGCCATCGGACGGGTGACACCCCCGATCGGGGGTGTCCAGCGGGCGGCCGGGAGAGGACAGTGGGCGCATGCAGATTCCACTCTCCGTGATGGACTTCCTCGACCGGGCCGAGCTGGTCTACGGCGACCGGGTCGGCATCGTCGACGAGCCGGCACAGCCGGCCGAATCCTGGGGCGAGCTGAGCTACCGCCGGATCGCCGAGCTGGCCCGGGCGCAGGCGGCCGGGCTGGACCGGCTCGGCGTCGGGCCGGGCGAGCGGGTCGCGGTCGTGTCGCACAACTCGGCCCGACTGATGACCTCCTTCTTCGGGGTCAGCGGGTACGGGCGGGTGCTCGTGCCGGTGAACTTCCGGCTGAAGGCGGAGGAGGTGTCGTACATCGTCGAGCAGAGCGGCGCGTCCACGCTGCTGGTCGACCCCGAACTCGCCGACGCGCTGGACGGGGTGGCGGCCAAGCACAAGTTCGTGATCGGCGCCGACAGCGACGCTCTCCTGTACGACTTCGACAACTCCCCTCGACGGTACGCGCTTTCCGAGAACGACACCGCCACGATCAACTACACCAGCGGAACCACCGCCCGCCCCAAGGGCGTTCAGCTCACCCACCGCAACATCTGGCTCAACGCGATGACGATGGGCCTGCACTACGGGGCGAGCGACCGGGACGTCTACCTGCACACCCTGCCGATGTTCCACGCCAACGGCTGGGGCCTGCCGTACGCGCTCACCGGCCTCGGCGCCCGGCACATCGTGCTGCGCAAGGTGGACGGCGCGGAGATCCTGCGCCGGATCGAGCGGCACGGCGTCACCTTCCTGTGCGGCGCGCCCGCGGTCGTCCAGATGGTGCTGGAGGCGGCCGCCGACTGGGACGGCCCGGTGCCCGGGCGCGACCGGGTGCGGATGATCGTGGCCGGCGCCCCGCCGCCGACCTCCGTGGTGGAGCGGGTCGAGGCCGAACTGGGCTGGGAGTTCATGCAGCTCTACGGCCTGACCGAGACCTCCCCCGTGGTCACCGTCAACCGCTCGCGCACCGAGTGGGACGCCCTGCCCGCCGCCGAACGCGCCGAGAAGCTCGTCCAGGCCGGCGCGCCCGCGCTCGGCACCCAGCTGCGGGTGGACGGCCAGGGCGAGGTGGTGGTGCGCTCCAACACCGTCCTGGACGGCTACTGGCAGCAGCCCGCGGCCACGGCCGAGGCGATCCGGGACGGCTGGTTCCACACCGGGGACGGCGGCACCCTCACCGACGGCTACCTAACCATCTCCGACCGGAAGAAGGACGTCATCATCAGCGGCGGGGAGAACGTCTCCTCGATCGAGGTGGAGGACTGCCTGTACAGCCACCCGGCGGTGGCCGAGGCCGCGGTGATCGGGGTGCCCGACGAGAAGTGGGGTGAGACGGTCAAGGCGCTGGTGGTGCTGCGGGACGGGCGCGGCGACGTCACCGAGGCCGAGCTGATCGCGCACTGCAAGCAGCGGCTGGCCGGCTACAAGTCGCCGACGTCGGTGGAGTTCCGGGAGACCCTGCCGCGCACGGCCACCGGGAAGCTGCAGAAGTTCCGGCTGCGCGAGCCGTACTGGAGCGGGCAGCCGCGGCAGGTCAACTGATCAGCCCCGACTCCCTTGCGGCCAGGGCGAGTTCGGTGCGATTGCGGACGCCCAGCTTGCGCATCGCGGACTTCAGGTAGCCCGTCACGGTGTTGCAGGTGAGGCCGAGCCGGGCAGCGATCTCCGGGTTGGTCCGGCCGGTCGCCGCCCAGCTCAGCACCTCGTGTTCACGCGGGGTCAACGGCGTTGCGGGCAGGGCTCTTCGGGGGTGCGGGGGTGCCGGAGGCGCTGGGTGAGTCGGCGTTGGCTGGGCGCCCCAGGCCGCCGCCCCGGCGAGCGCGCGGGTGGCCGCCGCGGCGAGCCTGCCGACCGCCGCGATCCGGACGTCCCCGAGCGGCACGACGGCGCGCAGCGAGGCGTACACCACGCCGTGCACGGTGCCGCCGTGCAGCAGCGGCACGGTGAGCATCGCGTAGAGGTCCTCGGCGGTGACGGCCGCGTCGTAGTGGTGCGAAATGGTCGTCGCCGCACGGTAGTCGGGCACCCACGTGGGCGTGCGCTCGGCGAGCGTCCGGCCGCCGAGGCCGTGGCCGGCCGGGACGGCGAGGTCGTGCAGCAGGTCGGCACGGGTGCCGGCCCAGTGCCGCAGCACCATGCCCTCGGCATGCTTGCGGCCCCCGGGGAGCTCCTCCGGCACGCCGACCAGACCGACGTCGGCGCCGCACTCGGCCACCACCCGGCGGGCGAGGTCGCCGAGCACGGCTTCCCGGACCAGCTCGGCGGCGCGCGCGGCGACGTCGTGGTCGTCGGGGTCGTCGAGGTCGTGCGTGGGGGAAACGGGGTCCGCAGCCCTTGTCATCGCGCGATTGTCACACGTGGTGCGGCCGCTGGCGAGAGTTCTGAGGTGCCGGCTTCATGGAATCGGACGTGCGTGTTCCGTCGAATCGCGGGCGCGGCGGCCGCGCCGGGCATAGGGTGCGGCCCTGGATTACCGACGGGTAAGGCCATGTGATCCAGCTGAGATCGAGGTGAGGGGAAGCCGATGACGAATCCGAACACCCCGAAGGACGTCCTGCGGGGCCTGCTGGCCGACCTGCGGGCGGAGAGCGCCGTCCTGGACGAACTGGTCGGCGATCTGCCGGCGGAGGAGTGGACCCGCCCGACGCCCGCCGAGGGCTGGACGATCGCGCACCAGATCGCCCACCTGGCCTGGACCGACGACTGGACCGTCCGCTCCGCCCGCGACGCGGACGCCTTCACCGCGGCCGCCGGCAGCAGCTTCGGCGAACTCCTCGCGGCCGGCCGGGACCCGGTCGACGAGGGCGCGGCCGAAGGCGCCACCGAGGAGCCCCGCGCCCTGCTCGCCCGCTGGCGGACCGGCCGCGACGAGGTGCAGGCCGCGCTCGCCGCCGCCCCCGCCGACGTCCGGCTGCCGTGGTTCGGCCCGCCGATGAAGCCCGCCTCGATGGCCACCGCCCGGCTGATGGAGACCTGGGCCCACGGCCAGGACGTCGCCGACGCCCTCGGCACGACCAGGGAGCCCACGGCCCGGCTGCGGCACATCGCCCACCTGGGGCTGCGCACTCTCGGCTTCGCCTTCACCCTGCACGGACGGCCCGCCCCGCAGGACCCGGTCCGTCTCGAACTGACTGCCCCCGACGGCACCTTGTGGACCTTCGGCCCGGCCGACGCCGCCGACCGGGTGAGCGGCCCGGCGCTGGACTTCTGCCTGCTGGTCACCCAGCGCCGCCACCGGGACGACCTCGCCCTCACCGCCACCGGCCCCACCGCGACCGCGTGGCTGCCCATCGCCCAGATCTTCGCCGGCACCCCCGGCAAGGGGCGGGAGGCGGGAGCGTGACGACCGGCCCTGGGCCGAAGAGGGTGTCGAGCCGGAGCACGAGGCGAATCCCGGGCCGGATCCCGGCGTCGCTCGCGGAGGACGCCACGGCGACGGTTGTCGGCGTCAGAGCCCGATCCGCAGCGGGGTGAGCCGGGTGGCGATCAGGTTGGTGGCGCCGCGGTCGCGTTCGATGTGGCCGTGGACGAGCAGACCGGCCCGGTCGAGGGCGGTGCGGCGCTGGGACTCCCAGACCGGGCGGTTGCAGATCACGTTGATCAGGCCGGTCTCGTCCTCCAGGCTGAGGAACAGCACCCCGCCGGCCGTCGGCGGCCGCTGCCGGTGGGTGACCAGGCCGCCGACCACCACCGCCGTTCCCGGTGGGACGTCCGGGAGTTGGGCCGCGGAGAGGGCGCCGCCGCGTTCCAGGTGGGCGCGCAGGTGCTGGAGCGGGTGGCTGGTGGCGGAGGTGCCGGTGGACCACAGGTCGGCGATGGTCTCCTCGACCGGGCTCATGCCGGGCAGCTCCGGCGCCTCGGTGCCGGGCGTGGTGCCGGGGAGAAGCTCGGCCGAGATCCCTGCGAACGCCCCGGCGGACCAGAGGGCCTGACGTCTCGTCAGGCCGAAGCAGCCGAAGGCATCGGCCGTCGCCAGTGCCTCCAGGACGGGCGCGGGCCGGCCGGTCCGGCGGGCGAAGTCCTCCAGGTCGGTGTACGGCTGCCCGGCCACGATCGCCTCGGCCTGCGGGGTACCGATGCCGCGTACCGTCTCCAGCCCGAGCCGGATCGCCGGCTGCGGGCGGCCCGCGGTGAGCGGCGGCTCCGGCGTCGGGCCCCGGTACGGCTCCAGGGTGGGCCGCGCCCCGCTGGCGTTGACGTCCACCCCGCGTACCCGGACGCCGTGCCGGCGGGCGTCCGAGACCAGGCTGAGCGGCGAGTAGAAGCCCATCGGCTGGTTGGCCAGCAGCGCGCAGGTGAAGGCCGCCGGGAAGTGGTACTTGAGCCAGGCGCTCGCGTACACCAGATAGGCGAAGCTGATCGCGTGGCTCTCCGGGAAGCCGTAGTTGGAGAACGCCTCGATCTTGCCGTAGACGTCCTCGGCGACCTCCTCGGGGATACCGCGCTCGGCCATCCCGCTCAGCAGGCGCTCGCGCAGCCGGGCGACCCGCTCGTGGGAGCGTTTGGCGCCCATCGCCTGCCGCAGCCGGTCGGCCTCGGCGGGCGTGAACCCGGCGCAGTCGATGGCGAGTTGCATCATCTGCTCCTGGAACAGCGGCACCCCGAGGGTCTTGCCGAGCGCGTTCTCCATCAACGGGTGCGGGCAGCCGGCCGCCTCGACGCCGGCCCGGCGACGCAGGTACGGGTGGACGGAGCCGCCCTGGATCGGGCCGGGCCGGATCAGCGCGACCTCGACCACCAGGTCGTAGAAGTGGTCCGGCCTGAGCCGGGGCAGCGTCGCCATCTGCGCCCGCGACTCGACCTGGAACACGCCGACGGTGTCGGCCCGCCGCAGCATCGCGTAGACGCCCGGGTCGTCGTCCGGAATGGACGCCAGGTCGTAGCGCAGGCCGTGGTGTTCGGCGACCAGGTCGCAGGTGTCGTGCAGCGCGGCGAGCATGCCGAGGCCGAGCAGATCGATCTTCACCAGCCCGGCGCCGGCCGTCGACTCCTTGTCCCACTGCAGGACGGAGCGCCCGGGCATCCGGGCCCATTCGGTCGGGCAGATCTCGCCGATCGGCTCCCTGGTGAGCACCATGCCGCCCGAATGGATGCCCAGGTGGCGCGGCAGACCGTGGAGTTGGGTGGCGAGCGAGAGCACGTCGGCGGGGATGACGGCGTCCGCGCCGGGCGCGGAGCGGAAGTCGGCCTGCCGGCTGAACGCGTCCACCTGCCCCTGCGGGTAGCCCAGCACCCGGGCGGCGTCGCGGATCGCCAGCCGGGGCCGGTAGGTGATCACGTTGGCGACCTGGGCGGCGTGCTCGCGGCCGTAACGGCGGTAGACGTACTGGATGACCTCCTCGCGGCGGCGGTTCTCGATGTCCAGGTCGATGTCGGGCGGGCCGTCCCGGGCGGTGGAGAGGAAGCGCTCGAAGAGCAGCCTGTAGTGGATCGGGTCGACGGCGGTGATCCCGAGGGCGTAGCAGACCGCCGAGTTGGCGGCCGAGCCGCGGCCCTGGCACCAGATGTCCTCGCGGCGGCAGAAGTCGACGATGTCGTGCACGATCAGGAAGTAGCCGGCCAGGTCGAGGTCCTCGATGACGTCCAGCTCCCTGGCGAGCTGGCGCCGGGCGGCCGCGTTGCCGGGCCCGAACCGGGCCGGGCCGCCGGCCGCCACCAGCGCGCGCAGATGGCTGATCTCGGTGTGGCCCTCCGGGACGGGGAAGCCGGGGAGTTCCGGGTCCAGCGTGGTGAAGTCGAAGGCACAGGCCCGGCCGAGTTCGGCGGTGGCCCGCTGCACGCCCGGGAAGCGGGCCAGCCGGGCGGCCATCTCGCGGCCCGAGCGCAGGTGCGCGGTGCCGGCCGCCTGCGTCCAGCCCGCCGCGTCCTGGAGGGTGCGGCGGTCGTGCAGCGCGGCGAGGCTCTGCGCGAGGCGACCCTGGGCCGGGCCCGCGTGGTGGGCGTTGGTGGAGGCGATGGTGGGGAGCCCGAGCCGGGCGGCGAGCGCGGCGAGGGCGTCGTTGCGCCGGTCGTCGCCGGGGAGCCACTGGTCGATCAGCTCGACGTGGACGTTCTCACGGCCGAACGCCTCGACGAGGGTGCGGAGTTGGTACTCGGGGTCGGCCTCTTTGTGCGGGGCGGCTTTGGGCGGGGTGATGTTGTGCGGGGCGGCTTTGGGCGGTACGGCTTCGAGTGGGGTGGTTCCATGCAGGGCGGCTTTGTGCAGGACGGCTTTGTGCAAAGCAGCTTTGTGCAGGGCGGCGGGGACGCGGCCGAGGCGGCAGCCGGTGAGCACCGCCCAGTGGCCGCCGTGCGCCTCGGCCAGCGCCTCGACGTCGTACGCCGGACGCCCCTTCGCGCCGCCGGCCAGTTGGGCGGCGGCGATCGCGGCGGAGAGTCTGCGGTAGCCCTCGGGGTCGCGAGCGAGGATCAGCAGGTGTTCGATCTCGTCCGGAGTGTGACGAATCGTCAGCTCGGCGCCGAACGCGGTGGCGAGGCCCGTCCCCCGGGCCGCCTCGGCGAGCCGGACCGCGCCGTAGAGGCCGTCGTGGTCGGTGATCGCCAGCGTCTCGACGCCCAGCAGGACCGCCTCGGCGACCAGGTCCTCCGGGTCGCTGGCGCCGTCGAGGAAGCTGAAGGCGGAGTGGACGTGCAGCTCGGCCCAGGGCTCGCCGGCGCCGTCCACCGGGGCCGGGCGCGGGGCGTCCTCGTCCCGGGCGCGGCGGCTGTCCCCGGCGGAGCGGTGCAGCGGTACGACGGTGTCCGGTACGGCACCGGCACTGGTACCGGTGCCGCTACTGGTCAAGCGGCGGTGCAGCTCGCTCCAGGGGACGGTGGGGTGACTGGTGAAGCCCATCGGGGGTTGCCTTCGTCGTTCTCGTGCTCTTTGCCGCTCCCCCCTGGGTCGGGACCGCTAGTCGTAGCCGGCCTCCAGGTACCACGCACCCCCCTCCACGGTGAGCAGCAGCGCCCGGTCGCCGCCCACCACGACCTGGAACCGCGCCCGGCGGCGGGCGAGCGACTGGTCCCACCAGTACTCGACCGCCGGCCAGGGCCCGGTCCAGCCGTCCACCCGCTCCTCCCGCCCCCGCACCACGACCAGCGCCGGCCGGGCCGACACCCCCGCCCGGCCGTTCACCGTGACCGGCTGCCCGGCCTCGTCCAGCACCCGGACCGGCGCCGGGTCCCGCAGCACCACGGCCGGCCACACGTCCCGCAGCCGCCCCGGCCAGGGCGCGTCGGCCGGCGCCGCCGCCTCGTACGGCTCGCCCCACGGCACTCGGACCGCCTGCTCGGCCGGGCCGCGCCCGCCGGCCGGCTCGATCCGGCGCAGCCCGGCAAGCCCGAGCACCGCCTGCACCCGGGCCACCGCGCGCTCCACCCGGTCGTCCGCGACCGCCTGCCCCCACAGCGCCAGCTGCCGGCCCTCGTCCGGGGACAGGCCGTCGGGGGCCAGGCGGAGCAGGGTGAAGCCGGCGTCGGGGCCCTCGTGGGTGACGGTGAAGGTGCCCGCGCCCTGCCACGCCTGGAGCTGCCAGCGCACCCGCTCGGCCAGCGCCGTCGCCGACAGCCGTCCCTCGTGCCGCCACAGCCGCGACGCCGCCCGGCCGTCCGCGCACGCCACCTCCACGGCCACCCGCTGGCAGGTCAGCCCCGCTCCGGCCAACCGCTGGTGCAGCCGCTCGGCCAGCGTGCGGGCGACGAACACCAGCGGCTCTGCCAGCGGCTCGGGCGGGTCGAAGCGCTGCTCGACGGCGAGGTCCGGGCCCTCCGCGCGCGGCACCAGCGGGCGCGGCTGCAGCCCGCGGGCCAGCCGGTGCGCGAGCGTCCCGGCCGGGCCGAACCGGTCGGCGACCGCCTCCGGCGGCAGCGCGGCGAACGCTCCGACGGTCGGCAGGCCGAGCTGCCCCAGCAGCTCCGCCAGCGCCTCGTCCCCGAGCGTGCTCACCGGGTACGGCGCCAGGAACTCCGCCGTCCGCCCGGCCGGCACCAGCACTCCGGCCCGGGCGGCCAGCACCGCGGCGAACAGGCCGTCGGCGACGCCGACCTGGGCGTGGGGGACGGTGGCCTCGGCGGGTACGGCGGGCATGGCGGCCTCGCCCGGGACGGCGGGTACAGCGGGTACGGCGGCCTCGCCCGGGACGGCGTCCGGGACCGGCTCCTGGGCCAGGGCCGCCGCCACCGCCGTCCGGACCTTCGACGCCAGCGCCTCCTCGCCGCCGAAGTAGCGGCCCGGGCCCTTCACCGCAATGGCGCACAGGCCCGGGCGGATCACCTCCACCCGGGGCGTGAACGCCGCCACCGCCGCGACCACCGGCTCGAACCGGCGCGTCTCCGCCTCCGGATCCCGGTCGCGCAGCTCCAGCGCCGGGCAGAGCCGCTGCGCCAGCTTGAGCCGCTGCCCCTGCCGCACCCCGGCTGCCCGGGCGCCCGCCGAGCAGGCGAGGATCCGCCCGCCCTCGGTCACCGCCACCGGGTCGTCGCCCGTGACGGCCACCACCGGCCAGTCCGGACACCAGACCACCAGCACACGTGGCGTGCCGCCGTCCGCCATCTCACACCACCGCCACGCGTTCGAGGCGTTCGAAGTATTCGAGGTGTTCGAGCGGGGCGGGCTCGACGGCCCCCAGGCGGACCGCGGCGGTCTGCTCCGCGGGCTGCTCGGCGGACTCGACGGCCTCCTCCACCGCACGCACGGCACCGTGCTCGTCCGGCAGCCAGAGCCGGGCCGTCCGGCCGCGCACCGCCGAGCCGCGGCCCTCGGCCATCACCTCCACCTGCCGCCCGATGAGCTGCCCGTATCCGTCCCCCAACCCGAACCAGCGCCCGGACCGCACCCCCAGCCGCAGCACCGCCCCCGGCCACGGCCCGGCCACCAGCAGCACGCACCCGCTGCGCCGCAGCACCGCCGCCAGCCGGGCGGCCAGCTTCGGCGACACCGGCCCGTCCGGGCGCAGCATGATCAGTTCGACCGCCCCGGCCAGCACCGACACCACCTCGGCCCAGTGCGGCCCCGGGTCGTCCGCGACCAACAGCCGACGCAGGTCCAGCCCGTACCCCTCGGCGGCGGCCAGTCCCAGCTCCGGCAAACCGACGGCCGCCGCCCAGCCACCCTCGGTCTCCCTCACCCCGGCGGCGAGCGCCAGCAGCAGCCCGGTGTCCCCACCCGCCACCGACACCGCGGTACCCCGCCGCAGCCCGCCCTCCGGCAGCACCTCCCGCAGCGCGGGCACCACCGGCAGCAGCCCCCGCCCGGCGGCCGGCACCGCCTCCGGCGCAGCCTTCGACGCCACCGGTCGGAGCGTCGGCCGCTCGACGGTGGATTCGAAAACAGATTCGAAAACGGGCACAGCTCCAGGATCGAACATTCGTTCGCAAAGATTCAAGTCCGAACCATCCGCCTCATCCGTCACACTCCGTGTCGGGAGGCGCGGGCCCGAAGGCGCGCCGGCCGGGGGACGGCCGTTCGGCGAACCCACCACGCTCTGGATCACCGACGACGCCGAACCGAACGCCGACCTGTGGGCGCGGGCCGACGAGACCACGGCGGAGATCGTCCGGCGGTACCGCCGGGCTCGCCCACGCGTCCCACTGCGACGCGCAGGCCGCGCAGGTCCGCACAACCCAGGTGAGCGTCACGTCCTCGTGCAGGTGGCCTCGACAGGGCCGCGGTCGCGGGCGGCGGCGGCACTGTCGTCAGTGGTTCACGCCTGCCCGACGTGTCGGCGCGCCGTCGCGACGAAGGTGTCGATCAGCTCCCGCGTCGCGCCCCGCCGAACGACGGCGTCCGCGCGGTCCTCGGCGCGGTCGATCTTGCCGACCTGTACGAAGGCATCGACCGCGACGGCCACCAGCTCGGGCTCGTCGGTGATCAGCTGGAGCTGGAACAGGGCGTGCTGCGCACTGGAGCGCGTCTCGAACGACCGCCCACGCAGCGCGACTTCGTCCTCGGCGTCGCGGCCCTCGTGCACGCAGAACCAGTGGTGCAGCATGGCCTGGCGGAACTCGACGAGCAGTCCGGCGTACGCGCCGTAGACCTCCAGCCGCTCCTGCCGAAGCCGCTCCAGGCGGGCGTTGTGCTCCATGCGCCGCGCGGAGCGCTGCTGGAAGACGTGGGTCACCGTCGAGCCCAGCAGCGTGCCGAGGACCGCGATGACGCTCGTGACTATGGCGTCCATGGGGCACCATGCAACCAGACGTCTAGGCTTCCGGGCATGACGACGAGGGGGACGCAGGGCGTGGAACTGGCCGTCCGGTGCGACGACTGCGGGGGCACGGCCAGGCGGCACCTCGGACAGTTCGTCCGGGGACGGGAGTTGTGGTGGGACGCCGAGCTGTCCTGTCCGCACTGCGGGGCGGCCCGGTGTGAGCACGCGGGCCCGGAACCGGCGCCGGAGGAGGTCCGGGAGGCACTGCTGATGGCGCACGGGCCGGCCCGGCTGCGACCGGCCGGACCGTCGGTCGACCCGGTGGCGGCGATGCGGGCGTTCCGCGAGGAGGCAGGTGTCTCGCTCGGCCGGGCGCGCGAACTCCTCGCCGAGTTCCGCCAGTTAGGCCTGACCGGGACGGCCGCCGAGATGGCGATCCGCCGACTGCGGTTGCGCGACCACGGAGTCCCGGCAGAGGTGGTGGACGGCCCGGGCCGGGCGTACCGGCACGTGGGGCCGCCGGAGTTGTGGAACGGCGGCGGCCCCGGCGGCCGACTGCTGCGGACGCCCGCCGAGTTCGCCACCTGGGTGGGTGAGCGGACGGCGGCGGAGCTCGCGGAGCCGTTCACGTTCGTCGTCGACCTCGCGGGACCGCTGCGCCTCGCCCCGCGCCGCAGCGAGCATGTGGCCTGCGCGGGCGGCGCGTTGGTGCTGAGCGCCGGGGAGATCGGGTTCCGGCGGGAAGGTGGTGGCTGGGCGGCCGAGGAGATCAGCAATCAGTCCACCGGCTACTGCCCGGACGTGGCCTCCTGGCCCGCCGTCGCCTCCGCCCTGGACCGGATCGGGGTGAGCCGCCCCGGCGGGTTCACGCACGAGGTGGTGTTCCGCCACTGCCCGGGCTGCGAGCGGCACAACATCGTCCGCGAGGGGCATTTCGTCTGCGTGTTCTGCGACGGCGACCTGCCCGGGCACTGGAACGTCGACGACGGGGCGCCGTAGCAGCCGCGGGGCCGGTACCGGGGGTGTCGAGGGTGTCAGGGGTGACCGCTAGGGTCGAGGGGTCAGGGGTCGTACGGCGAGGAGTGAGGTCGCGTGGGGTTCGGGCGGGTGGCGGCCGGGGAGCTGCCGGCAGAGGTGGTGCACGCGCGGAGCCGGGAGTTCCTGGTACGGGAGGGGCTGCCACCGGCGGGGGCGTTCCTGGACTTCGGGCGGCTGGGGGCCGGGCCGTTGGAGCCGCTGGACCGGCTGGATCCGCTGCACGGCATACCGGAGGCCGGGCGGCTGTTCGTGCTGGGTGAGACGGAGTACTGCGCGCATTTCGCGAGCTCCGGCAATCCGGTGCTGCTGGACGGCGTGACCGGCGAGGTGTTCCTGGCGAAGGTGGTCGGCGGGCAGCTGGAGCGGGACGTGCTGGCCTCGGATCTGCCCGCGCTGGCCGGGCTGGTGCGGGAGGTCGAGGCGGTGGCCGAGGCGGCCCGGCAGGGAGACGCGCGGGGTGGGCGGCGTGGGCCGGCCGTGGTCGCCGAGGTGATGGCGGCGGCCGATCGGCACTTGCGGGAGCTGGACCCGAAGCTGTTCGGGCAGTCCGACGTGCCGCCCGCGCACTGGGGGACGGCGCTGCTGGTGCGGGCATTGGGCTGGGGTGCGCTGCCGGGTGGTCCGGACGGCCCCGCGTACGAGATCGGCCCGGAGCTGGTGGCGGAGATCGCGACGCTGACGGACGAGGGCCTGGTGCACCGCTACCGGCCGGAGGAGCTGCCACCGGGGCTGGTGCACGAGCCGACGCGGCGGCTGCTGACCGAGATCGGCCTGCCGCTGGGCGGAGCGATGTTCGGGGTGTCGGAGGAGCCGCTGGTGACCATGGCGGAGGCGTATCCGGAGTACTTCGACGGCGAGGAGGAGCGCCCGTACCAGCGGGACTTCCTGGCGCTCGGGCACTGGCCGACGGATCTGACAATCGCCCTGGACGGGGTGACGGGCCGGCTGGAGCTGCCGGACTGGTACGACGACGGCGAGCCGGAGGCCTACCTCAACCGTGACCTGTCGGCCCTGCTCTACGCGCTGTGGACGTACGAGCGGCTGCGTGCCGAGTGGGAGCACTGGGACTACGGGGTCGGCCGCTCCACCTGGGCCGTGTTCGACCCGCAGTCGCTGCTGAGCGCCGCGGTGGACGGGGTGGTGGAGGCCGTCGACCCGGAGGCGTTCGCCACGCCCGGGCGGTCGTGGCGGCTGCTCGCGGAGGACGCGCACATGGGCGGCCTGCTGGGGTGATCCCGGCTGCCGCCCGGGGCTGCCGGCGGTGCGGACACGATGGGTGGGCGGCCGACCGTGTGGCTGCCGCGTCCGCCTCCTGTCCCCGTCGTACCGCTGCTGCGCCGCCGTCGGCGCGGGCGGAGTCGGGCCGGTCCCGCCCGCCGGTGGGCCGGTACGCTGCCCCGGTGACGAACATCCGTACGGCAGCCGGGCGAAGACGGGCGGTCCTGCTCGGGATCGGCGCCGCGCTTCCCCTAGCGGGGGCGGGCGCCGTGTACGACGCGCTGTACGTGCGGTCGCTGGACTTCGGGGAGCGCTGCGAGCGGGGCCTGGTGTCCGGCGGCGGGCAGTTGCTGGAGACGGGTGCCTCGTGGCTGCCGCCGGACGCGTGGTGCCGGTTCGAGGACGGGAGCGTGTCGACCACTCCGTTCTGGGCGCTGCTGCTGTTCTACTCCCTGCTGACGGTCACCGTCTGGGCGGTGACGGCGCTGCTGCGGGCCCGCGATCCGCGCCCACGGCCCGGGCTGGACTGGCAGTCGGAGCACGGCCCGAGCTGGTGACCACGGGCGATACGCCGATGACGGGTTTCGCGGCGGCGGTGGCGAGCGCGGTGCGGGTATGGAGCTCGGACTTCATCGGACCTCCTGCTGCGGAGAGGTAAGTCCGGTTCCGGTGAACTCACTCTCTCGGGGACAAGGCTGCGGCGGAATTCGTTCGCGAGAGCCGATTCGTTCGAGAGAAGGGAAGGGCGGGGCGCACCGGCGCTCGCGTCCATGCACAGCGATACGGGGGAGCTCTACCGGAGGTTCGCGG
This sequence comes from Streptomyces kaniharaensis, assembly GCF_009569385.1. Taxonomy (NCBI): domain Bacteria; kingdom Bacillati; phylum Actinomycetota; class Actinomycetes; order Kitasatosporales; family Streptomycetaceae; genus Streptomyces; species Streptomyces kaniharaensis. The sequence continues at coordinate 1,030,175 of NZ_WBOF01000001.1, forward strand.
AGCGGGAAGCCCGCGGCAACTCGGCGATCTATCAGGAGCTGGCCGAACGCGTCGCCGGGGACGGGGAGTTGCGCGCGCCCGTGGACGATCTGCCGGCCGCCAAGCGGCAGCCGAACCTGCTGTTCGGCGCGGTCCGCTACCTGGGCGGGCCGGTGACCGAGGGCTATCCGACCTTCCGAGCGTGGGTGTCGGCGCACTGGGATGAGATCTCGGCGACCATGCTGGCGCGGCGGACGCAGACCAACGAGGCCGGCCGGTGCGCCACCCTGCTGCCGCTGCTGGCAGCGCTGCCGGGGCCGCTCGCGCTGATCGAGGTGGGCGCCTCGGCGGGGCTCTTCCCGCACCCGGACCGGTATAGGTACCGGTACGTGACGGAGGCTGCGGGGCCGGTGGCTCCGGTGGCCGAGTTCGGCGCCGAGGCGGGCTCGGTCACGCTGGAGTGCACGGTGAGCGGGCCGGTGCCGCTCCCGCCGGTGCTGCGGGAGCGGCTGCCCGAGGTGGTGTGGCGGGCCGGCATCGACCTCAACCCGCTGGACGTCCGCGCCGAGGACGACGTGCGCCGGCTGGAGGCGCTGGTCTGGCCCGAGCAGACCCACCGGCTGGACCGGCTGCGCGGCGCCGTCCGGATCGCCCGGGCCGAGCCGCCCGAGCTGGTGCGCGGCGATCTCAACGCGGCGGTACGGGAGTTGGTGGCGCGCGTGCCCGCCGGAGCGACCCCGGTGGTGTTCCACAGCGCGGTGCTCGCCTACCTACCGCCGGCAGAACGGGAGGAGTTCGCGGCGACGATGCGCGACCTGCCCGGGCACTGGATCTCCAACGAGGCGATCCTGGTGCTCCCTGCCGCCGAACGGCGGCTCCCCCGGCCGGCGCCCGCCCGGTCCGGGCTGTTCACACTCGCCCTGGACGAACGGCCGGTGGCGTTCACCGGGCCGCACGGCCAGTTGCTGGACTGGTTCGGCGAGTCGGGGGCGTAGCACCTCGACGTACGGTTCGAAACGCGGTCGGCATTCGGGCTTGAAGCTGCCGCAACGGCAGCTTCTACCGTCGTGACCAGGGCCGGAGAACCGGCCCGATGAGAGCGAACGCGAGGGAGAGGGAGGGCGGCCATGGCCTGGCCGATCGCAGAGGTCGCCCGGATGTCGGGTGTGACCGCCCGGACGCTGCGGCACTACGACGAGATCGGGCTGCTGCCACCGGCGTGGATCGGCTCCAACGGCCACCGCTACTACGAGGAGCGGCAGTTGCTGCAGCTGCAGCAGATCCTCGTGCTGCGGGCACTGGGCGTGGGGTTGCCCGAGATCGCCCGGATCCTGGGCGATCAGGTGGACGAACTGGAGGCCCTGCGGAGCCACCACGACCGGCTGCTCGCCGAACGCGACCGGCTGGACGCCCTGGCCGCCACCGTCTCCCGCACGATCGCCGAACTGGAACAGTCCAGGAAGGACGGCACGCCCATGACCAGCATCAACCGCCCGGAGAACCTGTTCGAGGGCATCCAGCACACCGACGTCGAGGACAGCCTGCGCGACTTCCCCGAGCACGCCGAGGCGGCCCTGCGGGCGACCGCCGCGATGAGCCAGGCCGAGGTCGAGGCCGGACAGCGCGAGCGGACCACCCAGATGATCAGGCTGGCGGAGCTCATGACGGCCGGTCACCCGGCGGACGCCGAGCCGGTACAGCGCAGGATCGACACCGAGTACCGGGCACTCACGGCCCTCCGCCCGGTCTCCGTCGAGGAGTACCGCGCGATCGCGCGCGCCGTTGTGGAGAACGCTCAGTGGCGGGCCGCGTACGAGGCCATCGCCCCGGGCCTGGCCGCGTACCAGCGGGCCGCAATGGAGGCGTACGCGGTGGCGCGGCTGTCCTGAGCCCACCGGCCCGGACCCCCGTGACTCGGGGCATCACGGCGCCGCACTGCTCGGCGGCGACCGCTCGGGGGACGGCCGCCGCCGGGCAACGGCGGCTTGGGGCCGACCACTTCGGCTCGGGACCGGGCCGCTTCGGCTTGGGGGCGACCACTTCGGCTGGGACCGGGCCTTTCCCGTGGGCAGGGGCGGGCCCACGGAAACGGCCCTCAGGCCGCCGTCCTCCCGCCTCACTCGGTGCGCAGCGCCGTGACCGTCCGAGTGCGGGCCGCCCAGGTGGCGGGCAGGAGGGCACCGAGCAGCGCCAGCACCAGGCCGCCGAGTATGAGCGGCCCCACCACCGACGGGTCGAACACGGCCAGGTCCGCCTCGGGCACTCCGACCCCGGCGGCGTGCGCCATCGCCGGCATCACCCAGTGGTGCACCACGATCCCGATCGGGACCCCGACCAGCCCTGCGACCAGCCCGCTCCCGCAGACCGAGGCGAGCACCATCCCGACCGTCTGCCGGGGCGACATCCCGAGCGCCTTGAGCACCCCGAGGTCGTGCACCCGCTCCCGGGTGTCCAGCAGCACCGTGTTGAGGACGCCGAGGCCTGCCACGGCCACCAGCAGCAGAGTGAGCGTCCCGGCGAGGGTGTTCATCGCCAGCATGACGATGCTGAGGTGCGTCCCGCCCTGCTCGGCGGTCAGGCCCAGCGGCCGGACGGCGGCGTCGAGCGCGTCGGCGTACGCCTTCGCGTCGGTGCCCGGGGCGAGGTCGATGTGGAACCCGACCGCTTCGGTGTGGACCGCCGAGTCGAGCTCGTTCAGCGCGGCCCGGTCGACGAACACCAGGTCGTCCGGGGACAACATCTCTCCGCTGATTCGTACCGGGGTGGAGTGCCCGTGGTCGGTGAGGGTGATGGTGTCGCCGACCTTCACCTTGTTGGCGCGGAGGAAGGCCGAGCCGACCACCGCCTCGCCGGGGCCCTGGAACCAGCGACCGGAGATCATCTGGTAGCCACTCCAGGAGGCGTCACCGGAGAAGGCGATCACCTCGGAGCGCCCGGTGTTCCCGGCCACGGCGACCGACGTCGGGACGCTGCTGTACCAGGCCCGGGTGCCGGGGCCGGCGTTGATCGCCTTGGCCACGGCCGCCTCGTCCAGGTGGTCGGCGGGCTTCACGGAGCCGTCGATCGGGGCCTCGACCACGACCTTGCCCGCATGCTCGGCCGTCAGGCCGTCCTGGAAGGCGCTGAGGGAGAGCGTGAGGCCGACGCAGAGGGTGACCCCGGCGGTGCCGAGCACCACCGCGGCGGCCGTGGTAGCCGAGCGGGCCGGGCGGTTGAACGGGCTCGCCAGCCCGAGGTTCAGAGTGCGCGGCACCGGCAGCCGGTCGATCAGCCGCCGGATCCCGGCCACGAGGCCCGAAGCTCCCGTCCGGGCCTCACCGCCGCAGGCTCCCTCGCCTCGGGCGGCTGTGCCCCGGGCGCCCGGGGCCGTCCGGCCGACCGCGAGCGCCTCCACCGTACGCAGTCGCCCGGCGCGCAGGGCGGGCAGCAGCGTAGTGGCCGTCACTGCGGCCAGGGCGACGGCCGGAACGGCGAAGTCCACCCAGAGCGGGATGCCGAGCAGGCCGCCGCGCAGGGCCTTGTGGGCCATTCCGAGGACGGGCACGGACAGCAGGTTGCCGCCGAGGACGCCGAGCGCCGTGCCGATCCCGGCGGGGATCAGCGCCTGGCCGACGTAGGCGCGCGCCACCTGGGCCGGGGTGAAACCGAGCGACTTGAGGATGCCGATCCGCCGCGTGGCGGCGCTGACGGCGCCGCTGACCACGACGCCGATGATCAGCACCGACATGGCGAGCCCGAGCACCCCGAAGGCCGTCACGAACGGGACGAAGGTCGAGGCCGTCCGGTTGGCCTCCGCCTGGGCCGGCCGGTACGAGGTGGCCCTGGCGAGCGCGCCGCCCGGCATCGCGGCGGTGAGGGCGGCGTGGTCGGCGTCCACCTCGGCGTCGGTGCCGGCGTGGGCGAAGCGGTAGAGGTACTGGAGGGCGGGCGCCGTGCCGGGTGCGGTGAGCGCGGGGACCTGCTCGGGGGCGATCCAGCCGTCCGCGCTCCAGGAGACGGAGGCGGCGAGGCCGACGACCTTGAGCGTCGGGTGGCCGGGCAGGTCCGGGAACGTCATGCTGTCGCCGATGGCCAGCGGGGAGTGGCCGTCCAGGAACACCACCTCGCCGGGGCCGGCCAACCAGCGGCCCTGGGTGATGCGCAGGCCGTCCATCGGGCCGTCCTGCGCGCGGCCGACCAGCGTCATCGGTGGGAGCAGGCTGCCGGGTGGCGGGATCTCGGTGTCCTGGCCGGCTCGCGCCTGGACGGTGAGCGCCGGGTAGGGGCCCGCCGACGCCGTCACGCCGGGCGTGTGGGCCGTCGCGGCGAGTTGTGCGGGGCTCGCCTTGGCGGGGTCGTACAGCACGTTGAGGTGCGCGCCGTGCTGGTCGGCGAAGGATCTCTGGTAGGGCCCCTGGGAGGCGACCAGCAGCCCCGTCGCGAGGATGCACGCCGTCACGGACATCATCGTGGTGAGCACCATGACCAGGGTCTGCACCCGCTTGCGGCCGACCCCGGCCCGGACCACCTTGCTCAGCGCGTTCATCGAACACCCCCGCCGGCGGGCGCGGTCGCGGTGTCCCGGACCAGCCGTCCGTCGAGCAGCTCGATCGTCCGGCTCGCACAGGCCTCGGCGAGCGCCGTGTCGTGGGTGACCAACAGGATCGTCTGGCCCTCCGCGTTGAGGCCGGTGAGCAGGTCCCGGACGTCGGCGGCCGAGGCGGTGTCCAGCGCGCCGGTCGGCTCGTCGGCGAGCAGCAACGGCGGGCGGTTCATCAACGCCCGTGCCACGGCGACGCGTTGGCGCTCGCCACCGGACAGTCGACCCGGGAGGGTCGCGGCGTGCCGGGCCACCCCGAGCCGCTCCAGCAGCTCGCCGGCCCGGGCACGGGCCTTCTCCCGCCGCAGCCCGGCCAGTTGGGCGGGGAGCAGCACGTTGTCCTCGACGGTCAGGTCGTCCAGCAGGTTGAAGAACTGGAAGACCATGCCGATCCGCGTCCGCCGGTACTCGGCCAGTGCGGCCTCGCCGAGCTCGTGGACGGCGAGGCCGTCCACCACCACACCGCCCTCGCTCGGGCGGTCGAGCCCGGCGATCAGGTTGAGCAGCGTCGACTTGCCGCTGCCGGACCGGCCGAGCACGGCCAGTGCCTCACCGGGCCGCACCTCCAGGTCGAACCCGGCCAGCGCCGGCCGGGCGGCCTCGGATCGGTCGTACGTCTTGCTGACGCCACGAATCTGGATGATCGGCGCACTCACAGGCGGGCCCTCCACGGTTCCGGGTCCGGCACCGGAAAGCCCGGGCCGGCTGACGGAACACGACGCTACGAACCGGCGGCCGGGGCCGGACAGCCGTCCAGACGGTGTCTCTGAGGTGTACTCAGATACACCTCGGATTCGGGGTCCAGGCCTAGAGCGCAGCACCTCGGCGCCCCTGCAGACTGGGCCACCGGACGATCGACCGATCGACCATGGGCCCTCGGGGCCACCGACGGAGAGGAGGCGCGGATGAGCACGGATGTGGTGACCAGGACGACCGCGCGGCTAGAGGGCGCCGTCGTGGCCGGCGTGCGCGCGCTCTACGTGGTCACGCTCGCCGTGACGGGGCTGGTCGCGCTGCTGGCCGGGCCGGTCCTGCTGGCCTGCGCGATGTTCGGCCCCGACGAGTCCGGGCCGTTCGCGCCGGGCGGGCCGCTGATCCTGCTGGTGCCGACGGCGCCCGTCGCCCTCTGGGCGCTCTGCTGGGCCACCGGGGGCGGCGGCCGGGCGACCGGGGCCGCCCTGTTCGCACCGGGGGCGCTCGCGGTGACGGCCACCCACCTCTACGGCGGCGCCCCGCCCGGCGGCCGGTCCGGCTCGTTCTGGCTGGCGCCCGCGGTGCTGGTGCTCGGACTGTTCGGCGCGCGCTGGATCGCCGCGGAGAGCCGGCGCGTGGTCGGACTGTGGAGCGGCCGACCGATCCCGGTGCCCTACCGCCGCGGCGCCGCCGGACCGTGGCAGCGCATGCGGACCGGCGGCTGGCTGACCGACCCGGCGACCTGGCGGGATCTCGCCTGGGCGGTCCTCACCGGCTGCGCGGTCGTGCTCACCGCCGCGATCGTCGTGCTGACCCCGATCGCCTTCCAAGTGCTCGGCCGGAACGGGCCGTTCCTCCCGCTGGGGATCATCTACATGATGGGGCTCTGCGTCGCCCCACTGGCCGCCCTCTGGGCCGCCCCGCCCGTCCTGCGGCTGCACGAGCGGGCCGCCCGCGCCCTCCTCGGGCCCTCCCGCCGGGTCGACCTGGCCCGCCAGGTCAGCCACCTGGCCCGGACCAGGGCGGACACCATCGACGCCGGGGCCGCCGAGCTGCGCCGGATCGAGCGGGACCTGCACGACGGGGCGCAGGCCCGGCTGGTGGCCCTGGGCATGCTGCTGACCGTCGCCGACCAGATGGTGGAGGACCCGGCGGCCCTGCGCCCGCTGCTGGCCGAGGCCCGCGCCTCCTCCGCCAAGGCGTTGAGCGAGCTGCGCGACCTGGTCCGCGGCATCCACCCCCCGGTGCTCGCCGACCGCGGTCTCGCCGACGCGCTCCGGGCGACCGCGCTCGACCTGCCGCTGCCGGTCACCTTCACCGGCCAACTGCCCGGCCGGGCGCCCGCCCCGGTCGAGTCCGCCGCCTACTTCGCGGTCAGCGAGCTGCTGGCCAACGTGGTGAAGCACGCGGGCGCCTCGCACGTGTGGATCGAGATAGGGCACAGTGACGGGCTGCTGCGGATATCGGTCACCGACGACGGGCGCGGTGGCGCAGACCCGTCCCGGGGCACCGGCCTCAGCGGAACCGAACGCCGACTGGCCGCCTTCGACGGGGTACTCGCGATCAGCAGTCCGGCCGGCGGTCCGACCATCGTGAACCTGGAGATCCCGTGCGCGTTGTCATCGCCGAAGACCTCTTCCTCCTCCGGGACGGCCTGACCCGGCTGCTGGAGGCCAACGGCATGAAGGTCACCGCGGCGGTCGAGACCGGCGAGGAACTGCTCGACGCGGTGGCCGCCGACCGGCCGGACATCGCCGTGGTCGACGTCCGGCTCCCACCCGGCTTCACCGACGAGGGCCTGCGCGCCGCGCTGGCGGCCCGTCGGGCCCACCCCGGCCTGCCCGTGCTGGTGCTCTCGCAGTTCGTCGAGCAGCTGTACGCCCGCGAGCTGCTGGCCGGCAGCACCGGCGGGATCGGCTACCTCCTCAAGGACCGGGTGATGGACGGCACCCAGTTCATCGAGGCGGTCCGGCGGGTCGCCCGGGGCGGCACCGCGATGGACCCGGAGGTGATCACCCGGCTGCTCACCCACAACTCCTCGGCCGGGCCGGTCGCCACCCTCAGCCCGCGCGAGCGGCAGGTACTCGCGCTGATGGCCGAGGGCCGCTCCAACGCGGCGATCGCCCAGCAGCTGGTGATCACCGAGCGGGCCGTCGCCAAGCACACCGCGTCGATCTTCGTCCGGCTCGACCTCCAGCCCTCCGACGACGACAACCGGCGGGTACTGGCCGTCCTCGCCTACCTCAACAACGGAGGAAACAGCTGATCGGGATCGGGAGGAATACGGGATCGGGGGAAATTGCTGATCGACGCGGAGACGGGGCACGGTCCCTCCGCCGAGGGGGGGTTCGCTCCGTCCGGAACGGGTCATTTAGGCTGGTGACGTGCTCATCCTTGTTCGTCGTCGCCACGTGGACCTGCTCCGCGTGACGAGCATGTCCTGTCGACGCTCCGGCTGAACCTCGCGCCAACCACCCTCAGGTCAGCCCCGCGTGGCTGCCACCACCTCCCGGCACCCGGAGCACCCGCCGCACCAGGCAGCGGCTCCGGCCTTCCCACCGGTCGACCACCGGGACAAGCCGGGACGAGACCCAGCGGATGTCACTCATGACGCAGCAGCACACCCAGCCCTTCCCCCAGTCACTCCCGGTGATCGACCTCTCGCTCGCCGACGGCGGCCCGGACGACCGTCGCCGTCTGCACGACGAGCTGCGCGCCGCGGCCACCGGCGTCGGTTTCTTCCAGCTCGTCGGCCACGGCATAACCCGGGCCGAGACGGCCACCCTCACCGACGCGATGCGCGCCTTCTTCGACCTCCCCGAGGCCGACCGGCTCGCCGTGAGCAACCTCAACTCCCCGCACTACCGCGGCTACACCCGCACCGGTGACGAGCGCACCGGCGGCAGCCAGGACTGGCGCGACCAGTTGGACATCGGCGCCGAGCTGCCCCCGCACGTTCCCGGCCGCGGCGAGCCGCCGTACTGGTGGCTGGAGGGCCCCAACCAGTGGCCCGAGGCGCTCCCCGAACTGCGCACCGCCGCCCTCGGCTGGATCGACCACCTCGGCGACGTCGCCCGCCGCCTGCTGCACGAACTCCTCGCCGCGATCGGCGCCCGCCCCGACTTCTACGACGACGCCTTCGCCGGCCACCCCCACCTGCGGCTGAAGCTGGTCCGCTACCCCGGCACCGCCCCGGACGGCGCCGGCCAGGGCGTCGGCGCGCACAAGGACTACGGCTTCATCACCCTGCTGCTCCAGGACAGCGTCGGCGGGCTCCAGGTCGAGCGCCCGGACGGCACCTTCCTCGACATCCCCCCGCTGGAGGGCGCCTTCGTCGTCAACCTCGGCGAACTGCTGGAGGTCGCCACCGACGGCTACCTCAAGGCCACCAGCCACCGCGTCGTCAGCCCGCCCGGCGCCCGTGAGCGCTACTCGGTGCCCTTCTTCTACAACCCCCGCCTCGACGCCCACATCGAGCCGCTGGACTTCCCGCACGCCCACCACGCCCCCGGCGCCACCGAGGACCCGGACAACCCCCTCTTCGCAGAATTCGGACAAAACGAGTGGAAGGGGTACACAAGGGCTCACCCCGAGGTCACCCGCCGCCACCACCCCGACCTGGCCGAGGCCGCCACCCGCTGACCCCGGTCGCCGACGCCCCTGCCGCCGTCAGGAACCAGCCCCCGGCTCCCGGGCCGGACCTGGCACAATGGCCCGATCCTGAGCCCGATCCCGGCGGAAGGCAGGGGCGTTGAAGACCCGACCCGCGGCGGCACCGCGCCTCCACCCGGCCATCGCCCCCGACCGCATCCGCTGGTCGACGGTCACGCCGGAACGCCGGGTCCTCGGGGTGGTTCACAACATCACCTCGGCGACCCGGCTGCTCGACCTGCTCTCCGTCTTCGGCCCTGACCGCCGGGTGGAGGTCCTGTTCAGCTGTACCGGATCGTCCGCCCTCGACGCAGGCACCTCGGAATTCCTGCGCGCGCACGGAATGACGGAAATACCCTGGGAAGACGCGAAGGAATTCTCGTTCGATCTCGCGATCGCTACGAATCGCGGTGGCGATCTGCAGAATCTTCGGGCGCCGCTGATCGGGGCCCCACACGGCGCTGGATACAATAAAATCTTGAGCCGGGAGCCGGGAGCCGGGAGCCGGGAGCCGGGAGCCGGGAGCCGGGAGCCGGGAGCCGGGAGCCGGGAGCCGGGAGCCGGGAGCCGGGAGCCGGGAGCCGGAAGCCGGAAGCCGGAAGCCTTCGGCCTGACGGCCGAGTGGCTGATGCACGACGGGGTCGTCATACCCGCCGCCGTCCTGCTGTCCCACCACGAGCAGCTCGAACGGCTACGGACCGGCTGTCCCGAGGCCCTGCCGGTCAGCACCGTGGTGGGCGATCCGTGCATCGACCAGCTCCGCGCGAGCGCCCCGCTCCGGGCGGCCTACCGGAAGGCCTTCGGCGTCCGGCCGGACCAGAGACTGGTGGTGGCGTCCTCCACCTGGGGCCAGCATTCTCTGCTCGGACATGCCGAGGCCGATTCCCTGCGCCGCATTCTGGCGGAACTTCCCGCCGATGAATTCCGGGTGGTTGCCGCGATCCATCCGAATGCCTGGTACGCGCACGGGGCATGGCAGGTGCACCGCTGGCTCGCCGATCTCCTCGACAACGGCCTGATTCTCCCCGCGCCGGAAACCGAGGCCTGGAAAGCCGCCCTGGTGGCCGCCGACCATCTCGTCGGCGACCACGGCTCGGTCACCCTCTACGGCGTCTCGCTCGGCGTCCCGGCCCTGCTCGGATCGTTCTCCGACGACACCACGGCCCCCGGCTCACCCTTGGAGCAGTTGGGGAAGCTCATCCCGAGGCTCTCCTCGTGGGAGGGCGTGCTGCCGCAACTGCACCGGGCGGAGACGGAACAGCTCGCGGACCCGGCCCTGGCGGAGTTGGGCGGGCAGGTCACCTCCGTCCCGGGCGAGTCGGCCGCCCGGCTGCGCACGTTGTTCTACCGCCATCTCGGCCTCGCCGAACCGGACCGCCCGGCCGCGACCAGGATCGTCCCGGTCCCGGTGCTGCCCGAGGTCCGTTCCACGCTGGTCCCGGCGATGATGGCGGCCACCGAGCACGGCCCGGGCCTCCGGATCCGCCGCTACCCGGCCCGGCTGCAGCGCTCCCGGCGCGACCACCTCGGCCAGGACACCCGCCTGGTCGCCGACCACGCCGATCCGGACGCCGGCCTGCGGCGGTCGGCGGACGTCCTGCTGGTGCCCGCCGACCGGATCGACCCGTCCGCCGAGCCGAGTTGGGAGGAGTGGGGCCGGGGCGTGCCGGGCTGCGCGTTGATCGCCGTCGAGCAGGCGGACGGCGGCTGCCTGGCCCTGTTCCCGGACGGGCGGCGGCTCGCGGCCGCGTGGCAACAGCGGCCCGCTTGGGCGGACTTCGGGGTTGCCGCCGTCGTGCTCCACGACCACGTGTACGGCACCGCACCGGCCGCTACGACCTCCCACACCGTGGAGGTGACCGCCGGACCGGGGCAGCCGGCCGGGCTGCTCCTCGTCCGCCGTTGCTGACAGCCGGGTGTTTGACAGCCGGGTGCCTTAAGAGCTGGGCCTCCGAGAGCCCGGCCTCTCAGAACCCGGCTTCCGAGAGCCGCTCCCGGACCTCTACCGCCAGCGGGCTCCCGGTCTCCTCGTATCCGGCGAGGGCCAGCGTCCAGTCGGCGACCGCCCCGTCCCGGTCCCCCACGTCCCGGGAGAGGTCGCCGCGTTGGCACAGGATTGCAGCACGCTGGTAGGCCCTGCCGTCCACCGGCATCGTTTCCAGTGCCCGGGTGAACCACGTCAGGGCCTGCGCCGGCAGTGCCGCGGCGACGCGGTCCTCGGCCAGCCTGGTCAGGCTGCGGGCCACGTTGTACGTGTCGCCGAGCTCGGCGAACCGGTCACGGGCCTCCAGGAGTTCGCGCTCGGCGTCCTCGTGCCGGCGGAGCGCGGTCAGCACGCGACCGCGGTGGTAGCCGAGGAGGGTCCGGCCGCGCCTGTGGTCGATTCCGTCGAGCGCGGCGAGCGCCTGGTCCAGGAGTTCCAGGGCGGTCTCGGCCCTGCCCTGGCGCAGGCGCAGCAGCGCGAGCGCTTCGAGCACCGAGGATTCGGTGCGCCGATGCCCCTCGGACGCCTCGCCCCGCGCGATGACCAGTGCTTCCTCCAGGTGCTCCTGCGCCAGCCGCGGGTCCTCCTCGGCGGTGTCGTAGCGGTCGAGAAGGGCGAAGCCGAGTTCGTAGTGCATCCGGGCCAGCGCAAGCGTGTCCGCGCTCGTCTCCGCCGACGAACTCTCCCCCGCCGTGGAACTCTCCCCCGCCGAGGCGAGCTCCATCGCGGAGGCGACACCGAACGTCAACGCCTTGATCCAGTCGGCGTGGTGGCCGCCCTGCAGACAGTGGGTCCACAGGCCCTGGCAGATCCGCCAGGCGAGATCGTGCCGCCCCGTCCGGTTGGCCGTCTCGACGGCGGCCACCAGGGCGACGCGGTTCCGGTCGACGGCGTCGGTGCCGGGCGTCTCGGCGAGCCGGCGATAGGCGCCGGCGGGGTCGTGCCGCCAGCGACCGGACCGCAGGGCCTCGCCGCTCTCGGCGACGGCCGTGTAGTACTCCAGGATCCGGTCCAGCGCGGCCTCGCGCTCCTCGGCGTGCTCCGGCCGGCAGGCGATGCTCCAGGCGTGCTCGTGCACCACGCCGTTCATCAGGTAGTAGCCCATGGCCCGCCGGTCCAGCAGGTTCGCCATCAGAAGCGCGTTCACGGTCCGGCCGAGCGGTCCGGTGGTGTCGAGCAGCGCCCTGATCGCGTCCGCATCGACGAGGAGCGTGGGGTGCAGGCCGAGCAACCGGTAGGCGCGGGCGCCTTCGGCGTCCAGGCTGCGGTACATCGCCTCGAGCATGCGCGGCAGGGAGGTGTCGTCGGGCACGTCCAGGGCCTCCAGAAGCGAGCCGCGGTCCGAGAGTTGCGCGACGAGCTCGGTCAGCGCGTCCGGGCCGAGCGACAGCAGCTGGGCGGCGATGATCCGTACGGCCAGCGGGATGCCGGCGCAGGCACGGACGAGTGGAAGCCGGGCGGCCCTGGTCTGCTCGCCGAGCCGGGCGACGCGGGCGAGCAGGTCGTCGCTGTCGGCCTCGTCCAGCGGGTCGATGGCGAACGGCACCACGTCGAGTCCGCCGACCAGCCCGTTCAGCCGCGCTCGGCTGGTGATCAGCACGACGCTGTCGCTCGAACCCGGCAGCAGGAGCCTGACCTGGGCCTCCGTCGCCGCGCCGTCGACGAACACCAGCAGCGGGAGGTTCGCGGTCCGCGCGCGGAAGTACGCCGACAGCGCCTCCGCCCCGGACGGCCGGTCCTCCTTCGGGGCCCTGAGCTGGTCGAGCCAGTGCTCCAGGATCGCCGCGGCGTCCATGAACCCGGAGCCGAGCGAGGCCCGCAGGTGCTTCTCCGGCAGTTCGCCGCGGCGGGTCACCACCCACTGGTCCCCGGCCGCCGTGGCCCCCAGGCCCGGGAGACCGCACAGCAGCATGCGGGTCGGCACGTTCTCGGCGCGGCACTGGGCGTGGACGGCGTCCATGGCCTCGAACAGCTTCGCGTTGTTGACGTAGTGCCGGGGCAACTGCGCGCCCATCGCGACGTCCGACCCGTCGGTCTCGGCGGGCGGCGGGAAGTTCAGCACCTGCCCCATGTACACGTTCCCGTTGATCGTGCCGCCGCTGATCAGGTTCAGCACCGCCCCGCCTCTCCCTCACCCCGTCCGCCGCGACCATCCTGGCGGCAACGCGGAGCGCGCTCAAGGCGGCAACGCGGAGCGGGCGCAAGCATGCGGTGGACCGGCGGGGCGGGCACTGTCACACTGCTGCTGTTACAGCGAGAGTGTGCCAGCGCGGGAGGCAGCGGATGGGGGAGCACGGGGCCGTGACGGACGATGTGCGGCTGACGGTGGACGAGTTGGCGGCGCGCGCCGGGGTGACGGTGCGGACGGTGCGGTTCTACGGGACGAAGGGGCTGCTGCCGCCGCCGGAGCTGGGGCCGCGGCGGGTGGGGCTGTACGGGGCGACGCACCTGGACCGGCTGGGGCTGATCGAGGAGTTGCAGCGGCAGGGGCTGACGCTGGCGGCGATCGAGCGGTATCTGGCGCGGCTGCCGGAGGACAGCACGCCGCTGGATCTGGCGATCCACCGGGCGCTGGTGGCGTCGTGGACGCCGGAGGCGGCGGAGGAGCTGGGGCGGGCGCAGCTGGAGCGGCGGACCGGGCGGGGGCTGTCGGAGGAGCAGGTGGAGCGGCTGGCGGCGATGGGGGCGCTGGAGCGGACGGACGATCCGGAGGTGTTCCGGGTGGATCCGGGGCTGCTGCCGCTGGGGGTGCGGATCCTGGACGTGCCGATTCCGCTGGAGACGCTGCGGGCGGCCCGGGCGGTGGTGCTGGAGCACAGCCGGGCGACGGCACGGGAGCTGCAGCGGCTGTTCCGGGAGACGGTGTGGAAGCCGTACCGGGAGAGCGAACCGGCGCCGGAGGAGCTGGCGCGGATGAAGGCGTTGACGGACCACATCCAGCCGATGGTGGCGCAGGCGCTGGTGACGGCCTTCCAGCGGTCGCTGCGGGAGGAGTTGGGCGGGGAGCTGCGCGGCGAGTAGGCGCGGAGCCGGGTGAGGCCGCGGCCGTACGGAACACGGCCTCACCCGGCGAACGCTGACGGTCAGTCGGTGAAGGTCCGTCCCTCCGCCGCGATCCGCTCCAGCAGCGCGGGCGGCGCGAACCGCTCGCCGTAGGCGGCGGCGAGTTCACGGGCGCGGGCGGCGAAGCCCGCGGGGCCGCCCTCGTAGCCGTTGATGTACTGGAACACGCCGCCGGTCCAGGCCGGGAAGCCAATGCCGAGGATGGAGCCCACGTTGGCGTCGGCGACGGAGGTCAGGACGCCCTCCTCCAGGCAGCGCACGGAGTCGATGGCCTCGCTGAACAGCATCCGCTCCTTGAGGTCCTCGAACGGGACGGCGGCCTCGTCCCGCGTGAAGTGCTCGCGCAGCCCCGGCCAGAGCCGCCCGCGCCGGCCGTCCTCGCCGTACTCGTAGAAGCCCGCGCCGCCGCTGCGGCCGGGGCGGCCGAACTCGTCGACCATGCGGTCGACCACCGCGTCGGCCGGGTGGGGCGTCCAGGTGCCGCCGCTCGCCTCGGCGGCCGAGCGGTACTCGTCGCGGATCTTGCGGGGCAGGGTGAGGGTCAGCTCGTCCATCAGCGAGAGCACCTTGGCGGGGTAGCCGGCCTGGGCGGCGGCCTGCTCGATGCTGACGGGGTCGATGCCCTCGCCGACCATGGCGACGCCCTCGTTGAGGAACTGGCCGATCACCCGGGAGGTGAAGAAGCCGCGCGAGTCGTTGACGACGATCGGCGTCCGGTCGATCTGGCGGACCAGGTCGAAGGCGCGGGCGAGCGCCTCGTCGCCGGTCTGCGGCCCGCGAATGATCTCCACCAGGCGCATCTTGTCGACCGGCGAGAAGAAGTGCAGGCCGATGAAGTCGCCCGTCCGCCGGACGCCCTCGGCGAGCACGCCGATCGGCAGGGTGGAGGTGTTGGAGCAGAGCAGCGCGTCGGGGTCGACGACGTCCTCGATCTCCTGGAACACCTTGTGCTTGAGCTCGGTGTTCTCGAAGACGGCCTCGATCACCGCGTCGCAGCCGGCCAGGTCTGCGGGGTCGGCGGTGGGGGTGATCCGGGCGAGCAGCTCGTCGCGCTTGGCCTCGGTGGACCGGCCGCGGGCGACGGCCTTCTCCAGCAGCCCGACGCTGTAGGCCTTGCCGCGCTCGGCGGCCTCGACGCTCACGTCCTTGAGCACGACCTCGATGCCGGCCTTCGCGCACGCGTAGGCGATGCCCGCGCCCATCATGCCGGCGCCGAGCACGGCGACCCTGCGGACCGTCCGCTTCTCGACGTCCTTCGGGCGGCCGGCACCGGAGTTGACGGCCTGCATGTCGAAGAACAGGGCCTGGATCATGTTCTTGCTGGTCTGCCCGCAGGCCAGCTCGGTGAAGTAGCGGGCCTCGATCACCATCGCGGTGTCGACGTCGACCTGGGCGCTCTCGACCGCGGCGGCGAGGATGTTGCGCGGGGCCGGGTAGGGCGCGCCGTTCAGCTGCTTGCGCAGGTTGGCCGGGAAGGCGGGCAGGTTGGCGGCGAAGGCCGGGGTCGAGGGGGTGCCGCCGGGGATCTTGTAGCCCTTGACGTCCCAGGGCTGGACGGCGGTCGGGTTGGCCTCGATCCAGGCGCGCGCCTTCGCCGTCAACTCCTCGGGGGTGCCGACGAGTTCGTGGACGATGCCGTGCTCCAGGGCCTGAGCCGGACGGTACTGGCGGCCCTGCAGCAGCAGCTTCAGCAGGGCGTCGGTGATGCCGAACAGCCGGACCGTACGGACCACTCCGCCGCCGCCCGGCAGCAGGCCGAGGGTGACCTCGGGCAGGCCGATCCGGCTGGCGGGCGTGTCCAGGGCGATCCGGTGGTGGCAGGCGAGTGCGATCTCCAGGCCGCCGCCGAGGGCGCTGCCGTTGACGGCCGCGACGACCGGCTTGCCGAGCGTCTCCAGCTTCCGCAGCGCGCGCTTGATCCGCATGGACTTCTCGAAGACGGTGTCGGCGTCCTCGGGGCGGGCGGCGGAGAGCATCCGGAGGTCTCCCCCGGCGAAGAAGGTCTTCTTGCCGGAGGTGATGACCACTCCGCGCAGCTCGTCCGAGGCGGCGAGGCCGGCCAGCCGCTCGACGACGGCGTCGAAGTCGGCGGTGAAGGCCTCGTTCATGGTGTTGACGGACTGGGTGGGGTCGTCGAGGACGAGGGTGACCACGCCGTCCTGGTCCTGCTCCCAGCGGATGGTGGTGGTGTCGCTCATGAGGTCGGGTTCTCCAGGTCTACCAGGGGAGGTGCCGCGCGACGGGGTCCCGCCGGACGAAGTCCGGGGGATCGTCCCGAGAGGGATGGCGGCGGGCGACTGGTGGGCGGACGGGGTCAGATGCGCTCGACGATGGTGGCGATGCCCATGCCGCCGCCGACGCACAGGGTGACGAGGCCGTAGCGCAGGTCGCGCCGCTCCAGTTCGTCGATCACCGTGCCGAGCAGCATCGCACCGGTGGCGCCGAGCGGGTGGCCGAGGGCGATCGCGCCGCCGTTGACGTTCACCTGGTCGTGGCGGAAGCCGAGTTCGCGGATGAAGCGGAGGGCGACCGCCGCGAAGGCCTCGTTGATCTCGACGAGGTCGATGTCGGCGGCGGTGAGGCCGGCCTTGGCGAGGGCCTTGCGGGTGGCCGGGGCGGGGCCGGTGAGCATGATGGTCGGCTCGGAGCCTGAGACGGCGGCGGAGACGATCCGGGCGCGCGGGCGCAGCCCGTACCGCTCGCCGACCTCGCGGTTGCCGATGGCGACGAGTGCGGCGCCGTCCACGATGCCGGAGGAGTTGCCGGCGTGGTGGACGTGGTCGATGGCCTCCACCCAGTGGTACTTCTGCAGCGCGACGGCGTCGAAGCCGCCGGCCTCGCCGATGGCGGCGAAGGAGGGCTTGAGGCCGGCCAGGGTGTCGACCGTGGTGCCGGGGCGGATGAACTCATCGCGGTCCAGCACGACCAGGCCGTTGCGGTCGCGGACCGGGACGACCGAGCGGTCGAACAGGCCGTCCGCCTGGGCCTTGGCGGCGCGCGCCTGGGACTCGGCGGCGAAGGCGTCGACGTCGGTGCGGGAGAGGCCCTCGATGGTGGCGATGAGGTCGGCGCCGATGCCCTGCGGGACGAAGTTGGTCTCGTAGGAGGTCATCGGGTCCATCGCCCAGGCGCCGCCGTCGGAGCCCATCTTGACGCGGGACATGGACTCGACGCCGCCGGCCAGGATCAGGTCCTCCCAGCCCGAACGGACCTTGGCGGCGGCGAGGTTGACGGCCTCCAGGCCGGAGGCGCAGAAGCGGTTCTCCTGGACGCCGGCGACGGTGTCGGGCAGGCCGGCCGCGATCGCGGCGATCCGGGCGATGTCGGAGCCCTGGTCGCCGATCGGGCTGACCACGCCGAGCACGATGTCGTCCACCGCGGCCGGGTCCAGGTCCGGGAAGCGGCGGCGCAGTTCGTGGATCAGTCCGACGACCAGGTCGATCGGCTTGGTGCCGTGCAGCGAGCCGTTGGCCTTGCCCCGGCCGCGCGGGGTGCGGATCGCGTCGTAGACGTACGCTTCGGTGGTCACGGTGGAAACGCCTTTCACAGGACTTCAGGGCTGCGGGACTTCAGGGCTTCGGGGCTTCAGGGTTTCGGGGCTTCGAGGTCTCGGGCCGGGGATTCAGCCGAGGATGGAGCGGCCGACGATCTCTTTCATGATCTCGGTGGTGCCGCCGTAGATGGTCTGGATGCGCCCGTCGGTGAACGCCCGGGCGACCGGGAACTCGCTCATGTACCCGTACCCGCCGTGCAGCTGGAGACAGCGGTCGGCGGTGCGCTTCTGCAGTTCGCTGGCCCACCACTTGGCCATCGAGGCGTCGGCCGGGGTGAGCGCGTAGCGGCCCAGCTCGGTGATGCAGCGGTCGACGAAGGCCCGGGTGACGGCGCACTCGGTGGCGAGCTCGGCGATCTCGAAGCGGACGTGCTGGAGCTTGGCCAGCGGACGGCCGAAGGCCTCGCGCTGCTTGACGTAGTCGGTAGTGATCTCGACCAGGTATTCGGCTCCGGCGATCGACGCGACGGCGATCGCCAGCCGCTCCTGGGCGAGGTTCTGCATCAGGTGGACGAAGCCGCCGTTGAGCTCGCCGAGCAGGTTCTCCTTCGGCACCCGCACGTCCTCGAAGAACAACTCGGCGGTGTCCTGCGCCTTCTGGCCGATCTTGTCGAGGTTGCGGCCCCGCTCGAAGCCAGGCATGCCGCGCTCGACGACCAGCAGGCTCAGGCCGTGCGCACCGCCCTCCGGGGTGGTGCGGGCGACGACGATCACCAGGTCGGCGAGGATGCCGTTGGAGATGAACGTCTTGGCGCCGTTGAGCAGGTAGTGGTCGCCCTGGTCGACCGCCTGGGTGCGGATGCCCTGCAGGTCGGAGCCGGCGCCGGGCTCGGTCATCGCGATCGCGGTGATGAGCTCGCCGGTGCAGAAGCCGGGCAGCCAGCGGCGCTTCTGCTCGTCGTTGGCGAGCGAGGTGAGGTAGGGGCCGATGATGTCGTTGTGCAGCCCGATCGCCAGCCCTGGCGCCCCGGCGCGGGCGAACTCCTCGGCCAGCACGGCGGCGTAGCGGAAGTCCGGGGTGCCGCCACCGCCGAACTCCTCGGGGACGGCGATGCCGAGCAGGCCCTGCCGGCCGGCCGCGAGCCAGGCGGAGCGGTCGACGATGCCGGCCTTCTCCCACCGGTCGTAGTGCGGCAGCACCTCCTTGGCGAGGAAGGCCCGCACGGTGTCCCGGAAGTCGTCGTGCTGCTCGGTGAAGATGTCGCGCTGCAACGCTACGCTCCTTGTTCTTCGTGGGAGTCGAGGGACGGCACGGCCCAGTCCCGGGCCACCTCGGCGGTGTGCGCACCGGGCCGGGCCGGCGGGCGGCGCAGCGTGCCCGGGGTGGTGGAGAACCGCGGGGCGGGTGCGGGCTGGGTGACGCCGTCCGCCTCGACGTACGTACCGCGCGCCTTCAGGTGCCCGTCCTCGACGGCCTGACGCATCGTCAACACAGGCTCCACGCAGGCGTCGGAGCCCGCGAAGACGGCCTCCCATTCGGCCCGGGTGCGGGTCGCGAAGCGGTCGGCGATCAGGGCGCGCAGTTCGGGCCAGCGGTCCAGCTCGTACTGGCCGGGCGCGTCCGGACCGAGGCCGAGCAGGCGGGTGAACTCGGCGTAGAACCGCGGCTCCAGCGCGCCGACGGCGAGGTGGCCGCCGTCCGCCGTCCGGTAGATCGCGTAGAAGGGGGCGCCGCCGTCCAGCAGGTTGACGCCCCGGCGGTCCTGCCAGTGGCCCGCCGCGAGCAGGCCCCACAGCATGCTGCCGAGGTGCGCCGCGCCGTCCACGATCGCCGCGTCCACGACCTGCCCGGCACCGGTGGCCCGGGCGTGGTGCAGCGCGGCGAGCAGCCCGACGACCAGGTAGAGCGAGCCGCCCGCGTAGTCGCCCAGCAGGTTGGCCGGGATCCCGGGCGCCTCCTCCGCCCCGCCGGGCGCGGCGACCAGTCCGAGCACACCGGCCACCGCCGCGTACCCGATGTCGTGCCCGGCCTGCGCGGAGCGCGGCCC
Organism: Streptomyces kaniharaensis; assembly: GCF_009569385.1. Lineage (NCBI taxonomy): Bacteria > Bacillati > Actinomycetota > Actinomycetes > Kitasatosporales > Streptomycetaceae > Streptomyces > Streptomyces kaniharaensis. The sequence goes on from NZ_WBOF01000001.1 coordinate 1,049,665, forward strand.
CTCCTGCCCCCAGCCGGTCATCCGCCCGTACACCAGCGCCGGGTTGCGCCCCAGGCACACCTCCGGCCCGATGCCGAGCCGCTCGGCGACGCCGGGCCGATAGCCCTCGATCAGCAGGTCGGCCCGCTCGACCAGGTCGAGCACCCGCGCCGGACCGTCCGGGGACTTGAGGTCGATCAGCACCGAGCGCTTGTTGCGGTTGGTCACGTCGTACGCCGGGTCGACCCCCAGCGGCGAGGGATCGGGCCGGTCCACCCGGACGACGTCCGCACCGAGATCGGCGAGCAGCATCGCCGCGAACGGCCCGGGCCCGATCCCCGCGAGCTCGACCACCCGAACCCCCGCCAACGGCCCGGGGCCCGGGGTCTGTGGACTGCTTGTGTCACGCACCGGCTGCAGAACCCTTCGGGGTTTGACAGTAAAGCTGTAACACTCGCGATGATAGAGAAGCGACCCGCCGGTAACAAGACCCTCCACGCCCGCCCCGGCAGCCTTTCCCTTCTTGGTCAACCCTCCACAAGCGCCACCACCCACCGTGGATTCACGACGACGGAGAGTGCGTCAGTGCACTGACGGTGTGGAACGGTACGGTCATCCTGCCGCCAGTGTTCTGATCTCTCGTCAGGCGAGGAGGAGTTACGCACTCATGGGAAACCCGGACTTCACCACCGGACCGGTCACTCCGGCCCCGACACCTGGCACCACCGGCGGTTCGCCGTACGCCAAGCCCGTCCATGGCGGCGGCGCCCCTTGGGGGGCGGCGCCACCCGGCATGGCGACCATCCACCTGGACACCCCGCACGAGCTGGCCGCCTCGGCCGGAATCGCCCGGCAGATCGCCACCGATCTCAACCGCGCCAACGGCAGCGCCGGGCCCAACCTGCGGAGCCTCGACGAGTACGCGAGTACCGCGTCGGTGAGGATCCGCGGCTTCGCCTTCGGCGGCGCCCTCACCGGCAGCACCGAGCGGTGGATGAAGCAGTGCAAGGCCCTGCACGACAAGCTCGCCGGAGTCGCCGCCGACCTCGACCGGACCCACCGCGAGTACAGCGTCAACGACGCGAAGACCTCTGCCTCTTTCGGTGCGGATCGCGTCGGTGCGGATCGCATCGGCGCGGGTCGCTGAGGAAGGGGAGTCCAGAACATGGTGTCCTTCAAGGAACTGGGTGAAGCCGATATCTCCGGGGTCACCGAGGCGGCCGAGGCCTGGACCGGCGTCGCCAAGGCCCTCGCCTCCCTGGACGGCCGGGTCGGCAAGGACCTCACCACCACCGCGCAGCGGGCCGGTTGGAGAGGCCTGGCCGCCGAGACCGCCGCCACGGCGATGCGGGGGATCGACACCGACGTCAAGCAGGCGTCGGCCGTCGCCACCGCCCTCGCCGCGATCATGAGCACCGCGGCCGAGGAGTTCACCGCGGCCAGGAACGATCTCATCGCGGCGTTGTACGACGCGAAGGTCGAGCAGATGACCATCACCCCGCGCGGCGAAGTGCGCTGGCCGCCGATGCCCGGCTCGAGGAACGACCCCGACGCCGCCGACGCCGCCAGGAAGTACCACGCGGAGATGAAGGCCAGGGCCGAGGCGATCGCGGCCCGCATCGCCGCAGCCGCCGACAAGGCCACCGCCGCCGACCAGGCGGCCACCGCCGCGCTCCGGAGCGACATCGGTGCCGGCACCACGTCGTTCAACCCGTGCCCGTACGGCAGCGGAGACGTGGCCGACGCCAACCGGGCCAAGGACCTGATGGCCAAGTGCGGCAGCCTCACCGACGAGGAACTGAAGCGACTGCAGGACCTCATGAAGCTCCACGCGGGCTCCAGGGACTTCTCCACCACACTTCTCAACGGCCTGAGCCACGGCGGCAGGACCGGCCCCGACGCCCTCCTCGCATACGCCAAGATCTACGGCGACCTCGCCCACGGCAACCACGACGCCAAGGGCTACGAGGACGTCCACGGCAGCCTCTCGGTGGCCCTCGCGACCGCGACCCGCGACGGCGGCATGGGCAAGGACTGGGAGAACAACCTGCTGGCGGCCGCCCGCCGCCCGGGCGGTTCGGCCGCCGGGTGCAACGAGAACTACACGTCGCTCACCGACCTGATGGGCGCGAAGGGCACGTTTGACAGGGGTTTCCTGAACAAGGTCGGCAACGATCTGGTCGACTTCGAACGCACCGGCAGGCTCAGGGGCGAGCAGTTGTGGGGGCCGAACTGGTCCAGCGTCACCGGCGCGCAGACCGACCCGGTGCGCGGCCTGATGCAAGCGTTGAGCCGAAACCCCGAGGCGTCGAAGGACTTCTTCGATCCCGGGAAGAGCAGGAACCTGGACTACCTGCTCCACGAACGGAAGTGGCCCAACCAGGGGTTCGAGCAGAACCAGGTCGACGCCCTCGCTCGTACGACCTCACGCCGCGCGTTCGGCGACGCCCTGGAGGCCGCCACCACCGGCCGGGACCCGCACGGCAGTCAGCCGCCGGTCCGTCCGCACGACAGGGTCATGTCGCAGATCATGGACGAGACGGTCAAGTCGTTCGCCGGGACGGGCCCCGCCGACAAGACGTCGCTCCCGGCCGGACTCCGCCGGCCGATGGCCGACATGGTCGCCGACTACGCCGCGGACATGCACGAGATCCTCGGCAAGGACCTGTACGGCCCGGCGCAGCCCGACGGGCTCACGGTCAGCCGTGCGCAGTTGCTCCGGGTCATCCGCGGCGCCGCCGAAGACCCGGGCTCCTTCGCGATCGTCCACCGGGCCGCGACCCAGGAGATCGCCCACCGGCTGGACGGCTACGGGCCGGAGGCGTTCGTACCCGACGCGACGGGCGGCGCCGACCACAGGCTCACCGCCTTCGTCCATGAGGCCGGCTCGTCCCTCGGCGCGCTCGACGCGGTGTACGGCGATGTCGCCGTCGACCACGGGGAGGACGAGAAGGCGGCGCAGAACTGGCGGGAGAAGATGAACTACCACCTCCTCGGCACACCCGTGAACATGCTCCCGCAGCCGCTCGGTGACATCGCCCAGCGACTGGTCGACGTCGGCACGTCCAAGTATGCCGAGGGTGCCAACGCCGTGATCGATGCCGAGACCAGGTCCACTCTGAGCTCGCGGTTCTCGGCCGGCCACAGCCAGCTGGGCGCGATGATCGACTACAAGGCCATCCGGTTCGGCATGGGCACGAAAGCCATGGACGAGTCCGGCAGTGTCCCCGGCCAACTCAAGGAGAGCGCGCGGACGTTCTACAACACCGGCATCGACGACACCTATCGCACCGTGTTCGGCAGGGCGTGAGGCCGTGGAAGGAAGGGGCAAAGCGCCGACTGCGAGCCGATCCTCCAGGCCTTCTCGGCGACGGTCGGGCTGCCCGACCCGGACGGCAGGGTCGGGCACCGGGAGCGGCTGATCCACCGCACGGCCTAGGCCGCAGACGCCGCGAATCCCTCGCCAGGGGGAGGGGGATCGTGTCCTGGGCCGACGTGCCGGCCCGGGCTCCCGCGCGACCGTAGGGGCATGGGAAACAGGGAACGTGTGGTGCGGGCGGCGGCGGCCTGGGTCGCCGTGGCCGCGACCGTGCCGTATCTGACGCTCAAGATCCTGTGGCTGACCGGCCATCCGGTCGGGTCCGACGACCCGGCCGCGATGGACAAGCTCTGGCTGGTGAACCTGCTCACCTTCGGCATGGACGCTATCGCCGTAGCCCTCGCGCTCGCCTTCGTCCGGCCGTGGGGGCGGCGCGTGCCAGCCGGGCTGGTGGCGTTCCCCATGTGGGTGGCGACCGGACTCCTCGGGACGATCCTGGTGGCGATGCCGCTGTCCCTCCTCAGCACGCTGGTCCTCGGGCCGGAGCACCAGGCGGACGGTGACAAGGTGGCGGGCGGGCTCCGCGGTTGGGTCTTCGCCGTGGTGTACGGCGGGTTCTCGGTCCAGGGCCTCGCGCTGATCACCGGGTTCGTGCTGTACGCCCGGCAGCGCTGGGCCGGGCTGCTGCGCGACCGGATCGGCGCCCTACCGGACTCCCCCACCCTGACCGCGCAGCGCACGTTCGCCGGGGTCGCCGCCCTGCTCGGCCTGGGCGTCGCGGTGGCCCGGACGTACTGGGCGGCGGGCGGCACCGCCGGGGTGCCGTCACGGTGGGCCGACGAGCACAGCCGGGGCGTGGCGGTGATGGACGGCGTGGGCGCCGTGATGGCGGTGGCCGCGGCGGCGGCGCTGCTGGTGCTGGTGTTCCGGATCGGGCCGCGGCGGCGGCTGCGGGTGCCGCTGGTGGTGGCGTGGACGGCGGCCGGGTCGCTGTTCGGCTGGGGCTCCTGGCAGTTGGTGGCGTTCGGCAGTACGACGACGAGGGTGACGGACGTCCGGATGGCGGTGCCGGGGCTGATGCCGCTGGTCCAGTCCGCGCAGGTGGTGGCCGCGGTGCTGATCCTGGCGGTGGGCGCCATGGCGCTGACCGAACGGGCCGCGGCGGCCCGGGCGGTGGCGGCTGACGTAGAGTCGGCCGGGTGAACACGGAGGGAGGGGGCCGGATTCGGCGCGGGGCGGGGGCGCTGTTCGGACGGCGGGCCCGGCTGCGCTGGGTGCATCTGGTGCTGGGCGGCGCCCTGTTGATGCCCTACTGGCTGCTCTCGCAGGTGATTCTCGGGGGGCTCAACGCCGAGCAGAGCCACCTGCGGCAGCTGCTGCTCCAGTTCGTCTCGCTGGGCGTCTCGCTGCCGATGGCCGCCGTCACCGCGCTGCTTCCGACCGTCCGCACGCTGGAGGGCGCGGCGGCGAAGGCGCTCTGCGCGCCGGAGCGGCCGGAGGAAATCGCCACCGGGCCGGCCCGGTCGTGGGCGGCCCGGCGCCGCGCGGCGGCCTGGTACGTGCTGCATCTGTTCCTCGGCGGCGTGGTCTCCGGGATGACGCTGGCCGGGGCGCCTTTCTCGGTGGTGCTGATCTTCGACTTCGACGGGGCGATGGACCTCACCCGGTTCTGGGAGAACCGGTTCCCCGGCTGGATGTTCACCGGCCCCGCCCTCGGCCTCGTCGTCCTGACGCTGATCGTCTGCGCCAACGCCGGCTGCGGCGCGCTGCTCGCCCGCTGGGCGCCAGTCCTGCTCGGCCCGACCCCGGAGGAGCGGCTGGCCGCGGCCGAGCACCGGGCCGCCGTGCTCGCCCAGCGCAACCGGCTGGCCCGCGAACTGCACGACTCCGTCGGGCACGCGCTGAGCGCGGTCAGCATCCAGGCCTCGGCCGCGGCCCGGGTGCTGCGCAGCGACCCGGACTTCGCCGCCGAGGCGCTCGCCGCCATCGAGGAGACCGCACGGGCGGCCGTCGCCGAACTCGACACCGTGCTGGGGCTGCTGCGCGAGGAGAACGCCGGCACCGAGGGCCCCGCCGGGCCGACCCTCGCCGGGCTGGACGACCTGCTGCGCCAGCTCGCCCACACGGGCGTCCGGGTGGACGCCGACCTCGCCCCCGGCCTGGGGCGGCTGCCGGCCGCGGTCTCCCGCGAGGCGTACCGGATCGTCCAGGAGGGCCTCACCAACGTGCTCCGGCATGCCGGGCCCGCACCGGCCGGGCTGCGGGTCGCCCTCGCGGACGGCCGGCTGGAGATCGAGCTGACCAACCCGCTGGGCCCGGCCCGACCCAGCCGCCCCGGCGGCGGGCGGGGGCTGCGCGGGATCGGGGAGCGGGCGGCGGCGCTGCGCGGCGGCAGCGAGGCGGGGCCGACCGAGGACGGGACGACGTGGCGGTTGGCCGTCTGGCTGCCGCTGGGAGGGGCACGAGTGAGCGGGGCACGAGTGAACGGAACGCGAGTGGGCGGAACGCGAGTGGGCGGGACAGGAGTGGTGGGCACCCGATGAGCGAGAACATCCGCGTGGTGATCGCGGACGACGAGCGGCTGGTCCGGATGGGCCTGCGGGTGGTGATCGACGCCGAACCGGACCTCAGTGTGGTCGGCGAGGCGGCCGACGGCGCCGAGGTCGTGCCGCTGGTGCGCGAACTGCGGCCGGACGTGGTGCTGATGGACGTCCGCATGCCCGGCATCGACGGCATCCGGGCCACCGAACAGCTGATGGGCACCATGGCCGAGCCTCCCCGCATCCTGGTGGTCACCACCTTCGAGCACGACGATCACGTGTACGACGCGCTGCGGGCGGGCGCGGCCGGGTTCCTGCTGAAGCGGGCGCGGGCGGAGGAGATGCTCCAGGCGGTGCGGCTGGTCGCGCGCGGGGACTCGCTGCTCTTCCCGGCCGCCGTCCGGGAGCTCGCGCTGCGGCACGCCCCGGAGGCCCCCCGGGTCGCCGCCCCGGAGCGGGGGCCGATCGGGCGGCTGACCGAGCGGGAGGGCCAGGTGCTCCGGCTGATGGCCGCCGGGCTGAACAACGCGGAGATCGCGCAGCGGCTCGTGGTCAGCCAGGAGACGGTCAAGACGCACGTCGGCAGCGTCTTCGCCAAGCTCGGCGCCCGGGACCGCACCCAGGCGGTCATCGTGGCGTACGAGTCGGGCTTCGTGCTCCCGGGGTAGGACTCGCGGGCAGGGCCCGCCGGGATGGGCCCCAAGGGGTGAGCCGCCGGACCTCCGGTGTGTGCCCGTCGAACACCCGGTGGGCAGGGACGATTCTTCCGCCCGAGGCTACCAGCGAGTAGAGTGCGGCAACCCCTCACCGTCCGATACCTCCCGTATCGCCTGAAACGAACTGGTGGCCGCATGTCAGTCCGGACCCGCCCCGCACTGTGGTGGCGCATGGGCATCGTGCTCTCGGCGGGCCTCGGCCTGACCCTCGGAACCGCGCCGCTGGTGTACTTCACCGTGCAGAGCAACGTCATCGTGCTCGGCTACTTCATCGGCGCGGTCTACTGGATGATCAAGCGCAACACCGTGGACGCGCCCGCGCCCCGGCTGCGCGGCGCCGCCACGCTGTACATCATCATCACCGGGCTGGTCTCGCACATCCTGCTCCAGCACGGCGCCAACCCGCTGCCCGGGCTGGTCGACGGGCCGGACAAGCTGGCGCACTGGTCGTCGTTCTTCCTGCACTACGTGACGCCGGTGATGGTGATCACCGACTGGCTGGTGCTCAAGCCGCGCAACGTGTCCGCCTGGAAGGACATCCCGCTCTGGCTGGCCTTCCCGCTCGGGTACGCGGCGATTGTGCTCACCCGCAACGCGCTGTTCGACGACTACCCGACGCCCTACCCGTACTTCTTCTTCGACCCGACCACCAAGGGCTACGGCTACGTGTGGGGCCAGATCGCCATGCTGACCGTCGAGTTCATCGTGCTCGCCACGGTCGTGGTCGGCCTGGACCGGCTGGGCACGCTGGTCGCCGGCAAGCTGCGGCCCGCACCCGCTGAGGCATAACCCCCCTGTGCCGGCGCGACGGCCGGCTCGGATCCCCCAGGAGCGGATCCGAGCCGGCCGCGCGCGTACACGGCACCGTCACAGCCGCGAGTACAGCGGCTACATGGGATCCACCGCCCTCAGGTCGCCGTCCAGCTCCAGCCAGCGCGTCAGGCCCAGGCCGCGCAGGAACGGCAGGTCGTGGCTGGCCACGATCAGCGCTCCCTGGTAGGCCGCCAGCGCCTGGGTGAGCTGGCGGACGCTGGCGAGGTCCAGGTTGTTGGTCGGCTCGTCGAGCAGCAGCAACTGCGGTGGCGGGTCGGCCAGCAGCAGGGCGGCCAGGGTGGCCCGGAACCGCTCGCCGCCGGAGAGCGTGGCGGCCGGCTGGTCGGCCCGGCCGCCACGGAACAGGAAGCGGGCGAGCCGGGCCCGGATCGCGTTGGGCCCGGCGGCGGGAGCGAACCGCTTGACGTTCTCCGCGACGGTGAGCTTGTCGTCCAGCAGGTCGAGCCGCTGCGGCAGGTGGCGCAGCGGCACCGGCGTGGTGATCTCTCCCTCCAGCGGGGCGAGTTCGCCCGCGATGGTGCGCAGCAGGGTGGTCTTGCCGGCGCCGTTGCGCCCGACCAGCGCGATCCGCTCGGCGCCGCGCAGGTCGAGGTCGGCGGTGGTGCCGTAGGGCAGCCGGACCTTCTGCAGGGTGAGCACGGTGCGCCCGGCCGGAACGGCGGTGCGCGGGAGGTCGATCCGGATCTCGGCGTCGTCACGGACCGCCTCCTCGGCGGCGGTGAGCCGCTGCTTGGCCTCCTCCAGCCGTTCGGTGTGCATGCCCTGGAGCCGCCCGGCCGTCTCCTGGCCCTGGCGTTTGAGCTTGCCGGCGAAGATGTGCGGGTCGTTGCGGGTGATCGAGCGCTTCCTGCCGTAGCTGGCGCTGCGTTCGAGCCGGGTGCGGGCCTCGACGAGGTCCCGCTTCTGGCGCTGGACGTCGGCCTCGGCGTTGCGCAGCAGCCGCTCGGCCGTCTCCTGCTGGGCGGCGAGGGTGCGCTCGTAGTCCGCGAAGTTGCCGCCGTACCAGGTGACCTGGCCGTCCCGCAGGTCGGCGATCTGGTCGACGTGCTCGAGCAGTTCGCGGTCGTGGCTGACGATCAGCATGACGCCGTGCCAGCCGGCCACCGTCTCGTAGAGCCGCTCGCGGGCGGCCCGGTCGAGGTTGTTGGTGGGCTCGTCGAGCAGCAGGACGTCGGGGCGGCGCATCAGCAGGGCGGCCAGCCGGAGCAGGACGGCCTCGCCGCCCGAGAGTTCGCCGGTGGTGCGGTCGAGGCCGAGCCGGCGCAGGCCGAGCCGGTCGAGGGTGGCGCGGGCGCGCTCCTCGACGTCCCAGTCGTCGCCGACGGCGTCGTAGTGGACCTGGTCCGTGTCGCCGGACTCGATGGCGTGCAGGGCCTCGCGGGCGGCCCGGATGCCGAGCGCCTCGTCCACCCGCAGGGTGGTGTCGAGCGTCAACCCCTGTGGCAGGTAGCCGAGTTCCCCGGCGACCCGGACGGCGCCGCGGGTGGGGGTGAGGTCGCCGGCGATCAGCCGCAGCAGGGTGGACTTGCCGGCGCCGTTGAGCCCGATCAGGCCGGTGCGGCCGGGGCCGACGGCGAGGTGGAAGCCGTCCAGGACGGGCTTGCCGTCGGGCCATTCGAAGGCGAGGTCGGTGCAGAGGACGGCGGTGGTGGGTTGTGCCATGAACGGCCTCCCGGGTGGTTGCTGATAAGTGACGGAGCAACACGGGGAGACACCGCGGGTGCGGAAGGGAAGCCACTGGGCCGTGACCGAAAGGGGGCCGTGACTGAGGTCGCACACTGGCACACCGCGCGGCGGTCGACGATCGGCGCACTGCGATCGGCGCTGGCCCTGCGCGGCGGGGCGGTGTCCCGGGACCTCAGTAGAGCAACGGCCTTCTCCTTGTCGGCGGCATTCCTGACGGCTTGACACGGAGGACGTTACGGACCCTCCCGAACGTCGGCAACCGATTTTCCGCGCGGTGGCGAAGCTCTTCGCGCGGTGGCGAAGCTCTTCGCGACGGCGAGGGCTGGCGGAGCCCACGTGCCGATCCGGTGCCGATCCGGTGACAGCCTCGTACCAGGCGGGGGTGGACGCGAGGATGTCCTGATCCGCATGGCAGACTCCTCCCCTGCCATACCTGCGGCCCTCGGGGCCGTACCCGCGGATCGGGCCGTATGGCGTCCGTACACAGGGGGAACTGAACTCATGTCACCGATATCCCGGACCACCCGCATCGCCGTCGGCGCCTCCGTCGTGGCGCTGACCATGGCACTCGCCACCGCGTGCGGCCCGGACAACAGCGACACCACGAACGGGGCGCAGACCGCGGCGCCCACCGCCGACGCGTCCGCCTCCGGAAAGCCGGGTGCCGCGCCGATCCACATTCCGACGGCCGAGGAGATCAAGACCTGGAAGCCCGAGGACTGGGAGAAGTGGGCCCAGGCCAACGTCATCACCCCGGCCGTCAAGGGCTACTGGGACCTCCAGAAGATCCTGAAGGCCAAGCCGTACAAGCCGGGCAAGAAGCCCGGCGGCCAGCCGAGCGCCGCCCCGACCGGGGGCCCGACCAGCGCCGCCCCGGCCCAGCCGACCACCCAGGCTCCGGCCCCGGCCCAGCCGGGCGGCAGCAGCGGCACCGACGGCGCGGGTGACGTCGACCCCAAGCCGACCCCGGTCCAGATGAAGCCGGTCCCGCACCCGTTCGCGAAGAACCTCGACGTCAACGGCAAGATCTTCTTCCTGGACGACAAGGGCCAGGAGTTCGTCTGCTCCGGCACCGTGATCTCCGACCCGGCCAACCCGGGCAAGAGCAACCTGGTCTGGACCGCGAGCCACTGCCTGCACGGCGGCAAGGGCGGCAAGTCGCACAAGAACATCGTCTTCGCCCCGGCCTTCAACAGCAACGGCCTGCTGAGCGGCGGCAAGCAGGGCGACCTCGCCAAGGCCGAGCCGTTCGGCGAGTGGGGCGCCACCGCCGGCATCGTGTCGCCGACCTGGTCCAGCGAGGCCGACCCGGAGTACGGCGGCTCGTGGAGCGCGTACGACTTCGGCATCATCCGGGTGGCGAACCCGGACGGCAGCGGCAAGTCGCTGGAGGAGACGGTCGGCGGCTCCGTGCCGGTCTGGTTCAACGCCCCGCGTGACCAGGTCACCGCGATCAGCAGCTACGGCTACCCGGCCGACAAGCCGTTCGACGGCATGGAGCTGGACCACTGCGAGGCCCCGAAGCCGGTCAAGTACACCATCGACCCGGCCCGCCCGCCGATGGTGACCATCGGCTGCAACGGCACCGGCGGTGACAGCGGCGGCGGCTGGTTCGCCATGAAGGACGGCAAGCAGATGCTGGTCTCGGACACCTCCATCGGTGGGAACGACAACACCTGGGAGGCCGGTCCGTACCTGGACGACGTGGCCGCCAAGGCGCTGGACTACATCTCCAAGAAGACCAAGTGATCCACTGAGCGTCCGAGCACAGCGGGGCCGCGGCTGCACGAGCCGCGGCCCCGCGCCTTTTCGCCGCCCCACCCGGGCTCCGTAGAATCGGGCCCATCATGAGCGCCACACTCGTAGTCAAGGACCTCAGCGCCGGCCACGGCGAACGCACCCTCTTCTCCGGCCTGGACCTGGTCGTCGCCCCCGGCGACGTGATCGGCCTGGTCGGCGTGAACGGCGCCGGCAAGTCGACCCTGCTGCGGCTGCTCGCCGGGCTGGACACCCCCGAGGCGGGCTCGCTGCGGCTCAGCCCGGCGAGCGCCAACATCGGCCACCTGCCGCAGGAGCCGGAGCGGCGCGAGGGCGAGTCGGTACGCGCCTTCCTGGCCCGCCGGACGGGCGTGGCGGCGGCGCAGGCGGCGCTGGACGAGGCCACCGAGGGCCTCGTCGAGGGCCGACCGGGCGCCGACGACGCCTACGCGGCGAGCCTGGACCGCTGGCTGGACCTCGGCGGCGCCGACCTGGAGGAGCGCGCCGAGGAGGTCGCCGACTCGCTCGGGCTGAAGGTCTCGCTCGACCTGCCGATGACGGCGCTGTCCGGCGGCCAGGCCGCCCGGGCCGGCCTCGCCTCACTGCTGCTCTCCCGCTACGACGTCTTCCTGCTCGACGAGCCCACCAACGACCTCGACCTGGACGGCCTGGAGCGGCTGGAGGCCTTCGTCAAGGGCCTGCGCGCGGGCACCGTGCTGATCAGCCACGACCGCGAGTTCCTGGCGCGGACCGTCACCCGGGTCCTGGAGCTGGACCTGCACCAGCAGCAGGTCAACGTGTACGGCGGCGGCTACGACGCGTACCTGGAGGAGCGGGCGGTGGCCCGCCGGCACGCCCGCGAGGAGTACGAGGAGTACGCCGACACCAAGGCCTCGCTGGAGGCCCGGGCCCGGATGCAGCGCAACTGGCTGGAGCACGGCGTCCGCAACGCCCGCCGCAAGGGCGGCGACAACGACAAGAAGGCCCGTGCCACGCGCGCCGAGTCCACCGAGAAGCAGGCCGCCAAGGCCCGGCAGACCCAGCGGATGATCGAGCGGCTGGACGTGGTCGAGGAGCCGCGCAAGGAGTGGGAGCTGCGGATGGAGATCGCCACCGCGCCGCGCTCCGGCTCGGTGGTCGCCACCCTGAACGGGGCCACCGCCCGCCGCGGCGACTTCGGCTTCGGCCCGGTGAACCTCCAGATCGACTGGGCCGACCGGGTCGCGATCACCGGCGCCAACGGCGCGGGCAAGTCCACGCTGCTGGCCGCGCTCCTCGGCCGGCTCGAACTCGACGGCGGCAGCGCCACGTTGGGCTCCGGCGTGGTGGTCGGCGAGGTGGACCAGGCGCGCGGGCAGATCTTCAGGAACAGGCACAGCCTGGACGGGGAGCCGCTGGTGGAGGCGTTCGCCGCCGCCGTCCCGGAGCTCACCCCGGAGGAGGTGCGCACCCTGCTGGCCAAGTTCGGCCTGAAGGCGGCGCACGTGCTGCGCCCGGCCGACACCCTGTCGCCGGGCGAGCGCACCCGGGCGGCGCTGGCGCTGCTCCAGGCCCGCGGGGTCAACCTGCTGGTGCTGGACGAGCCCACCAACCACCTCGACCTGCCCGCGATCGAGCAGCTGGAGTCCGCGCTCGCCTCGTACACCGGCACGCTGCTGCTGGTCACCCACGACCGGCGGATGCTGGACACCGTCGCGGTGAACCGGCGCCTGGAGGTCCGGGACGGGCGCGTGCACGAGCTGTAGGACTCTCGATTGGTCTCGACCTCTTTCGGCCGGAACCGTCATGTGCTGTGCTGTCGGCCATGGTTGAGAACCGTACGGCCGACGGCACGGCGGACGGACGCCCGTTCCCGAGCGTTCCGCTCCGCCCGATGACGGTGCCGGCCCAGGAGGCCGAGGCCCGCAGCAGGTCCTTCCACGACGTGATGGCGCGGCGCCGGACCGTCCGCGACTACTCCCCCCGCCCGATCCCGGACGGCGTGGTCGAGTGGGCGGTCCGGACCGCCGGCACCGCGCCCAGCGGCGCCCACGTGCAGCCGTGGCGGTTCGTGGTGATCACCGATCCGGAGCGCAAGCGGCGGCTGCGCGAGGCCGCCGAGGCCGAGGAGCGCGAGTTCTACGCGCGCCGGGCGTCGGAGGAGTGGCTGGCCGCGCTGGCGCCGATCGGCACCGACTGGCACAAGCCGTTCCTGGAGGACGCGCCCGCGGTGATCGTCGTGTTCGAGGTGCACAAGGGGCCCGACTCGCCGCGCCCGTACTACACCAAGGAGTCGGTGGGGATCGCGGTCGGCCTGCTGCTGGCCTCGCTGCACCAGGCCGGGCTGGCCACTCTGACGCACACGCCGAGCCCGATGAGGTTCCTCAACGAGGTGTGCGAGCGCCCGGCGGAGGAGCGCGCCGCGTACGTGATCCCGGTGGGCTACCCGGCCGAGGGGGCGCGCGTGCCGGATCTGCGGCGCAAGGAGCTCGACGAGGTGCTGGTGCGGCTCTGATCCGCCGCCGGACGCCTCCGGTCCGCCGGGGATACCGGCTGGTGACAGGTCCGGGCCAAGGACATAATCGCCGTCATGAGCCATACACAGCCACGGTCCTGTGAGCACGCTCCGGCGGCGGCCGGCACCCCGTCCGGCGAGGCGGCGGCCGGCGCCGCGTCCGGCCAGGTGACGGCCGGACGGCCGCCGGAGCTGCTGCGGCTGGCCGGCGGGCTCTCGCTGCACCGCCGCCGCACCTCGCACACGGTGGCGCTGAACAAGGCCGTCCGCGCCAACCTGGACCACCTGCGGCCCTGGCTGGAGTGGGCCGCCGAGGCCCCCACCCGGGCCCGGACCGCCGAGCTGACCCGGGCCGGCGCGGTGGCCTGGGAGGCGGGCACCGACTTCATGTACCTGGTCGTGCCGGACGCCGAACCCGACAGCGTGATCGGCGCCTTCGGCCTGCACGGCCGGATCGGCCCCGGCGCGCTGGAGATCGGCTACTGGGTGGGCACCCGGCACGTCGGCCGCGGCATCGCCACCGCCGCGGCCGGGGCACTGACCTCGGCCGCGCTGGCGCTGCCCGGGATCGCGCGGACGGAGATCCGCTGCGACCAGGCGAACGGCGCCAGCGCGGCCGTCCCCCGCAAACTCGGCTACCGGCTGGACCGGGTGGCCGAGGCCGCCGTCCGGGCCCCGGCGGAGACCGGGCGGCAGCAGATCTGGGTCACGGAACGCCCTTCGTGGGGTCGGCCGGCCCGGTCGGATCAGTAGCGCGAGCCGGTCGGCGCCGGCAGCGCGTCCAGCTCGGCGAGGTCGGCCGCCGAGAGCACGACCTCGGCCGCACCCGCGTTGTCCACCAGGTAGCGCGGCGTCCTGGTGCCCGGGATCGGGAAGACGTACCGCCCCTGCGCCAGCACCCAGGCCAGCGCCACCTGCGCGGGCGTCGCGCCGACCCGCTCGGCGACCGCCTTGACCTTCCCGACCAGCGCCAGGTTCGCCTTCAGCGCGTCCTGCTGGAAGCGCGGCAGCCGGCGGCGGAAGTCGTCGGCGGGCAGCTCGTCGAAGGAGGCGATGCTGCCAGTCAGGAAGCCCCGGCCGAGCGGCGAGAACGGCAGGAAGGCGATGCCCTGCTCCTCCGTGTACGGCAGGACGTCGGCCAGCACGTCCCGGGTCCAGAGCGAGAGTTCGGACTGCACGGAGGCCACCGGGTGCACCGACTGGGCCCGCTTGATCTCCTCGACGCTCACCTCGGAGAGCCCGATCCGGCGGACCTTGCCGGCCGCGACGGTCTCGGCGAGCGCGCCCCAGGTCTCCTCGATCGGGACGTCCGGGTCGACCCGGTGCAGCTGGTAGAGGTCGACGTGGTCGGTGCCGAGCCTGCGCAGGCTGTCGTCGATGGAGCGACGCACGTGCTCGGGGCGGCCGTTGCGCTCCCCCTGGCCCGACCCGCCCGGGACGATGCCCACCTTGGTGGCGAGGAACGCGCGCTCCCGGTACGGGCCGGCCAGGGCGGCGCCGACCACCTCCTCGTTGGTGAACGGGCCGTACATGTCGGCCGTGTCGATCAGGGTGACGCCGAGGTCCAGGGCCTGCCGGATCACCTTGACGGAGTTCTCGTCGTCCCGGTTCCGCACGTCGTAGGCCCAGGTCATCCCCATGCAGCCGAGGCCTATGACGCCGGTCTCCGGGCCGTGGGTGCCGAACGTGGTGGTGCGCATGACGGTGCTCCGATCTGCTCTGCGGTGTTCGCGGTGGATCAACGGGGACCAGCCTTCACCTTGGAGTGCACTCAAGGTCAAGCCCGTTCGCGGTCACGGCCGGATCCAGCCGGCGAACCCGCCGGCCAGCACCAGCTCCGCCGAGTCGCCATCGGCTCACCCCGGAGATATTGAGGTCACATCGCCCGGGGCCGTCGATTACAGTCCCTTCCACTGCACGGCACGAGGGGGCGGACATGACGGTCCGAAGCGACGACCACCAGCTCATCGACACCACGACGACCGATGGCGCCGACGGCACCGGCAGCGCCGACATCGCCGACATCGGCGCCGAGGAACTCGCCGCGTTCAGCCGTACCCTCGGTCGCCTGCGCGCCCTCCCCTCCCACGACCGCACCCGGCTGCACGCCGAGCGGCAGCTCAGCTCGTTCGTGATGGAGAGCCGCAAGCGCCGCCGCCAGGAGGCCAAGCGGGCCGTCCGGCAGGCCGACGCCGGTGTCCTCGCCGCCACCGCCACCGGCGCCCGCGGCCGCCGCGAGGACGCACCGCTCGCGCCGGCCGGCGGGTCGGTCGGAGAGCTGCGAATACCGCGCAGGTGCTACGTCTGCAAACAGCCGTACCGTCAGGTCGACGGCTTCTACCACATGCTCTGCCCGGCCTGCGCGGCCGACAACACCGCCCGGCGCGACCTCACCACCGACCTGCGGGGCCGGCGCGCGCTGCTCACCGGCGGCCGGGTCAAGATCGGCTTCCAGCTCGCCCTGATGCTGCTGCGCGACGGCACCGAGCTGACCGTCACCAGCCGCTTCCCGCACGACACCGTCCGCCGCTTCCGCGCCGTCGAGGGCAGCGCGCAGTGGTGGGACCGGCTGACCGTCGTCGGCATCGACCTGCGCGACCCGCGCCAGGTTCTCGGGCTCACCGAGCAACTGCGCGCCGACGGACGCCCGTTGGACATCCTGATCAACAACGCCGCCCAGACCCTGCGCCGCCCGCCCGAGTCGTACGCCCTGCTCGCCGCCGGCGAGCGCGCCGCCCTGCCGGCTGCCGACGGCCGCGCGGTCTCGCACGCCCCGGGCTTCCGGCCGATGCCCGCGCTCACCTCCGCGTGGCCGGCTGCCGAGCTGGACCAACTCCCGGCCGCCGCACACGGGTTGCTCGCCCCGCCCGACGAGGCCGGCCTGCTGCCGGACCCCGCGCCCGGCAACTCCTGGTCCGCCCGCCTCGGCGGGCTCGACCCGGCGGAGGTCCTGGAGACCCAGCTCGTCAACGCCCTCGCCCCCGCCCTCCTCTGCGACCGCCTGCTCCCCCTCCTCCTCGCGTCCCCGCACCGCGCCCGCTACATCGTCAACGTGACGGCCGTCGAGGGCCGCTTCGCCGTCCGCAACAAGACCGCCGGCCACCCCCACACCAACATGGCCAAGGCCGCCCTCAACATGCTCACCCGCACCAGCGCCGCCGAACTCGCCGCCCAGGGCGTCCACATGTGCGCCGTCGACACCGGCTGGATCACCGACGAGAATCCCGCTCCCAAGAAGACTCACCTCGCCGCCCAGGGCTTCCGCACCCCGCTCGACATCGTCGACGGCGCCGCCCGCGTCTACGACCCCATCGTCCGCGGCGAGTCCGGTTCCCCGGTGTCCGGCGTCTTCCTCAAGGACTACCGCGAGGCCGATTGGTGACGCCGGGGCGCCCGACAGCCTGGCTGAGTCGCTCGGCTGGGATTTCCACGGCCTGCTGGCCGGTTTCGTCCGCCGGGCGTGAGCGGCGCGGCACCGGGAAGCGACTCGTCCCGGTGCCGCACGATCAACTCCCCTTCGCTCAGCGGCCGGTGGGCAGGTTGGCCCCGCCCGTGCAGTCGAGCACGACACCCGTGACGAAGGTGTTGGCCGCCAGCATGTGGATCGCCCGCGCCACGTCCTCGGCGCGCCCGACGCGGCCGGCCGGGGTGGTGGCGGCGAGGCCGTCGAACAGCGCCTTGCGCTGGTCCGTCGGGACGCGGTCCCACCACGGGGTGTCGATGACGCCGGGCGACACCGCGTTGATCCGCAGCGGGGCCAGCTCGACCGCGAGCGGCGGGACCATGGCCTGCAGCGCGCCGTTGATGGCGGCCAGCCCGGCCGTGCCCGGGAAGGCGGCGCGGGCCGAGGCGGCGGTGATCAGGGTGACGGAACCGTCCGCCCGCAGGTGCGGCAGCGCTGCCTGCAGGACGCGGACCTGCGGCCAGAACTTGGCGTCGAACCCGGTCGCGAGCTCGGCCAGGTCGAGCTGGGCGAATGGGCCGCTGCCGGCCGCGCCGCTGACCGCGACGACCAGGTGATCGAGGGCGCCGCCCTCGGCGAAGAAGGCCGCGACGGCCTCGGCGTCGGCCGCGTCCAGCTGGGCGCCGGTGGTCTTTCCGCCGATCCGGGCGACGGCCGCGTCCAGCCGCTCGCGGCTCCGGCCGGTGATCACGACCTCCGCGCCGTCGGCCGCGAAGGCGGCGGCCGCGGCCTCGCCGATGCCCGAGCTGCCGCCCATGACGATGACGCGCTGTCCGGCGAAGAGGGTGGCCGCAGTGCTCATGGTGGTGCTTCCTTCCGGCTTGTCGAGACGTGCTGATCGAGGTCCGGCGAACTTGTCGATACCGCCAGTACCTACAAATGATGGTTGCCGAGACTGATAGTCTTGTCAAGCGAGGGGCAGAGAGAGGACGACCGATGAACGCCACAGACCCCCGGCCGAGCACGGCCCGCCCGCACACCGGACGCCGCCGCAACGAGGCCGCCCACCGCGCGATCCTCGACGCGGCGCTCCACCTGCTCGCCGCGTCCGACGGCACCCCGGTCACCATCGACGCCATCGCCCGCACCGCCGGCGTCGGCAAGCAGACCGTCTACCGCTGGTGGCCCTCCAAGGGCGCCGTCCTGCTGGACGCCCTCACCGACCGCGCCGACCAGGACGTCGACGGCCCTGACACCGGCGCCCTCCGCACCGACCTGCGCGCCTTCATCGCCACCACCTTCGACGCCGCCCAGCGCGGCACCACCGCCTCCGCGCTGCGCACCCTCGTCCGCGAGGCCGCCCGCGACCCCCACCTCGCCGACCTGATGCAGACCTTCACGGCCGCCCGCCGCACGGCTCTGCGCGAACTCCTCGACCGGGGACGGCAACGCGGCGAACTCCCCGCGGACGCCGACCTCGACCTGATCGTGGACCAGGTCTACGGCGTCTTCTGGTACCGCTTCCTGCTCGGCCACGCACCACTGGACCAGGCGGTGGCCGACCGTCTGGCCGAGTCCGTGGTCACCGGAAGCGCCTGATCCTCACCGGACGTCGGGCCGGCGGCGGCAGTAGTAGGCCCAGGCCAGGGCGAGGACGATCGGGCCCCAGAGCATCGCCGGGCCGGTGCACACCCGGGCCAGCGCGCACCACCACCCGTTGCGGTAGGGGACTTCCTCGAGGCCGAGGACGCCGGCCCAGGCCAGGGGCATCGGGTCGAACAGCGCCACCAGGGCCAGTCCGCCCAGGACGGCCGGGACCACGGCCGCGAGCACGGGCACGCGGCGGCCTCCGACGAGCGGGATCCGGCGCGGGAACACCTCGCCCCAGCCGGCGACCAGGCCGGTGGTGAGCAGGCACAGAGCCTCGGTGAGCACGCTGAGGCCGACCACGTAGCCCGGCGCCCACCACGGAACGGCCGGGGCGTCCGGATCGACGGCCCCCATCGTGTAGTTGACGGCGAACGGGAGCCGCCACAGGCAGTGCGGGAGCACGATGAACGGGAGGGCCTTGGCCAGTCGGAGGGCCCAGCGGGGCACGGGGCGTTCGGTGTCGCCCAGGGGGAGCGTGATCGGCATGAACCCACCCTCGCCGACCCCCGGGGGCCGGTACGTCGGCCGCACGGCCGAGCACCCTCCCCCGGGAGAGCCAGCTACGCGTACGCCAGAAGGCACACGTACGACCGGTCCGCCCGCTCCGGGCGCGGCTGCTCCAGGCGGGCGGTGACGGTGAACCCGGCCTGCGCGAGCAAGTCAGCAAGGCGGCCCGCCGGGAGCAGGTGGGACTCGAACGAGACCGGATGCCCGTACGCCTCGGCCGGCCGCAGATGGGCGTCTCCGGCGTGGCCGCCGAGCAGCAGGTGTCCGCCGGGCGCGAGCACGCGGCGGAACTCGGCGAACACCGCGGGCAGCGACGCGGGCGGCGTGTGGTGCACGGAGTACCAGGCCAGGACGCCGCCGAGGGTGCCGTCGGCGAGGTCGAGGGCGGCCATCGAGCCCTGCACGAAGCGGAGTTCGGGGTAGGCCCGGCGGGCCAGCGCGACCATCTCACCCGACACGTCCACGCCGAACGCCGCCAGCCCGAGCCCGGCCAGGTACGCCGTCACCCTCCCCGGCCCGCACCCGAGATCCGCGACAGGTCCGCCGCCGTCGCGGACGAGCTCGGCGAACGCGGCGAGCATCGCGCGCGAGACCGGGTCCATCTCCTCGGGAGGGATGATCAGTCGGACGTAGTCGGCGGCCACGGCGTCGTAGGAGTCGCGGACGGCGGCGAGGTGGGAGGGTTCGGTCACGCGGGCGATTCTGCCGGACGGCACCGGCAGGACGGGGCGCAATCCGCCGCCGGGCCGCGCCGGTTCAGCCGCTCCGCCGCTGCGGCCCGCTCGGCGAACACGCCGTCCCGACGCTCGGCGGTCTGCCGCAGGACGTCCTTGCGGTCCCGCTTGGACAGGCGGTCCACGTACAGGTGGCCGTTCAGGTGGTCGGTCTCGTGCTGGAGGCAGCGGGCGAAGTAGCCGGTGCCGACGACGGTTCGCGGGTTCCCGTGCTGGTCGAAGCCGTGCACCACCGCGTGCGCGGGCCGGGCGAGCGTCGCGTGGGCGCCCGGCACGGAGAGGCAGCCCTCGGCGTCCTCGATCAGCCGCCGTCCGGGCGTCTGCGGTTCGACGACGGGGTTGAGCAGGTGGCCGACGTGGCGGACGCCCTGGTCGTCCCGGCAGTCGTAGACGAAGAGCCGGAGGTCGACGTCCACCTGGTTCGCCGCCAGCCCGGCACCGTCCGCGACGTGCATCGTCGCGAACATCTCCTCGATCAGCCGGGCGAGTTCCGGGCTGCCGAAGTCCTCCGCGCCCGCCGGGCGGCACGGGCCGTGCAGGATCCGCTCCCCGATCTCGGTGATCCGCAGGATCGTCGGGCGTTCATGCAGGTCGGACATCGGCGCTCCCTCGTCGACGGACGGCGGGCACGACGGTCCGCCGTCCACTGGTGTGATCCAACTGGTGATGGACGCTGCGATGGACGCGGTGATCCACGTTGCCATCGACTTTGCAAAGTAGCAGACTTTGCAAAGTGACCGAAGACCTGACCGCCCCCACCGCCGGCGCCCTCCCCGAGCACGCGGTCCGCACGGCGCTGCTCGCGCTCCTGGCCGAGCACGGGACCATCACCTCCACCGAGGCCGCGGCCCGGCTCGGGTACAGCTCGGGCCTCTGCTCGTTCCACCTGCGCCAGCTCGCCCGGCACGGCCTGATCGAGGAGGCCCCGCCGACCGACGGCCGGGCCCGGCCCTGGCAGCTGCCCCGGCCTCAACAAACGGCCGCGGCGGACGACTTCGGCGATCTGGCGCGCGGCCTGGAGGACGAGAGCTACCAGCGCTGGCTCGCCCGCCGCACCGACGCACCCGCCGAATGGCAGCACGACGACGCGTTCAGCGCGGTCGTCCATCTGACGCCCGCCGAGCTCACGGCCGTCGGCGACGCCGTCCGCCGGATCCTCGCCCGCTTCCGCGACCGCGAGCACAACCCGGGTGCCCGCCCCGCCGGCGCCCGCCCGGTCGCCGCCGTCACCCGGCTCTTCCCGCTGCTGCCCGACGACCAGCCCGACCGGCACCCGGACGAGCGCTGACCGGCCGCCCTTACCGCGCCGCGCCCACCGACCGCACCGTCGCCCGGAGCACCGGCCCGGCCAGCAGGCCCGCCAGCGCGCCCAGGCCCACGCCCAGCACGCCGTCCCACACGTCCTGGACGTCGCACGCCTGCCCGATCACGGGCATCGCGTACTGCACCGCCGACACCGCGAACGGCAACGCCGCCGCACCCACCAATGCGACCACGGCGCGGGGCCGCGTCCCGGCCAGGGCGGCCGCGAGGCCGATCGGGACGAACACGGCCACCTTGAGGTCGACGTGCCGGACGGTCAGCAGCTCGTGCGGCGAGCGCGGTCGGCCGCCGACGACGTTGCAGTGCCGGACGGCGTCCGCGGACAGCTGCCAGGCGTCCGGCACGAGGGCTACCGTGATCACCCCGCCCAGGCCGAGCAGCAGAAGGAAGCCCACCGCCCAGTGCGCGCGCAGCAGCCGCCCGACGGGCCGGTTGAGCAGCGCCGCCGGCACCAGGGACAACAACAGCCCGGGCCAGAACATCGGCATGGCGCCGAGCACTCCGCTAATCACATCGGAACGGACGCGCCGAACGTCCGGACGGTTCTCGCCGCCCGAGGTGTAGGCGATCCAGATGTACGTCCCGGGGGTCTGCGGCGTGTAGGTGTACGTCGTAGGAGTGGACCGGAGGCGGACCGGGCCGTCAGTGCGGAATGGCCGCGATCAGGTCGTGCGCGCCCTGCCGCTTGAGCGCCAGGGCGGTGGAGGTGCCGAGGTCCTCGGGAGTGAGCGCACCGGCCCACTCGTGGGCGTCCAGCACCTGCTTGCCGTCCGGGCTGAAGACCCGGCCGCGCATCGACAGGCGGCCATCCGGCTCGGCGTGGGCGTAGCCGGCAATCGGACTGTTGCAGTGGCCCTGCAGGACGTGCAGGAACATCCGCTCGGCGGCGGCCTCGCGCCAGGTGTCGTGGTGGCCGAGCCCGGCGATCGTGCCGATCGTGGTGTCGTCGTCCTCTCGGCACTGGAGCACCAGGATGCCGGCGCCGATCGGCGGGCACATCGCGTCGACGCCGAGGATCTCGGTGATCCGGGCCTCCTCGCCGATCCGTTCCAGCCCGGAGACGGCCAGTAGCAGTGCGTCCGCCTCGCCCGCCGCCAGCTTGGCGAGCCGGCTGTTGGCGTTGCCGCGGATCGGCACGCAGACCAGGTGCGGGTGGGAGGCGGCGAGCTGGGCGGCTCGGCGGACGGAGGAGGTACCGATCCGGGTGCCGGCCGGGAGTCGGTCGAGGGTGAGCCCCCCGGGGTGGACGAGGGCGTCGCGGATGTCGTCGCGGCGCAGGTGGGCGGCGAAGACGGTGCCGGCAGGCAGTGGCCGGTCGGCGGGTACGTCCTTGAGGCAGTGCACCGCGACGTCGGCCTCCCCGGCGAGCAGCGCCGCGTCGACCTCCTTGGTGAACGCACCCTTGCCGCCGAGCCGGGCGAGGTCGCCCGTCCACCGGTCGCCGGAGGTGGTCACCGGCACCACCTCGGTGCGGATTCCCGGGTGCAGCACGGCGAGTTCGGCGCGGACGCGCTCCACCTGGGCGAGTGCCATGGGTGAGGAGCGGGAGACGATGCGGATCAGCTCAGCGATGGCCATAGCGCGATGATAGGCCGACCTGACGGGTGGTCTCGACAACGCGTCAGGTTCGGCATCACGGAAGACGTTTGCGGCTACTCGTTGTGCAGCACCTCGGCGATCGGCAGCCGGGCCGCCGAGCGGGCCGGGACGAGCGCGCCGAGGACCGCGATCGCGACGCCCGCGAAGGCGAGGCCGGTCAGCACGGGGGCGCGCCAGACGTCGATCATCTCCTCCGGGAACGCGATGATGCCGACGTTCTCGACGATCAGCCGATGAGCGACGATCCCGACCGGAATCCCGACGGCCCCGCTGACCACCCCCTGCCAGGCCACCGACACCACCGTCATCGCGACCACCTGGCGCGGGGTCATGCCGATCGACTTCAGCATGCCGAGCTCCCGGCGGCGCTCCCGGACGGTGAGCAGCACGGTGTTGAGGACGCCGAGCGCGGCGACCACCGACAGCAGCACGGTGAAGATCGTGCTGAAGGAGATGACCGCCGCTTCGGCGGCGGGCAGGTCCACGGTGCGCACCGAGACGTCGAGGCTCGGGTCGCCGTCCCGGACCGCCTTCACGTAGGCCTCCGGGTCGGCGCCGTCGGCGAGCCGGACGTCGTATTCCACGACGTGCGGGTCCGGGGTGAGCTCGGCCAGGGTCGCCGCGTTGGATGCCACCGCCCGCGGATTGCCCTGGAGCTGCTCGCCGACGATGGTGACGGGCAGGTGCCGGCCCTCCAGGTCCAGGGTGATCCGGTCGCCGAGCCGGAGGCCGCGCCGGTCGAGGAAGGCCGGTCCGACGACGACCTCGTTCGGCCCGGTCGCGGGCCGGCCCTTGACGACCCGGAGCGGCCCGGTGATCTCGTCGCCGCCGTAGAAGTCGGCGAAGACGGGCTGGGTGAAGCCGACCAGGCCGACCTGGAGGAGTCCGCGCGCGGTCACCTGCCGGGCGCCGGGGGCGGAGCGCAGCAGGGCGTCGGTCCGGGCCGGAGTCTGCTCCGCCTCGGTGTGGCGGCCGGTGAAGTGGGCTGTCTGGACGGAGACGTGGGTGCTGCGGCCGTTCTCTTCCGGATCGATCGTCGCGATCATGGTGCTGCTCAGGCCGGTGGTCAGGGTCACCGTGACCACGCCCAGCATGATGGCCGCCATGGTGAGGGCGGAGCGCGCCGGGCGTGCGAAGGGCTGGCCGAGGCCGAGGCTGACCGCCCGCGGCAGCCGGGTGCCGCCGAGCCGGCGCTGGATCCGCAGCCCGCGCCCGGTCCGCGGCGCGCTGCCCGCCGAGATCGCCTGGGCGGCGGAGAGGCGGTGGGCGCGCGACGCCGGGATCACCGCGGCGACGGCGACCAGCAGCGGTACCGCGACCACGGTGACGGCCGGCAGCCACGCGGCCGGTTCGACGGCGGCGGTGCCCGTCATGATTCCGGAGAACGCGACGCCGAGGATCGGCGAGGCGAGCGCCCAGCCGGCCGCCGTGCCGAGGAGGCTGCCGGCGATCGCGGGCACCGAGACCATCGCCACGTACACCACGACCACCTGGCGCGGGGTGAAGCCGATCGACTTGAGGACGCCGATGTGACGGTAGCCGGAGACCACCGCGCCGCTGACGACGTTGCCGACGATCAGGGCGGCGACGACCAGGCCGAGCACACCGAAGACCGTCATGAACGGCAGGAAGGCGTCGGCGCCCGCGGAGAACGCCTGCTTGAGGACGAGGTAGGACTGCGAGCTGGTGAGCGCGTCCTTCGGCAGCCCCTCGGTGGCCGTGCTCAGGGCCGCCGTGAGCTGCTGCCCCGTCGAGGAGGCCGTGAAGCGGTACAGCATCTGCGCGCCGGTGGGGTGCAGGGCCGCCGCCTGCTCGGGGGTGACCCAGCCGCCCGCGGACTGGCTCATGCTGGTGGCGAAGCCGACGACGGTGAGCGTCAGGCCGCCGCTGGTGGTGGTCGTCCGGCCCAGCAGCTCGTCCGGGTGGCCCCGGAAGGGCTGCTGGACGACGACCTCGCCGGGCGCGGTGGCCCAGCGTCCCGCCAGCAGCTCGACCTGGTCCACCGGGCCCTTCGGATCGGCCCGGCCGACCAGGTTCAGCGGGCCCGGCGGGCTGCCGAGCCAGTCGGTGGGGATCTCGACGACGGCCTGGGCGAACGGCCCGGCGGCCGCCTCCACGCCCGGCCGGTGGGCGGTGGCGGCCAGCTGCTCCGCCGGGGCCTTCGTGGTGTCGAAGGCAGCGACGACGTGTGCCCCGCGCTGCGCGGCGAAGGCCTCGTCGAACGGCGCCCGGGCGGCGCTGATCACCGCCAGCGCGAGCAGCACGGTCGTCGTGGTGCAGAACACGACCAGGCCGATCACGAAGGTCTGGAGCCTGCGGCGCTTCACCGCGGCGCGCGAAGCGCGCCACACCGCGCCGGTCATGACGCGGACTCCAGCGAGCGCTCGCGCGCCACCCGGCCGTCCGCGACCTCGACCAGTCGGCTGGCGCAGCGGGTGGCCAGCTGCGGGTCGTGGGTGACGATCAGCAGGGTCTGCCCGATCTGGTTGAGGTCGATCAGCAGGTCCATCACCTGCTCCCCCGAACGGCTGTCCAGCGCGCCGGTCGGCTCGTCCGCGAGCAGCAGCGCCGGGCGGTTCATCAGCGCCCGGGCGACGGCCACCCGCTGGCGCTCGCCGCCGCTCAGCGCGGCCGGGTAGGTGTCCTTGCGGTGGGCGACTCCGAGTTCGTCCAGCAGCTCCAGGGCACGGCGGCGCGCCTGCTTGGCCGTGGTGCCGGTCAGTTGGGCGGCCAGGGCGACGTTGTCGAGGGCCGGGAGGTCGTCGATGAGGTTGAAGAACTGGAAGATCATGCCGATGTGGCGGCGCCGGAACAGCGCCAGCCCGGTCTCGTTCAGCTGCCCGAGGTCCTGGCCGTGCACGCGGACGGTGCCCGCCGTCGGCCGGTCCAGCCCGGCGACCATGTTCAGCAGGGTGGACTTGCCGCACCCGGAGGGGCCCATCACGGCGACCGCCTCGCCCGCCCGGATCGTCAGGTCGACCCCGTCCAGCGCCATGGCGTCGCCGTACTCCTTGCGTACCCCGGACAGCTCGACGACGACCTGCGCGTCGCGGGGCCCGGTGGTCCCGTCGTGATCGTTGTTCATGGACGACGACGGTAGGAGCGGCGGGGTACGGGCCGCGTCCCACCCCGGGTGTAGTCGTCGGCGGCCGTAGTACCGGGGATGTACGCGAGCGGCACCCCCGGATGATGTGGATCACGCCGTGAGCTGGGAGGCTGACGGCGTGTGGGGAACCGAATGGGGCTGGGCGGCACCGGCCGCAGCGTGCGCGGCCGTCGGCTGGCTGAGCCTCGCGCTCGCCCGGGCGCGGCGGCTCTACCGGGCGGCCGTCGGGGAGCGCGGCTGGCTGCTGGAACGCGAGCGGGAGAGCGCCGCGCGCACCGCCGTCGACGCCGAACGGGCACGCATCGCGGCCGAGTTGCACGACATCGTCAGCCACAACGTGAGCGTCATGGTGGTGCAGGCCGGCGCCGCGCGCGAGGTCCTCGCCACCATGCCCGAGGAGGCGGCGGCCGCCATGGTCGCCGTCGAGGCCGCCGGGCGGGACGCGATGACCGAACTGCGGCACCTGCTCGGCCTGCTCGCCCCCGCCGCGGACGGCTCCGAGGAGCCGGACGAGGCCGAGTTCGCGCCGCAGCCCAGCCTGACCCGGCTCAGTCCGCTCATCGACCGGTTCGCCTTCGCCGGCCTCCCGGTGGAGGTCCGCGTCTCCGGTGACCCGCGCCCGCTGCCCGGCGGTGTCGACGTGACGGCGTGCCGGATCATCCAGGAGGCGCTCACCAACGCGCTCAAGCACGGGGACGGGGGGACGGCGGAGGTGACCGTGCGGTACGCGGACCACTACCTGCGGGTGGAGGTGCTCAACAGCGGGCCGAGCGTGCTCTCCGGCGCCGCGGGCGCTCGTGAAGGAAAGACGGACGCACGGAAGGCGGACGGCGCCGGGCGCGGGCTCATCGGCCTGCGCGAGCGCGTCGCCGTGTACGGCGGCGACCTCGACGCCCGGCGCCGGCTCGGCGGCGGCTACCGGGTCCGCGCGCGCATCCCGCTGGACCGGCCGTGACGGGGGCTCCCGAGACGGGCGTGGAGCGGCGCCCGCGCGTGGTGATCGCCGACGACCAGGAGCTCGTCCGCACCGGCTTCCGCATGATCCTCACGGCGCGCGGTATCGACGTCGTCGCCGAGGCCGCCGACGGCGCCGAGGCGGTGGCGGCGGCGGTCGCGCACCGGCCCGACGTCGTGCTCCTCGACATCCGGATGCCCGGCATGGACGGTCTGGAGGCCGCCCGGCGGATCCTCGCCCGGGCCCCCGGGTGCCGGGTCATCATGCTCACCACCTTCGACCTCGACCACTACGTGTACGCCGCCCTCGCGGCCGGGGCCAGCGGCTTCCTCCTCAAGGACGTCACCTCCGCCCATCTCGCCGCCGCCGTCCGCCTCGTGGACACCGGCGACGCCCTCCTCGCCCCCTCCATCACCCGACGCCTCGTCGAACGCTGCGCCGCCGACAACCCCCGTCCCGCCCCCGGCACCCCGGCCCTCCACCGCGACCTCGCCCGGCTCACCCCGCGCGAGCTGGAGGTGCTCACCCTGATGGGCCGAGGCCTCTCGAACGGCGAGCTGGCGGGCGAACTGACGCTCAGCGAGTCGACGGTGAAGACGCACGTGGCACGGATCTTCGCCAAGCTCGATCTGCGCGACCGGGCGCAGGCCGTGGTCCTCGCGTACGAGACCGGCCTCGTCGCACCGGGCGGAGGTGCACCCCCGCCGTGATCGAGGTTCGGAGCAGGCATCACCGACGATATTCAGCTCGGGAGTTGGCTGTCCGCTTCCATCCCGTCGCCCCCGCCGCTTCCCGGTCGGCACTACGATCACCGGATGACCGATACCACGGACCGGACCGCCTCCTCCGCCAGAGCCGCCGAACTGGCGGCACGCTTCCCGGCGTTGCACGCGCCGCAGTACTGGGCCTGGGGGAGGTACGACGCGCAGTTCTCGACCGAGCTGCCGGCGGACGAGCTGGTGACCAACATCCACCTGGTGGGCTTCTCGGCGGGCGCGGTGGTGCTCTGCCGGGACGAGCGGGACCACTGGTTCCTGCCCGGCGGCACGCGCGAGCGGGACGAGAGCGTCGCCGCCTGCCTGGAGCGGGAGTTGAAGGAGGAGGCGGGCGCCCGGCTGCTCGGGGAGCCGGGCTGGCTGGGCGCGCACCGGTGCCGGACGAACGACCCGACGCCGTACCGGCCGTGGCAGCCGCACCCGGAGAAGGCCTGGCTGTGGGGCTGGGCGGAGGTGGCGGTGGACTCGGTGCCGACCAATCCGGCGGACGGCGAGCAGGTCGTCGAGGTGCGGGCGGTGCCGGTGGGCGAGGCGCAGCGGCTGCTGGTGGCGTCGCACGACGCATGGTGGGGCGAGCTGGTGGGGCTGGCGGTGGAGCTGCGCCGCCGGGCGGGGCTCGGCTGAGCGCAGGCACACGTACGGCGGGGCCGGCGGACGGAAGATCCACCGGCCCCGCCGTACATGTGCGTGCTGTCAGCGCCGCCCGGAGCGCCGGTCCTCGCGCCCGCCCTGGCCACCGGACCCGCCACCGGCCAGGCCCGCCCGGCGCAGCGCGTCCGCCATGGCGCTGTTCGCGAGCGGGGCGTCGCCGCCGGAGCCGCCCTGGCCGCGCCGGTCCGGGCCGCGGCGGTCCTGACGCGGCGGCCGGGCCTGCCGGTCACCGCGGTCGCCCCGGTCCCCGCCACGGCCCCGGTCCCCGCCGCGGTCGCGGCCGGGCTCGTCGTCCAGCCGCAGGGTCAGCCCGATCCGCTTGCGCGGCACGTCCACCGAGGTGACCCGGACCGTGACGATGTCGCCGGGCTTGACCACCTCGCGCGGGTCCTTGACGAAGTTCCTCGACAGCGCCGAGACGTGCACCAGCCCGTCCTGGTGGACGCCCACGTCGACGAAGGCGCCGAACGCGGCGACGTTGGTGACGACGCCCTCCAGCACCATGCCCACCACCAGGTCGCCGATGGTGTCGACGCCCTCCTTGAAGGTCGCGGTGCGGAACGCCGGGCGCGGGTCGCGGCCGGGCTTGTCGAGCTCGCCGAGGATGTCGGTGACGGTCGGGATGCCGAAGGTGTCGTCGGCGAAGTCCGCCGGGCGCAGGGCGCGCAGCCGCTCGCTGTTGCCGATCAGTTCGCGCAGCTCCCCGCCGGTCGCGGTGAGGATCCGGCGCACCACCGGGTACGCCTCGGGGTGCACGCTGGAGGCGTCCAGCGGGTCGTCGCCGCCGGGGATGCGCAGGAAGCCCGCGCACTGCTCGAAGGCCTTCGGGCCGAGCCGGGCGACGTCCTTGAGCTGCTTGCGGGTGCGGAACGGTCCGTTGGCGTCGCGGTGGGCGACGATGTTGTCGGCGAGCGTGGCGGTGACGCCGGAGACCCGGGTGAGCAGCGGCGCGGAGGCGGTGTTGACGTCCACGCCGACGGCGTTGACGCAGTCCTCGACGACGGCGTCCAGCGAGCGGGAGAGCTTCACCTCGCTGAGGTCGTGCTGGTACTGGCCGACGCCGATCGACTTGGGGTCGATCTTGACGAGCTCGGCCAGCGGGTCCTGGAGGCGGCGGGCGATGGAGACCGCGCCGCGGATGGACACGTCCAGGTCGGGCAGTTCCTGGGAGGCGAACGCGGAGGCCGAGTAGACGGAGGCGCCGGCCTCGCTGACCATCGCCTTGGTGAGCTTCAGCTCCGGGTGGCGCCCCAGCAGGTCCTCGGCGAGCTTGTCGGTCTCGCGGGAGGCGGTGCCGTTGCCGATCGCGACCAGGTCGACGCCGTGCTTCTTCGCCAGCGCGGCCAGGGTGTTGAGGGCGGCGTCCCACTTGTTGGCGGGCTGGTGCGGGTAGATCGTGTCGTACGCGACGACCTTGCCAGTGGCGTCCACGACGGCCACCTTCACGCCGGTGCGGAAGCCCGGGTCCAGGCCCATGGTGGCGCGGGTGCCGGCCGGGGCAGCGAGCAGCAGGTCTCGCAGGTTGGCGGCGAAGACGCGCACCGCCTCCTCCTCGGCCTCGGCGCGCAGCCGGGCGCGCAGGTCGATGCCGAGCCGGACCAGGATGCGGGTGCGCCAGGCCCAGCGGACGGTGTCGCCGAGCCACTTGTCGGCCGGGCGGCCGTGGTCGGCGATACCGAAGCGGGCGGCGATGCGCTGCTCGTAGTCGCCGGCGCCGGGCAGGTCGCCCCTGGCGTCGCCGGTCTCGTCACCGTCCAGCGGGGACAGTTCGAGGTCCAGCACCTCCTCCTTCTCGCCGCGCAG
The DNA here is from genome assembly GCF_009569385.1 of Streptomyces kaniharaensis. NCBI lineage: Bacteria > Bacillati > Actinomycetota > Actinomycetes > Kitasatosporales > Streptomycetaceae > Streptomyces > Streptomyces kaniharaensis. Next base: position 1,079,498 of record NZ_WBOF01000001.1, read on the forward strand.
CATCGCCAGGATGCGGTGCGAGGGGAGCTTGGTGTAGGGCTCGGCGAAGTCGAAGTAGTCGGCGAACTTGGCGCCGTCCTGCTCCTTGCCCTCCCGCACCTTGGCGACCAGCCGGCCGCGGGTCCACATCCGCTCGCGCAGCGAGCCGACCAGGTCGGCGTCCTCGCCGAAGCGCTCGGTCAGGATCGCGCGGGCGCCCTCCAGGGCCGCGGCCCGGTCGGCGACGGCCTCGTTGAGGTACTGGCCGGCGAGCGCGGTCGGGTCCTGGGTGGGGTCGGCGAGCAGGGTGTCCGCCAGCGGCTCCAGCCCGGCCTCGCGGGCGATCTGCGCCTTGGTGCGCCGCTTCGGCTTGAACGGCAGGTAGATGTCCTCCAGGCGGGCCTTGGAGTCGGCCGCCAGGATCTGCGCGCGCAGCGCGTCGTCCAGCCTGCCCTGGGCCTCGATCGACTCCAGGACGGCGGTGCGGCGCTCCTCCAGCTCGCGCAGGTAGCGAAGCCGCTCCTCCAGGGTGCGCAGCTGGGCGTCGTCGAGGGAGCCGGTGGCCTCCTTGCGGTAGCGGGCCACGAACGGGACGGTGGAGCCGCCGTCGAGCAGGTCGACGGCCGCCTTCACCTGCCCTTCGCGGACGCCCAGTTCCTCGGCGATCTTCCGCTCGATCGCCTGTTGGGCCTGCTGGGCCGCCTGATCGACTGGCGTGGTCACGAAGCCGGTCACCTTCTCCTTCAGTGCGTTCGCCGTACGTCCTGCATTCTGGCAGGTGCCGGCGACGGCCCCCGGTCGAACCCGGGACGGCCGGGCGTGGCGGGCGGCTGCGGGCGGGGTCAGTCCTCGGTGAGCGGGTTCATCGGGTGGCCGTCGTCGGCGAGGTCGACCATCCCGCCCGGGCCGTCACTGGACACCTGGATGCGGTTCGGGCCGACCCACGTGGCCTTGGCGTAGGTGCCCGGCCGGCCGACGAAGGCGATCTCCCAGCGGCGGGCGGTGAGGCCCGAGCCCTCGTCGACGTACACCCACTCCACGGAGTTGAGCGACCAGCCCTGTTCCTGGACCACGAGCCGGCGGTCCGGCCGGCCGGGTGCCGTCTCGATGTGGGTGGTGGCGGGGTCGTCCAGGAAGATCCAGAGCGGCACCGTGAGCGCCGCCGCCAGCATCACGCAGACGCCCAGCACCACGCGGAGCCAGAGCCACCAGCGGAGGTTGAACAGCACGGCGAGGAGGCAGGGCAGGGCGAGGGTGAAGAACAGCAGTGGTCGGTCGAGCCATTCGCGCAGGAGGAGGAAGCCGCCGGAGCGCGCGTTGTACTGGCCGATCGCGGCCAGAAGTGCCAGGACGGCCAGGGCGCCGAGTCCGGCGCGCAGGAACCGGCGCTCGACGTCCGTCCGGTCGTCGGGTCTCGGCCCGGCCTGCTCGGCCCTGGCCCCCCGTGTGATCATCATCTGCGCAGCCTAGTAGTTCCGGCAGTTGGGGAAACCTGCTGATAGCCGCCCGGACGGCGCTGTACGCTGCCGGGCATGTGCGCTGCCGCCCGGATGCACCCCGACGAACCGGACATCGACGCGGCCCTGGTGCGGCGGTTGCTCTCCGCCCAGTTCCCGCAGTGGGTCGGCCTGCCGGTCCAGCCGGTCGCCTCCACCGGGACGGACAACGCGATGTTCCGCCTCGGCCCGGACCTCGCCGTCCGCCTCCCCAGGGTCGGCTGGGCCGCGGAGGGTGTCGGGCGCGAGCAGTACTGGCTGCCGCGGCTCGCCCCGCGGTTACCGCAACCGATCCCCGCACCCATCGCGCTCGGCCGGCCCGCCGCCGGCTACCCGTGGGAGTGGTCGGTGGTCCGCTGGCTGGACGGCGTCAATCCGGCCGTCGGCGTGCTCGCCGCACCTGACCGACTCGCCCGCGACCTGGCCGGGTTCATCACCGCGCTGCGCTCCGTCGACCCCACCGGCGGCCCGTCCGCCTCCCGCGGCGTCCCGCTCGCCGCCCGCGACGGCGCCACCCGGGCAGCCCTCGCCCGACTCGCCGGGACGATCGACACCGAGGCCGCAACCGCCCTGTGGGACAAGGCACTTCGCCTCCCCGACTACGCCGGCCCGCCCACCTGGATGCACGGCGACCTCTCTCCGGGCAACCTCCTCGTCACCGGCGCCGGCCACCTCGGCGCGGTCATCGACTTCGGCCTGATGGGCGTCGGCGACCCCACCGTCGACCTGATCGCCGCCTGGACCCTCCTCCCGGCCTCCGCCCGCCCCGCCTTCCGTGCCGCCCTCGACGCCGACGACGCCATGTGGGCGCGCGCCCGCGCCTGCGCCCTGTCCATGGCGCTCGTCGTGATCCCGTACTACCGCCACACCAACCCGCGCCTCGCCACCGACGCCCGCCATGTCGTCCGCGAGGTCCTGGCCGACCGCAGCGCCTGAGCCGTCCTCACCGCTACGGCGCCTCGCCGCCCCGGGAGTCGCCGTTCCCCGCGGCTCCCCACGTGGTCTGGACCGCTTCGGCGAGGCGATCGCGAAACCAACGGTGGCCCGGGTCGGCCGCGTTGCGCGGGTGCCAGGCCATGCCGAGGTCGAGCGGGGGCAGGTCGAGGGGGATGGGGAAGGTGCGCAGCCCGAGTGCGGTGATGGTGTCGGGGAGCCAGTCGGCCAGGCTCAGCGCGACGAAGTCGGTGTCCCGGGCCAGCATCATCGCGCTCGTGTGGCTGGGGACGACGACCGCGATGCGGCGCCGCAGCCCGTGCTCGGCGAGCGCGGCGTCGATGGGTCCGAGGCGCTTGCCGAGCCGGGAGATGCCGATGTGGTCGACGGCGGCGAAGCCGCGGGCGTCGATCCGCCGGTCGAAGAGCGGGTGGCCGCTGCGGGCGACGCCGACCAGTGGCACCCGGGCGAGCGGGCGGGTCCGGATCTCGGGGTCCAGGTGCCCGAGGACGCCGAGTTCGACGTCCACCCACCCCTGCCGCAGCGCGGGGCCGCCCTCGATCGCCTCCGGCAGGAAGACCACGTCCACGTGCGGCGCCTCGGCGTGGATCCGCTCGGTGAGGGTGCCGGCCAGCCCCACCAGGAGCAGGTCGGTGGCCTGCACGGTGAAGGTGCGCTGGAGGTGGACTGCGTCGAAACCGGCGCCCGGCCGCAGGACGTTGTCACAGCCGCGCAGCAACGCGCTCACCTCCTCGCGGAGTTCGACGGCGCGCGGGGTCGGGACCATCCCCTGGCCGGCGCGCACCAGCAGGGGGTCTCCGACGGCACGGCGGAGCCGGGCCAGGGTTCGGCTGACCGCCGCGGGCGAGGAGCCGAGCCGCTCGGCGGCGCGTGTCACGCTGTTCTCCTGGAGCAGGGCGTCCAGCACGCGCAGCAGGTTGAGGTCCATACTCGTACTCCCTGACCTTTATTTTTCCATCTCCGTCAACTATTGCGTGCCAATCCTTGCATTGTCGCGGGGGTGTGCCGGCGCCGAGAGTGGAGTTGTCCGCCGCGGAACACGCGCGGCCTCCCGACTCTTCGCTCAAGGAGCCCCTGTGCAGCAGTCCCCCCGTGCCGGCCGAGCAGGCGACGTCCTCGCCGTCGTCAGCCAGAGCGGCCCGACGGTCTCGTTCTTCGACGCCGCCTCCGACCAGCAGGTCGGTTCGGTCGAAATCCTCGCCGAGCCCCACGAGTTGTGCTTCGACCCGACGCAGCGGCTGCTGTGGTGCACCACCTCGTACCACGCCGGCTACTACCACGCGAACAGCGGCCGCCGCACCGAGCTGACCGTCATCGACCCGGACACCCGCCGCATCGTCGAGGTCGTCGACCTCGCCCCGGAGCACGGCCCGCACGGGCTGGCGCTCGACGAGGCACGCGGCCTCCTCTACGTGAGCGTGGAGGGCTCGGCGGACCGGCCCGGCGGCGTCGTGGTGGTCGACACCCGGACCCGCCGCCCGATCGGCCGGATCGACACCGACGCTCCCGGCCCGCACTGGTTCGCCATCGACCCGGCGGGGCGGATCGGGTACGCCACCAACAAGGAGGCGCCGTTCGTCTCGGTCGTCGACCTCGGCCGGGGCATCCTCACCGCGAAGGTCGAGGTGCCGGGCAGCGAGGGGCTCGCCGTCGCCGCCGACGGCACCGCCTTCGTCGCATCCCCCTACAACAGCACCTATGCCGACACCGAGCAGCCGCCCCCCGGGATCCGCGTCATCGACGGCCGGACGGCGTCCGTCATCGACACCCTGCCGACGGACAACGTCATCATGCCCGTGCACCTGACCTCGACGGGCAAGCTGCTGGCGGGCGAGGTGCGCACGACCCCCGACCCGGAGTCCCGCCTCGGCCGCCAGGCCCCCGGACAGCTCACGGTCTTCGACGCCGCCACCCGCAAGCAGCTGGGCCAACTCGACGTCGGACTCTTTCCGTTGACCATCACGTCCTCCCCCGACGGCCGGCTCGCCTACGTCTCGAACGTCGTCTCGTCCACCGTCGACGTCGTCGACCTGGAGACGATGCAGCGCCTGGCCTGCCTCGACATCCCCAAGCTCGCCGAACCCGGCGCCCACGGCCTGGCCTACATCCCGCGCCCGGCCTGACGGACTGGGTCAGCCAGGCGGAGCCAGGTGGGCCCACAGCCCGCCGCCGTCGAGGTCACGGCCCCAGGACGCGGAGAGCTCCCGCACGATGCCCGACACCGGGCTGTCCGGCCGATCGCGGCCGGACAGCCCTGTGTCGGTGACCTCGATCCAGAGGCCGGTGGGAGCCGAGTGCTCGAACAGCACGTCGATGAGGTGGTGTTCGGGAGCCTGCGACGTCAGCACGGCAGCCGCCACCAGCTCGGTGACGATCAACTCACCGTCGGAGGCGTAGTGTTCACCGTCCTTGAGCTCGGAGAGGAACCCCCTGAGCACGATGCGGGCGGCCGCCGCCGAGGAGGGGTGGCGCGGCAGCGCGCAAAGCTGGTCGGTGGGAGTTCTGTCAAGCGATTCGGGCATGACTGCGCCACTTTCTGATGCATAAGGACTTCCGCGCGCGGACAGACCGCTTCGTGCACTCACTAGTGCGATTGCGCGATGAGTTTCATGATGAAGCATCGGTGATCCAGCTACTGGTGACGAGACATCAGCTGGTTCCAGGGAACGTCCTGACACAGGGGGCCTGCGCCTTGACCCGCAAGAAGTCCACGAACCCGAACCTGCGATCGAGCGCAGCCTCCGTGTTCGGCGCCGTGCTGCGCCGCCTGCGGGAGTCGAAGGGTGTCTCCCAAGGTCAGCTCGCGATCCTCATCCCGTGCAGCCGCCCCCACATCTCCCGCATCGAGGCCGGCACGCGCAACCCGCAGGAGGACTTCGTCCTCGCCGCGGACCGACTGCTGGAGACGGGCGGCCAGTTGATGGATCTCTGGAAGGAGATCGACTGGTACGCACGGGTGGAACACCCGGACTGGTTCCGGCGCTACGCCGGCTATGAGGACAAGGCTTCGACCATCGGCGAATTCCAGGTCGCTCACATCTCGGGACTGCTCCAGACGGAAGCTTATGCGCGCGTCCTGCTGGGATCAGGTGATGCGGCGGGCAATCCCGAACTAATCGAGGAGCGCGTGGCTTCCCGACTTGCGCGCCAGCACCGGATCACGGCTCCGGATGGCCCGCTCTTCATGGTTGTGCATTCCGAGGCCGCCATCCGCTTGCTGATCGGAGGCCCCGAAGTGATGTACGAACAGCTCGGCCACCTCCTGGCGGTGGGTCGACTGCCCAATGTCGTTATCCAGATCGCGCCGTTCAGCCTCGGCGAACGCGTCCCGTTCGACACCATCGTTTCACTGATCACGTCCCCTGACGGCCGGACCAGGGTCTACTCCGAAAGCCTGGACCAGGGGCACTTCATCGAAGATCCCAGGGAAGTCCAACGCAAGCAGCGGGCCTATGATCTGCTCCAAGCGGAGGCGCTGTCTCCCCGCGAGAGCGCCGATCTGATCCGCAGCGTCAGGGAAGGACTTCTCAACATGATCCCCACCAAAGCTGATGCTTCGTGGCGCAAGTCCAGCTACAGCGGCAACAACGGCGGGAACTGCATCGAGGTGGCCACCGCCAGCCCCGGGCGACTCGTCCGCGACTCCAAGGACCCCGACGGACCCACGCTCGGGTTCACCCCGACCGCCTGGCAGTCCTTCGTCGACGCCGTCCGCGCCGACGAATTTCCCTCCTCCTGAGCGAGGGCCGACCGCATTCCGTGCGGCCGGCCCTCGGTGCGATCCGCTACCAGGTCAGAGTCCACCCGAGTCCACCGCTTTCGGTGTGGTCGGATGCCGGCCTGGCTAGAGTGCCGGGATGACAACACGTCACCTCGTCTTCGACCGGCTGCACAACTTCCGCGATCTGGGCGGCTACCCCGCCATCGGCGGACGGACCGTGCGCCGGGGCCTGCTCTACCGCTCCGACTCGCTCGGCAAGCTCACCTCCCCCGCCGACATCGCCCGGCTCCGGGACCTCCGCGTCCGGACCGTGATCGACCTGCGCTACCCCTGGGAGATCGAGGCCAAGGGCCGGGTGCCCGACCTCGACGGCCTCGACTACCACAACCTCTCCATCGAGCACCGGCCTTACGACCAAGCCGAGATCGACCCCGACCTCGACCCCTGGCGCTACCTCGCCGACCGCTTCGCCGAGGTCGCCGAGGACGGGGTGAAGGAGATCCGCCAGGTCCTGGACGTGATCACCGCAGCCGACGAACCGCTCGTCTTCCACTGTGCCTCCGGCAAGGACCGCACCGGCCTCATCGCCGCCCTCGTCCTCACCCTCCTCGGCGTCTGCGAGGACGACATCGCCGCCGACTTCGCCCTCACCGAGTTCGCCACCCCGCACTTCGTCGCCGAATGGCACGCCGCGCACCCCGGCCGCACCCTCCGCTGGCCCGGCTACGGCCGCGCCCCCGAGACCGTCATCCGCCTCGCCCTCTCCGACCTCGCCACCCGCTACGGCTCCGTCGAGGGCTACATCACCGGCACCCTCGGCGTCGACCGCGACCAGATCGCCGCCCTGCGGGCCCGCCTGCTCACAACCTGACCCCACCCGCAAGGCCAGGCCAGGCATCGGCGTTGGCACAGGACTCGTAGCAATAGCGCGTCAGGCGGTCCACTCCTCGCCGATGGCCCGCTCGCAGCGGGTTGCCGGGTGCGGGGCCACGGACCGGCGCCGGGCGGCTACCGTTAGGAGCACAGGGCCCGGCCTGGCGCCGGGGAAGCCGACGGAGAAGGGGTTGGTGGGAATGACCGCCCAGCCCGCCGAACACGGGCACGGTGAGGTCCACCTGGACCTGCCGCCGATGAACACGGTGCAGGAATTGCGGGCCGCGCTGCGGGCAGGCCATGGCTACCCCGGCGACGCGGAGCGCCTGGACGCCGAGCTCGCCGAGCAGCTGCTGCGCCGAGTGCCGGTCGACCAGCTCGACCAGGTCGGGGAGGTCGGCACGGTGGTCGACCTCGTCGCGGTCGCCGAGATCGTCGCCGCCTACCGGGGCCGGGTGCTGCTCGCCGCCGACCGCGAGGCGGCCGACGCCGTGAACGAGGCCGTGGCTGACCTGCTGGCCCGGCAGGACGCCGAGTGAACGACCCGCGCGACGGGGACGACCCCAGCGACACGGCGGTCGTGGTCGTCACCGACCGCGCCGCCCAGCGGGCCAAGGAACTCGGCGTCACCGAGGCCCTGGAGGCGCTGCGCACCGAACTCGAACACCGGCCCCGGCTCGGCCGCCACATCCGCACGGTCACCGAAGGCGGGCAAGAGGTCGAGGCCTACTCCACCCGTATCGAGGGCAGCCCGGCGGCCGACCGCCCAGCCGTCAACGTGGTGCACGCCTACGCCCCCGCACCACCGTGGCCCCCGACCGTGCGTATCGCCGCCGTCGTCCCCGAGGACCCGCTCCACCGCCAGCCGTGAACGGCAGCGGGGCGGGCACTGGTGCCCGCCCCGACCTACCGCCGGCGCGGCCGGCCGGAACGGCCGCCGCTGCCCTGCGGCCTGGCCCCGCCACGCGGCTTGCGCGGGACGGTGACCACGGGGGCGCCGACCGTCTCCGGCCAGTGGGCGGGCCGGACCAGGCCGGCCGGTAGGCGGGTGCCGGCGTCGCCGCGGGCGGCGTTGAGCTGAGCCTGGGTGAGGAACAGGGCGTCCGTCAGGTCGGCGCCCGCTAGGTTGGCATCGCGCAGGTCCGCGCCGATGAGGTCGGCGAGGCGCAGATCGGCACCGCTCAGGTCGGCGGCGACGAGCAACGCCCCGCGCAGGTTGGCTCCGCGCAGGTCGGCACCCCGCAGGCGGGCCCCGAACAGATCGGCCCCCCGGTGCTCGCGACGCCGGGGCACAGCGGCGCGGACGAGTTCGCTCGCCCGCAGCAGCAGGTCGCTGACGCGCTGCCGGTGGGCCGGGATGTCGACGGCCAGGATCTCCTCCGGGGTGCCACCGGCGAGCCGGTCGGTCTCCTCCAGGGCCTGCCCGAGCTCGGCGTTCAACGGCCCTGCCGGTTCAAGGGTCAGCGCCTCGGTGAGGTACGACAGCAGCTCGTGCAGCTGCCGGACGATCGTGAACACGTCGAACATCTGCCGCGCGCTGCCCGGCTCGTCCCGCCAGCTGCGCCCGCCGTAGACGACCTGCGAGACCCGCTGTCCGGCGCCGAAGCAGTCGTAGACGGTGCAGCCCTGGAAGCCCTTGTCCCGAAGTCGCTCGTGGATGCCGCACGTGAAGTCGGTCTGCAGGTTCCGGCACGGGGTACCCGCGGCCTTCTCGACGGCGAAGTCGGCGCCGGCCGCGAACGGGAGGGCGACGCAGCAGAGCCCGAAGCAGCTCGTGCAGTCGGAGCGGAGTTCGGTCGGGAGCGAGCCGCTCACGAGTTGTGGTCCTTCCGGCAGAAGCGCAGCGAATCAAACCCTTAGCCTACTGCGCCCCTGGCCACGCACCAGCCACCGGTTGTAAGGTGTCCAGCGCCAGTTCATCTATTACGAACGCACGGGGGTAGACGATGCAGGAGACCGGAGAGCTCGTCCGGGAGTGGATCTCAGGATGGGTCGTCTCGCGCGGCGCGGCCGACCCCACACCCGAGCCGTGGGGGTGGAGCATCGACGTCGGGGCACCGACCGGCGAGGTGGCGCGGCATGTACTGCCCGAGCCGGTCGAGAGCGACGTGCGGAAGATCGCCGAGGCGACGACCGCACCCGGCACGTGGCTGAAGGCGTTCGCCGAGGCCGACACCGTCCGCCCCTGGCTGGGGCCCGAGTGGCGACTGGACATCCCGGGCTTCCTGATGAGCCTCCCGCTGAACGACACGGAACGGCCCGAGCCGCCGACCGGCTACACCGTGACCACCTGGACCCGCGGCGGAGTCGTCCGCGCACTGGTTCGCACCGACGACGGCCACCTCGCCGCACGCGGGCAGGCGGGCCTGGCCGGCGCGGTCGTCGTGCCGGACCAGATCGTGACGGCGCCCGAGCACCGCCGCCGAGGGCTCGGCAGCGTCGTGATGCGCACGCTCCAGCACGCCGCGCGCGAGGCCGGAGCCGAGAAGGCCGTCCTGGTCGGCAGCCCGGCGGGCCGTGAGCTCTACACCGCGCTCGGCTGGACGATGCACACGCCGATGGCGAGCCTCGTCCTCGAAGCGACGTGATCAGCGGTAGGGCAGCAGCTCCGCCCGCTTGGGCGGCCGCCCGTCGCCGGAGGAGCGGCCGGTGAGGCGGCGGCCGATCCACGGGCCGAGGTGGGTGCCGAGCCAGCGGGCGTCGGCGCGGAGCCGTTCGGCGCGGCCGCGCGGGGCGGCGGGCGGCAGCGGGGCGCGCCAGTCGAAGGCGGCGGGGCGGCCGAGGGCTTCCAGGACGGCGGCTGCGACCCGGCGGTGGCCTTCGGGCGAGAGGTGAAGGCGGTCCTCGGCCCAGAGCCGTCGGTCGTCGAAGCAGGGCGCGGAGAAGAGATCGACGACGGCGATGCCGTCGTCCTGGCCGAGCTCGTGCACGAAGGACTTCATCCGCAGGATGGTGGGGAGCAGCCGGGCGCTGCCGGCGAGCCGGCGGGTGGGGTCGGTGCTGGTGAACATGACGACGGTGGCGCCCGTGGCGCGCAGTTCGGTGGCGCAGCGACCGAGCAGCCGCTCGACCTCGGCGATGTCGCAGCCGGGGCGCAGCACGTCGTTGAGGCCACCGGCGAGGGTGACGAGGTCGGCGCCCATCCCGGCCGCGACGGCGAGCTGTTCGTCGTGGATCTGGCCGATGAGCTTGCCGCGGACTGCGAGGTTGGCGTACCGGAAGCCGTCGTCGGAGGGCTCGCCGGTCAGCTCGTCGGCGAGGGCGGAGGCGACCCGGTCGGCCCAGCCGCGGAACTGGCCGTCGGGCAGCACGTCGTCGCACATGCCCTCGGTGAAGGAGTCCCCGATGGCGACGTAACTGCGGTACGTGGTGGGCACGGGCTCTCTCCGCTCTCCTCCGACTGCTCCGTGGCCCGATGATCGTACGCGTGCCCGGATCACGGAACGGCCCGGCCCCCACCGCTCGTTGCGTACCGAGCGCCCCCCTGTGCCCGGCTAGCCCACGACGACCGCCGCATCCGCCGTCTCCGCCACCTGGTCCACCGCGTCCGCCACCAGCGCGGACGTGACCCAGTGCTCCCGGACGGCGTCGGTCGGCCGCTGCTCGCCGAGCGCGGGCAGCCCCCACTCCCCCAGCGCCTCGATCACCCGGCGCAGTTCGCGGCCGCGCTCGGTGAGCTCGTAGACGGTGGCGTTGGCCGGCCGTTCGAGGCGCCGGCGCAGGACCAGGCCGTCGCTCTCCAGCTGCTTGAGCCGGGCGGCGAGGATGTCGGTGGAGACGCCGGGCAGGTCGGCGTGCAGGTCGGTGTAGCGGCGCGGGCCGCGCAGGAGTTCACGGACGATCAGGAGGCTCCAGCGCTCCCCCACCGCGTCCAGGGCGCGGGCGACGGCGCAGTACTGGTCGTAGCTTCGGCGTGACATGTGGATCAGCATAGCCAAAAGGTTGGACTTTCCAAGTCCTTACTTGGTAGAACAAAGTGGCAGCAACCAAGCGGGTGGTGACGGTCGGGAGGCCGCAGATGGAGTTTCGGCAGTCCAGCAAGCTGAGTGACGTGTGCTACGAGATCCGGGGCCCGGTGGTCGACCAGGCCAACGCGCTGGAGGAGGCCGGGCACAGCGTGCTGCGGCTGAACACCGGCAACCCGGCGACGTTCGGCTTCGAGGCGCCGGAGGAGATCGTCCAGGACATCATCCGCAACCTCCCCAAGGCGCACGGCTACAGCGACTCGCGCGGCATCCTGCCGGCCCGGCGCGCGGTGGTGCAGTACTACCAGCAGCGCGGGGTCGAGGGCGTCGGCGTCGGCGACGTGTACCTCGGCAACGGCGTCTCCGAGCTGATCCAGATGGCCGTCACCGCGCTCGTCGACGACGGCGACGAGGTGCTGATCCCGATGCCGGACTACCCGCTGTGGACGGCCGTCGTCCGGCTGGCCGGCGGCAAGGCCGTCCACTACCTCTGCGACGAGCAGGCCGAGTGGTACCCGGACCTCGACGACATCGCCGCCAAGATCACCGCCCGCACCAAGGCGATCGTCGTCATCAACCCCAACAACCCCACCGGCGCGGTCTATCCGAAGGAACTACTGGAGGGCATCCTCGACCTCGCCCGCCGGCACCACCTGATGGTCCTGGCCGACGAGATCTACGACAAGATCCTCTACGACGACACCGAGCACCACTGCCTGGCCGCGCTCGCCGACGACGTGCTCACCCTCACCTTCAACGGCCTCTCCAAGGCCTACCGGGTGGCCGGCTTCCGCAGCGGCTGGCTGGTCGTCTCCGGGCCCAAGCAGCACGCGTCCGACTACCTGGAGGGCCTGACCATGCTCTCCGGCATGCGGCTGTGCCCCAACGTGCCCGCGCAGTACGCCGTCCAGGCCGCACTCGGCGGTCACCAGTCCATCAACGACCTCGTGCTGCCCGGCGGCCGGCTCGTCGAGCAGCGGGACGTCGCCTTCAAGGCGCTCAACGAGATCCCCGGCGTCAGCTGCGTCAAGCCCAAGGGCGCGCTGTACGCCTTCGCCAAGCTCGACCCGGCGGTGCACCGGATCGTCGACGACGAGCAGTTCGTGCTGGACCTGCTGCTCCGCGAGAAGATCCACGTCGTCCAGGGCACCGGCTTCAACTGGCCGCGCCCGGACCACTTCCGCTTCGTCACCCTGCCGCGGGCCGACGACCTGGAGACGGCGATCAACCGGATCGGGCGCTTCCTCGCGACGTACCGGCAGACCTGAGCGCCTACGCTCTCGACCATGACCGTCCTCCGCTCCGTCGCCCTGTTCGCCCTCGCCGCGCTCGCCGAGATCGGCGGCTGCTGGCTGATCTGGCAGAGCATGCGCGAGCAACGGCCGTGGTGGCTGGCCGGCGTGGGCGTGGTGGTGCTCGGCGGGTACGGGTTCGTCGCCGCGCTCCAGCCGGACGGCCACTTCGGCCGGGTGCTCGCCGCGTACGGCGGGGTGTTCGTGGCCGGCTCGCTGCTGTGGGGCATCGCCGTGGACGGCTTCCGGCCGACCCGCTACGACGTGGTCGGCGCGCTGATCTGCCTGGCCGGGGTCGCCGTCATCATGTACGGGCCCCGGCGCTGAGGCCTGCCCCCAGCAGGGGAACGTTTCCTCAACGCCGGGGCCCGTCACGCCGGTCGAGGGTTACCAGCCCCAGCCGCCGCCCTCGCCGTCGTCGTCGGAGTTCGAGTCCCAGCCCTCGCCGACCGTCCGCACGATCGTGTAGTTGTCGATCTGCTGGCCCTTCTCGGTCAGCGCGGTGACCTTCATCGACGACTTCTGGCCCAGGTGGCCCGGGGTGACGTCGACCTTGATGAAGGAGTAGCCGGTGTAGCGGACCCGCGACCACTGGATGGTCTCGGGCACCTTCACCCGACCCTTGCCGAAGTAGTACGTCTTCACCTCGTCGAGGTGGTTCTCGTGCCCCTCGTAGGTGTCCGGCACGTCGAACTTGTAGAGGCTGCGGCCGGCCGCACCCGCCGTCACGTACACCACGCCGTCCTTGGCGGGCTCGATGGTGGCGCCGCTCGGCACCTGCTTCGAGACCTTGTTGCCGAGGATCGCGTCGGTGCGCTCGTAGATGTGGTTGTGGCCGTTGATGACCAGGTCCACCCGGTACTTCTCGAAGAGCGGCACCCAGGCCTCGCGGACACCGCCCTCGGAGGCGTGCGCGACGGTGGTGGAGAAGGCGCAGTGGTGGAAGAAGACCACGATGAAGTCGATGGTTTCGTCGCTGCGGAAGTCCTTGAGGGTGCGGGCCAGCCACTTGGTCTGCTTGCCGGCCGAGATGCCCAGGTTGACCGGGATCTCGTAGGAGACGTCGTTGGCGTCCAGCGAGATGACGCCGACGTTCTTGTAGCGGAAGCTGTAGACGCCCGGGACGGTGCGCGGGTCCGGGCCGTTGTCCGGCAGGAAGAAGCGGGTGTTGTCGCCGCCGTACCCGTTGTGCGAGTACCAGGCCTCCATGTCGTGGTTGCCGTAGGAGACCATCCACGGCACCTTGGCGGCGACCGACTCGGTCTGCACCAGGAACGCGTCCCACGTCCTGGCGTCGAACCTGGCCCGGTCCGGGTCGGTGCCGGAGCCCATCGGGTCGGCGTAGCAGATGTCGCCCGCGTGCAGGTGGAACGACGGGTTCTGGGCCAGGATGACGTTGTCGTTGGCCTTGGCGTCGTCGCTGACACCCTGGTCGCCGAAGGCGGTGAAGGTGAACGGCTCGTACGCCTTGCCCCAGCGGTGGTCGCGCGAGGGCGCGGTGCGGAAGGTGCTCAGGGTGGAGATCTGCTGCTGCGAGGCCGGGTCGAAGCCCTCGTGGCCGACACCGTAGTAGTAGGTGGTGTCGGGGTGCAGGTCCTCCAGCGCCACGTGCAGGTAGTACTGGTCCACCGGCTGGCCGCCGGGGACGAGCGCGGGGGTGTGCAGGGCGCGGACCTCGGCCTCGATCTTGTGGCCGAGCTCCCACGGGTGCTTGCCGAAGCGCAGGAACGGCTTCTTCACCGGAACCGGCACCTGCCACGAGATCCGGAACTGGGTGTCCGGCTCCGGGCCGAACTGCAGGTGACGCCCGACCGGCGCGACGACCGCACCGTCGATGCCGTCCGTCGTACCGGTCAGCAGCTGCGGCGTGGCCGGCGCCGCGAACGCGGTGCCGCTGCCCACCGCACCGCCGACCGCCAGCGCGCCGACGGTGACGGCACCGGCGCGCAGCATCCGCCGCCGGGAGAAGCGAGCCCGCAGGTACTCGTGCTGCTCGGCCATGCTCATGCGTTCGGCGAGCTTGGCCGGTACGCCCATGTGAGGGATATCCATGCGCGGGACTCTTCCAGCGGCCGGTTGACCGCGCACGGACATTCGGTGAACGAGCGGTAGCGCGCCGCCTATTCGAACGCCAATGTTCGATCAAGAAACGGCAAAGAGCATGTCCACGCCCGCCCCGACGCCGGATCATCGACCCTTCCGACCAAGCAGTCTGATCGGGCGTCGGCTATCCGGCGGGGCGGCCCGTCCTTCAGGCGGACGGCTCGTCCCAGTGTGTGGCGGCGCGGTTGCCGGTGCCGTCGCAGGTGCGGCAGATCTCGTCGCGGTAGGCGTGCTTGGCCCCGGTGGCGTCGACGCGGTAGCGGACGTAGACGCCCGTACCGTCGCAGAGGAAGCAGTTGCCGCCGCCCCCGCCGACCTCGGTGGTGCCGGTGCCCTGGCAGGTGCGGCAGCTGAGGCCGGCGGTCCGGCCGGTGCCCGCGCAGATGCGGCAGACCGTGGTCATCGTCTTCCTCCCTGGCGGATCCGCTCGAAGCCACCGGCCATGGTAGTCCGGCCGGTTGACCCAGGGTGAGTCCCGCCGCCGAACGGACCGCCGCGGGCGGCGTCAGTCCGGAAGGCCCTCGCGGATCCGGCGCGAGACGGAGATCTCCTGGAGGTCGAGCAGGCCCGGCGGGTCGGCGAGGCCGGGGCCGCCGGCGTGCACCCAGGCGGCGATCTCGTCGACCATGTCGTCGGCCAGCACCCAGCCGAGCCAGACCGGACGGCCCCCGGCCGCCCGTCCGGCACCGGAGGGGCCGACCACGACCACGTTCGAATGCGTGCACGCGTCCAGGCACTTGACGGCCCGAACCCGGCCCGCCGTACCGACCGCAGCGCGCAGCCGCTCGTACTGCCCGGCGTGGTCCACGCCCGGGTGCTTCTCCTCCGTGCCGCAGCAGCAGCCGCGGCAGACCGTGACGGTCACCGGGGAGGCTGCGGCCTGCGGGCGGTCGCGGTCTCGGCGGCTCATGGGTTCGGCTTCTCCTCCAGGTCAGGGGCATGCTCGGCACCGGCAGCGTACCCGGCCGGGTCCGGGCCCCTGCCGGGTGCCACCGGCCTGCCCGGGATCCACGGGAATCCCTTAGGATGCGCACGACTTCGCGCGGCTCGAACGGGGGGACGGACATGAAGAAGCGCCGGATGCGGCTGGTGTGGACGTGGATCGCGGTCGCCGTGGCTGGACTTGTGATGTCGGGCCTCGGACTGGCGGTGGTCCTCACCGGCTACTCGCTCCACGCGGCGCAGAGCCAGGCGATGTCGCCGACGGTGGAGCCCGGCGACGTCCTCCTCACCGACCGGGTGGACGCCTCGGACGTGCGTCGTGGCGAGGTCTACGTCGTCGACTCCCCGTGGACGATGGACGGCCTGGTCTTCGAGCGGGTCATGGCCCTCGGCGGGGACCGGATCGCCTGTCAGGGCGGGAGGCTCACGCTGAACGGGCAGCCGCCGGACGAGCCGGCCGAGCGGCAGAAGGACTCCTGCCGGATCGACTTCGACGTCACCGTCCAGCCCGGACGGGCCTTCCTCATGGGCGACTTCCGCGCCGACGCGTTCGGCTCCCGGTACCACAACGACGACGACCACCAGGGCACCGTCGACCTCGCGAAGGTCCACGAGCGGGTGATCTGGCACAGCGGCACCGACACGCCACCCCTCCCGGGCAAGCTGGTCGGCGCGATCGTGCTGCTCCTCGTCGGGCCGCTGCTGCTCGTCGTCGGGAAGATCGCCGCCGTCATCACCACCGCCACATCGGGGCGCCACGAGCGACCGGATGCCCCTGCCGCCGCACAGAGTTGACATATCGTCAGGCTGTTGCCTCCGCCGCCGCGCGGCCGGCCGTGCGTCCGGAGAAGAGGCAGCCGCCGAGGAAGGTGCCCTCCAGGGAGCGGTAGCCGTGGACGCCGCCGCCGCCGAACCCGGCCGCCTCGCCCGCCGCGTACACGCCGGGCAGCACCTCGCCGTCGGGACGCAGGACGCGGGCGGCGAGGTCGGTCTCCAGGCCGCCGAGCGACTTGCGGGTGAGGATGTTGAGCCGGACGGCGATCAGCGGGGCGGCGGCCGGGTCGAGGATGCGGTGCGGGGCGGCGGTGCGGACGAGCTTGTCGCCGAGGTAGCGGCGGGCGCCGTGGATGGCGGTGACCTGGAGGTCCTTGGCGAAGGGGTTGGCCAGCTGACGGTCCCGGGCCTCGACGGTGCGGCGCAGCTCGTCCGGGTCGATCAGCGCCTCGCGGGTCTTCGCGTTCATGCCGCGGGCAAGGTCGGCGAGGTTGCTCGCGACGACGAAGTCGGGCCCGTGCCGCAGGTGACCCTTGACCGGCCCGGGGGCACCGGGCAGGGCGCGGCGCAGCACGCCGCGCACGGACCGGCCGGTGAGGTCTGGGTTCTGCTCGGAGCCGGAGAGGGTGAACTCCTTCTCGATGATGCGCCGGTTGAGAACGAACCAGGTGTGGCCGTGTCCGGTGGCCATGATGTGGTCCAGCGTGCCGAGGGTGTCGAAGCCGGGGAACAGCGGGACGGGCAGCCGGCGGCCGGTGGCGTCCAGCCAGAGCGAGGACGGGCCGGGCAGGATGCGGATACCGTGCCGGGCCCAGATCGGGTCCCAGTTTTCGATGCCCTCGGTGTAGTGCCACATCCGGTCACCGTTGATCAGGCTGGCCCCGGCCGCGCCCGCGACGTCCAGCATCAGGCCGTCGACGTGTGCGGGCACGCCGGAGAGCATCCGGGCGGGCGGGCTGCCGAGCCGGGCGGGCCAGGCCTTGCGGACGAGTTCGTGGTTGCCGCCGATGCCGCCTGAGGTGACGATCACGGCCTGGGCGCGCAGTTCGAACCGGCCGGCGACCTCGCGCGAGCTGGCCTCGCCGCGGGCCGCCGTGCTGGGCACCAGCACTTCACCGGTGACGGTGTCGGTGACGCCCGCGGTGGCGGCCAGTCCGGTGACCCGGTATCGGAACCGCAGGTCGACCAGGCCCCGCGCGGCGGCGGCCCGGACCCGGCGGACGAAGGGTTCGAGCAGCCCGGGCCCGGTGCCCCAGGTGATGTGGAAGCGCGGCACCGAGTTGCCGGGCCCGTCGGCGAGCAGGCCGCCGCGCTCGGCCCAGCCGACGACGGGGAAGAAGCGCACGCCCATGCCGCGCAGCCAGGAGCGCTTCTCGCCGGCCGCGAAGTCGACGTAGGCCTCGGCCCAGCGGCGCGGCCAGGCGTCCTCGGGCCGGTCGAAGCCGGCGGTGCCCAGCCAGTCCTGCCAGGCGAGGGCGTGCGAGTCGCGGATCCGCATCCGGCGCTGCTCGGGCGAGTCGACGAGGAACAGGCCGCCGAAGGACCAGTGCGCCTGGCCGCCGAACGAGGCCGCGGGCTCCTGGTCGAGCAGGATCACCTTCCGTCCGGCGTCGGCGAGTTCGGCGGTCGCGGTGAGGCCGGCGAGCCCCGCTCCGATGACGATGACGTCGGCGTCCAGGGCCATGCGCAGTCCTCCGTCGCAGCGGGGCGGACGGCGCGCGGGGTGGACGCCGTCACTGTGCGCCCGATACTGCGGCCTGCGGTGACGTCCGGTCAACCGGCGAGTAACAACCAGTGGCGGCAATTCCGCTCCACTGCGTTGCGGAAATACCTTCGATACGCAGTGGAGCGTAATTCGAAATACCCGGACGGCGGATCTGACGGGATTTCGGGAAATTCCGCGCAGAGGATGGACGAGCACGAAACCTGGCAGTAACTTACCTGTGAGTAGCTGGGCCCGGCTGACACGACCCCCACCCCGTTGTTTCTCTCCCCCAGGAGGAACCGTGCTCCGCCGTGCCCGGAAAGCCATCCGGCGTTTCCCCCACCGCAGGAATTCCACCGCGCTCGCCGCCGTCGCCCTCGGCGCCGCTTTCGCGCTCACCTCCACCACGGCCCAGGCCGCCACCCCCGCCCCGCGGCACTACGTGGCGCTCGGCGACTCGTACGCCGCCGGCGCCGGCGTCCCCGGCCAGTCGGCCGGCCTGTGCCTGCGCTCCGACCACAACTACGGCCACCTGGTCGCCGCCGCCCTCAAGGCCGGCACGTACACCGACGTCACGTGCGCCGCCGCCAAGATCAAGGCGATCACCGAGCCGCAGTACGACCTGTTCCTGCGGGTCAACGACCCGCAGTTGGACGCGGTCACCCACGACACCGACCTGGTGAGCCTCACCCTCGGCGGCAACGACCTCGGCACCAGCGACATCGGGATCGGCGACGTGATCGCCACCTGCATCGCCGGCGCGGTGGTCAACCCGCTGGGCACGCCCTGCCAGGACGTCTACAACCACGGCCACTGGGACTGGAGCAGCTGGTCCTGGCAGTACGGCGACGACACCCTCGCCGACCGGATCGACGCCGCGCAGCCGCAACTCGCCGACGCGCTCAAACGGATCCACGCCAAGGCCCCCAAGGCCAAGGTGCTGCTGGTGGGTTACCCCACGGTGATCCCGGCCGACGGCTCCTCGTGCGTGCTGCGCCAGCCCATCGCGCCGCGTGACATCCCGTACCTGCACCGCACGCTGGGCAAGCTCAACGCGATGCTCAAGTCCATCGCGGCGGCGAACGGTGCGATCTACGTGGACACCCAGACCGCGACCGCCGGGCACGACGCGTGCTCCGACGACCGCTGGATCGAGGGCGCGCTGCCCGGCTCGCCCGCGGTGCCGTTCCACCCGAACGCGACCGGCGAGCGGGTGATGGCGAACGCGGTGCTCGCCGCGCTGCGGTAGCCCACGGACCCCGAAGGGGCGGTGACCAGACCCCGGTCACCGCCCCTTCGGCTGTGCGTCTTCGGTTGTGCGACTTCGGCTGGGCGTCTTCGGCTGCGTGTCCTCGACTGGGCGTCCCTGCGTCAGTCGGACGTACGTCAGTCGGACTCGGTCGCCGCCGCGGCCAGGCCCGCCGACCACTTCTCCTCGACGTTGCCGAACTTCCAGAAGGCGATCGCCCCGGCCCAGGTGAGCACGAACAGGCCGACGATCGCGTAGCCCACGACGTTGAGGTTCAGCCCGCCGATCCAGGCGATCGGGCCGCTGGTGATGTCCAGCTTCTCGCCGACCAGGCCGATCAGCTCGATCAGCCCGATCACCAGCGCGACCAGGACGGACAGGCCGGTGACGGTCAGGTTGTAGTAGATCTTGCGGACCGGCTTGGAGAACGCCCACTCGTAGGCGAAGTTCATGAACGAGCCGTCGATGGTGTCCAGCAGGCTCATCCCGGCCGCGAACAGGACCGGCAGGGTGAGCAGCGCGTACCAGGGCAGCGAGAAGGCCGCCGCGCCGCCGGCCAGCACCAGCAGGGACACCTCGGTGGCGGTGTCGAAGCCCAGCCCGAACAGCAGGCCCACCGGGTACATGTGCCAGGGCTTGGTGACGGCCCGGGTCACCCGGCCGAGGATCCGGTTCATCAGCCCGCGCCGCTCCAGCTGGCGTTCGAGCTCGGCCTCGTCGTACTCGCCCTCGCGCATCCGGCGGAACACCTTGAGGATGCCGTTGAAGGCGCCCAGGTTGATCAGGCCGAGCAGGAGCAGGAACGTCCCGGAGACGGTGGTGCCGATCAGGCCGGTGGCCCTGTGCAGCGTCGAGTCGTCGGCCTCGACCTGGTCGGCGAGCGAGCGGATGCCGAAGGCCAGCAGGGCGCAGAGGCCGAAGACGATCGAGGAGTGGCCGAGCGAGAACCAGAAGCCGACCGACAGCGGGCGCTTGCCCTGGCCCATCAGCTTGCGGGTGGTGTTGTCGATCGCCGCGATGTGGTCCGCGTCGAAGGCGTGCCGCATGCCGAGGGTGTAGGCGGTGAGTCCCATGCCCGCGCCGAACACCTGGCCGCCCACGTCGTAGTGCTCGGGCGCGACGAGCGCGAGCAGGGTGAACCAGCCGACGACGTGCAGCGCGAGGATGAAGCCGCCCATGCCGGCCAGGCGGATCCACTCCTCACGGGTGAGCCGGTCGCGCCATCTGACGGGCGGGGCACCTGCGGCGGGGCTTGCCATGCTGGGGGTCCTTCCGACGAACCGGCGGGGCTGAGCCATCTTTCCCCCGACTGGCAAGTAGTTGCAAGTCATACGCAACTACTTAATGGCAGCGGGCGCCATCCGGTCCCGTCGCACCACCGTCCCGTCCGACTCGTCAGGAAATCGGACGGCTCCTCCCCTACTGTCGGAATGCCGACGCCTCACCGCGCTCGCCGTCCGCGCGGCGGGCCCGTCGGCACGTACCGGCCCGGGACCCCGATGGGAGCGGCCATGCCGTCGTACCCCTTCCACACCACCCGCGAGGACGTCCGCATCCCGCTGCCCGACGGCACCGAGCTGTCCGCCCGCCTGTGGCGCCCGGTCAGCGACGAACCCGTCCCCGCCCTGCTGGAGTACTCCGCCGGGCGGCACACCGACTGGACCGCCGCCGACGACGCCCGCCGCCACCCCTGGTACGCGGGCCACGGCTACGCCGCCGTCCGGGTCGACACCCGCGGCCACGGCAACTCCGACGGCCTGCCCGCCGCGCCCGGCAGCGAACCGGAACTCGCCGACGGCGCCGCCGTCCTCGCCTGGCTCGCCGCGCGCTACTGGTGCAGCGGCCGGATCGGCCTGCTCGGCGTCGGCGCGGCCGGCCCCACCGCCCTGCAGCTCGCCGCCCTCGCCCCCGACACCGTCCGCGCCGTCGTCACCGCCTGCCCCGAAGGCGGCCACCACCTCGGCGGCGCCGTCCTCGCCGCCGACCTGCACACCCGGCTCACCGCCCACGTCGCGGGCGCCGCCCGGCCGCCCGACCCCCGCTACGTCGGCGACGCCTGGCGCGCCCGGTGGCTGGCCCGCCTGGAGTCCCTGGAACCCCCCGTCGAGGCCTGGCTCGCCGCCGGGGACACGACCGTGCCCGTCTCCGTCCCCACCCTCGCGATCGCCGGCTGGGGCGACCCGTCCTGCTCCTTCGTCCTGCGCCTGCTCGCCACCTCCGAGACCGCCCGTGCCCTGCTCGGGCCCTGGCCGCACGGCCTGCCCGAGGACACCCTCCCCGAGACGCTCCGCTGGTGGGACCACTGGCTGCGCGACATCGACACCGGCGTCCTCAAGGAACCCGCCCTGCGCAGCTGGATCAGCACCCGCTGGGCCGGCGACGAGGTCTGGCCGTCCCCCGACGTCCGCGACATCCACTACGGCCTCGACGGGCCGCTGCAGACCGCGGGCACCGCCGCCGGCGACCGCTACGTCCACGTCCGCTCACCCCAGCACACCGGCCTCAACGCGGGCGCCTTCGTCCCGCTCGGCCGCCCCGCCGACCAGCCGCCGGACCAGCGCGAGGAGGACGGGCGCTCGGTCTGCTTCGACTCCCAGCCGCTGCCCGAGCCCGTCGAACTGCTCGGCATCCCGTCCGTCCGGCTCCGGCTGCGCGAGGAGGGGCCGGCGGCCCTGGTCGTCGCCCGGCTCTGCGCCGTCGGGCCGGACGGGACGTCGGCGCTGGTCACCCGGGGGGTGCTGGCGGCCTCGAACACCCCGGACGTCACCGTCGAGCTGGCCGCCTGCGCCTTCACCGTCCCGGCCGGGCACCGGCTGCGGCTCGCCCTCTCCTCCGTCTACTGGCCGTGGGTGTGGCCCGCCGCCGACACCGCCGGGTACGCGCTCGACCCCTCCCACAGCACCCTCACCCTCCCGGTCCGCCACCTCGCCGCCGACGTGGGCGCCACCCCCGTGGTGTTCGAGTCCCCGACCCTGCCCGATCCGCTCACCGTCCACCTCACCGAACCGCTCACCGCCCGCCCCGAACGCGTCACCATCCACGACATCGGCCGCCACGAATGGCGCACCGAGCTCTCCCCCGCCACCGACGGCACCCGCACCCACCCCGACGGCCTCGTCCGCGACGAACACACCGTCACCGCCTACCGCGTCCTCACCGACACCCCGCTCAGCGCCCAGGCCCGCACCGACCACACCACGCGCCTCGAACGCCCGGACATCGGCTGGGACGTCAGCGTTCAGACCCGCACCCAACTCCGCTGCGACGCCACCCACTTCATCAGCATCGTCCAACTCCGCGCCCTGGAGGCGGGGTCGGTGGTGTTCACGAGGGAATGGCAGCACCGCGTGCCACGCAACGGCTGACGTGGCGCCGCCGACTGGCCGCTCGCCCCGCCAGGCCTTTCCCTTTCTCAAAGTCAACCTAATATATTTGCCCATTTCTCATAGGTTGCTTTATAAATGGCGCCATGAAGACCCTGGGACTGATCGGCGGCATGAGCTGGGAATCCACCGCCGAGTACTACCGCCTCCTCAACGAGCTCACCCGCGACCGCCTCGGCGGCCTGCACTCGGCCCAACTCGTGCTCTACTCCGTCGACTTCGCCGCCATCGAACGCCTCCAGGCCGAGGGGCGCTGGGACGAGGCCGGCGAGATCCTGGCCGCTGCGGCGCGCTCCCTGGAGGCCGCCGGCGCCGACCTGCTGCTGCTCTGCACCAACACCATGCACAAGGTCGCCGACCAGATCGCCGCAGCCGTCTCCATCCCCCTCCTGCACCTCGCCGACGCCACGGCGAGCGCCGTCCGCACGGCGGGGCTGCGGCGGGTCGGCCTGCTCGGGACGGCGTTCACGATGGAACAGGACTTCTACCGGGGCCGGTTGGCATCGGGCGGCCTGGAGGTCGTCGTCCCCGACCCGGAGAGCCGCGCGCTGGTGCACCGGGTGATCTACGAGGAACTGTGCGTCGGCGTGGTCCGCGAGGAGTCCCGGGCGGCCTACCGCCGGGTGATCGACGACCTGGTGGCCACGGGCGCGGAGGGCGTCATCCTCGGCTGCACGGAGATCGAACTGCTCATCCACCCCGAGCACAGCCCCGTCCCCGTCTTCCCCACCGCCCGCCTCCACGCGGAAGCCGCCATCGACGCGGCCCTCGCGCCGTAACGTCCGGTCTCGTCCGCATGAGCGGCTGAGACGCGGGCCCGGGTTCAGGCCGCAGGAAGAGGCGTCAAGAAGATCCAGACGTGCCCGAACGGGTCCCGCAGCATCGACTGGCGGGCGCCGTAGGGCATGTCGGCGGGTGGGGAGAGAAGTTGGGCGCCGGCGGTCACGGCCTGGACGGTGAGCGCGTCGACGTCGGGCACGTACACGTGCAGGGCGACGGATGCTCCGGCGGCGGCAGCGGGTGGGGCGAACGGGTCGAGGTGGGCGTCGCTGAGCATCAGGGTGGCGCCGTGGATGACGATCTCTGCGTGGACGATCCGGCCGCCGTCGTCTCCGTCACCGCCGTCGCGGTCGCCGTCACCGTCGCCTGCGAGCCGGAACAGTTCGGACGCGTCGAAGGCGGCCTGGTAGAAGCGGATCGCCTCGGCGGCCCCGTCGACGAAGATGTGCGGGATGACGGTGCGCTTGTGGTGCTCGGGAATCTCCATGCCCTTCACGGTAGGCAGAGATGATCACCCGCACATCGGGCGAGAGACCTGCCCAGCCTAGGTCCAGGGATGCACGACTCCGGCCGCAGAGCGCGAGATTGACGCGATGGGACACCCTGACCTCAAGCCGTACTGGAACACCAACGTCGCCCGCCACCCCGGCATCCTCCGCACCGTCCCCGCCGCGTGCCGGCGGGCACTGGACGTCGGCTGCGGGGACGGGCTGCTGGCGTGGAAGCTCGCGGACCGGGCACAGCACGTCCTCGGAGTCGACAAATCGCCGGAGATGATCGCCGCCGCTCGGGAGCGCGCCGCCGGCCGCACCGACCTCGCCTTCGCCACCGGAGACTTCCTCGCCCTCGAACTTCCGGACGCCGACTACGACTTCATCTGCTCGGTGACCACGATCCAATGCTGGCGAGCGCGCGCACGAAGCCCCTCGTCGCCGACGACGATCCCCCTCCCCCTGGCGGGGGATCTCCGGGCCCACGCCACCGGTCCCGCATAGGAAGTCGGCCTGGCCGACTTCCTGTGCAGGCGGGCGTGCCGCCCGGTGGGTCTGGCCCAAGTTCCAGGAGATCACGGCAGAGGCACTGCCTGTCGGCTCCTCGCTCGATTTCATCACCGGCGGCATGGGAGTACCCGGCAGGCTTGGCCTGCCGGGTCTTTCTCCCCCCGGACTCCCCCCGGACTTCGAGAGTAGCCAAACTCGCCCGCTGCGCACGGAAGTTGAGCGAAGCTTGAGGTTCAGGCCTCGATGAAGCCAAGGCGGCGGTTGAGGGTGATGACCGAGGTGTTGGCGGGGTGGTGGATGGTCCGCACCCAGCGGGCGCCGGCGGTGCGCGCGTAGTCGATGGCCAGGAGCTTCATCGCCATCGAGGTGCCCCTCCCCCGGTGGCTTCGCAGGACGCCGGTCATCTCGCTCCAGGCCTCCCCGCCGCCCGGCCTCGACGTCGCCGCCATCCCGATCCATGCGCCCTCGTCCAGGGCCAGGATGACGCCGTGCGGGTCATAGGCGGGCGGTCGGAGGCGGCAAATGCGGTACCCCTCGTAGGTGTGGAACTCGCCGCGCTCGGGGATGTCCGCCGAGCATGTTCGGTTCAACTCGTTCACCGCGGCCGTCCCGACCTGCCCCAACACGCGCGACCGCCACGCCTCCGGCAGGGACGACGCGATCTCGGTGACGTTGATCGGGCTCATGGCATGCCTCCCAGCGGTGCGCCCAATCCCGGGGCGTCCGCGTGTCGCGTTCAGTGGATGACCAGGACGCTACGCGAGTCGGGCAGCCTGTTGGTCGACCGTTCGGTAAAACCTGTCCGAGCGGGCCTTCACGTATGCTCCGCGCATGACGAACGGGGCGGACGGGGTGGACGCGAGGGCACTGTACGAGGCGCTGCTGGACTACGAGGGCGCGGAGCCGTACACGGCGGTTGTCGCACCGTGGCTCGACCGGGCCCTACCCGAGGGGTACCACAAGCGGCTGACCACGGCCGCCTGGCATCGGGAGTGGTGGGAGGGGCCTGACAGGATCGAACTCCACTGGGAGCTCTACGCGTTGAGTCGGGTCAGCGACTACCTCCTCTACCTCATGCCTGACGGATTCTCGGCCCAGGAGTACCTCCGCCTCTTCACCGCCCTCGGCATGACTCCCGTCGAGGACAGCGAGGCAGCCTTCGACCCGTTCCACCACGAGATCGCCGAGGTCGAGCAGACCGAGGATCCGCAGCAGCCGATCCGGCTCACCGACGTCCGCTGGCCGGGCCTGATGCTCGGCGAGCTGCTGTTCAGCCGGGCCGGCGTCCGAGTGAGCGCCGGCGCCCACCACGCCCAGCGCGGCATCGCCGACGCCTCACCGCTGTACTGGACGTTCCGCCGCCGGAACCGCCCGACCGTCGACCGCTCGCACGGCTGGGGCAGCAACTCCCAATGGCGAACGGAACTCCGCCTCGACTACCGGACGGCCACCGGCGATCACCTCAACGTCGCGGGGGACGGCGCCATCGACGGCCGTCCCGACCTGCACCCGGACCACCCCGAGAACCTCGGCCCCGACGAACGCCTGCTCACCCCCACCGAGCGCCGCGAACTGCTCCGCCACCGCAGCCTGCTCCGCACCCCCGAGGCCGCCGACGCCCTGGCCGCGTCGGGGCCGTGGGAGAAGGACCTCTACCCGTGGGAGTGGCGGCTCCCCGTCGGCGAGAGCTGAGACCTCAGCCCTCGGCCGGAACCTCCGCGATCACGTGCCTCGCGATGGCGGCTCTCAGCGCTGAGGAGGCCGTTGCCCCATCGCCGCCCAGGTGACCGTGGCCGCTGAGGGGCCGACGGGCACGTTCCTCAGCGATCAGGGCTCCACATACCCCTGGTGCCGCACCCCTGGTAGCCGCCGATGAGTTCGGGCAGCTTCCGCATGTCGTCGATGACGACCGTGCCCGGCCCCGCCAGCCTGTCCGCCGGGGTGAGCCCGCCCGCGTAGCCGAATGCGCGCATCCCGGCGGCGCGGGCCGCCTGGACACCCGGCAGGCTGTCCTCGACGACGACGCATGCGGCCGGGTCGACGCCCATCGTGCGGGCGGCGTGCAGGAAGAGGTCGGGCGCGGGTTTGCCGCGCCCGACCTCGGTGGCGCTGAAGATCCGCCCGGCGAAGTGCTCGTACAGGCCGGTGCGGCCGAGGGTGTGGCGCATCTTCTCGTGCGAACCGCTGGACGCGACGCAGGTCGGCAGGGTGATCGCGGCGAGCGCCTCCGGCAGCCCGGCGACCGGCGCCAACTCCGCGTCCACGGCTTCGGCATGGAGTTCGACGAAGCGCTTGCGCCACAGGTCGGCGGTCGCGGCGCCGAGCCGTTCGGCGACCACCGCGTGGTTGGACGCCTCGGAGCGGCCGATGAACAGCTCGACCACCTCGGCCTCCGTCAGCGGCCAGCCCAGCTCCGCGCCCAACCGCATCTGGACGCGGGCGGCGATGACCTCGCTGTCCACGAGGACGCCGTCGCAGTCGAATATCACCATCTCAATCGGCGTGATCATCCGGACAGCATAGGGGCGCCCGGTTCCGCCGCCGACCGCAGCCGGATCCGGCGCCGTTCTAGGTCCAACTCCTCTACAAAGACGGCGATTTCATCGCCCTCCTCCACCGAGGATGCGAGATCCTCGGCACGCACCAGGCCGCCCAGCTCCGCGCCGACGTCGTTCCGGACGGCCACGAGCGCGCCGAACGGCATGAGCTTCGCGACCACGCCCGTGAACGTCCGCCCGACCGGCTCGGTGTCGGCGAAGAGTCGCCACGGGTCGGGGTTCAGGGCCTTCATCGACAGGTTGACCTGCTCCCAGCCGAAGTCGACGCTCAGCACCATCGCCTCGATCTCCCGCCCGACCGGTGCGAGGTCGTCCACGCCGTCGACGCGGCTCCAGGACAGCTCGGGCACACGCAGGAAGCCGACCTGCCGCCCGAGGTCGTCGTCCAGGTCCACGTACACGCCGACGTCGTGCACGCCCGTCGCCACCACCCCGCGCACCCGGTCGCCGGCCCGCAACGAGCCGAGCAGCGCGCGCAGTTGCTCCGCCCGAGTGGGCTGGAGCCGCCAGCGGGTGCGCAACACGCCGTCGGCGTCCGGGACTTCGGCGGCCAGCAGCGGATGGCGGTCGGCCGGCTCCATCGGGATCAGGGCGGCGCGGCACTTTCGCACCTCCGTACGCCGCTCGGCGATCCTCGCCGGGAACGAGTCGGCGAGCTGCGGCTCCTCGACCAGCATTGCGACGTGCTCCTGCCGTTCGATCGCGGTCCGAACGGCGTCGAGGTCCGCCGAGAGATCCGGCCACAGGGCGAGCCGCGCTCGTGGGGTCAGCCTGGCGCGCGCACCGTCGACGTCCTCGACGGACGAAATCCCGTGCCAGCGATAGCCGTTGCGGACGTACTGCTCCTCCAACAGCACCGCGCCTCGCTCCGCCACCAGAGC
Source organism: Streptomyces kaniharaensis (assembly GCF_009569385.1). Classification (NCBI taxonomy): domain Bacteria; kingdom Bacillati; phylum Actinomycetota; class Actinomycetes; order Kitasatosporales; family Streptomycetaceae; genus Streptomyces; species Streptomyces kaniharaensis. The sequence continues at coordinate 1,107,154 of NZ_WBOF01000001.1, forward strand.
CGCGACCGCCGCCCAGAACGCGTCATCGGCTGGACGGGCGTCGGCCGTCTCGTCCAACTCCGGCGCGTACGGCGATCCTTCCACCTCCGAGACGTCGAGCCCCAGCGCCCGCGCGCGCTCGACGGCGGTACCGAAGGCCGCCCCGCGGACGTAGACCTCTCCCTCGTCGCCGACGTGCACGAAGAACCCGCCGTCACCACTCAGCCGGCACCACGCCCCCTGCCGCAGCACCATCGCGCGCACCAGCGCGAGCCCGGTGCCCAGCGACACCTCGGCGCCGTCGTGGAAACCGCGATGACGATGGTCGAACAGGCCGTGCAACCCATGGCCGTTCACACCGACCCGCCGGGAGAAGGAGAAGAAGCCGTCCAGCGCGGGATTGTCGATCGTCAGCCGCCCGGCCCCGGCGTCGAGCGCGAAACCCGCGACGGCCGCCACGCACGCTTCCGCGTGGCTCTCCCGGGAGTTGTGGTCGAAGGACCCGCTCAGCCGGTGGACGGGGTGCGCCATGCCGCGCAGTCTAGCCCAGCGGAACTCCGGGCCGGACCGCGCGGCATCGGTCACGTCAGCCGGTCTGGATGGACGTGTCGTCGATCACGAAGCTCGTCTGCAGCGAGGAGTCCTCGACGCCGGTGAACTTCAGCGTGACGCTCTTGCCCGCGTAGGCGGAGAGGTCGAACGTGCGCTGCTGGTAGCCGGCCGCGGCGTCCACGTTGCTGTACGTCTTCAGCGTGGTGCCGTTCACCGACACGGTCAGCTTGTCGTACGGCGTGGTGCCCGACTCGGCGGTGTCGATGTGCAGCCAGAAGCTCAGCGTCGCCTTGCAGCCCGCCGGGATCGTCACCGTCTGCGACAGCGTGTCGGTGTGGCTGCTGCCGTAGCCGTCCAGCCAGGCCTTCCAGCTGCCGCCGTGGGCCGGCTGCGACGCGCTGTTGTCGATCACGCCCGCCGACGCCGTCCACGGCGCGGCCGAACCCGTCTCGAAGCCCTGGTTGCCCAGCAGCTGCGTCGGGGTGCAGGCGCCGCCACCACCGGACACGGTCCAGCTGAAGCTGGTCGTCCCGGTCTTGCCCGCCGAGTCCTTCGCCGTGACCGTCACGTTGTAGCTGCCCGCGGCGGAGGCGGTGCCCGAGATCAGACCCGTCGAGGAGTTGATCGACAGACCGGTCGGCAGCCCGGTCGCGGAGTACGACAGCGGAGCCGTCCCGCCCGACGCCTGGACCTGCAGGTTCACCGAACCGTTCAGCGCCGTGGACTGGTCGCCCGGGCTGCTCACCGACACCGCGCCACTGCCGGCCGGCTTGGTGAGCAGGCAGCCGCTGACATTGAGGTCGATGACCCGGCCGTTGCCGAGGCAGGTGGTGAACCAGTAGGTCTCCTCACCGTAACTCTGCCCCTTGGTGGCGGTGGTGGTGCCGTCGGCGGCGACCTCGCACGGGTTGTTGAGGGTGCACATCTGGCCGTCGTCGTTGCCGGTGTTGTTGATGCCGATGATCCGCCCGCTCGCGGAGTCGACGATCGGCGAGCCGGAGGTGCCGTGCGTGGTGTTGCAGCCGGCGCTGTAGCGGAGCGAGTCGTGCCAGGTCCACTCGTCCTCGCGCAGGGTCGGCACGAAGCCGTTGACGGAGCAGTTCCAGACCTGCTTCCAGTACGACGAGGGGATGAACATCGCGGCGCCGTCGGCCGGGTGGGTGTCGCTGACGGTCAGCGCGGTGACGCCGTAGCGGCTGCTGATCGAGCCGTAGGTGTCGGTGAGTTCGTAGAGCGCGACGTCGGTGCCGGTCATGGTCGCGTAGAGCACCTTGTCGGCCTGGACGGTGCCCAGGCTGTTCCCGGCGCCATTGAGCAGGGTGCCGCTGCGGCTGGCCGCGACGTTCTGGATGACCTCGCCGGCGGGCGGCATGGTCGGCAGGCAGTGGCCGTTGGTGAGCATGAGCGCCCGGTCACCGTCCACGGAGGTGGGGTAACGGACCAGCGAGGCCGAGCAGTTGCTGAGCGCGATGGTGGCCGTGAGGTCTCCGGCCTGGACCGCGTGCGCGGGGGCGGCGGCCAGGGTCAGCCCGCCCGCGACGACGGCGCTCGCGCCGGCCATCGCGACAAGTCTCTTGAACATGGCTCTCCTTGTGGGGGATCGCGGGCCCGGCTGGTCGCCGAGACCCGCGCCGCACGAAGGTGCCATGGTCACTTCAAACGGTCAACCGTCCTGACCGAAGTCGGCCGAATAGATCTCATGGGCCGTCAGAACAAGGACATGGGCCGTCAAGAGAGCTACGGCTGCGGGTAGTTCTTCTCGTCCACGTCGTCCGTCTTCGCGTTGCCGCCGACCGCGGGCTGGAGGGTGATCGACCAGGAGGTGTAGGTGCGGCCGGTCTCGAACGCGAGCGTGTCCTGGAACTTGCTGAACCGGCAGTTCTGGGTGAACGCCTTCGCGTCCGAGTCCCAGTCCACCCCGCCGGAGAAGTACACCTCGTACCTGCCGTCCTCAACGCCCTCGATGCTGGCCTTGTCCCCCTTGGCGACGAACACCGAGTGCACGGACTTGCCGCCCAGCGCGAGCGAGACCACCGCGTCGGACTTGCCGCCGTTGTCGACCTTGAACACGCCGTGCCCGCGCAGCCGGCCCTCGCGGACCATGGTGCCGCTGTCCAGCGAGCGGGTCTGCGGCGGCGGGATCTGCGGGACGGTGAGCGTGGTCGGATAGCCGGCCGCCGCCATCTTGGCCAGGGCGGCGGTGACCGCCTTGAGCCCCTGCGTCTGGCCGAACTCCGCGAGGGCGGAGCTCAGCGCGCAGACGTTCTTGTGCTTGATGTCGCCACGGACCTTCGTCATGTCGGTGGAGACCTGGCCGAGTGCCGTCACCAGCTCGGACTGCGCGGTCGTGACCTCGGCCGGCTGGTCGGCCCCCCGCAGGCCGGTGCCGGCGCTGCTCGCACTCGTGCCGATCTCGCCGAGCACGGTGTCGAAGTCGGTCAGGTTGTTGACCACGGTGACCTTGCCGAGCGCGGTGTTGACGGCGTTGACGTTGCGGGTGAGCACCGGGCCGTACGGCTGCCGCGTCCACGTCGGCAGCGGGGTCGGGGTGCGGGTCGGCGCGGGCAGCGCCGTGAGCGTGCCGGACGGCGACGGCACGGCCGTGCCGCCCCCGCCGCCGCTGGAACACGCCGCGAGCAGCAGCGCGGTGCCGACGGCCAGTCCGGCCTTGGTGATGGACCTCATGAAACCCCGCCCCCTGTGACTTCCCCGACTCCCCCGGCACACAGCGTGCCCCTGCCCCGCCGGACATGTTCCCGAGCCCGCATGCCGTGGTCAACAGGGCGCAGGGCGGGCGTACGGAGGGACAAGGGGGCGCGAGGGAGCGGGAAGGGGCGCGCGGTGCGCCCTCGCCGGTCACCTAAGATCGGGCTCGTGCTCAGTCTCACCGGCCTCCCGCTCCAGATCATCGCGTCGGTCGTCGCGATCGCCGTCTTCGCCGCCACCATGTGGCTCTGGCCTCGATTCGGCGGGCGGGGCTGGAGGGCCTGGCTCGGCCGGATCGGCGCCTTCCTCGCCACCCAGATCGCCGTCCTGGTCGCGATGGGCCTCGTCGCCAACGGCTACTTCGGCTTCTACAGCTCCTGGAGCGACCTGCTCGGCACCAACGGCAAGCCCGGAACGGTCGTCGACCACACGCCGAACGCCGCTGTCGCCGTCACCGGCGAACAGAAGATGTACTCCGCCCAGGGCTCCGACCCCGACCGCTCCGGGCTGATCCAGAAGGTCGCCGTCAAGGGCGCCGCCAGCGGCCTGACCAGCGACGCCTACGTCTACCTGCCCCCGCAGTACTTCCAGGCGGACTACGCCAAGCAGCAGTTCCCGATGGCCCTGGTGCTGGCCGGCTACCCGGGCTCGGCCGAGAAGCTGATCTCGCTGATGCAGTACCCGGCCTCCACCCTCACCGCGATCGAGCAGAAGAAGCTGCCGCCGACCGTCCTGGTCCTGATGCGCCCGACGCTGTCCGGCAACCGCGACACCGAGTGCATGGACATCCCGAACGGCCCGCAGGTCGAGACCTTCTTCACCAGCGACCTGCCCAAGGCCCTCGCCACCACCTACCGGATCGGCAGCGACCCGGCCAGCCGCGCCGTGATCGGCAACTCCACCGGCGGCTACTGCGCCCTCAAGTTCGCGATGCGCAAACCCGACGCGTACCGCTCGGCGATCTCCCTCTCCGGCTACTACACCGCGCCGATCGACGAGACCACCGGCGACCTCTTCAACGGCAGCGCCCAGCTCAAGCAGCAGAACGACCTGGTCTGGCGGCTGAAGAACCAGCCGGCCGCGCCCGTCTCACTGCTGCTCGCCACCAGCTACGACGAGAACAACTACGACGGCACCCAGGCCATGGTGGGCGCGTTCAAGGCCCCGACCAAGCTCTCCACCATCACCCTGAACACCGGCGGACACAACTTCCACACCTGGACCCGGGAGATCCCCCCGGCCCTGGAGTGGCTGGGCAAGCACCTGGTCATGCCCGCCGCCGCCTGACCCCCCACACGACCCACCCACAGATCACACCCGACTCACAGACCCGTCTCACGGTCCTCTCAGGCACGTCACGCACCGTACGGTGCATGACCACGACCAGCTACTCCCCTCCGGCCGGCGAACCGTGGCCCGAGGCCGCGAACTTCCCGCCGCCGGAGGTGCCGCAGCCGGCCCCCGCCCCGGACCCGGCACCGCTCTTCCCGGAGCAGCCCCTGCCGCCGGCCGGACCCAAGGGCCCGGCCTCCTGGTCCGGCCGGCTGCGCACCCTCCCGGCCCGTGCCTGGCGCGGCCGGGCGGACGACCCGCGCTGGGTGCGCCCGGCCCTGCTCGGCCTGCTGGCCGCCACCGCCGTCCTTTACCTCTGGGGCCTGAGCGCCTCCGGCTGGGCCAACGCCTTCTACTCGGCGGCCGTCCAGGCGGGCAGCCAGAGCTGGAAGGCGTTCTTCTTCGGCTCCTCGGACGCCGGGAACTTCATCACCGTCGACAAGCCCCCGATGTCGCTGTGGCCGATGGCCCTGTCCGCGCGGATCTTCGGCCTCTCGTCGTGGTCCGTGCTCGCCCCGCAGGCGCTGATGGGCTCCGCCACCGTGGGCGTCCTGTACGCGACGGTGCGCCGCCGGTTCTCCCCGCTCGGCGGACTGCTGGCCGGGGCCGCGCTGGCGCTCACCCCGGTGGCGGCGCTGATGTTCCGCTTCAACAACCCGGACGCGCTGCTGGTGCTGCTGCTCACCCTGACCGCGTACGGCCTGGTGCGGGCGATCGAGACGGCGAGCACCCGGTGGCTGCTGTTCACCGGCGCGATGTTCGGTTTCGCCTTCCTCACCAAGACCCTGGCGGCCTTCCTGATCCTGCCCGCCTTCGCGGTGGTCTACCTCGTCGTGGCGCCGACCGGCTTCTGGCGACGGGTGCGGCAGGTCCTGCTCGCCGGTGTGGCCGTGGTGGTCGCCGGCGGCTGGTGGGTCGCGGTCGTCGAGCTGCTGCCGGCCTCGGCCCGTCCGTACGTCGGCGGCTCGCAGGACAATAGCTTCCTCTCGCTCACCTTCGGCTACAACGGCCTCGGCCGGGTCGACGGCAACGAGCGCGGCAGCGTGGGCGGCGGCGGCCGGCTCCCGGCCGGACTCGACCTGCCGGGCGGCGCGGCGCGCGGCCGCGGCTGGGGCCAGACCGGCATCACCCGGCTGTTCGGCAGCGACATCGGCGGGCAGATCGCCTGGCTGCTGCCGGCCGCGCTGATCCTGCTGCTGGTCGGCCTCTGGGCGACCCGCCGCTACGCCCGCACCGACACCGCCCGCGCGGCGTTCCTGGTCTGGGGCGGGTGGCTGGTCTCCACCGCGCTGATCTTCAGCTTCATGTCCGGGATCTTCCACCAGTACTACACGGTGGCGCTCGCCCCGGCCGTCGCGGCGCTGGTCGGCATGGGCGTGGACGGGCTGTGGGGGGCGCGGCACCGGCTGCCGTACGCCCTGGTGCTGGCGGGCACGCTCGCGGTGACGGCGGTGTGGGCGTTCGTCCTGCTCGGACGCAGCTCGGGGTTCCTGCCGTGGCTGCGCTGGGCGGTGCTGGCCGGTGGGCTGGCGGCGGCGGTCGCGCTGGTGGCCGGTCAGTTCGCCGGGAAGGCCTCCGGACGGGTGGGCGCGCGGATCGCCTCGGTGGCGGGCCTGCTGGGGCTCGCGGCGGCGTTCGGCGGTCCGGCGGCGTACGCCGTGGACACCGTCAACACCGCGCACAACGGCTCCATCGTGACGGCCGGGCCTGCGGTGAAGGGCACGTTCGGCCCGGGCGGCGGCAAGCACGGCGCGCAGGGCTTCGCCGGCAACGGCCGGGGGTTCGCCCCGGGCGGCGGCCAGTTCCCGGGCGGCCAGGGCTCCCCGGGCGGCCAGTTCCCGGGCGGATTCCCGGGTGGCCAGGGCTCCCGCGGGCAGAACGGCGGCCAGGGCTTCCCCGGCGGCTTCCCGGGCGGTGGCTCCGGCGGGACGACCGGGCGCCACGAGCGCGGCACCACCGCCGACCCCGGCGCGATGGACCCCGAGGGGATGGGCCCGGGAGGCATGGGAGCGGGAGGCATGGGGCCCGGCGGCGCGGGCCCCGGCGGCGCGGGCGGCATGGGCGGCCTGCTCGGCGGCACCAAGGTGAGCGACGAGGCCGCGACCCTGCTCAAGGAGAACGCCGACGACTACACCTGGACCGCCGCGACCAGCGGCTCGCAGAACGCCGCCAGCTACCAACTCGCCACCGGCAAGCCGGTGATGGCCCTCGGCGGCTTCAACGGCACCGACCCGTCGCTGAGCCTCAGCGGCTTCCAGAAGTACGTGCAGGAGGGCAAGGTGCACTGGTTCATCGCCGGCGGCTCCCACCGCGCCTTCGGCGGCGGCACCGGCGCCGGCGACGACGGCAAGCAGGCGTCCGAGACCTCCCGGATCGAGGCGTGGGTGACGAGCCACTTCACGGCGAAGACGGTCGGCTCGGCCACCTTCTACGACCTGACGGCCCCGGCCTCCTGAAGCGCGAGGGGGGCGTACCGCGACCTGGCGGTACGCCCCCCTCGCGTGGTCAGCGTGGTCAGTCGGACGGGCAGCGCGTCCCCGCGCCGGGCAGCCGGCCGTCCACCAGGAACGCCGTCACGGCCGCCCGCACGCACCCGCTCTTGTCGTACGCGGTGTGCCCGTCGCCGTCGCGGGTGAGCAGCACGCCGTGCTCCAGCCCGGCCGCCATCCGCTGCGCCCACACGTAGGGCGTGACCGGGTCGCCGGTCGAGCCGACCACCAGGATCGGGGCGCTGCCCGGCGCCTTCACCGTGTGCGGGTGCTCGGGCGAACGGAACGGCCAGGAGCGACAGTCCGGGTCGAGCAGGACGGCCCGGGTGTCGTGCCTGCCGACCAGCGGTGCCCGGTCGGCGAGGTCGGCGAGCGCCGAGCTGAGCTCCGCCTCGGTGGGCGCCAGCGGGGCGTCCGCGCAGTGGATGGCGGTGTAGGCGTCGGCGGAGGTGTCGAAGTGGCCTTGCTCGTCACGGCCGTTGGCGGAATCGGCGAGTTTCAGCAGGTCGTCGGCGTCGCGGCGGGTCAGGGCCGGTTCGAGGGCGGTGCGCAGCCGCTCCCAGGAGCGGTGGCCGTCGTAGAGCACGTTGAGGGTGGCGTTCCAGCCGAGGGTGGCGGTGAGGAGGCGTCCGCGGTCGGCGCGCAGCGGGCGCTCGTCGAGGCCGTCGAGGAAGTCGGCGAGGCGCTGCGGGGCGGCGGCCGGGTCGGTGCCGAGCGGGCAGGAGTCCTCGGCGGTGGCGCAGTCTGCGGCGAACGCCCGGAACGCGGTCTCGGTGGCGGCGGCCTGTTCGGCGTTGAGGTGCACCAGGTCGGTGCCGCGCTCGACGGCGCCGTCGAGGACTAGCCGGCCGGTGCGGTCGGGGAACTCCTCGGCGTAGAGCGCGCCGAGGTAGGTGCCGTAGGAGAGGCCGAGGAAGTCGAGCTTGCGGTCGCCGAGGGCGCCGCGCAGCACGTCGAGGTCGCGGGCGGTGTTCCGGGTGCCGAGGTACGGGAGCATCCTGGCGTCCTTGGCCCGGCAGGCGTCGGCGAGGATCCGGCCGTGGTCGTAGGCCGGGTCGTCGGTGCTGGTCCACTCGTCGCGGGTGCGGTCGTCGAGGCAGGCGACGGGGGTGGTGCGGCCGGCGCCGCGCGGGTCGAAGCCGACCAGGTCGAAGCGGTCGTGCAGCGGGCCCTGGTAGCTCCGCCAGCCCCACCGGACCATGTCGACACCGGAGTTGCCGGGCCCGCCGGGGTTGAGGAGGAGGGAGCCGATCCGCCGGCCGGGGTCGGCGGCGGGCATTCGGGCGAGTGCGACGTCGATGGTCTCGCCGCCGGGGTCGGTGTAGTCCAGCGGGACCTTGAGCGTGGCGCACTGTACGACCGGTCCGTTGGGGTCGGCGTTGACGTCGTCGGCGCAGGGCTTCCAGGGGATCCGCTGGTCGTAGAGGGCGCGCAGGGCCGGGGCGGCGGTGGCGGAGACCCGTTCGGAGAGCGGCGGGCGGGAGGCCTCGCCGGCCCCCGCCCGGCCTGCGCCCGGGCCGCTCGGGCCGGTGCAGCCGGCCGGCAGCGCGACGGCGAGGGCGGCGGCGAGCGCGGGCAGGGCGTGCCGTCGGAACCGGGGGATCATCGAGTCCACGGCCCACGAATACCACGTCGTGGACGGGCGCAACGATTCGTCAGCCGACTGCCGGAGCGTGGCGCTCGTCCGCTTCGGTGACGGGCAGCCGGTGCGTCGCGGGCACCAGGCTGAGCACACCACGGCTCCGCGTCCTCGAAGCTACCCTCCGATCGCCGACATCGGCCGCTCGGGCCGGACGAAGTCCGCGGAGCCGATGGCGTGTCCGGGCCCCTTGCCGGCGATGGCGGCCTTCCAGGCGGCCTCGATCCGGTCGTCGTCGGCGCCGCCGCGCAGCAGGGCGCGCAGATCGGACTCCTCGGTGGCGAACAGGCAGTTGCGCAGCTGGCCGTCGGCGGTGAGGCGGACCCGGTCGCAGCCGCCGCAGAACGGGCGGGTGACGGAGGCGATCACGCCGACGACGGTGTCGGTGCCGGCGATCCGCCACTCCTCCGCCGGGGCGTTCCCGTGGCGGCCGACCGGGACGAGGTCGAAGCGCTCACCGAGCACGGCGAGGATCTCGTCCGCGGTGACCATCGTCGCCCGGTTCCAGGAGCCCTGCGCGTCCAGCGGCATGGACTCGATGAACCGCATCCGGTACCCGTGCGCGGCGGCGAACTCGGCCAGCGGCACGATCTCGTCGTCGTTGACGCCGCGCACCGGGACGGCGTTGACCTTCACCGGCGCGAGCCCGGCGGCCCGCGCGGCGGCGAGGCCCGCGAACACGTCGGCGATCCGGTCCCGGCGGGTGATCGCCGCGTAGCGCTCGGGCCGCAGGGTGTCCAGGCTGACGTTCACCCGGTGCAGGCCGGCCTCGCGCAGCGCGAGGGCGGTGCGGGCCAGCCCGATGCCGTTGGTGGTGAGCGAGACCTCGGGGCCGAGTGCGGTGATCCGCCCGACCAGGTCCGGCAGGCCGCGGCGCAGCATCGGCTCGCCGCCGGTCAGCCGGACCGACGTGATGCCCAGCCGCTCGACGGCGATCCGCACCAGCCGCACCACCTCGTCGTCGCCCAGCACCTCGGCCCTGGGCAGCCAGTCCAGCCCCTCGGGCGGCATGCAGTAGGTGCAGCGCAGGTTGCAGCGGTCGGTGAGCGAGACCCGCAGGTCGGTGTGGACCCTGCCGAAGCGGTCCAGCAGCGGGCGCGGTGCGGTGTTCATCTGCCAAGTACAGGGGTGCGCGGGCCGGACCACCAGCGGCCGAACCGCCGGGGAGCCGCTCCCACCTGCGGGTTCGTGTTGTGGATTCGTACAACGTGTGGGTTCCTACCGTGCGCGGCGGGCCGACGGGCGGGCAGGCTGGGCGCATGCAGAAGACGTCCGACCCGCCCGTCGCGCAGGGGCCCGTCGTGCAGGGCCCCGTCGCCGCGCTCGTGCTCGCCGCCGGGGGTGGCCGGCGGCTCGGCGGGCGGCCCAAGGCGCTGATCCGGTACGCCGGGCGGCCGCTGGTCGAGCACGCGGTGGCCGTCGTCCGGGCCGGCGGCTGCCCGGACGTGACCGTGGTGCTGGGCGCCGAGGCGGAGCGGGTCCGCGCCACCGCCCGTCTGCCGGGCTGCCGGCTGGTGGCCAACCCGGACTGGGCGGGCGGCATGGGCTCCTCGCTGCGGGCCGGGCTGGCCGCACTTTCGCCGGGGATGTCGGCGGTGCTGGTGATGCTCGTGGACACCCCGGGCGTCACCCCGGCCGCGGTGGCCCGGCTGGTGGCCGCGCACCGGGCGGGCGCCGAGCTGGCCGCCGCGGCGTACGGCGGGCGGCGCGGGCACCCGGTGCTGATCGGTGCCCGGCACTTCGCGGAGGCGGCGGCGGGCGCGACGGGCGACGCGGGCGCGCGAGCCTTGCTGACGGCGCACGCGGACGAGCTCGCGCTGGTCGAATGCGCCGACGTCGCCGTCCCGGACGACCTCGACACCCCCGCCGACCTGGCGCGCTGGTCGGCGGGCTGACCCGTCGCCACCCGGATCGCCGTCCGGACACGTGTCCGGGTCGTCCCGTAAGGGCACCAACCGGGCGCATACCCCTGATCTGTCCCTGAGGATTGCCCCATTCCGCGCCAAGCGCCCGAGGTTTCGGGGAGCATGGGAGGCGTCCTTCCACCCGACTCGAACGGACGGAGCCCGCGATGGCCGGACTGCCCGACGACTTCACCGGACACGACCCCGCGCGGAACGGGCCGGGGACGGGCGGTGGCGCCCGGGCGATCCGCTGCCCCGCCTGCCGCCGCGAGCACCTGTACGAACCGCCGTCGCTGCCCTGCCCCTGCGGCGCCTCGCTGAAGGTGCCGCTGCTGCGCGGCGGGGTGCCGGTGCAGGTGCGGTTCCGTTCCTGGGAGGACTCCTGGCTCAGCATGCGCTGCCCGCACTGCGGCCGCTCCGACCAGTGGCCGCAGCCCGAGTTCACCTGCAACTGCGGCGCCACCGTCCGCCTGCCGGTGGACCGCACGACCCGCCTCGGCAGCGGCACGACCGGCCCGCTCGGCACCACGGCCCCGCTCGGCACCGCCGGCCCGCTCGGCACCGCCGGCCCGCAGGCCAGTCGCCCCCATCCGGCCCACCCGATGGGCGCGCCGGTGCCCGCCCCGCCCGGCGGCAGCGGCCAGGCCAAGCCGTTCCGCGGGCGCCAGCCGTTCCGCCCGCACCCGGTGCGCACCTCGCAGGACGCGGTGTTCACCGCCGCCCGCTACCTGGAGTGGCTGGGCTTCGACGACCTGGAGCTGACGGAGGCCCAGGAGCGCGACGGCGTCACCCTGCTGGGCAGCCGGATGGTGGCCCAGGTGGACACCTGGACCGAGCCCGCCGACGTGAAGTCGGTGGAGTGCCTGTGGCTGCAGACCCTGCACGCCGAGGAGATGGCCGCCGCGATGTTCACCCTGGCCGGCTACTCCCACCAGGCCACCGTGCGCGGCGAGCAGTTGCTGGTCGCCCTGTTCAGCCTGGACCTGGCGGGCGTCCCGCAGCCCGCGAACGGCGCCGCCGAGGCGCTGATGGAGACCGGCTGGACGTCCTGACCGCACGCGCCGCACGGGATCGAATCCTCCGCGAGCGCAACAACCTGCGCTCGTGATCTGGTGCACAAGCTCACCCCCGTGTTGAATTGCCGCCACAGCGCGGGCCTTTGCCCTGCCGCCGGCATGGGGAGCCGGCGGCCGGGCCCTTGGGCGGGCCTGCGTCCTGCTGGATGGCGCACACAAGGAGGTGGCGTTGTCGGAGCACGGATGGGGCCCGAGCGGGCCGGACGCGCAGGGGCGGGCGGTGCCGCAGGAGCCGGGGGACACCGTGTGGCGACTGCGGTCCCGGGGGTGCTGGCAGGAGGCCGCCGAACTGCTGCGACCGGAAGCCGACCACGACCCGGCGACGGCCCTCGGCAGGGCCGAACTCCTCATAGAGCAGTGCCTGTTCACCGCCGCGCACTGGACCCAGGCGGAGCAGGCGCTGCGGCTCGCCGAGGCCGTGGTGACCAGCACCGAGCAGCGCGCCTCCGCCGCCTGCGCCCGCGGCTTCCTCGCGTACCTGGCCAGCGTGCTCGGCCCGCGGGACCGGCTGGACGAGGCGCAGGCGGCGTTCGGCCGCGCCTCGGCGCTGCTGCCGCCGGACGCCCCCGGCCGTCCGCTGCTGGACTTCCGGCGCGGCCTGGTCGCGGAGAACCTGCTGCGGGACCGCAGCGCCGCCTGGATCGCCTACCGCCGGGCGCACGACGGCGCGGGCGAAAGCGGGGACGAGCTGCTGCGCTCGTACACCTGGCGGCACCTGGCCGCGCTGGCGCTGGCGCGCGGGGACCGCGGCCACGCGCGCGAGGGCTTCGACGCCTCGCTGCGACTGCGCGAGCAACTCGGCTTCACGGTGGGGGTCGCGCCCGCGCTGGCCGCGCTGGCGGAGGTGTCCGAACCGGCCGAGGCGGCGCGGCTGCGCGCCGAGGCGGCCCGGCTGGTGCATGCGCTGGGCGGCGTACCGGTGTGGCTCGCGCGCCAGCTGAGCGCCGTTCACGCGCCGGCGCCTCCCCCGGACGGGCGCATCGGACACGAGACCCGGGGAACAATCAGCTAAGGTGAGGCTAACCTGACTGGGGGGAGCAGCACCCCAGCCGGGTCGCCTTGCCGTTCCCGGGCTCCGCCACGCCCCGGTCCGGCCGGGCCCACCGGTGCCCGTCGACGACCCGATCCCGCCGACGGAAGCCCCGGCCGGGCCCGCCGGGCAGTCGACCCGCGGGGCCGGGTCGACCCGATGGGGCCCGCCCATGACAGCGAGCAGCACGAGCGCGAGCAGCACCCGGCCCGGCCCCGCGCCGTGCGCCCCGCGCACCGCGCCGGACTCCCCCGCCCCCTGCACCACCTCGTACCACCGGCTCGACGCCCTCGCCCCCGTCCTGCGGGTGCGGTGCGCCCGGCCCCGCCGCGGCCGCGGCTGGATCCCCGCCGCCGACCTGGCCGCCCGGCCCGAGGCGGTGCGCGAGCTGATCGTCCACGACGCCCGGCAGGGCCTGGCCCGGTACGGGCGGCCGCTGCGCCCGGACGTGGCGGCAGGCTTCGGCCTGCACCGCTTCGCCTGGCCGGTCTCGCTGCTGTTCACGGTGCCGTGGTTCCTGGAGCGGCGCGTCCCGCTGCTCACCCCCACGGACGTCTCGCTGCGCCGCCGCTCCGGCGAGGGCGAACTGACGGTCCGCCCGGGCGATTTCGTGTGCCTGCCGGACGACCCGGCCGCCGGGCTGGCGCTGGCCCGCACGGTCCCGTGCGAGGCCGCGCTGGCCGCCGAACTCCGGTGTGCGCTGGGTGAGTTCCTGGCGCCGGTGCTGGCCGCGTTCCGTCCGGAGGTGCGACGCGGGCCGCGGGTGCTGTGGGCGATGGCCACCGACGCGGCGGTCGAGGGGCTCTGGTACGTCGGGGGGCTGCTCGGCGAGGAGGAACGGGCGCGGGCCGAACTGTCCGCCCTGCTGGCGCCGGCCGCCGCTCCGGCTCCCTTCGCCCCCGGGGCCGGCTTCGCCGGCCGTGCCGACGGCCTCGGCGACGCTCCGGGTACCGACCGGGTGCGGGCCAGTTGCTGCCTCGTGTACACCGCGGAGCCCGCGGACATGTGCCGCGGCTGCCCGCGCGTCACGCGACGTTGACGAAAACACATGCGAGAAGGACGCCGGAACGTCCGGAATCCGCGGGAATAGTCCGCTTCAAATTCATACGACAATGCGAATGGCCAAGAGTCAGAAATACCTCTCAGCAGTGCATTGACTGCGAATCAGGCTTACTCATGCCGGGCATCCGCCATGATGGTCCCCGCCATCACGACGCAGGAACGCGACGCAGGAAAGCGAGGCTGGTTCCGGCGATGAAATTGTCCGACATACCGCTCGGCTGGGCCGTCACCGGAGGCGCGGCGCTGCTGGTCACCGCACTCCTGGTGGCCCTGGCCCGGAACCGGGGCTCCTCCGCAGCCGGGGGCACGGATTCCTGGGAGCGTTCCGAGGATCGACGCCGCCGCAAGGAATCCCTGTACGGCGCCGCCTCGTACACACTGCTGTTCTGCTGCGCCGCCGTCGCCGCCGCACTCTCCTTCCACGGCCTGGTCGGATTCGGGGTGCAGAACCTCGACCTCTCCGGCGGCTGGGAGTACCTGGTGCCGTTCGGACTCGACGGTGCGGCGATGTTCTGCTCGGTGCTCGCCGTCCGCGAGGCCAGCCACGGCGACGCCGCCCTCGGCTCGCGGCTGCTGGTCTGGCTGTTCGCCGGCGCGTCCGCCTGGTTCAACTGGGTGCACGCCCCGCGCGGTTTCGGGCACGCCGGCGCCCCGCAGTTCTTCGCCGGGATGTCCCTCTCCGCGGCCGTGCTGTTCGACCGCGCGCTCAAGCAGACCCGCCGGGCCGCCCTGCGCGAGCAGGGGCTCGTCCCCCGGCCGCTGCCGCAGATCCGTATCGTCCGGTGGCTGCGCGCCCCGCGCGAGACCTACGCGGCCTGGTCGTTGATGCTCCTGGAGGGCGTCCGCAGCCTCGACGAGGCGGTGGACGAGGTCCGCGAGGACCGGCGTGAGAAGGCGCGGGAGAAGGAACGCCGCCGACTCGCCGGGCGCCGCGAGCGGGCGGAGATCCGGGCGATCAGCCGCAGCAACGGCGCCTGGCGCCAACGCGAGGGCGGCGTCCGCCAGTTGGAGTCCGGTTCGGAGCCCGCCATAGCCGGCCGGCTCGGGGCGGAGCGGCCCGCCGGACCGCGCGAGGTCGAAGGCGCGGCCGAGAGCGCGGCGGCGCAGCCCGGCCCCCCGGCCCGGCCGCAGCGGCACACCATCGACCTCACGCTCGACGAGGACACCGTGACGCTGCCCCGGCTGGACTCGCTGGAGCGCAAACTGAAGGACCTGGAACAGCAGTTGGGGTAGCCGGGACTACGCGGCCGCCGTCCCGCTGAGCTCGAACCACATCCGCTTGCCGGAGCCGCGCGGCTCGACGCCCCAGGCGTCCGCCAGCGCCTCCACCAGCATCAGCCCGCGCCCGGAGGAGGCCTGTTCCCCCGGTGTGCGGCGGGTCGGCCAGAGGTCCGACTCGTCCTCCACCTCGACCCGCAGCCGGGCCCTGCCGCCGGCGGAGTCCGGCTCCCGGTAGAGCCGGGCGGTGAACATGGCGTCCCGGTCGGTGTGCCGAATGGCGTTGGTGACCAGCTCGGAGGAGAGCAGTTCGGCGGTGTCGATGAACTCGGCGACGCCCCAGCGGCGCAGCGCGTCGCGCAGCTCGGCCCGGACCTCGGAGATGCGGGCGAGGTCGGCCTGGCCGATGCGGCGGCGCAGCTGCTGGGCGGCCAGGCCGCCCTCCGGGCCGTCCCAGCGCAGGAGCAGCAGCGCTATGTCGTCCTCGCGCTCACTGGAGTCGGCGGCCTGGGAGGCGATCCGGTCGGCCAGGCTCTCCAGCGGGTCGCGGGCCGCCTCCCCGGCGGGCGGCAGCGGCTCGGCGAGCGTCCGGGTGAGCCGGGCGATGCCGTCGTCCAGGTCCATGCCGCGGGCCTCGACCAGCCCGTCCGTACAGAGCAGCACCGTCTCGCCCGGGTCCAGACTGAACCGGGTGACCCGGTACTCCTGGTCGGGGTCGATGCCGAGCGGCAGGCCGCCGGCCACCGGCACGGTGGTGGCGGTGCCGTCCGAACGGCGGACCACCGGGTCGAGGTGGCCGGCCCGGACGGCGTAGACCACGCCGTAGTCCACGTTGACCTCGGCGTAGGTGCAGGTCGCGAAGTGGTCGGTGTCGAGGTCGGCGAGGAAGCGGGAGGCGCGGGCCATCACGGCGGCCGGCGGGTGCCCCTCGGCCGCGTAGGCGCGCAGCGCGATCCGCAGCTGGCCCATGATCCCTGCGGCGTGCACGTCGTGGCCCTGGACGTCGCCGATCACCAGACCGACGTGCCCGCCGGGCAACGGCACGACGTCGTACCAGTCGCCGCCGATCTGCAGGCCGGAGCCGGCCGCCAGGTAGCGCACGGCCGTGGTGACGCCCGGCACGGACGGCACCGTGCGCGGCAGCATCACCCGCTGGAGCCCGGCCGCCAGCTCGTGCTCGGCGTCGTGCAGCCGGGCCCGGGCCAGCGACTGAGCGACCAGGCCGCCCAGCGTGGTCAGCAGGGTGCGCTCGTCGGCGTCCAGCTCGCGCTCGTCGTCGAAGCTGACCACGCAGACGCCGATCGCCCGGCCGCTGGCCACCAGTGGCAGGTACGCCCAGGAGCCGCGGCCGTTGCGGCTGGTCGGCTCCCACACCTCGGGGTAGCCCTCGCGGTACTCCTCACGCGTCGAGATGAAGACCGGCGCCCGGTGCCGCAGCGCCTCCGCGGCCGGGTGGCCGGCGGGCAGCAGGGTGCGGTCCCAGATGGAGAGCGAGCCGGGCCGGTAGCCGGAGGCGCCGAGGATCTGCGCCCGGCCGGCCTCGAAGGCGGCCAGCACCAGGCCGTCCGGCGGCAGGCCGGGCAGCGGCAACTCGGTGAAGACCCGGGCGACGTCGCGGACGGTGACCGCCTCGGAGAGGGCGCGCGCGGCCTCCTTGATGAACCGGGAGCGCTCCTCGCGCAGCAGGGCGAGCCGGTCGGCGCGGTCGCGCTTGTGCAGCTCGACGGTGGCGTCCCAGACGAAACCGACCATCCGGGAGGCGCGGCCGAAGGCGTCCGCGAGCACCCGGCCGCGGAAGCGCACGGCGCGCATGGTGCCGTTCGGCCCGACCGCGCGGTAGTACGCGCCGCACTGGCCCAGCTCGGCCACCGCGCGCTCGACCCGGCGGCGCACCACCGGAGCGTCCTCGGGGTGCAGCAGGGTCAGGAAGGAGGAGGCGGTGCAGTCGAAGCGGACCTTGTCCACGGCGTCCAGGCCCATGATCGCGCACGCCCGCTGGTCGCCCTCCAGCACGTCGCGGCGGATGTCCCAGTCGAACGAGCCGATGCCGTTGGCGGCCATCGCGGGCTCCAGCCAGTCCGGCATGGAGTCCCCGGAGGCGGGCGGCAGGCCCCCGGACAGCACCGGCGCCAGCCGGTGCGCCGCCAGCCCGGGCGCGGCCCGCAGCGGATGCCGGCGCACCGGCCGGGCGGGCGGCTGCGCCCGGCCCGTCGCGGGGGCCGGGATCCCGGCGGACGGCGTGGCGGGCTGTGCGGCCGTGGACGCACCGGGAGGAAGCGCCGGCCCCGGCGACTCGGGCTCAGTGGGCATGCTGCTCCTGCCGCTGCCGTGGCGGACCGCGCCGGCCGTCCGGCCGGGCCGCGTGGCAGTGTGATGGGTCGTGCTGGATCGGGCGGTGCCGACCTGCGGCGGTCAGTCGAGGTACCGTCTCCCCGCTGCCTTCCGCACGTGGACACACATTCCCACCATCCTGGCCAATGTTCGGCCGAGCGGCAATGGCAACGGACCGGAAATCTTGCGGCAATCCTTCTGTTCAGGGCGTCCTTCGCCGGCGAATGAATCGTTTCCGAAGTGTTTTCGAAGCGTGTCCGACCCGGCCGCCGACCGGGCTACCCTCCGCCCGCGGACGCCCGGCCACGGCGGCGGACGCCGGCTATGGCAGCGCCAGCTCGAACCAGGTGACCTTGCCGTCGCCGCGCAGCTGCACGCCCCACGCGTCCGCGAGCGCCTCCACCAGCAGCAGCCCGCGGCCCGAGGTGGCGTACTCGGCGTCCGGGTCGCGCCGGCGGCCGGGCAGCCGGGCCGTGCCGTCCTGCACCTCGATCCGCAGCCGGTGATCGGTCCCGAGCACCGCGTCGAACACCGCGCCCTTGCCGGTGTGCAGCAGCGCGTTCGTCACCAGCTCGGACGAGAGCAGCTCGGCGGTGTCCGCCAGCTCCGGCACCCCCCAGTGGCTCAGCGCCGTCCGCAGCCGCCGCCGGACCGCGCCGACCGCGACCAGATCGGCCGGGTCGAGCGTCAGATGGAGTCTGCGGTGCAGCGCACAGCCGGGAGCGACGGCGCCCGGCGTTGCGGTCCCCGTGGTGCCGGCCGTGCCCCCGGTCGGCGCGGACCGGTAGGCATCGCCCGAACTCGTCCGCTGCCGCGGGAATCGCGACTGACCGTCCATCAACTCATGCCCCCGCCCTCAATCCGGGCTCCCGCGTCCGGATCCCCCGCCGGCCGGGTGGCCCTCCTCGTTCTGGCCACCCATCGTCATGCCCAGTTGACGGCGTTTGCAACAGTGTGCGTCCGATCACGTGGGGTGAAAGGGGCACGGAGAGGTTCACGTGATCCAACTGACCGCGCCGGACAGGTTTGCGATGTGCAGAGACCGTTTTCGAGCCCGCCCCCTGCCGATCCCGCGCACACCCGGCGCGCGGAACCGCCCCCTCCTCACCTCGCGCGCCGTCGCACCGTTCCTCCTCCTCGCCCCCCTGCGCCCCGCCCGGCGAGCCGAACCACCGCGGACGGGCAACGCTGGACAGGGCGGCCCGGTCCGGGTTCAATGACCCGAGAAGTTTGAACGACGTTCTAACATCCCCCGGGCCGACCCCCCTGCCTGCCCGAGGGGCCCGACGACCCGCCAGCGAGGAACCGTGCGACTGACCCCCACCGAGCGGGACCGGCTGCTGATCTTCACAGCAGCCGAGCTGGCCCGCGCCCGCCGCGCCCGGGGCGTACGCCTCAACATCCCCGAGGCCACCGCCCTGATCGCGGACACCGTCTGCGAGGCCGCCCGCGACGGCCTCCGGCTCGCCGAGGCCATCGAGGCCGGGCGCAGCGTGCTCACCGCCGACGACGTGCTGCCCGGCGTGCCGGACGTCGTCACCGTCATCCAGGTCGAGGCCGTGTTCGACGACGGCACCCGGCTGGCCGTCGTCAACGACCCGTTCAAGGGCGCCGGCTCGCTCGGCGACGAGGCCCCCGGCGGAGCGCTGGCCGGCGACGGCGCCGGCTACGACCCCGTCGAGGAGACGGTGGTGCTCCCCGTCCACAACACCGCCGAGGTGCCGATCTCGGTCACCTCGCACTTCCACTTCTTCGAGGCCAACCCGCGCCTGGCCTTCGACCGCGCCGCCGCCTACGGCACCCACCTGGCCGTACCGGCCGGCTCCTCGGTGCGCTTCGACCCGGGCGCCACCGTCGAGGTCGGCCTGGTGCCGATCGGCGGCGAGCGCGTCGCGATCGGCTTCGCCGGCCTGGTGGACGGTCCGCTGGACGCGCCCGGCGCGAAGGAGGCCGCCCTGGCGAAGGCCCGCGCGACCGGCTACCTGACCAGCTTCGACGACGCGGAGGTGCCGTCATGAGCGAGCGGAGCAAGCAATTGAGCGGAGTGGCCACGTGGGCGTGGTCCGCCGAGCGAAGCGAGGCGGGGGCATGACCGCCATCAGTGCGCACGACTACATCTCGGTGCACGGCCTCCGCGCCGGCGACCGGATCCGGCTCGGCGACAGCGGCCTGATCGTCCGTGTCGAGTCCGACTCGCAGGCGCCCGGCGAGGAGTTCCTGGCCGGCTTCGGCAAGACCGCCCGCGACGGCCTGCACCTCAAGGCCGCCGCCGTCCGCGAGACCTGCGACGTCGTCATCAGCAACGTGCTGGTGATCGACGCGGTCCAGGGCATCCGCAAGACCTCGATCGGCCTGATCGACGGCCGGATCGCCTCGATCGGGCGGGCCGGCAACCCGGACACCCTCGACGGCGTGGACGTCGTCGTCGGCACCGGCACCACGATCGTCTCCGGCGAGGGCCTGATCGCCACCGCCGGCGCCATCGACACCCACGTCCACCTGCTCTCGCCGCGCATCATGGAGGCCTCGCTCGCCTCCGGCGTCACCACGATCATCGGCCAGGAGTTCGGCCCGGTCTGGGGCGTCGGCGTCAACTCGCCGTGGGCGCTCCGGCACGCGTTCAACGCCTTCGACGCCTGGCCCGTCAACATCGGCTTCCTGGGCCGCGGTTCGTCCTCCGACCCGGCCCCGCTGGTCGAGGCGCTCGCCGAGGGCGGCGCCTCCGGCTTCAAGGTGCACGAGGACATGGGCGCGCACACCCGCGCGCTGGACACCGCGCTGCGCGTCGCCGACGAGTACGACGTCCAGGTCGCCCTGCACACCGACGGGCTGAACGAGTGCCTGTCCGTCGAGGACACCCTCAAGGTGCTGGAGGGCCGCACCATCCACGCCTTCCACATCGAGGGCTGCGGCGGCGGGCACGTCCCCAACGTCCTCAAGATGGCGGGCGTGCCGAACGTCATCGGCTCCTCCACCAACCCCACCCTGCCCTTCGGCCGGGACGCGCTCGGCGAGCACTTCGGCATGATCGTCTCCGCCCACGACCTCAAGGTCGACCTGCCCGGCGACGCCGCCATGGCCCGCGACCGCATCCGCGCCGGCACGATGGGCGCCGAGGACGTCCTGCACGACCTCGGGGTCATCGGCATCACTTCCTCCGACGCCCAGGGCATGGGCCGCGCCGGCGAGACCGTGCGCCGCACCTTCGCCATGGCCGGCAAGATGAAGGCCGAACTCGGCCCGCTCGACGGCACCGGCTCCTACGGCACCACCGAGAGCGGCGACGACAACGAGCGCGTGCTGCGCTACATCGCCAAGCTCACCATCAACCCGGCCATCGCCCACGGGCTCGTCCACGAGGTCGGCTCGATCGAGGTCGGCAAGCTCGCCGACCTCGTGCTCTGGCGCCCCGACCACTTCGGCGCCAAGCCGCAGCTCGTCCTCAAGGCCGGATTCCCCGCATACGGTGTGGTCGGCGACCCCAACGCCTCCACCGACCGCTGCGAACCGCTCGTCCTCGGACCGCAGTTCGGCGCCCACGGCGCGACCGCCGCCGACATCTCGGTCGCCTTCGTCGCCCAGGCCGCCGCCGACGGCGCCTACCTCGACCGCCCCGCCGACGGCCTGCCCACCCGCCGTCGCCGCGTCGGCGTGCGCAACACGCGCGGCATCGGCCCGCGCGACATGGTGCGCAACGCCCGCATCGGGCACGTCGAGGTGAACGAGACCGGCCTGGTCTCGCTGGACGGCTCGCCGCTGCGCTCCGAACCCGCGGACAGCGTCTCGCTCAGCCGCCTCTACTTCCTCTGACCTGCCCTCGCCTTTCTTTCAAGGACCGCCAGATGACCACGCCCACGCCCGCCTCCCTCGGCTACCGGATGCCCGCCGAATGGCACCCGCACGACCGCACCTGGATGGCCTTCCCGACCACCAACCCCACCTTCGACAGCCCCGAGCAGCTGCACGCGGGCCGCGAGGCCTGGGCCGCGGTCGCCAACACCATCGTCCGGTACGAGCCGGTGACGCTGATCGTCAACACCGGCGAGACCGCGCAGGCCCGCGAGTACGTCTCCGAGCAGGTCGAGATCGTCGAGCGCCCGCTGAACGACGCCTGGATGCGCGACATCGGCCCGTCCTTCCTGATCGACGGCAAGGGCGCGCTCGCCGCCGCCGACTGGATCTTCAACGGCTGGGGCGCGCAGGGCTGGGCCCGCTGGGACAAGGACCAGCACATCGCCGAGCACATCAGCGAACTGACGGATGTTCAGCGCTTCGCCTCGCGCCTGATCAACGAAGGTGGCGGCATCCACGTCGACGGCGAGGGCACGGTGCTGGTCACCGAGACCGTCCAGCTCGGCGAGGGCCGCAACTCCGACTGGACCAAGGAGGACGTCGAGGCCGAGCTGCACGCCTTCCTCGGCACCACCAAGGCGATCTGGCTGCCGCGCGGACTCACCCGCGACTACGACGAGTTCGGCACTCGCGGCCACATCGACATCGTCGCCTCCTTCGTGCGCCCCGGCGTCGTCGTCGCCCACGTCCAGCCGGACCCGGCGCACCCGGACCACGCCGTCTGCCAGGAGCTCGTCGCCATCCTGCGCGCCGCCACGGACGCGCAGGGCCGGCAGCTGGAGGTCATCGAACTGCCCGCCCCCACCGTCCTGCTGGACGAGGACGGCGAGCCGGTCGACTACTCCTACATCAACCACTACGTGGCCAACGGCGCCGTCATCCTGTGCGCCTTCGACGACCCGCGCGACCAGGAGGCCGCCGACATCCTCGGCGAGGCCTACCCGGGCCGAACCGTCGAACTCGTCGACGCCCGCGAGATCTTCGCCAACGGCGGCGGCATCCACTGCATCACCCAGCAGCAGCCGAAGACCGTCTGACCGTCTGACCGTCTGACCGTCTGACCGGCCAGCCTTCGCCGACTGCGCCGTCTTTCGTTCGCTACCGGAGTGGGGCCGCCTCCCCTGCTCCGGTAGCGTTCGGACCTCCGTTCCACCGAGGGAGAGCACTGCACATGGCGGACGCCCGCCCCCGCCGACCGGCGCGCCCCCGCGAGGAGGTCTACGCGACGGCGCGAGCCGCGATCGCCGAACACGGGCTCGCCAAACTCACCATGGCCGGGCTCGGCAAACAGCTCCAGATGAGCGCCGGGCACCTGCTGTACTACTTCGGCAGCAAGGACCAGCTGCTGCTGGAGACCCTCCGCTGGAGCGAGGACCAACTCGGCGCCCGCCGCCGCGAGGCCCTCGCCGACGGCGACCGGGACGTCTGGGACCGACTCGCCGCCTACATCCGGCTCTACCTCCCGGAAGGACCCGGCGACCCGCGCTGGATCCTCTGGGTCGAGGTGTGGGGCCGCTCCCCCGCCAGCGCCGAACTCCGCCAGGGCCAGCAGGACATCGAGGCACCCTGGCAGGCCGACCTGGTCGCCCTGATCGACGAGGGAACCGCCACCGGCCACTTCACGCCCGGCCCGTCCGCCGACCGGGCCGCCCAGATCCGCGCCCTCCTCGACGGCCTCGCCGTCCCCCTCGCCATCGGGCTCCCCGACACCCACCTTCCGGCCGCCGTCAGCCACGCCACCACCGTCGCCGGCATCCTCCTCCGCACGCCCTGAGGGGCGGTGGGCTGCTCGTTCCGACCGGAGCGCCGCTATTGCGTCCAGATCGCGGCGGCCGTGCGGTCGTCGGCGTAGCCCTTGGCGCGGACCTGCACCTGGCGGAGGAAGTCGACCGTGCCCGGCGGGTGCGGGTGGGCCCAGTGGGAGGAGAGGAAGTGGGCCACGGCCGGCTCGTCCGCGATCGGTCGGGCCAGGCCCGGGGTGCAGAGCAGCAGGATGTCGCCCGGGGTGGCCGGGACCAGGCGGAAGCGGAACGGCCGCGGGTCCGGCAGCATGGCGTCGGGCGCCGGCGGCTGACCGTCCGGGTGGTGCAGCAGCCTGGCCGCGTAGGCGTCGATCCAGTGACCGGAGCGCAGCAGGTACAGCCCGCCCGGTCCGACGCCGAACGCCGCCCGGTGGCCGGCCGCCGGGTCGAGCGACACCAGCAGGCAGTGCAGCGACGCCGGGTCCCCTTCCGCTCGGGGCGCCAGTGCCCGCAGCGGGGCCGCGGCGCCGGTGGCCAGCCGCTGGAGGCCGTAGCGGAGCCGGTCGCGGGCGCCGGCACGCAGGTCGGCGACGAGGCCGGCCCGGCTGCGGCCGATCGCGGCGGCGAGCTGGCGGCAGGCCTCGCCGGTGGCGATGGTGACGGCCTCCGGGGGAATCGCCACCCCCTCGGCCTCGGTGCCGGTGGCGTGGAAACCGCCGAGCACCGCGAGCAGCAGCCCGTCGGGCCCCTCGCCGAACCTGGTCACCAGCAGCGCGTCCCGGCGAGGCTCACCCCGGTGACGGGCGGAGTCGCCGCGGACGGAGACGGCCCGCAGTATGGCCGACCCGTACTGGGCCCCTTCCAGCACGGTGTCCGGCACGACCGTCCCGAGCGACCCCGGGTCCGCCTCCGGCACGGCCGTCGGCTCCGGCCCGTACGCCGGCGGGCGCTCACCCACGTGCGGCACGGCCGCCGCGCCGTCGGCCAGCGGCGAACGAACGACCGGGCGCGGTGCCGGGGCGGGTTCGGGCTCGGCCGTGTGATCCGGTTCCGGCTCGGGCGGCGAGGTGTGGACGGCCTCGGGCTGACGCTGCGGGTCCTGGGCGGCCTCGGCCTCGGCATCGGCATCGGCATCAGGTCCCGCCTCGGGCGCCGGGACAGCGTCAGGGGACTGTTCGGCTGCGGGCTCAGGCCCGGATTCGGGCTCCGACTCCGGCTCCGGCTCGGGCTCCGGCTCGGGGGACTGCGGCTTGTCGAGGCTGACGGGGGCGGACGGGAAGGAGGGGGCCGGGAACTTGTGGGTCTCGGACGGGGCGGGCCCGATCACGCCGAGAGCGGTGTCGAACCAGTCGTCGAAGCTGTCCCGTTCCGCCGCGGGCTCAGCGGTCGCGGTCTCGGCCTCTTCACCGGTGCGCCGGGGGGCGATGAGGCCGGCCGCCGTGTCGAACCAGTCGTCGACGCTGCCCTCGCCCGGGCCGGCGTCGGGGGTGTCGAGGAGGGTGCCCGCCGGACCGTCGTAGACGGCGTCCCACCAGGCGTCGTCGGACCGGCGGGGCTGTGCGGGTGCACCCTGGTTGCTCATCTGGCGGCTCCTGGTCGGTCCGTGGTCGCGCCGCCCCGGGCGGGGCCGGACTCGACGTCATTGTCTCGAAGTGCAACGACGCTGTCCGGGTTTCGGCGACAACCGGACACCGATCCGGATGATCCGAGCCACGGCCCCGCGGCCCGGTTCACCGCCGTGTTCGCTCCCGTTCCGTCCGGGCTTGCCGGAAGTGCCCGGAGCAGGGCGTTTCCGTGCTGTTCCGTTCCGCGAGTGCCCGGAAAAGGGGCCGGAGGAGGGGCATCGCTTCACTCGTTCGGCTGATTAAATGTGCGCATGACCGTGTCGGCCCCCAGACTGCCCCGACCGGGGAGGGCCGTACGGGCGGGCCGCCCGGCGGGTGTGCTGTGGATCCTGCTGCTGGTCGCGCTGCTGACGGCGCTGCCGTGCGCGGGTCAGGCCAGGGCCGCCGACCAGGACTCCCGGACGGCGTCCACCACGGTGAGCGCGACCTCGGCCACGGCCGCGACAGCGACAGCTAGAAGTGCCACCGGCCTAGCCGCCAAGGCAGCCGGATACCGCCTGCACGCCGAGGGCCAGCGGCACCGGACCTGGTGTTCGGCCGACGGCCGGCCGCCGCACCGCGACAAGGACTGCTCCAGCCACCCGTACTGCGCCCAGGACGCCCAGCTGCCGAACCCGCCGCCGCAGCCGCAGCCGGCGGTGTCACCACACACGGAGGCGCCGGAGGCACTGCCACGGGTGGCGCCCGCCGGGCTGCTGGTCGGTCCGCATCCGGCGCCCGATCTGTACGAGCTCCAGGTACACCGGTCCTGAGCGGAACCCACCGTCCGGAAACGGACGGATCCGCCCTCCGCCCTCTTCAGCCGACCGTCGCGCCGCCCTCAGGGCGCGGCGGGGACAAGGACACAACCACCATGGGTTCCGCCTCCAAGCAGTCCGACAAGTCGAACAAGCAGTCCGGCCTCGACCGCCGCGCCCGCATCGCCGAGCTGCGCGCCGCCGAGCAGCGCCGCGACCGCCGGAACAAGATCATCGCCTCGGTCGCGGCCGGTGTGCTGGTGATGGGCGCCGTCGCCACCGGCACCTGGGTCGTGATGGACCAGAACCAGAAGAAGAAGGACCGGGAGGCCGCCGCCAACGCGGACATCCCGGGCGTGCAGACCTTCGGCGACCTGAGCCGCAACCACGTCAAGGAGAAGGTCAACTACCCGATGACCCCGCCGGTCGGCGGCGACCACAACGCGATCTGGCTGGACTGCATGGGCCACGTCTACGACCAGCCGGTCGAGAACGAGCGCGCCGTCCACTCGCTGGAGCACGGCGCGGTCTGGGTGACGTACAACGGCAAGGCCACCCCGGACGACATCAAGGTCCTCTCCGACAAGGTCAAGGCCACCCCGTACTCGCTGATGAGCCCGTACCCGGACGAGAAGGGCACCATCACCCTGAACGCCTGGAGCACCCAGCTGGTCGTGGACAGCGCCAACGACCCCCGGGTGAACGAGTTCTTCACCAAGTACGTCCAGGGCAAGCAGACCCAGGAGCCGGGTGCCTCCTGCACCATGGGGCAGATGTGACCGCCGACGCGGCCACGCCCGGCGACGACGCGCCCGAGGCGGCCCGCCCGGCCCGCCGCCGGCTGTGGTGGCCGGCGGCGCTGGCCGCCGCGGTCGCGCTGGCGCTGGGCGTGCCCGCCCTGGTGACGAGCGGGACGTCGGCCTCCGGATCGTCCTCGATCGCCGTCCCGGCGGACGACTCGCCCGAGGCCGGGTTCGCCCGCGACATGGCGACCCACCACCAGCAGGCGGTCGACCTGTCGTTCATCGTCCGGGACCGGACCGGCGACGAGCCGACCCGCACCCTCGCCTTCGACATCATCAACACCCAGGCCAACCAGCGCGGCATGATGATGGGCTGGCTCGACCAGTGGGGGCTGTCGCAGAACTCGCCGGCCAAGCCGATGGCGTGGATGAAGATGGGCCACGACTACCAGGCGCACGACGGCTCGCTGATGCCCGGCATGGCCACCAACGCCCAGCTGGCGAAGCTGCGTTCGCTCAGCGGCCGGGACGCCGAGGTGTTCTACCTGCAGCTGATGATCGAGCACCACAAGGGCGGCGTCGAGATGGCCCAGGGCTACGTGGACCTGGCGAAGAACGACTCCGAGAAGCGGCTCGCCCAGTCGATGGTGGTCGCCCAGACCTCCGAGCTGGAGCTGATGACCGACATGCTGAAGGAGCGCGGCGCCGCCCCCGGCGTGCCCGACTCCTGACCCGCATCCGCACCCGCACCGCCCGGCGGCCGGGGTGCGGCAGGGACGGTTCGTTCCGTCCCCGCCGCACCCCGGCCGCCCGCATTTTCCGTTAACTTCCGATTCCCTTCCGATCAGATGACCCCTGGAGCACCGATGACCCCCGACGCCCCCTGGCTGATCGCCGGCCTGGGCAACCCCGGCCCGTGGTTCCGGCTCACCCGCCACAACGCGGGCTTCCTGGCCGTGGGGCGGCTGGCGGAGCGGCACGGCGCGCGGTTCCGGCGGCGCGGGATCGGCAGTGTGGTGGCCGAGATCGAGGTCGACGGCAAGCGGGTGCTGCTCGCCAAGCCGCAGTGGTTCATCAACCTGTCCGGCCGCCCGGTGGCCGGGCTGATGCGGCGGTACGGCATTCCGGTCGAGCAGTTGGTGGTGGTGCAGGACGACCTGGACTTCGCGTTCGGCTCCTGCAAGCTCAAGCGCGGCGGCGGCCCGGGCGGGCACAACGGGGTGCGCTCGGTGGGCGACGTGCTCGGCACCCGCGACTTCGTCCGGCTCCGGTTCGGCATCGGGCGCCCGCCGAAGGGGCAGAGCGTCGGCGACTTCGTCCTGAAGAAGTTCTCGGACGACGAACTGGCCGCGCTGCCCGCCGTGTTGGACCGGTGCGCGGACGCGACGGAGACACTCGTCCAGCGCGGCCTCAACCGAGCCCAGGACGCGCTGAACGTCGCGAGCCGGCCGAACGGTCGCTAGCCGGCCGAACCGTCGCGAGCTAGCGGCGCACGCGGTGGACCGGCCGGGTGAGGACCACGGCCGCCGCCGCGACCGCCGCGAGGACGAGCAGCACCGTCCGCCCACCGGACGCCGCGCCCGCCAGGTGGACGCCGAGCACGGGCAGCGCCGTGCCGAGCGCCGTACCGAGGCTGCGCGCCGTGTTCACCATGCCGCCGCCGACCGCCGAGCAGTCCGCCGGGATCGCCCGCATCACCAGTGCGTTGTTGGCGGGCAGCAGCAGGCCCAGCCCGTACCCGGCGACCAGCAGTGCCGCCGCCGTCGCCGCTCCCGACACCGGCAGCAGCGCGAAGAGCAGCAGCCCGGCGCCTGCGACGGACGCGCCGAGGCGGCACCTGGTCACGTCCGACCAGCCCTGGGGCAGCAGCGCGCCGCCGACCGTCGCGGCGAGCGCGAACGCGGCGGGCAGCAGGGTGATCACCAGGCCCGCCCGTGCCATCGACACGCCCGCGCCCGTGAGCAGCACGGGGCCCAGCACCAGCGGGCAGAACAGCAGCAGGTAACCGATCAGCGAGACCACCAGCCCGGACCGCACGCCCGGGGTGTTGACCAGTCCGGGTGCGAGGATCGGCCGAAGGGCCCGCCGCTCCTGCCGTACCAGCCCGAGCGCGAGGACGACGGAGGCGAGCAGCAGCACGACGACCACCCAGCCGGGCAGCGGCAGGCCGGAGGCGGTGGACAGCGCGAGCAGCAGCGCGGTGGTCGAGCCGGTGAGCAACAGCATGCCGGGCAGGTCGAAGCGGCCGTCGTCCCGCTGCGCGGCGGCAGGGCGCTCCGTCCGGGTGCGGGGCAGCAGGAACCAGCCGGCCAGGATGCCGAGTACGCCGACCGGCACGTTGATCCAGAACACCCACCGCCACGACGCGTGCTCCACCAGCAGCCCGCCGAGGCTCGGCCCGAGCGCCAGCCCGAGGCCCTGGGCGGCGGCCTGGATGCCGAGCGCGCGCCGCATCGCGTGCTCCGGGACGCCGCGCGCGACCAGGGCGACGCTGTTGGCCTGCATCATCGCGCCGCCGACGGCCTGCACCGCCCGGAAGGCGACCAGGACCCAGAGACTGCCGGCGAATCCGGCGCCGAGCGAGGCCAGGCCGAAGACGGCGAAGCCGCCTATGTACATCGTCTTGCGGCCGACCAGGTCGGAGAGCCAGCCGACCGGCGCGAGCAGGGCGACCAGGACGAGCAGGTACGCCAGGGCGACCCACTCGACCGCCGCGAAGCCGGCGTCGAAGTGCCGACCCAGGGCGGGGAAGACGAGGGTGGTGACGCTCGCGGTGAGCTGGCCGAGGAAGGCGCCGAGGCAGACGGTGCCGACGGCCAGCCAGTGGGCGTGACGCCAGCCGGCGATGCCGCGCGGCCGGGGGCGCTCGGTGAGCAGCCGTGCGGCAAGGGCGGTGGCGTTCATGGCACCAATATATCCGATGCAGACATATTCTTTCTCCGAGCAGATCGTAGCCCGACAGGATCGGAGAAGGCCCCCACAGGAGCGGAGAAGAACGATCCGCATCAGGCGATACGCTGTCCGCCATGCCGTCGTCACCACTCGTTCCCGACCCCGCCCCCGGAACTCCCGGGACGGCGGTCGAGCACGCCCGACGGCTGACCGACGTCGTCACCCGGCTCCGCCGCGCCCTGCGCAGCAGCATCCGGACCGACTACCCGTGGGAGTCCCTGCCGATGGCGCAGGTCGAACTCCTCCAGACGCTCGCCGCTGCACCCCTGCGGGTCGGCGAACTCGCCGCCCGGCAGCGCCTCGCCCCCAACACCGTCAGCGGGCTGGTCGGCAAGCTCCTCGAAGCCGGTTTCGTCGACCGCCAGGCCGACCCCGGCGACCGCCGCACCGCCCGCATCGCCCTCACCCCGGCCGGGCAGCGCCAGCTCGACGACTGGCAGCACGCCCACGAACGACGCATCGCCGGCGCCCTCGGCACCCTCGACCCCGCCGACCGCGCGGCCGTCGTCCAGGCCCTTCCCGCCCTCGAACACCTCGCCCGCGCGCTCGCCGAGCCGGCCCCTCCGGCCGCATAATCCGCTGGTCCTGGCACTACGGCCGGCGCTACGGTCCCGGCCATGAACACGGCACGGGTACACCTCGAACCCTGGACGGACGCCGACCTCGCGCTGCTGCGCCGGGTCAACACCCCGGCGATGAAGAAGCACGTCGGCGGGCCGGAGACCGAGGAGCAGCTGCTCGTCCGGCACGGCCGCTACCTCGACTTCGTCCCGTCCGGGCAGGGCTGTATGTACCGCATCGCGCTCCTGCCCGAGGGCGAGTCCGTCGGCACCGTCGGCTACGGCACCCGGACGTGGGAGGGCGAGACCGTCCACGAGATGGGCTGGAACGTCCTCCCGCCCTACCAGGGCCGCGGCATCGCCGTCGCCGCCACGCGCGCCGCGGTCGCGGCCGCCCGCCGCGAGGCCCGCCACCGCTACCTGCACGCGTTCCCCTCGACCGACAACCCCGCCTCCAACGCCGTCTGCGAGAAGGCCGGGTTCACCCTCCTCGGGGAGACCGACTTCGAGTTCCCGCCCGGGCGCTTCATGCGCAGCCACAACTGGCGCGTCGACCTGCGGGCGGAGTAGCAGCATCCGGCGGCCCGGGCGCTCGGGGGGCCGGGCCGCCTGCATGTCCGGCTCGCGCGGCTCAGAACGGCGTGAGCTCAGAACGGCGTGAACTCAAAACGGCGTGCGGCTCAGAACAGCGTGCGGCTCTCCAGTTCGAGGAGCCAGCGCTTGCGGTCCACACCGGCGGCGAAGCCGGTGAGGGAGCCGTTGGCACCGAGGACGCGGTGGCAGGGGCGGACGATGAGGAGGGGGTTGGCGCCCACGGCGCCACCCACGGCACGGACGGCACGCGGGGATTCGCCTGCCAGATCGGCGAGTTGGCCGTACGTGACGGTCTCGCCGAACGGGATCTTGTCCAGGGCGGCCCAGATCCGCTGCCGGAACTCGGTGCCTGCGGGGGCAAGCGGGAGGTCGAAGCCGGTGCGCTCGCCCGCGAAGTAGGCCGTCAGCTGGGCGACCGGCTCGGCGAGCGCGTCCGGGTCGTGGACCCAGTCGTCGGCGGGCTCGGCGAGGGCGTACTTCTGGCCGGGGGCGGTGACGGTGGCCAACGCGGCCGGGCCGCCACCCTCGAGCCGGACTCCGCTCAGCAGCAGCTGCCCGAAGGGGCTCTCCATGGTGGTGAAGACGGTGGTGGGGCTGGCGGTGCTCATACCGGGGTGTTCTCCGTTTCGGTGCGGTTGCTCGCGGGCCCGTCGGTGCGGTTGCTCGCGGGACCGGCCCAGAGCCGGTGGACGGCGTAGGAGCGCCAGGGCGCCCAGGCCTCGGCGGCGCGGGCGGCGGACTTCGGGTCGCCGGGGGCGCCGAGGCGGGTGAGGCCGTGCTTGACGCCGATGTCTCCGGGGAGGAAGACGTCGGGGTCGGCGAGGGCCCGCATCCTCAAGTAGCCGACGGTCCATGGGCCGATGCCGGGCAGGGCCAGCAGCCGGGCGGCCGACTCCTCCCGGTCCACACCGCCGTCGAGCCGGACCGCGCCCTCGGCGAGGGCGGCGCACAGGCCGGTGAGGGCCCGGCGGCGGGCGGCAGGCATCGCGAAGTCCTCCGGGTCGGCGGTGGCCAGTGCCGCCGCCGTCGGGAAGAGCAGCCGCAGGCCGCCGTTGGGCTCGGGCAGCGCGGTGCCGTACTTCTCGGCGAGCCGGCCGGCCAGGGTGCGGGCCGCGCCCACGGTGATCTGCTGGCCGAGGACGGCGCGGACGGCGAGTTCGTGC
Organism: Streptomyces kaniharaensis; assembly: GCF_009569385.1. Classification (NCBI taxonomy): domain Bacteria; kingdom Bacillati; phylum Actinomycetota; class Actinomycetes; order Kitasatosporales; family Streptomycetaceae; genus Streptomyces; species Streptomyces kaniharaensis. Next base: position 1,138,440 of record NZ_WBOF01000001.1, read on the forward strand.
GGATCGACGTGGCCGGGCGAGCGCAGGCCGGGGCGATCCCGGACCAGCGCGCCGAGGACGGGGTCGGCGCCGAGCTGCTCGTCGACGGCGTCCGGGTCGGCGTCGAGGTCGAACAGGACACGCAGGCGCTGGACGGCGGTCGGCAGGTCGCGCAGGTCGGTGAGCAGGAGCCGGCAGTCCAGCCAGCCGCGGGTGCACGGTTCGCCGGGCGCGAGCCCGTCGACCTCCGCGATCCCGTGCCCGTACGGGAGCGCGAGGGTGCGCCGGTAGGTGCGGACGCCCGGGCGCGTGCCGGGGATGACCTCCTCGACACCGGGGACGGCGCGCAGAGCGAGGAAGTCGATCAGGTGGTCGCTGTCGAGCGCGCCGCGGTAGGCGAGGCGGAGGGTGAGGCCGCCCGCCGGGGTCGCCGTGCGGCGGCCGGCGGCGACCTCGGCGCGCAGGCCGCTGGGGGTGCGGTCGTAGGCCTCGCGGACGGTGTCGTTGAACTGCCGGACGGAGGCGAAGCCGGCTGCGAACGCGATGTCGGTGACCGGGAGTTCGGTGGTCTGGAGGAGCAGCCGGGCGGTCTGGGCGCGGCGGGCGCGGGCCAGCGCGATCGGCCCGGCGCCGAGTTCGGCGGTGAGCTGGCGCTGGAGCTGGCGGGAGCTGTAGCCGAGGCGGCTGGCGAGGCCGGCGACGCCCTCGCGGTCGACCACGCCGTCACCGATCAGGCGCATCGCCCGGCCGACCAGGTCGGCGCGGTGGTTCCACTCGGGCGAGCCCGGCACGGAGTCGGGGCGGCAGCGGCGGCAGGCGCGGAAGCCCGCGCCCTGGGCGGCCGCGGCGCTGGGGTAGAAGACGCAGTTGGCGCGCTTGGGGGTCACGGCGGGGCAGCTCGGTCGGCAGTAGATGCCGGTCGTCGTGACGGCCGTGAAGAAGACTCCGTCGAAGCGGGAGTCCCGGCTGTCCACGGCTCGGTACCGGATGTCGTCGTCGATCACGCTGTCCAGTCTGCGGTACCGGTGGGGGGTCGACTGGCGGGAATCGGACATGACCTTTGGGGGCCCTCCCCCCCGGCCCCCCATCCCCTCCGCCCTCGCCACACTTCCGCCCGTCTCTCCCACCCGCCGCCCGCCCCACGCCTCCCCGCGATGGGGAGGCCGGCCCGACAGCCGGGGCCAGGCAGCCAGGCCCGATAACCCCGGGCCCGGCGCCCGGCCGGCGGCTACGCTCGCCGCATGAGCGAGCAGCCCTACAACGGCCCGGACGACCCACGGGTCGTCGCCCTGCGCCCGGCCGAGTTCGCGTTCCCCGGCCCTCTGCGCGACCAGTTGGTCGCGGCCGTCCTCAGCGGCGCCAAGACCACCACCACCGGCCTGTTCGCCGACTACGAGCACGCCGGCGACGCCCTGCCGCAGCTCGGCGAGCGAACGGCCGTGATCGACTCTGACGGCCGCACGGTCGCCGTGATCGAGACCACGGACGTCCAGGTGGTCCCGCTCGCCGAGGTGGACCTGCGGCACACCCTCGACGAGGGCGAGGGGTACGCCACTGTGGCCGCCTGGCGCTCGGCGCACGAGCGCTTCTGGCACGGCCCGGAGATGCGCGCCGCCCTCGGTGACCCGGGTTTCACCGTGGACGACACCACTCCGGTGGTCCTGGAGCGCTTCCGTCTGCTCGCCGACCTCCGCTGAGCGAACGCCCCCGCTGAGCGAACGCCCCGCTGAGCGAAGGACCTCCACTCAGCTGCGGACCCCCGCTGAAGTCGGCCGCGGCAGACGGTGCCGAGTCAGCGCCGAGCCGAACTGCCCGCCCCGCGCATCGACTTGGTGATCGTCTTCCACTTCCTCAGTCGGGCCGAGGCCAGCCGGGCGTCCGAACGCGAGGCGATCCACTCGTTCTCGCGCTGGAGCTTGCGGTAGCTGTCCCACCGGCGCTGCGGCAGCGTGCCGTCGGTCAGCGCGGCCTGGACGGCGCAGCCGGGCTCGGTGTGGTGGCCGCAGTCGTGGAAGCGGCACTCCTCGGCCAGCTCCGCGATGTCGGCGAAGGCCAGGTCCACGCCCTCGCCGCCGTAGAGGCCGACCTCGCGCAGGCCGGGCGTGTCGATCAGCACGCCGCCGCCGGGCAGTGCTGTCAGCTCGCGGGTGGTCGTGGTGTGGCGGCCCTTCTCGTCGACCGTGCGCGTGGCCTGGACGGTCATCACGTCGGCGCCGGCCAGGGCGTTGGTGAGGGTGGACTTGCCGACGCCGGACTGGCCGATCAGGGCGGTGGTGCCGGGCGTGCAGGCGCGAAGCACGTCCATGCCCTCGCCGGTCTCGGCGCTGACCACCAGCACGGTGACGCCGGGCGCGACGGCCTCGACGTCTTCGCGGATGAACTCGGCGTCGTCGACGAGGTCGGCCTTGGTGAGGACGACCACGGGTTCGGCGCCGGACTCCCAGGCCAGGGCGAGGAAGCGTTCGATCCGGCCGAGGTCCGGGTCGGCCGCGAGCGACGAGGCGATCAGCACGGTGTCGACGTTGGCGGCCAGCACCTGGCCGTCCGAGCGCTTGCCGGCGACCTTGCGGATGATCGCCGTGGAGCGCGGCAGCAGCGCGGCGACGGCGGCCATCGGCTGGGCGCCGAGGTCCACGGCGGCCCAGTCGCCCGTGCACGGGCAGTTGATCATGTCGGCGTCGCCGACCGGTCGGGTGTCGAGCCGGACGGTGCGCGGCTCGCCCGTCTCGGGGTCGGCCAGGACGGCGTCGCACCGGCCGCGGTCGACGCGGACGATCCGGGCCGGGACGAGGCCGGCCTCGGCGAGCGGGGCGAAGTCCTCGGCGAGCGCGGCGGTCCAGCCGTAGCCGGACAGCGCGGAGTCGAGCAGGGAGGAATCGAGCGAGGAGTCGTAGGAGATCGACAGATCGGAGGAGAACGGCGGAACGGAGGAGAACGACGGAACGGAGGCAGCGTTGAACAACGCAGTGGCCCTTCGGGAAGAGTGGTCCCGGCGGGCTGCGACTGGCTCGGAAACGTCAGCCGGCGGCCGGGAAAAGGAGGTGAACGCGAGTGCTGCCCAAGGCAGCTATCGGGGCGACAACGACCACGGGGCTCACCTCCTGCTTTCTTCTCCTCGGGTTGGCCTCAACGGCCCCCGAACCGGACGCGTCACACGCTAGCCGACCGGTCCGTCTGCGCCAACGGGTTTTTGACCTGCGGAAACGCTGCCCGGATGCGCCGCCAAGAGTGCGACCGCCGTACCCTCAGCCGCCGTACCGGTGCTTGAGGTTGGGGTCGTCCAGCCACCAGGGCCGCATCCCGGCTTCCTCGTCCTCTTCCGGCCGCCCTTCCGCGCGCGCCTGCGCGGCCGCCGCCTCGAAGCGGGCGTCCAGCTCGGCGTCGACCGCCTTGGTCTCCTCCCGCCCCTGGACCACCATCCGCCGCACCAGCGCGGCCAGGAACGGCAGCCCGACCAGGTCTCCCAGGACCCAGAACGCGTTGCCGCCCCACGTCTGGTCCTGCGCCAGGCTCGGCCCCCAGGGCCGTCCGAGCGCCACGTAGTAGTGCTCGGCGACCAGGTGGCCGCCGTAGATCAGCACGATCCCGAGCCCCGCGTCGAAGATCACCTCGGCGAAGGTGATGAACAGCCCGACCAGGTGCGGGTACTCGTGGCCGACCGGGTCGAGCTGCAGCCGCGGCCAGAAGTAGGCGAGGCCGAGCAGCACCAGCGCCAGGTGCAGCAGCACGTTCCCGAACGCGCTGGACACCGACTCCTCGTACCAGGGCGTGAAGTACAGCAGCCACGGCGGCGCCATCAGCAGTGCCGTCGAGACGGCCGGGAACATCAGCACCTTGGACGGCCTGCTGCGCAGCGCCCGCAGGATCCGCTCCCGGCGCCGCTGCGGCGAGGACTCGACCAGCAGCGAGACGGGCGCGCCGAGCGCCAGCAGCAGCGGGACGACCATCAGCAGCAGCACGACCTGCACGGCGCGGTCGGTGAACAGGATCCGGTCGTAGACGCCGAGGCCGGAGCAGGTGGCCCAGATCCAGAGCAGCAGCCCGCCGAGGAAGGCGGCGGTCCGGGACGGCTGCCACGTCTCGTCCCCGGCGCGGTTGACGGTGCGCACCGCGAGCAGGTACCAGGCGCCGAGCAGCACCGAGAGGGTGAGCACGAGCGGCTCGGCCGTCCACGAGGTGGCGAGGTCGGACCACTGCCAGGGCGGCGGCCCGCTGTAGCCGAGCGTCTGCACCGCGCCGTCCATCCGTCCGCTCACCTCGTTCGCACCGGGCCGCTGCCGCCCCGCCGCCCGTCCGGGCGTGGGGCCGCGCCGCCGTCCGGGCGGAACGGGCGGCGCCCGGCCATGATGTCCGGTCGGTCGTGGATCACCGGCGCCAGGGCCCGTCTCTATACCGCGAGCTGAACAAAGCTTTGCCAAGTACGGTCAAAGCTTTGCCCGGGCAAAGTTCTGGCCCCGGTACCGCGCTCGGTGCAACCGGCGGAGGAGCACGTTCGTCTGGCAGGATGCACCGTCGGCATAACGCCACGTGGGTGACAACAAGGGGACGACAAGGGTGCAAAGCACTGCACGCGGCGAGGGCCGCCGGCTCGCAGGCCGCCACCGCAACATCGAGCTGGGCCTGCTGGTCCTCGCGGTGGCCATCTGTCTGGCGGGACACATCGACGCCGACCTGGCGCTGACCGGCAAGATGCCGCCCGGCCTGCTGGTGCACGGCCTCTCCCTGGGCGCACTGGCCGGTGCGGCGCACATGGCGGTCCGCCGCTTCGCCCCGTACGCGGATCCGCTGATCCTGCCGCTGGGCGTCTTCCTGACGGGTTTCGGGCTGATGCTGCTCGACCGGCTGGACATCTCCTACGCGGCGGCGCACTCGCGGAAGGGGGACTACCAGAAGATCCCCGCCGCGCCGCAGCAGCTGATGTGGGTGTACATAGCCGTGGTGGTGTCGCTGGTGGCGGTGGTCGTGCTGATCAAGCACCACCGGTTCCTCCAGCGCTACGTCTACCTGCTGATGGCGGGGGCACTGATCCTGCTGGCCGCGCCCGCGTTCTTCCCCGGCCGCCCGGAGGACTTCGGTGCCAAGCGCTGGATCCGCCTGTTCGGACTCTCCTTCGAGCCGGACGAGTTCGTGAAGGTCGCGATCACGATCTTCTTCGCCGGCTATCTGATGGCCTCCCGGGACGCGCTCGCGCTGGCCGGCCGGAAGATCTGGGGGCTGACCCTGCCGCGCGGCCGGCACGCCGGGCCGGTGCTGGCGATCTGGGTGGTGAGCCTGCTGGTGCTGGTCTTCGAGCGCGACCTCGGCACCTCGCTGATCTTCTTCGGCGTCTTCGTCGTGATGCTGTACGTGGCGACCGAGCGCACCAGCTGGGTGGTGCTCGGTCTGTTGATGGCGGTCGGCGGCGCGGCGGTGGTCGGCACCGTGGAGCCGCACGTGCACGGGCGTGTCGAGGCGTGGCTGCACCCGCTCGACATCTACAAGGAGCACCACGACCCGGCGATCATCTCCGACCAGCCCGCCGAGGCGCTGTTCAGCCTGGGGACGGGGCACCTGACCGGGACGGGCCTGGGCTCGGGGCGGCCGTGGCTGATCGGCTTCGCCGGGCGCAGCGACTTCGTCTTCACGACGATCGGCGAGGAGCTGGGCCTGGCCGGGGTGACCGCGATCCTGCTGGTCTACCTGCTGCTGGTGCAGCGCGGGCTTCGCACGGCGGTGGGCCTGACCGACCCGTTCGGCAAGCTGCTGGCCACCGGGCTGTCGACGGCGCTGGCGCTGCAGGTGTTCGTGGTCGTCGGCGGGGTGAGCGGGCTGGTCCCGCTGACCGGCAAGGCGCTGCCGTTCCTGGCGGCGGGTGGTTCGTCGCTGCTGGCGAACTGGCTGACGGTGGCTCTGCTGATCAAGCTGAGCGATTCCGCGGGGCGGACGGCGCTGGAGCCGGCATTGCCGAGTACGGACTTCGCGGCGCCTGCGCCGGCGTCCAAGCGCGCCGCGGCGCGGCAGGCGGGCCGCCAGGCGCCTTCGGCGGGGCAGCCGGCCGGGCACCCCTCCCCCGAGTCGCAGCCGCAGCCGCAGTCGGCCGAGCAGCAGATGCCGGGGTACCCGTCGGCGCCCCACCCGGCTGCCGCGCCGGAGGCGTCGGGCCGGCCGCACACGCCGCCGTTCCCGTCCGGGCCGTATCCGCCCAACCAGAACCCGGCGACCGCCTGACGAGCACGGCGAGACGACGAGGAGGGCCTCTCCCCCGCATCTGGGGGAGAGGCCCTCCTTCGTTCAGTGCTGCTGCTGGTCCCAGGGCGGCCTGGGCGGGTAGTCGGGCATCGGGTACTCCGGCGGCGGGGCGGTGGGCCGGTCGCTGTCGGGCGGGGGCGGGGTGGGCCGGTGGTGCGGGCCGCCGCCGCGGGCGGTGAGCCGGCCGCGCAGGTTGTCGGCGGCGAGGACGTCGGCCCAGCGCTCGGGGTACTCGGAGGGGACGTCGTGGTCCTCGGCGTCCTCCTCGCCCCATTCCTCCTCGGCGCCGTCGGCGAGGCCGAGCTCGCGCGCCCGCCGGGCCCGTTCGACGGCCCGCCGCGCGGCGACCTCGCGGACCACGGCCGCGGCGGCGGCCTCGTGGGCGCGCTCGTTCTCGGCGCGGGCGTCGGCGGTCTCCAGGGTGGGCCAGCGGCGGTCTATGGCGGCGTTCATGGCGGCGCCGATCAGGACGGCGAGCGCCACGACGAAGATCCACAGCAGGACGGCCACGGGCGCGGCCAGCGAGCCGTACGCCGAGGGCCCCTCGACCGAGCTGACCAGGTAGATCCGCAGGGCGACGCTGCAGAAGACCAGCACCACGAGGGCCACCAGGGCGCCCGGGATGTCCTCGCGCCAGGGCGTGGAGACCGGTACGGCGAGGTGGTAGAGCGTGGTCAGGGAGACGATCAGCAGCACGATCGCCACCGGCCAGTACGCGGCGCCGACCAGTCCGGCGATGCCGGGCACGGCGTTCTCGATCAGCCCGGGGCCGGCCATCAGCAGCGGCAGCACCAGCGAGCCGATCACCAGCGCGCCGAGGTAGAGGCCGAGGGACATCAGCCGGGTCTTGACGATCCCGCGCTTGCCGTCGAGCCCGTACATGACGGTGATGGTGTCGATGAAGATGTAGAGCGCGCGGGAGCCGGACCACAGGGACAGCAGGAAGCCGATCGAGATGAGGTCGGGCCGGGTGTGGTCGAACACGTCGTCGAGCAGCGGAACCACGACCTGTTTGATGGACGAGTCCGACAGGACCGTCCCGGAGGCCGAGACGATGTCGTGCTTCAGCCGGTCGATGGTGCCGGCGCCGAGGAACTCGTCGAGGTAGCCGAGCGTGCCGGCGAGGCCGAGCAGAAGCGGCGGGATCGACAGCAGGGTGAAGAAGGCCGCCTCCGCCGCGAGGCCGGTGACCCGGTACTCGACGCAGGTGTTGGTGGTGTCCTTGACCAGCTCCCACGCGGTGCGGCGCCAGGTCGCCTGCTTGGCCGCGCGCCGGGAGCCCTTGCCCCGGCGCCGGGGCAGCCGCTCGGGGGTCGATCTGCTCGTATCGCCTGCTGCTTCCACAGGGCTAACGGTATCGGGCCGGGGCCGTCCGGTTGATCTCCCCGGGGTTCGGGCGTGCAGCGGGGGGCCTGCCGGGGAGCGGCGGGAACGGTTCGGCGTCTCGCCTGACGAAACCCAGGCGTCCAGGATGCGGACGTTAGTGGACCGCGAGTCGTGCGCCGTGCGAATCTCTTGCCATGCCAAGCGCCGGAACCACCCTAGTTGGTCGACTCCACGTCGATCTCCTTCGCGTGTCCAGCGCCATCTGTCCGGTGACCTGAGCCCCCTTTCCTGCCCGCCGGCGCGCAGGTGGAGCCCCACCCCGCCGCACCACCGCACCCGGCGCGACCCACCTTGCCATCCCCGCCGAAGCGGATGCGCAGGCGCCTGCCCGGCCCCGGTCACTGCTCTCCAGTTCCTGAGAATCAGCAGGTCACAGCAGCACCGCACCGCCGAGCACGCCTCCGCGACCCACCCGGCGTCAGAGCCACCTGCCCCGAAGGACTTCACCATGGCCACCTCTCCCGAGACCGCCGAGCCCACGGCCGACCGCGCCGCCGCGCGCCGCCCCGCCGCGGCTCGCAAGGTGACCCGCCACCGCGGTGAGGGCCAGTGGGGCATGGGCCACTTCACCCCGCTGAACGCCAACGAGCAGTTCAAGAAGGACGACGACGGTCTCAACGTGCGGACACGTATTGAGACGATCTACGCGCACCGCGGCTTCGACTCCATCGACCCCGCCGACCTGCGCGGCCGGATGCGCTGGTGGGGGCTCTACACCCAGCGCAAGGAGGGCATCGACGGCGGCAAAACCGCGATCCTGGACCCGCACGAGCTCGACGCCGAGTACTTCATGCTCCGCGTGCGGATCGACGGCGGCCGGCTCACCGTCGCCCAGGTCAGGGCCATCGCCGAGGTCTCCGAGCAGTACGCCCGGGGCACCGCCGACCTGACCGACCGCCAGAACATCCAGTACCACTGGATCCGGATCGAGGACGTCCCCGCGATCTGGCAGAAGCTGGAGGCCGTCGGCCTGTCCACCACCGAGGCCTGCGGCGACACCCCGCGCGTCATCCTCGGCTCCCCGGTGGCCGGCATCGCCGAGGACGAGATCATCGACGGCACGCCCGCCATCGAGGAGATCCAGCGCCGCTTCATCGGCAACAAGGACTTCTCCAACCTGCCGCGCAAGTTCAAGTCCGCCGTCTCCGGCTCCCCCCTGCTCGACGTCGCGCACGAGATCAACGACGTCGCCTTCGTCGGCGTCGTCCACCCCGAGCACGGCCCCGGCTTCGACCTGTGGGTCGGCGGCGGCCTCTCCACCAACCCGCGGCTCGGCGTGCGCCTGGGCGCCTGGGTCCCGCTGGACGAGGTGGCCGACGTCTACGGCGGCGTCATCGGCATCTTCCGCGACTACGGCTACCGGCGCCTGCGCAACCGCGCCCGGCTCAAGTTCCTGGTCGCCGACTGGGGCGTGGAGAAGTTCCGCCGGGTGCTGGAGGACGAGTACCTCAAGTACGAGCTGGTCGACGGCCCCGCGCCCGCCGAGCCCGCCGCCCGCTGGCGCGACCACGTCGGCGTCCACCGGCAGAAGGACGGCCGGTACTACATCGGCTTCGCGCCGCGCGTCGGCCGGGTCGACGGCAAGCTGCTCGGCGAGATCGCCGACCTCGCCGCCGCCCACGGCAGCGACCGGCTGCGCACCACCGCCGAGCAGAAGATGCTGATCCTCGACATCGCCGAGGACCGGGTCGAGTCGGTGGTGGCCGGCCTGGAGGCACTGGACCTGCGCGTCACCCCGTCGCCGTTCCGCCGCGGCACCATGGCCTGCACCGGCATCGAGTACTGCAAGCTCGCCATCGTCGAGACCAAGGAGCGCGGCCGCACCCTCATCGACGAGCTGGAGACGCGCCTGCCGGACTTCGCCGAACCGCTGACCATCAACATCAACGGCTGCCCGAACGCCTGCGCCCGCATCCAGGTCGCCGACATCGGCCTCAAGGGCCAGCTGGTCACCGACGACAACGGCGACCAGGTCGAGGGCTACCAGGTGCACCTGGGCGGAGCGCTGGGCCTGGAGGCCGGCTTCGGCCGCAAGGTCCGCGGCCTCAAGGTCACCAAGGACGGCCTGCCCGACTACGTCGAGCGCGTCCTGACCCGCTACCAGGCCGACCGCACCGAGGGCGAGCGCTTCGCCCAGTGGGCGGCCCGGGCCAGCGAGGAGCAGCTGTCGTGAGCGAGCGAAGCAAGCGAACCGATCGAGAGGGGCGCGTCTCGCGAAGCGGACGCCGAGCGAAGCGAGGTGGGCAGTGAGCGAGCGTGCGGCGCCGTTCTTCTGCCCGTACTGCGGGGACGAGGACCTGCGCCCCTCCGAGGCCGGCCACGGCGCCTGGGAATGCCACGGGTGCCGCCGCGCCTTCCAGTTGAAGTTTCTCGGTCTGCTGTCACCGGCCAACGGGCGTCCGGCCAACGGGAATCCGACCAACGGGGATACAGAGCATGACGAGCACTGACTACGAGGAGCTGGCGACCAGAGCGGGCCGCGAGCTGGAGGAGGCCACCCCGCAGGAGATCCTGCGGTGGGCCGCCGACACCTTCGGCAGGCGGTTCTGCGTCACCTCCTCCATGGAGGACGCGGTCGTCGCCCACCTCGCCTCCTCGGTGTTCCCCGGCGTGGACGTGGTGTTCCTGGACACCGGCTACCACTTCGCCGAGACCATCGGCACCAGGGACGCGGTGGCCGCGACCATGCCGGTCAACGTCATCACCCTGACGCCGCGCCTGAGCGTGGCCGAGCAGGACGCCGAGTACGGGCCGAACCTGCACGACCGCGACCCGGACCTCTGCTGCTCGCTGCGCAAGGTCGAGCCGCTGAACCGCGGCCTCCTCGCGTACGACGCCTGGGCCACCGGGCTGCGCCGCGACGAGTCCCCGACCCGGGCCGGCACCCCGGTGGTGGCCTGGGACCCGAAGCGCCGCAAGGTCAAGATCGCCCCGATCGCCCGGTGGACACAGGAGGACGTGGACGCCTACGTCGCCGCCAACGGGGTGCTGCTCAACCCTCTGCTGTGGGAGGGCTACACCTCGATCGGCTGCTCTCCGCTGTCCTGCACCCGCAAGCCCGCCGAGGGCGAGGACGTCCGCGCCGGCCGCTGGTCCGGCTCCGGCAAGACCGAGTGCGGCATCCACCTCTGACCCATCGTCAACTCTCCCTAAGGACTTCACTGTGACAGCTCACACCCCGGTCGCCGACAGAGCCGCAGAGGCGGCCCGCGCGGCCGCCCCCTGCGAGCGCGGCGCCACCGTGTGGCTGACCGGGCTGCCGAGCGCGGGCAAGACCACGCTCGCGTTCGCCCTGGCCGAGCGGCTGCGCCACGAGGGCCACAAGGTCGAGGTCCTGGACGGCGACGAGATCCGCGAGTTCCTCTCCAAGGGCCTCGGGTTCAGCCGCGAGGACCGGCACACCAACGTCACCCGGATCGGCTTTGTCGCCGAGAAGCTCGCCGCCAACGGCGTCAAGGTGCTCGCCCCGGTGATCGCCCCGTTCGCCGACTCGCGCGCCGCCGTCCGCGAGCGGCACGCCGCCGCCGGCACCGAGTTCCTGGAGATCCACGTCGCCACCCCGGTCGAGCTGTGCGCCGAGCGCGACGTCAAAGGCCTGTACGCCAAGCAGGCCGCCGGCGAGCTCTCCGGCCTCACCGGCGTCGACGACCCGTACGAGGCCCCGACGACGCCGGAGCTGCGGATCCAGACGCAGGGCCGCGCGGTCGCCGAGTCCGCCGCCGAGCTGCACGCCTTCCTGACCGAGAGGGGCCTCGCATGACCACCGCGACCCGGAGCCTGGTGCAGGCCGACGACCCCAACCAGAATTCGGGGGGGCCGTTCGCGCTGTCCCACCTGGACGCGCTGGAGGCCGAGTCGGTGCACATCTTCCGCGAGGTCGCGGGGGAGTTCGAACGCCCGGTGATCCTGTTCTCCGGCGGCAAGGACTCCATCGTCATGCTGCACCTGGCGCTCAAGGCCTTCCGGCCCGCCGCCGTCCCCTTCGCACTGCTGCACGTCGACACCGGGCACAACTTCCCCGAGGTCATCGCCTACCGCGACCGCGTCGTCGCCGAGCACAACCTGCGCCTGCACGTCGCCCACGTCCAGGACTTCATCGACCGCGGCGTCCTGCGCGAGCGCCCCGACGGCACCCGCAACCCGCTGCAGACCGTCCCGCTGCTCGACGCGATCGAGAAGGGCCGCTTCGACGCCGTCTTCGGCGGCGGCCGGCGCGACGAGGAGAAGGCCCGCGCCAAGGAGCGCGTCTTCTCCCTGCGCGACGAGTTCGGTGCCTGGGACCCGCGCCGCCAGCGCCCCGAACTGTGGTCGCTGTACAACGGCCGGCACGCCGTCGGCGAGCACGTGCGCGTCTTCCCGCTCTCCAACTGGACCGAGCTGGACGTCTGGCAGTACATCGAGCGCGAGGGCATCGACCTCCCCGAGATCTACTACGCCCACGAGCGGGACGTCTTCGCCCGGGGCGGCATGTGGCTGACCGCCGGCGAGTGGGGCGGCCCCAAGGACCACGAGCCCGTCGAGCGGCGGCTGATCCGCTACCGCACGGTCGGCGACATGTCCTGCACCGGCGCCGTCGACTCCGACGCCACCACCATCCAGGCCGTGATCGCCGAGATCGCCGCCAGCCGCCTCACCGAGCGCGGCGCCACGCGGGCCGACGACAAGCTGTCCGAGGCCGCGATGGAAGACCGCAAGCGCGAGGGGTACTTCTAATCATGACGATCACTCAGGATGCGACCGCCACCTCGCTGCTGCGCTTCGCCACCGCCGGATCCGTCGACGACGGCAAGTCCACCCTGGTCGGCCGGCTCCTGCACGACTCCAAGTCGGTGCTCGCCGACCAGCTGGAGGCCGTCGAGCGCGTCTCCCTGGGCCGCGGCCAGGACGCGCCCGACCTCGCACTGCTCACCGACGGCTTGCGCGCCGAGCGCGAGCAGGGCATCACCATCGACGTCGCCTACCGCTACTTCGCTACCCCCAGGCGGCGGTTCATCCTCGCCGACACCCCGGGCCACGTGCAGTACACCCGCAACATGGTGACCGGCGCCTCCACCGCCGAGCTCGCCGTCGTCCTCGTCGACGCCCGCAACGGCGTCGTCGAGCAGACCCGCCGGCACGCGGCCGTCGCCGCCCTGCTGCGCGTGCCGCACGTCGTCCTCGCCGTCAACAAGATGGACCTCGTCGACTACGCGGAGCCCGTCTTCGCCGCCATCGCCGAGGAGTTCACCGCCTACGCCGCCTCGCTCGGCGTCAAGGACGTCGTCGCGGTCCCGATCTCCGCCCTCGCCGGTGACAACGTCGTCGAGCCGTCCGCGCACATGGACTGGTACGGCGGCCCGACCCTGCTGGAGCACCTGGAGACCGTCCCGGTCGGCAGCGACCCGAGCGCCGAGCCGGCCCGATTCCCGGTCCAGTACGTGATCCGCCCGCAGACCGAGGAGCACCCCGACTACCGCGGCTACGCCGGCCAGCTGGCCTCCGGCGTGCTGCGCGTCGGCGACCCGGTCACCGTCCTGCCCTCCGGCCACACCACCACCGTCGCCGGGATCGACGCCCTCGGCGAGGAGACGGACATCGCCTGGGCGCCCCAGTCGGTCACCGTCCGCCTCGCCGACGACATCGACATCTCCCGCGGCGACCTGATAGCGGCAGGTGCAACTCCCGTCCCCACCAAGGACGTCGAGGCCACGGTCAGCCACCTGAACGAGCGCCCGCTGCGTGCCGGGGACAAGGTGCTGCTCAAGCACACCACCCGCACCGTCCGCGCACTCGTCAAGGAGATCTCCTACCGGATCGACATCACCGCGCCGGTCAGGGAAGGAAAGCTCGAACAGAGCTCCGGCGCCGACGGGTTGAACGTCAACGACATCGGCCACGTGGTGCTGCGCACCGCCGAGCCGCTGGCCCTCGACAGCTACTCCGACAACCGCCGCACCGGGTCCTTCCTGCTGATCGACCCCGCCGACGGCACCACCCTCACCGCCGGCATGGCGGGCGAGGCCTTCGACACCGTACGCAGTACCGACGCCAACGACGCCACCGACGAGGAGGACTGGGTCTGATGCCCAGCGAGGCGTTCTCGGGCATGGACAAGGAAGGCGGCCGCATCGGCAGCGGCGCCCTCGGCAGCGGCCAGGGCGGCCTGACCCGATGTGTGGGCCGGCGGGGCTGAGAACGCCCCGTCACCGGGCCGCCTCCCCCGCAGCCGCCCGGCTTGCCCGGCACATCGTTGCCGCGAGCACCACCACCTTCCGAACTTCCGCCCCGAGACCGCCTACTGACGGTCAGTCCGCGAACAGGACCCACCCATGGCAACGACCCCGACACCTCCGCATACGTACACACGCCCCAACGCGGGAAGGATCAGACGCACCGCCGCTGCCGCCGTCGCCGGCCTCACCGCCGCCGCGCTGCTCTCCGCCTGCGGGTACGGCTCCAATGCGCCCGGAAAGTCTTCGGACTCCACGGCCGCCGCAGCGAGTTCGGCCGCCGGCGGCAAGCTCTCCGCCGACACCGTCAAGATCGGCTACTTCGCCAACCTCACCCACGGCACCGCGCTGGTCGGCCTCCAGGAGGGCCTGTTCCAGAAGGAGCTGGGCGGCACGCAGATCAAGACCCAGGTCTTCAACGCGGGCCCGGCCGAGATCGAGGCGCTCAACGCCGGCTCCATCGACATCGGCTGGATCGGCCCCTCCCCCGCGATCAACGGCTTCACCAAGTCCGACGGCAAGTCGCTGCGGATCATCGGCGGTTCGGCCTCCGGCGGGGTGAAGCTCGTCGTCAACCCCGACAAGATCTCCTCCCTCGACGACCTCAGGGGCAAGAAGATCGCCACCCCGCAGCTCGGCAACACCCAGGACGTCGCGCTGCTCAACTACCTCTCCGGCAAGGGCTACAAGGTCGACGCCTCCTCCGGCGCCGGGGACGTCTCGGTGGTGCGCACCGACAACAAGGTCACCCCCGACGCCTACAAGCAGGGATCCGTCGACGGCGCCTGGGTGCCCGAGCCCACCGCCTCCAAGCTGGTCGGCCTCGGCGCGAAGGTCCTGCTCGACGAGAAGGACCTCTGGCCGGACAAGAAGTTCGTGATCACCAACATCATCGTCTCGCAGAAGTTCCTCAAGGAGCACCCGGACGTGGTCGAGGCCGTCCTGCGCGGCTCGGTGACCACCAACGCCTTCATCAAGGCCGACCCCGACAAGGCCAAGGCCGATGCCAACGAGGCCATCCGCAAGGACACCGGCAACGCGCTGGAGCCCTCCGTCCTCGACGCGGCCTGGGCGGGCATCGACTTCCTCGACGACCCACTGGCCGGCACCCTGCAGGCCGAGGCCGACCACGCCGTCACCGCCGGACTGCTCAAGCTGCCCAGATCAAGTTCCGCTGGCGCGGGGGCGAACCTGAACGGCATCTACGACCTGACTCTGCTGAACAAGGTCCTCGCGGCCAAGGGCCAGGGCCCCGTGGCGGACGCCGGACTCGCCGCCAGGTAGCGCCGCCGCCCGCCCCCGACTCCGCGGTCCGGCCTCCCGCCTGCCCGGTCGATCCCCGATCGATGCCCACCGGGACGGGCGGGGCCGGACCCCGGCACCCGACCTCGCAGCCATCCCGCCCCGCCCGCCGACGGGCAGGAGGGGCCCACGACCACTCACCGCAGGAGGTGCCCGGATGACCCCGGCACTGACCACCTCGGCCGACGCCACCGACACCACCGGCACCGACACCACCGCCGACGACGCCCGCGCCGCCGCGCCCGCCGTCCGGATCTCGCACGTGCACAAGTCCTTCGGCCGGCCGGGCGCGCAGACCCACGTGCTGGACGACATCACGCTCGACGTCGCGCCCGGCGAGTTCGTCACCCTGCTCGGCGCCTCGGGCTGCGGCAAGTCCACCCTGCTCAACCTGGTCGCCGGCCTCGACCAGCCCACCCGCGGCAGCATCGAGGTGCCCGGCGGCCGGCCCGCGCTGATGTTCCAGGAGCACGCGCTGTTCCCCTGGCTCACCGCCGGCCGCAACGTCGAACTCGCCCTCAAGCTCGCCGGCGTCCCCCGCCCCGAGCGCCGCCCCGAGGCCGAGCGGCTGCTCGAACTCGTCCGCCTGAACGGCTCCTACGGCAAGCGCGTGCACGAGCTGTCCGGTGGCATGCGCCAACGCGTCGCGATGGCCCGGGCGCTCGCCCAGGGCAGCAAGGTGCTGCTCATGGACGAGCCGTTCGCCGCGCTCGACGCCATCACCCGCGACGTGCTGCACGACGAGATCACCCGGATCTGGACCGAGCGACAGCTGTCCGTCCTGTTCGTCACCCACAACGTGCGGGAGGCCGTCCGGCTCGCCCAGCGCGTCGTCCTGCTCTCCTCCCGCCCCGGCCAGGTCGCCCGTGAGTGGCGGATCGACCTGCCGCAGCCGCGCCGGATCGAGTCCGCGGGCGTCGCCGACCTGTCCATCGAGATCACCGAAGAACTGCGTGGGGAGATCCGTCGCCATGTCCAGCACTGACACCACGCTCACCCGGCCCGGGGACAACGCCGGCGACAGCGCCGACGTCGGCGCGGGCCTCGACGCGCTCGACTCCGTCTCCGCGCAGCGCAGTTCGCTCGGCGACGTGCTGCGGCAGAAGGCGCTGCCGCCGCTCATCGGCGTGCTGGTGGTGCTCGCGCTCTGGCAGGGCGCGTACAGCCTGCACCTCACCTCGGCGTACAAGCTGCCCAGCCCGGCGGACGTGTGGCACTCCGCGCAGGACCTCTGGTACCAGGGCACGCTGTTCTCGATCATCTGGACCAGCGTCTGGCGCGGCCTGTCCGGCTTCCTGCTCGCCGTCGCCATCGGCACCCCGATCGGCTTGGTGGTCGCCCGGGTCAGGCCGGTGCGCACCGCCATCGGGCCGGTCCTGCAGGGCCTGCAGTCGCTGCCCTCGGTGGCCTGGGTGCCGGCCGCGGTCATCTGGCTCGGCATCAACGACTCGATGATGTACGCCGTCATCCTGCTCGGCGCCGTCCCGTCCATCGCCAACGGCCTCGTCGCCGGCATCGACCAGGTGCCGCCGCTGTTCCTGCGGGCCGGGCGCACCATCGGCGCCACCGGCCTGGCCGGCGCCCGGCACGTCCTGATCCCCGCCGCACTGCCCGGCTACCTCGCCGGGCTCAAGCAGGGCTGGGCGTTCTCCTGGCGCTCCCTGATGGCCGCCGAACTCGTCGCCTCCTCCCCCGACCTGGGCCTGGGGCTCGGCCGGTACCTGGAGAACCAGCGCGAGTTCTCCGACATGGCGGGGGTGCTGCTCGGCATCATCCTCATCCTGTTCGTCGGCATCGCCATCGAACTGCTGGTCTTCACCCCGGTCGAGCGCCGGGTGCTGCGCAACCGCGGCCTGGTGGCCGCGGTCAAGTGAGGCAGCCGCCGGTGCCCGCACTCCTCCTCATCGCGCACGGCAGCCGCGACCCGCGGCACGCCGCCACGGTCGCGGCGCTCGTCGACGGGGTGCGGGCGCGGCGGCCCGGGCTGGAGATCGCCACCGCCTACCTCGACCACTGCGCGCCGCGCATCCCGCAGGTCGTCGCGCGGCTCGACGGCGCGGTGGCCGTCCCCCTCCTGCTGAACCGGGCCTTCCACGCCAAGCACGACATCCCCGCCGCGCTCCGGGCCGCCGGCGCCGCCCTGCCCGTCGCCGACGTCCTCGGCCCGTCCCCGCTGCTGCTCGCCGCCCTCGACCGGCGGCTAGCCGAGGCCGGGCTGGACGTCGCCTCCCCCACCGTCCGGGCCCGCACCGGCGTCGTCCTCGCCGCCGCCGGCTCCTCCGACCCGGCCGCCGACGCCGCCACCCGCGCCGTCGCCGCCGAGTGGCGGCGCACCCGCGGCTGGGCCGCCGTCGAGGTCGCCTACGCCGCCGGAACCGGTCCCCGCGTCCCGGACGCCCTCGCCGCCCTGCGCGCCACGGGCGCCCGCCGCACCGCCGTCGCCCCCTACCTCCTCGCCCCCGGCCGCCTCCCCGACCGGATCACCGAAGCGGCAGCCGCAGCGGACCTCGTGGCCGACGTCCTGGGCCCCGCCCCGGAACTCGCCGCCCTCCTCCTCACCCGCTACGACGAGGCCCGCCGTGCGCCGCTTCCGCTCCCCGCCCTCACCGGCTAATGGGACCCGGCTTGGGCAGCCGCAGCGACGTGGTGATCATCACCGACTCGGCCGGCTGCGGCTCGACCGGTTCGGCGCTCGTGACCTCGTCCTCGGTTGGCTCGTGCGTCTCGTAGTAACACGACGTCCTCGACCTCGTCCGGCCGGGGCGGTCAGAGCCGCCGCAGGGTGAAGGTGTCCGTCGGGTGCCCGGCGAAGGCGTCCGGCAGGCCGCCGGACAGCTGGTAGAGGCTGCCGCCCGGGCCCGCGGTGACGGCGGTCGGGGTGGGGTCGGCGGAGGGGCGGACGGCGGCCAGCCGGGCGGTGCGCCAGTGGTCGTCCGAGCGCAGTTCGACCTCCGCGTCCCGGCCCGCGCCGAAGAAGGCGTTGGTGATGCCCGCGATGCTGCCGTCCGGGCGGCCGAGCAGGCCGTCGAGGTGGAGCAGGGCGCCGCCGTCCGCGCCGGTGACCTCGACGCGCCGCAGGTCGGCCGGGTGGTGCAGCGGGATCTGCCAGAGCGTCCCGTCGTCCCACTTGCCGACGACCAGCCGGCCGTCGCGGTGGACGATGCCGTTGAGGCCGTAGCCGCCGGGCCGCGGGGTCAGCCGGTCGTCGTGGACCAGGACGGATGCGCTGCCGTCCGCGCCGACCCGGTAGACGATCGGGGCGAAGGAGTCGGTGACGTACGCGGTGCCGTCCGGGCCGATGGCGATGTCGTTGGCCAGGTGCGGGCCGCCGTCGCCGGCCACGGCGGCGAGGTCGACGTAGAAGAGGCGGCGGCCGGTCTCCAGGTCGTAGGCGCCGATCCCGGCGATCCGGCCGTTGGTGGCGGTGCTGCTGCGCTCGCCGAGGCCGTTGTCGAGGTTGGTGACGAGGACCCGGCCGCGGGCGGCGTCGACCCGCAGACCGGCGACCTCCAGCAGCGTGCCCGGGTCGTCGACCAGGGTGCGGACGCTCCCGTCGGTGCGGACGGCGGAGACGGTACCGTGCCGCAACGAGCCGAGCAGGAAGCGGTGGTGGGCCGGATCCCACACAGCCGACTCGGGCACCAGCGAGGCTGCGTGCCCGGTGATGACGGCCGGGGCGCAGCCGGTGTTCGCGGCGGCGGGCAGCGCGCCGACGGTGCCGAGGAGCAGGGCGGTGGCGGTGGCGATCAGAGCGCGGCGCACCGATCGGTTCTGGCGGTTCATCGGAATTCCCTTGCGAGTGCGGTCCGTTGACGGGATCAAGCCTCGCCGGGTCGGGCGGGGTGCAACAGTGCGTGGCGATACTGGTAGTCCGACTACCAGAGAGGGCGGGGGACATGGGTGAGGCGGAGGAGCGCCGTGAGGCGTTGTCGGGTTTTCTGCGCAGCCGTCGGGCCCGGTTGACGCCGGAGGACGTCGGGTTGGCGCCCGGGGTGAGGCGGCGTACGCCGGGGTTGCGGCGGGAGGAGCTGGCGCTGCTGGCGGGGGTGGGGGTGACCTGGTACACGTGGCTGGAGCAGGGGCGGAACATCAATCCGTCGCCGGAGGTGCTGACGAGTCTGGCCCGTACGCTGCGGCTGGATCGGGCGGAGACGGCGTATCTGTTCCGCTTGGCGTGCGGTCATCCGCTGGACGCCGACGTGGATGCGCCGGACGAGGTGCCGGCGGCGCTGCTGCGGCTGATGCACGCGCAGTGGCCGGCGCCGGCGTTCCTGATGGACGTGAACTGGGATGTCCGTGCTTGGAATCCGGGTGCGGAGGCGTTGTTCGGGCTGTCGGCCCGGCCGCCGGAGCGGTGCAACCTGGCGTGGGTGGTGTTCGGCAACGCCGTCCACCGGGCGCGGCTTGTGGGGTGGGAGGCGCATGCGCGCCGTTTCCTGGCCCAGCTGCGTTCCGCCTATGCCGAGCGCGGTGGTGACGGGACGGCCGCCGGTCGCCGTCTGGCGCGGCTGATCGCCCAGGTGCGGGAGTCCTACCCGGAGGCGGAGCGCTGGCTGGACGAGCACGAGGTCGAGGAGCGGGCGGGTACGGAGAAGGTCATCCGTCACGAGGAGTTGGGCCTGCTCCGGATCGACCAGCACGTTCTCCAGTCGGCGGGCGGCCTTCAGCTGGTCGTCCTCGCGCCGCGTGATGCCGAGACGGGCGATCGCCTGCGCCGGCTCGCTCCGACGGCCGTGACGGTCTGACGGGCGGGAACGGGAACGGCCCGGCACCCCTCGCCGGGAGGGGTGCCGGGCCGTGGGCGCCGGATCGTCGGGCGCCGGGGGTCAGTCGAAGGAGCGGCGCTGGCGTCCGGTGCCGTAGTTGGAGCCGGACTTGGAGCCGCTGCCGGGCTTGGTACGGCCGGAGGAGCGGCCGATGAAGCCGGCCGCCTGGGGCCGGTCGCCCTGGGCGGCGCCGCCGAGGCGCTGCTTGGGGCGGGGGCGGCGCGGGTTGCCGTTCATGTCGACGTCGGTGGGCAGGCCGGAGCGCTTGCCGGGGCGGCGGCGCGGGGCGGTGTTCTTGCCCTCGGCCTTGGCCTTGGTCTCGGGCGTCTCGGCGACGACCGGGGCGGCGAGGGTGACCGGGACGCCGCTGGGGGTGCGGGCGCCGGTGATCTTGGTGAGGTCGGCGTCGCCGGGGCGGATCTTGGTGACGGTCGGGCGGATGCCGGCCACCGTCATCAGCCGGTTGACCTCGCGGCGCTGCTCGGGCAGGACGAGGGTGACGACCGTCCCGGACTCGCCGGCCCGGGCGGTGCGGCCGCCGCGGTGCAGGTAGTCCTTGTGGTCGACCGGCGGGTCGACGTTGACGACCAGGTCGAGGCCGTCGATGTGGATGCCGCGGGCGGCGACGTTGGTGGCGATCAGTGCGGTGACGTGGCCGTCCCGGAACTGGTCGAGCACCCGGTTGCGCTGCGGCTGGGACTTGCCGCCGTGCAGCGCGGCGGCCTTGACGCCGTTGGCGAGCAGCTGCTTGGCGAGCCGGTCGGCGCCGTGCTTGGTGTGCACGAACATGATCACGCGCCCGTCGCGGGAGGCGATGTGCGCGGTGGCGGACGCCTTGTCGGCCGGGTCGAGCTGGAGGACGTGGTGGTCCATGGTGCTGACCGCGCCGGCCGACGGGTCGACCGAGTGGGTCACCGGGTCGGTCAGGAAGCGCTTGACCAGGCGGTCGACGTTGCGGTCCAGGGTGGCGGAGAAGAGCATCCGCTGCCCGTCCTCGGCGACCTGCTCCAGCAGCTTGGTGACCTGCGGCAGGAAGCCCATGTCGGCCATCTGGTCGGCCTCGTCGAGGACCGTGATCGCGACGTCGGAGAGGATGACGTCGCCGCGCCCGATCAGGTCGTCGAGCCGGCCCGGGGTGGCGACGAGGACCTCGGTGCCGCGGCGGACGGCGTTGGCCTGCCGCCCGATCGACATGCCGCCCACGACGGTGGTGATCCGCAGGTTGACGGCGGTCGCGTACGGGGTGAGCGCCTCGGTGACCTGCTGGGCCAGCTCGCGGGTGGGGACCAGGACGAGCGCCAGCGGGTGGCGAGCGACGGCGCGGCGGCCGGCGGTGCGGGCGAGCAGCGGCAGGCCGAAGGCGAGGGTCTTGCCGGAGCCGGTGCGGCCGCGGCCGAGCACGTCGCGGCCGGCGATCGAGTCGGGCAGGGTGGCGCCCTGGATCGGGAACGGCTCTGTGACGCCCTCGCGGGTGAGCGCGGCCAGGATCGCCTTCGGCAGGTCGAGTTCGGCGAAGGTGGCCGCCGGGGGCCGGGCCGGGGTGCCCTCGACGACGGTGAAGTCGGCGGGCGCGGGCGCGGCGGCGCGCGAAGTCTTGGGGGCCGCGTTGCGGCCGCGCGGCTTGCGAGCGCGCGAGCCGGCGTCGGTACGGCCGGTGCGGGCGGCGTCGGTGCGCGGGCCGGTCGTGCGGGGGCCGCGGTCGCGGGGCGAGCGGGCAGGGGTGGTCACGGGGTCTCCATTCGTCGGTCGGCAGCCCGGTCGCCCGGGCTGGTCGGCCGTCGGTGGGGAGTGCGCCGCCCCGGCCGTATGGCGGCATGGGCGAGGGCCCGCACCGTGTGGTGCGGGCCCCCGCTTCGCGAGATCGCGAGTCAGCGCGGAGGCTGACGTCAGCCGATGACGCGGATGTTCTCGGCCTGCGGGCCCTTCTGGCCCTGGGTCACGTCGAACTCGACCTGCTGGCCCTCGAGCAGCTCACGGAAGCCCTGAGCGGCGATGTTCGAGTAGTGGGCGAACACGTCCGGGCCGCCCTCGGCCTGCTCGATGAAGCCGAAGCCCTTCTCGCTGTTGAACCACTTCACGGTGCCGGTAGCCATAACCGTCTCCTTCTAACTGGGGCATCAGGGATTCACACCGCGTGAACCCCGGAGTAGCCGCGATCCCCATCCGGAGACTGAAACACCGGACAAAACAAATGCGCCTGTTGGTTGGGACCAGCAGGCGCACACAAACGTTCATGGGAACCAAAACTGCAACTGACTCGACTGTAGCACGGTGGAACCCCGACTGACCGGGGATTTCCGTGCCCGGGAGATCACGTTTGCCGGCCCGCGAAAAGGGGCAGGCGGCGCCCCGCCGAAGCGGGACGCCGCCTGTTCCACCGGGCGCGGACGGTCAGCGCCGCCCGGCCGGCTCCGGCACGCCGTGCGCACCCGCCACCGGCGCGGGGCCAGCGCCGTGGCCGGCGTCGGCACCGTGGCCGGGCCACCAGGCACGCTGGCCGATCAGCGCGGTGAGCGCCGGGGTGAAGAACATCGCCATCACGAAGGCCGCCAGGATGATGCCGAAGGCCATGGCGAAGCCGAACTCCATCATGAAGCTGTTGCCCGCGAGCATGAAGGTCGCGAACGAGGCCGCCAGGATGAAGCCGGCCGCCGCGACGGTCGGGCCGCCGTGGCGCAGCGCCTCGCGGGCCGCCTCGCGCGGCTCGCGGCCCTCGCGGGCCTCCTCGCGCAGGCGGGCGATGATCAGGATGTTGTAGTCGGTCCCGATCGCCACCACGAAGAGGTAGATGAGGATCGGCAGCATGAACATCAGGCCGGGCTCGTTGCCGATCTTCTGGAAGATCAGCGTGCTGGCGCCCAGCGTGGCGGTGAAGCCGAGGCCGACCGAGGCCATCAGGTACCAGGGGGCGACCACGCTGCGCAGCTGCAGGCCGAGGATGAGCAGGATCAGCAGGCCGGCGATGGGGAAGACCAGCTCGTAGTCGTGGGTCATCGCCAGGTTGATGTCCTTGAAGATCGACGTCAGACCGCCGACCTTCGCCTCGGTGCCGGACGGCGCCTGGGAGTGGGCGACCTCGCGCAGCTCGGTGACCGTGTCGATCGCCTCGTTGCTGGACGGCTCGTCCTTGAGCATGACGGTGAACTCGGCAGTCTTGCCGTCCTCACTGACCTGCGGCTTCGGTATGACCGTCGCCACACCCGGCACGGCGCCGAGCTTGCTGGCGTAGTCCTGGAAGGAGGCCGGGTCCAGCTTCGCGCCGCCGGTGCTCCTGAGGTAGACGTGGCTGGGGTCGGCAGCGCCCTTGGAGAAGCCGTTGGCCAGCTTGTCCTGGACGACCATCGACTCCTTCTCCTTCGGCATGGAGCTGCCGGCCATGTCGAAGAGGCCGTTGTAGCTCAGCGCGCCGACGGACAGGGCCAGCAGCACACCGCCGGAGGCGACCGCGACCGCGGCCGGGCGCTTCTGCACCATGCGACCGATCGCGGTGAAGCGGGCGTCGCTGGGCTCCTGCATCCACTTCTTGCCGGGCCAGAACACGCCGCGGGCCGGGATGACGGTGAGCAGGGCCGGAGCCAGGGTGAGCGCGGCGAGCGCGGTGACGACGACCGCGATGGCCAGCGCCGGGCCGAGGGCCTGGAACATGCCGAGGCTGGAGAGGATCAGCACCGCGAAGGCCACGGTGACGGCGCCGGCGGCGGAGGCGATCGCCTCGCCGACCCGGCCGACCGCGTTGACCACGGCGTCCTTGCGCTCGTCACCGGCGCGCAGCCGCTCGCGATAGCGGAAGGCCAGGAAGAGGAAGTAGTCGGTGCCAACGCCGAGCACGACGACGATCAGGATCGCCGTCAGTACGGGCGTCGACTTGAGGTCGAACGCGTCGGTGGCGTAGTTGATCAGACCCATGGCCCCCGGCAGGGCGACGACCAGCGAGACCAGGATGGGCAGCAGGCCGGCCAGGACGCTGCGGAAGATGATGCCGACGATGATGATGACCAGCACGAGCGTGGCCATCGTGATGAGGCCGTCGGTCGAGTCGGAGGCGTCCTTCTGGTCCAGCGCCACCGCCGCCTGGCCGCCGAGCTGGAACTTCACGTCGGTGCCCGAGGCGGTCGCCTTGCCCTCGTCGCGGATCTTCTTGGCGACGTCGGCGAAGTCGTTGGGGTCCTGCTGCTTGTCCTTGGAGATGGCGATCGGGGACAGCGCGTACTTGCCGTCCTTGGAGGTCGTCTGGTCGCTGACCGGGACGATCTTGTCGACGCCGTCGATCTTCTGGTCCGTCAGGCCCTGGGTGATCTTCGCGATCGCGGCCTTGTCGGCCGTGGTGAGCGGGGCCCCGTCGTTGCGCTCGAACAGCGCGAGCGCCTGCGGCGTGAAGCTGGTCGGGAAGGCGTCGGACTGAACCTGGGCGGCCTGGATCGACTCGTAGTGCTTGGGAAGGAACGCCGCCTCGTCGGTCTGGGCGGCGATCTTCGGCGAGGTGAGCAGGAGCGCGTAGGCCGCGACCACCCACGCGATGATCACCCACCACGCGCGGCGTACGACGAATTGTCCTAGTCGGTGGAACATGCTCGTGATGCCTCCTGGGCATGGTTCACCGCAGCCCTTGGGGGACGGGACGCTGGGCGACGGCAGGACCGGCCGGGCAGCACGCACTGGCGCTGCCTTGCCGGTCGGCAGGTAAGTAGGTTTGGGGCATCATCCTACGAGTACTTACTTGCCGCCCGGCAAGGAGCCCCCGTGTGCTTCAACCCCCGTGTGGGACCGCCCCGAAACGGCCCCGTCCCAGTCTGGACCGTCCGCACACCCGTTCACCTCGTGCTCCGGGTGGAGATACCTCCCCCTCAGGGTGGAGCCTGTCCCTAAACCCCGGGGAGGAGAGATCAGGGTCGCCCGTGAGGGATAACCCCCACCTGCTCCCGCAGCCCGACTCCCAGTCAACTCTTGTTCCTCTGGCGTTGTTCCCGGAGCCGGCACCCCCATCCGGCACCCTGATCACGGGCGGCCCGCCGCGCGAGGCCGGCCCGCGTGGGTCATGATGATCACCGTCCGGGAGTCTCCGGACGACCGGCAACCGCACGATGATCACCCGCGGAACGAACACCGGCGGAACGGAGCAGCGCCATGATCCCGTTCGACGAGGGCCGCGCCCGGCTGCTACTCGCCCACGCCTGCGAGTCGGCCGGCCTGCCCGGCCCCGGCGACGCCCGGCTGCTCGCGCTCGGCGAGAACGCCGTCTTCGACCTCGGCGACCCGGCGGTGGTCGCCAAGGTCGGCCGCGGGCCCGAACTGTACGAGCGGGCGCACCGCGAACTCACCGTCGCGCACTGGCTGGCCGGCCAGGACGTCCCGGTGGTCCGCCCGTACGGCGCGGTGGCGCCCGAGCCGCAGCTCGCGCACGGGCACCCGGTCACCTTCTGGCACCGGCTCGCCCCCGCCGTACGGCCCGCCCGCCCCGCCGACCTCGCCCCGCTGCTGCGCGCCCTGCACCGGCTGCCGCTGCCGCCCTTCCCGCTCGCCGCGCGCGACCTGCTGGCCCCGGTCGAGCGCTGGCTGGCCTCCGCCGAGGGGCACGTCGACCCGGCCGACGTCGCGTTCCTGCGCCACCGTCGGGACGCCTTCGCCGCCGCCCTGCCCGACCTCGCCCCGCAGCTGCACCCGGGCGTGATCCACGGCGACGCGCTGCCGCGCAACGTCCACGTCGGCCCGGACGGGCCCGTCCTGCTCGACCTGGAGAACGTCTCGCACGACCTGCGCGAGCACGACCTCGTGGTCCTCGCGCTCAGCCACGACCGGTACGGCGTGCCGGGCGGGGAGTACCGGGCGTTCACCGAGGCGTACGGCTGGGACGTGCGCGACTGGCCCGGGTTCGCGGTGCTGCGCGGGGCCCGGGAGACGGCCGCCGCCTCGTGGGTGGCGCAGCAGGCGCCGGGCAACCCGGCGGCGCTGGCGGAGTTCGGGCGCCGGGTCGACTCGCTGCGCGACGGCGCGGCGGAGGTGCGCTGGTACCCGTTCTGATGGGGCTGATGGGGGAGTTGGCGCCGGTGCCGGTACCCGAGGCGGTACGAACGCGCCAACTCTCGCGCGTGTGAGAAGGCTCCCACGGCGGATCGGTCCGGCCCGCAACCGGGCCACGTACGATCGGCGTCCTATCGGACAGTCATCCTGACCGAGAGGAACGGCACCCGCCTCAGGACCCCAGGAGCCGCCGCCATGCCCCAGCCCGCCGCCCGCCGGCCCGCCTCGCCGCACCGCTCGGCCCGACTCCGCCGCCACCTGATCACGGGCAGCCTCGCGATGGCCGCCGCCCTGGGCCTGGCCGCGTGCGGGACCGCCAACGGAGCCCTCCAGCCGACGCCGAGCGGCTCGTCCGCGGCGCAGAACCCGATCACACTGCAGCCCACCACCGCTCCGGCGCCGACCATCTCGGCCGCGCCCGGCACGGCCACGCCCGGCTCGGACGGCGTGCCCGCCGGCTCCGCCAGCCCCGCCGCCCCGCCGGTCAGCCCGAAGACGCCGAAGACGCCGGGGCAGCCCACCGGCCCTGCCGCGACGCCCACCACGGGCAGCCCGTCGGCGACGCCCCCGGGCACCCCCGCGGCCCCGCCCGCGCCCGGCGGGCCCCTCCCGGTGATCGGCTCCACCGCGTCCGGCGGCCGGACCGTCGCGCTCACCTTCGACGACGGCCCCGGCCCGGCCACCCCGCAGATCCTCGACCTGCTCGCCCAGTACGGGGTCAAGGCCACGTTCTGCGAGGTCGGCGAGAACGCCGCCGCCAACCCGGCCATGGTCAAGCGCGTCCTCGCCGCGGGGCACCGGCTGTGCGACCACTCCGTCCACCACCCGCAGCCGTTCGCGAAGCTGCCGCACGACAAGGCCGTGGCCGAGATCTCCGGCGCGAAGGACATGATCGTCCAGGCCGCCGGACCCGGCACCGAGATCACCTGGTTCCGGGCGCCCGGCGGCGGCTTCAACGCCGATAACGAGCACATAGCGGCCGGCCTCGGCATGAAGTCCCTCGGCTGGTCCGTCGATCCGCGCGACTGGTCCCGCCCCGGCGTGCCCGCGATCGTCTCCACCGTGCAGAGCCAGCTCAAGCCGGGCGGCGTGATCCTCATGCACGACGGCGGCGGCGACCGCAGCCAGACCGTGGCCGCACTCAAGCAGCTGCTGCCCTGGCTGATCGCGCAGGGGTACACCTTCGACTTCCCGGCGGCGTAGGCGGCTCTGACAGTCGGCTGAGCCGGTGCCGTCATCGGCACCGGCTCTCCTGACTGCCGGTCAGAGACAGGCGCTCACCGGGCGAACTCCACCGCGCCGCCGAGGAGTTCGCCGAACGGCACGGCATTCATCAGTCCGGCAGAGCGGACGCTCGCGCCGGCCGCTACCGCAGCGGCCAGCGCGGGTCTATCACGGCCTGCGGGTCCTTGCCCCGGCGCAGCCACGCCTGCAGGCCCTCCGCCCACTCGCGGTACCAGCCGACCTGCCGCTCGTGCAGCTCGGCCGGCGGGACGTCGCCCACCTCGGCTCGGTAGCGCTCGGCGAGGGCGACGGCGACCCGGACGGCGGCCAGCGCGTCGCTACCGGCCTCGTGCGCGTCGGTGAGCTCGACCCCGTACACCTCGCAGACGCGCTGCAGTGTGCGCGAGCCCTTGCGGTACCTGTCCACGGCCCGGTCGATCACGAGGGCGTCCAGCACCGGCCCGACCGGCCCGCCCAGGCGCTCGGCGAGCGGCGCCAGCCCGTGGCGGCGCAGCTCGGCGTCGAGCAGCGAGAGGTCGAACGGCGCGTTGAACGCGACCACCGGACGCCCCGCCGCCAGCCGCTCGCAGAGCGCGGCGGCTATCTCCTCCACCGCCTCCTTGGCCGGCCGGCCCTTGCGCCGGGCGACGTCGTCGCCGATGCCGTGGATCGCCTCCGCCTCCGCGGGGATCGGCACCCCGGGATCGAGCAGCCAGCCGGCGGCTCTCAGCCGGCGGGCTCCGACGGTGTCCACGAGCGCGGCCGTGACGATGCGGTCCACGGCCGGGTCGGTGCCCGTGGTCTCCAGGTCGAAGCCGACCAGTGGCTGCTGCCACCAGCTCATAAGGGTGCGTCCTTCCGTCCTGCTGGTCGAAACAGCCCTCATCATCGCCCGCACCACCGACAACCCGGCTCCCCGGGTCACCCGGGCCCGGGCGCGGGGGTGCCGAGCGGCGCGCAGGACGGCCCGGCCGGCTCAGTTGCCGGAACGTTTCCCGCGTGAGGCGGCTGGCCTCCACCAGGACGTCGGCGTCGATGTCCTCATGGGTGCGGTGGGTGTAGCCGAGGAGGTCGTACGCGTCGTTGAGGCACGCGAGCGACACCGCCGCGTCCAGTTGGTACCCGAAAGCGCCGGTGAACCCCGCTGGTCAGCTCCCGGGGCGTCAGCTCCCCTTCCAGGAGCTGCGCGGCGAATGCCGGCAGCAAGGCCTCGGCGGCGGAGTCCCCGTCCAAGGGGTGGAAGACCAGGCCCCGTTCGGCGAGCGCCGGTGGCAGCAGCGCGACCTTCACGACACCGGGGTTCACGACACCGGCCGGGAGTCCCCCCAGACGCCCTCGAACTCCTCGCGGTAGACCTCCAGCAGCCCGGCCTCCGTGCCGCCCGGCTGCTGGCCGGCGCCGCCGCGCAGGACGAGTGCGGGTGACTCCATGCCGCGGGAGCGGCGCAGGTAGGGCTGGATGACGCCGAGGTCGCGGGTCTGGCGGCGGCCGCCGGGCTGGCCGGCCGGGCGCGGGCCCTCGACCAGGTAGGCGGTGAAGCGCGGGGTCTCGTCGAAGACCCGGATCTCGAAGCCGCCCTGGTCCCGCAGCCGGGCCCGCACCCGGCGGACGTGCATGATGTTCATCTCGATCGAACGGGACAACTCGCTGCGCCCGAGCCCGAGTTCGCGTTCGCGGCGGCGGACGGCACTGCTCGCCGGATTGAGGAAGAGCAGCCGCACCCGGCAGCCTTCCCCGGCGAGGCGGACCAGCCGCTTGCCGGTGTAGTTCTGGCAGAGCATGCCGAGGCCGATGCCGAGCGCGTCCAGCCGCCGGGCGCCGTCCAGCAGGTCCTCGACGGGCAGGTCGCGCTGGAGGCGGACCCGGTCGGCGTGCACGGCGACGACGTCCGCGTACCGGCCGGCCACCAGCGACTCCACGACGTCGGCGGGCACGCCGCCGGTGCCGCCGTCGAGCACGGCGAGCAGGCGGGCGGCGGCGCGCTCGGTCTGGGCGAGGACGGTCTGGGTGAGCACCCGGTTGCGGGAGACCACGTGCCGGGCGACCTCCAGCTCGTCCAGGGCGAGTTCGATCTCGCGCCGGTCGGCGAGGTAGGGCTCGAAGCAGGGCCAGTGCTGGACCATGAGTTCGCGCAGCTGGGGCAGGGTGAGGAAGACCAGCGGGTCGTCGTCGGCGGGGTCGAGGAGGTAGCCCTTGCGGCGGCTGACCTCGCGCACCGCGCCGGCCCGGTGGGCCCATTCCTCGCCGGCCGGCCCGGCGGCGGCGGTGACCCAGTCCTCGCCGTGGGCGGGGGCGTAGATGGGGTGCAGGACCTCGTCGACGAGGGAGCGCAGCCGCTGTTCGACCAGGTTGAGCCAGACGTAGGCGCGCCCGGACAGGCGTACGCGCTGGTAGGCGTCCTCCCATTCGGCGCCGGACCAGGCGAGGGCGGGGATCTCCACCGGGCCGCCCTGGGCGGGCACCGGGGAGCGGCCGGTCAGGGTGGGACGCATGACCACCGTGGGCGCCTCGCTGCGGGCACCGCCCCGGTCGGGGCCGTCGGGCCCTGTGCCAAGGCCGCCGGCGGGGAACACCATGCGCCACCTCACCTGGTTGCTTCTGTCGTACTGCTCGGGTCTTGCCTTGGGTTACTACCGGGATCTGCTGATGGATCGCCACGAGCGCGGAGGCGGCCGGACGATCAAGGGTACTGCTCGTCGCGACACGTCCGCAGCCGGTTGGCCGAGGGGACCCGGCCGCACCACCCGGCCCATCCGCCACAGCGCCCGCTCATCACAGGAATGGCCGCCGGAGGCCCGTTCGGGCGAACCCGGGGCACATGTCCCGGCGACCGGGGGAAGGCTCGGGGAGTATCTCGGGGAGTATGCGGACCGTGTCCTGCGTCACGGCTCGCGACCGCCGCACATGCCCGGCCACCCGGCCGGGAAGAGAGCGTCCGGGTCCGGACCCGTGGTCGGACTGTATTGTCCGACGATAGGTCAGCATCCGTCGGCACCAAGGAAGTTGAGGTTGAGGACTCATGCAGGTCTGGCCTGGGCAGCCCTACCCCCTCGGCGCCACCTACGACGGGGCCGGCACCAACTTCGCGGTGTTCTCGGAGAGCGCCGACCGGATCGAGCTCTGCCTGATCGGCGAGGACGGCTCGGAGACCGCCGTCGAACTGCGCGAGACGGACGCCTTCGTCCGCCACGCCTACCTCCCGGGAGTCCAGCCCGGCCAGCGCTACGGCTTCCGCGTCCACGGCCCGTACAACCCGGGCCTCGGCCAGCGGCACAACAGCGCGAAACTGCTGCTGGACCCGTACGCCAAGGCGATGAGCGGGCACATCGACTGGGACGAGTCCGTCTACGGCTACCACTTCGGCGCCCCCGAGCGCCGCAACGACCTCGACTCCGCCCCGCACACCATGCACTCGGTGGTCGTCAACCCCTACTTCGACTGGGGCACCGACCATCCGCCGCGCACCGACTACCACCGCACGGTCATCTACGAGGCGCACGTCAAGGGCCTCACCCGGCTCCACCCGGGCATCCCCGAGGAGATCCGCGGCACCTACGCGGGGCTGGCCCACCCGGCGGTGATCGAGCACCTGGCCAAGCTCGGCATCACCGCGATCGAGCTGATGCCGGTGCACCAGTTCGTCCGCGACCACCGGCTGCGCGACCTCGGCCTGGCCAACTACTGGGGCTACAACACCGTCGGCTTCTTCGCGCCGCACTCCTCCTACTCCTGCTCCGGCGACCGCGGCCAGCAGGTGCAGGAGTTCAAGTCGATGGTCAAGGCGCTGCACGCGGCCGGGATCGAGGTGATCCTGGACGTCGTCTACAACCACACCGCCGAGGGCAACCACCTGGGGCCCACGCTCTCCCTGCGCGGCCTCGACAACGTCTCGTACTACCGGCTCGCCCAGGACCAGCGCTTCTACGAGGACACCACCGGCACCGGCAACAGCCTGCTGATGCGCAGCCCGCACGTGCTCCAGCTGATCATGGACTCGCTGCGCTACTGGGTCACCGAGATGCACGTCGACGGCTTCCGCTTCGACCTCGCCGCCACCCTGGCCCGGCAGTTCCACGAGGTCGACCGGCTCTCCTCCTTCTTCGACCTCGTCCAGCAGGACCCGGTGGTCTCCCAGGCCAAGCTGATCGCCGAGCCCTGGGACCTCGGCGAGGGCGGCTACCAGGTCGGCAACTTCCCGCCGCTGTGGACGGAGTGGAACGGCATGTACCGGGACACCGTGCGCGACCTGTGGCGCGGCGAGAACGCCGCCCTCGCCGAGTTCGGCTCCCGGCTCACCGGCTCCTCCGACCTCTACCAGGACGACGGCCGCCGCCCGATCGCCTCCATCAACTTCGTGACCTGCCACGACGGTTTCACCCTGCGCGACCTCGTCTCCTACAACGAGAAGGACAACCGGGCCAACAGCGAGGACAACCGGGACGGCGAATCCTTCAACCGCTCCTGGAACTGCGGCGTCGAGGGCCCCAGCACCGACCCGGCCGTCGAGGAACTCAGAGCCCGCCAGCAGCGCAACTTCATCGCCACCCTGATGCTCTCCCAGGGCGTGCCGATGCTCTCCCACGGCGACGAGCTCGGCCGCACCCAGCACGGCAACAACAACGCCTACTGCCAGGACAACGAACTCACCTGGGTGCACTGGCCGGAGGAGGACGGACCGCAGGCGCGGCTGCTGGAGTTCACCCAGGGGATGATCTGGCTGCGCCGCGACCACCCGGTGTTCCGGCGCCGGCGGTTCTTCCACGGACGGCCGGTGTCCGGGCGGCCCCGGCCGGGCTCGTCCGCCTCCGGCGGGTACGACGACCTGACCGACATCGCCTGGTTCACCCCCGGCGGGGAGGAGATGACCAAGCGCCACTGGGGCGCCAGCTACGCCAAGTCGCTCTCCGTGTTCCTCAACGGCTACGCGATCTCCGAACCCGACCGGCGCGGCGGACGGATCGTCGACGACTCCTTCCTGCTGATGTTCAACGCGCACTTCGAGCCGCTGGAGTTCACCGTGCCCGCCGATCACGGGCAGGAGTGGCAGGTCGTGGTGGACACCGCGCAGCCCCGGCTGCCCGCCCCGGGCACGGGGCCCCGGGTCAAGGCCGGGGACACGCTGTGGCTCACCGACCACTCGCTGATGGTGCTGCAACGGCCGGCGTGACGACGACGCCGGTCACCTGTTCGGGCCAGCAACGGGTCTTGGCGGGGCGCTCCCCCGGGTAGTCATGGACCTATGACCTCCGCCGCCGAGCCCGCGCAGCCCCGCCCGGCCGCCAACGTCCCCACGTCCAGCTACCGCCTCCAGCTCCAGCCCGGCTTCACCCTCCGCGACGCCACCGCCGCCGTCCCCTACCTGGCCGCCCTCGGTGTCTCCCACCTGCACCTGTCCCCGCTGCTGGAGGCCGCCCCCGGCTCCACCCACGGCTACGACACCGTCGACCACGGCCGGATCAGCGAGCAGCTCGGCGGCGAGCCCGCGCTGCGCGAGCTCGCCGCCGCCGCCCACCGGCACGGGCTGCGGCTGATCGCCGACGTCGTGCCCAACCACATGGCCGTGCCCGTCCCCGAACAGCTCAACGGGCCGCTCTGGGAGGTCCTGCGGGACGGGCCCGACTCGCCGTCCGCGCGCTGGTTCGACATCGACTGGACCGCCCAGCCCGGCCCCGCCGACGCCCCCGGACGCGGCCGCGTCCTGCTCCCGCTGCTCGGCGACCGGCTCGGCGCCGTCCTCGACCAGCTGATCGTGGACGGCGACGTGCTGCGCTACCACGACCACGCGCTCCCGCTGCGCCCCGGCACCGAGCGGCTGCCGCTCGCCGAGCTGCTCGCCCGCCAGTGGTACCGGCTCGCCTGGTGGCGCCTGGCCCGCACCGAGCTGAACTACCGGCGCTTCTTCACCGTCAACGAGCTCATCGCCGTCCGCGTCGAGGAGCCCGAGGTCTTCGCCGCCACCCACGCCGTCCTGCTGCGGCTGCACGCCGACGGCGTCCTGGACGGCTTCCGGATCGACCACCCCGACGGGCTCGCCGACCCCCGCGGCTACCTGAGCCGCCTCGCCGAGGCCACCGGCGGCGCCTACACCGTCGTCGAGAAGATCCTCACCGGGGACGAGCGGCTGCCCACCGACTGGCCGTGCGCCGGCACCACCGGGTACGACGCGCTGCGCCGCATCGACGGCGTGCTCCTCGACCACGCGGGCGCCTGCCGGCTGGCCGGGGCGTACGAGGCGTTCCTGAGCGGGTCCCCCGTTCCGGGCGACCTCTGCCAGGAACCTCACCCGGCGGTGGCGGCGGCCCGGCGCGGGCGGGCCGAGATGACCGAGCCGCACGGCGAGCTGGCGGCCGAGGTCGACCGGCTGGTCCGGCTCGCGGTGCGGATCGGGGCCGCCGAGCCCGCGCACGCCGACCACGCGCCCTGGCAGCTGCGCGCGTCGCTGCAGCGCCTGCTCACCGGCTACCCGGCGTACCGGCCGTACGTGCGCCCCGGGGAGCCGGCGCCGGCGGTGTCGGCCGAGCAGCTGCGGACGGCCCTGGACGGCTCGACGGACCCGACGGACCGGCTGGTCGCCGCCCTGGCGCTCGGCGAGCTGGGGCGCGGGGCGGACCGGGACGAGTTCTGCGTCCGCTTCGCGCAGACCGCCGCCGCCGTCGCCGCCAAGGGCGTCGAGGACACCGCCTTCTACCGGTGGAACGCCCTGCCCGGCCTCAACGAGGTCGGCGGCGAACCTGCCCGGCCCGGCCTGCACCCCACGGAGTTCCACGACTGGTGCCGGTACCTGGAACGCACCTGGCCGCACAGCATGACCGTGCTCTCCACCCACGACACCAAGCGCAGCGCCGACGCCCGCGCCCGCCTCGCCGTGCTCGCCGAGCAACCCGCGGCCTGGGCCGCCGAGGCCGACGCCTGGTCCACCGCTGCCGGGCCCGGCGGCGACCGGGACGGCGACTGGCTGCTCTGGAACACCCTCGTCGCCGCCTGGCCGATCGGCCCGGACCGCCTCGTCGCCGCCCTCCTCAAGGCCGCCCGCGAGGCCAAGCTGCACACCTCGTGGACCACCCCCGACACCCGGTTCGAGCAGGCGCTCGCCGACCGCGCCCGCGCCGTCCACGGCAACCCCGGGCTGCTCCCCCGGATCGAGGGCCGGGTGCACGCCCTCGCGCCGTACGCCCGGTCCAACACCCTCGCCGCCGCGCTGCTGCACCTCACCGTGCCCGGCGTGCCCGACCTCTACCAGGGCAGCGAGGAGCCGCTGTACACCCTGGTCGACCCGGACAACCGCGGCGTGGTGGACCTCGGCGCGCTCGCCGTCCGGCTCACCGACGCGGCCACCCCGCGCCCCGGCGACCTCGCCCGGGAGAAGCTCCACCTCACCGCGACGGCCCTGCATCTGCGGCGCTCCCGCCCGCTCGGCCCCTACCGGCCGCTCACCGCCGACGGCCTCACCAACGACCACCTGCTCGCCTTCGCCCGCGGCGACGACGTGGTCACCGCCGTCACCCGGCTGCCCTACAGCCTGGAGCGGGCCGGCGGCTGGCGCGGCACCGTCCTGGAGCTGCCCGAGGGCGGGCCGTGGACGGACGAGCTGACCCTGCGGACGTACCCGGCGGGCGCGCTGCCGGTCGCCGAGCTGCTGGCGACGCACCCGGTGGCACTGCTGACGAGGAGGGGCGGGGAATGAGCCGGTACGAGGTGTGGGCCCCCTTCGCCGCCGACCGGGTCGAGGTCGAGGTCGGCGGCTCCGCCCACCCGTTGGCCCGCTGCGCCGACCGGGACGGGTGGTGGGCCGGGGAGGCGCCGGACGGGGACTACGCGTTCCGGCTGGACGGCGGCCCGCCGCTGCCCGACCCGCGCTCGGCCTGGCAGCCGTACGGCCCGGACGGGCCCAGCCGGCCCGTCGACCACGCCGCGTTCCGCTGGTCGCGGACCGGCTGGCGCGGCCGCCCGCTGCCCGGAGCGGTCGTGTACGAGCTGCACGTCGGCACCTTCACCGTCCGCGGCACCTTCGACGCCGCCGCCGAACACCTCGACCACCTCGTCGAGTTGGGCGTCGACTTCGTCGAGCTGATGCCGGTCTGCCCGTTCCCCGGCAAGCACGGCTGGGGCTACGACGGCGTCTCGCCGTGGGCCGTCCACGAGCCGTACGGCGGCCCCGAGGGGCTGAAGCGGTTCGTTGACGCGGCGCACCGCAAGGGGATCGGGGTGATCCTGGACGTCGTCCACAACCACCTCGGCCCGTCCGGCAACCACCTCCCCGCGTACGGCCCGTACTTCACCGACCGGCACCACACGCCGTGGGGCTCCGCCGTCAACCTGGACGCCCCCGGCTCGGACGAGGTGCGCCGCTACCTCGCCGGCAGCGCGCTCGCCTGGCTGCGCGACTACCGGATCGACGGCCTGCGGCTGGACGCCGTGCATGCGCTGGCGGACGACCGGGCGGTGCACTTCCTGGAGGAACTCACGGGCGAGGTCGAGAAGTTGGTGATCTCCTCGAACCGGCCACTGTTCCTGATCGCCGAATCCGACCTCAACACCCCGCGCACCACCACCCCGCGCGAGGCCGGCGGCCAAGGCCTCGCCGCACAGTGGAGCGACGACTTCCACCACGCCCTGCACACCGCGCTCACCGGCGAATCCCACGGCTACTACGGCGACTTCGCACGCGCCCCGCTCGCCGCCGTCGCCAAGACGCTCACCCGCGGGTTCTTCCACGACGGCACCTGGTCGTCGTTCCGCGGCCGCAGCCACGGGCGGCCGTTCGCACCGCACACCGCCGGGCACCGGCTGCTCGGCTACCTGCAGACCCACGACCAGATCGGCAACCGGGCGCTCGGCGACCGGATCTCCACCAGCCTCACCGCCGGCCGGCTCGCCTGCGGCGCCGCGCTCGTGCTCACCTCGCCGTTCACCCCGATGCTCTTCATGGGCGAGGAGTGGGGCGCCGCCACCCCGTGGCAGTACTTCACCGACCACACCGACCCCGGCCTCGCCGACGCCGTCCGGCAGGGCCGCCGGCGGGAGTTCGCCGAACACGGCTGGCAGGCCGAGACCGTCCCGGACCCGCAGGAGCCGGCCACCGTGCTGCGCTCCGTCCTCGACTGGACCGAGCCGCGGCGCGTCCCGCACACCGAACTCCTAGACTGGCATCGGAGGTTGATCCGGCTGCGGCGGGAGCGGCCGGAGCTCTCCGACCCCGACCTGGGCGCGGTGCGGGTGGCGTACGACGAGGCGGCTCGGTGGCTGGTCGTGCACCGGGGCCCGTACCGGGTGGCGGTCAACCTGGGTGCCGACGGCGCCGCGCTGCCACTGGAGGCCGCGGGGCGGGAGGTGCTCGCGGCCTTCGGGGAGGCTTCGCCGGAGGGGACGGCGGTGCGGCTGGGGGCGGATGCGGTGGCGATCGTTCTGACCGGCTGATTCACCACATGAACGCGGCGATCCGCTCCCGCAGCGAGGCCGCGTCCAGGCCGTAGGCGGCCAGGTGCTCGGGGACCGAGCCGTAGTGCCGGTGCTCCTCGCGCGGCACGCCCAGGGCCAGCACGCGGTGCGGGCGGTCCGCCAGCGCCGCGTGCGCCTCGTTGGCGGAGGTCCCGACCAGGTACGGCTCGACCAGCACGACGTCCGCTCGGGTGTCCTGGACGGCGGCGCGCAGCCCGGCCGCGTCGAAGGGGCGGACCGTCGCCGCGTACAGCACGGTGACGTCCAGGCCCTCGGTGGCCGCCAGCACCACGTCCAGCATCGGCCCGACGGCCAGGACCACGCCGCGCGAGCCCTTGCGGACGGTGGTGAAGCGGCCCGGCTCGACCGGTACGGGCGCCGCGTTCTGGTGTGCGGAGAGCCGGACGTACACGTTGCGGTCGCCGTCCGCGTACGCGTGGCGCAGCAGCTGCTCGGCCTCGTCCGGGTGGCCGGGCACGTGGACCGTCCAGCCGGGCAGGGTGTCCAGCAGCGCCACGTCGCCCGGGGACATGTGGGTGCGGCCGCCGGCCGGCCAGTCGTACGAGCCGGCCGCGCTGACCAGTACGGCGCCGACGCCCTGGTGGACCAGGTCCAACTTGACCTGCTCGAAGGGCCGTTCGACCAGGAAGCTGGCGAAGGTGTGCGCGATCGGGCGCAGACCGGTCAGCGCCAGGCCGCCGGCCGCGCCGATCAGCAGCTGCTCGCGGATCCCGACGTTGATCACCCGGTCCGGGTGGCGCTCCTTCGCCGGGGCGAAGGAGGCGGCGCTGATGTCGGCGAGCACCAGGGCCAGGCGGGGGTCGTCGTCCAGCAGGCGGGTGGTGATGTCGATGAAGCGGTCGCGCATGGTGTCCATCGGTGAAGTGCCCTTCGCGGTGGGGGTGTTGTGTCAGGAGATCTTGGGCTCAGGAGATCTTGGGCTCGGGCGTTCCTGGGCTCAGGTGTTCTTGAGCTCGGGAGTTCTTGAGCTCAGGCGTTCTTGGGCTCGACGCGGGCGACCACCGCGTGCGGGCGGCCCGGGTGCTCGGCGGTGAAGGCCCGGTACAGCGCCTCGTGGTCGCGGCCGTCCACCGTCGCGGTCGACCAGCCCTCGGCGGCGAACCGGGCCGCGATGCCGCCCTGCCAGCCGTGCGTGGCCGAGGAGTTGTCGATCACCAGCACGTGCAGCCGGTCCAGCCCGTACGCGCCGGCGAAGGCCACCGCCTCGTGGTTGGAGCCCTCGTCGAACTCCGCGTCCCCGATCAGCACCCACACCGCCGGGTCGGTCAGGCCCTGCGCGCGCAGCCCGAGCGCCGTACCGACGCCGAGCGGCAGCCCGTGCCCGAGCGAGCCGGAGGCGATCTCCACGCCCGGGACCAGCGTGCGGTCCGGGTGGTGGCCGAGCGGCGAGTCGTACGCGCCGAAGCTCGGCAGCACCTGCGGGTCGAGGAAGCCCTTGGCGGCGAGCACCGCGTAGTACGCCATCGGGCCGTGGCCCTTGGAGAGCAGGAAGCGGTCCCGGTCCTGCGCCTCGACCGTCTCCGGGGTCGCCCGCAGCACCCGGTCGTACAGCACCCAGATCGCGTCCAGGGTGGAGGTCGCGGCCGGGCCGTGCTTCTCGGCGCCGGTCATCAGGCCCATCAGGCCCGGGAGGTCCTCGAACTGAACGTCCGCCATGCTCATCGTCTTCGTCGTCACGTCCACGATGCTGCAACTTCAAGTCGACTTGAAGTCAAGCGGCTACAGTGGGCACCCATGACCGCGACCCCCGACCACGGCCCCGCGACCGGACCGTCCCGGCACGACCTGCTCACCATCGGCCAGCTCGCCGAGCGCAGCGGCCTCGCCACCTCCGCCCTGCGGTACTACGAGAGCCTCGGTCTCATCCACGCCACCCGCACCGCCGGCGGCCAGCGCCGCTACACCCGCACCACACTGCGCCGGATCGCCTTCGTCCGCGCCGCCCAGCGGGTCGGCCTCTCGCTGGACGAGGCGCGGGTCGCCCTCGACCGTCTCCCCGAGCGCCCCGCGCCCAGCGGCACCGAGTGGAACCTGGTCGCCGAGTCCTGGCGCAGCCGGATCGACGAGCAGATCGCCGAACTCGAACTGCTGAAGCGCAAGTTGTCCGGATGCATCGGCTGCGGCTGTCTGTCGTTGACTCGCTGCGCCCTCTACAACGCCGGCGACCGCGCGGGCGCAGCCGGACCCGGCGCCCGCTACCTGCTCACCCGCGACCCGACCACCGGGCCCGAGCCCGGGGCGCCCTCGCCCGACGCTCCCTGACTACGCGGGCGCGGCATCCGGCCCGTCAGCCCGGAGAAGAAGGACCACAAGGCCGCCCGCCTG
Source organism: Streptomyces kaniharaensis (assembly GCF_009569385.1). Lineage (NCBI taxonomy): Bacteria > Bacillati > Actinomycetota > Actinomycetes > Kitasatosporales > Streptomycetaceae > Streptomyces > Streptomyces kaniharaensis. The sequence continues at coordinate 1,177,336 of NZ_WBOF01000001.1, forward strand.
CGTCGGGGTTCACGCGGCGGACGGCCTCCGGGCTACCGACAGGACGAGCGAGGGCACGTCCACCCCGGCACTGTCACCGCCGCCGCTCTCCTCGTCCGGCTCCGCTCACGACTCGGCAGGCAGGAGCGCGGCGATTTCAGCCAGCACTCGGGCCGCCGGCGCCGGGTCGACCAGCCACTTCAGGTGGCTGCTGGTGAGCGTACGGACGTCGTAGGGGTTCTCCGGCGTCAGCGCGTCGCCCTCGCGGATCATCCGGTCCTGCATGGCGAGCGGCACGCTGGTGTCCTCGGTCAGCCGGACGTACGACTTGGGGATCCGCCCCCAGCTGTCGGGCTGCGCCCGGTCGTCGAGTGTGCCGGCGTCGAGGTTCTCGTCGGGCTGGAAGGTGTTGAGGAAGACCATGAACTCCTCGTCCGTCCCGTCGGCGAGGAAGGCCGCCTTGAAGGCCGCGAGGACGCCGGGGTCGGCGGTGCGGAAGTTGGAACGCAGCAGGCCGAGTTCGGCGGGGTTCCCGACCATCGCCGATGCCAGCCCTGCGGCGTCGACCGTGGCCATCTCGGGCTCGGCGTAGTAGGCGCTGACGTCGAGGTCGACGGGGCACCAGGCGGAGACGTAGACGATGCGGTCGATCAGGTCGGGCCGCCGGTTGGCCGCGACGGTGGCCGTCATGCCGCCGCGGCTGTGCGAGACGAGGATGACGGGCCCGTTCCGCTTGGCCCGCTCCAGTATCCCGATGAGGTGCGCGGCGTTGTCGGCGAGCGTGACGCCCTTGATGGCCCCGGGCGCGGTGGCGAGCCCTCCGAGATCCTGCGGCGCCTGATAGGCCCGCGGATACGTCGCGGCGAACCCGTGCCCCGGAAGGTCGACGGCGACCGAACGGTGTCCGAGGAGACCGAGTTCGGCCTGGAGCGGCGCGAAGGAGAAGGAGTTCGCGAAGGCTCCGTGAACGAGTACGAACGTCGGTTGCATCTGTCTACACTCACTTTCTGGTCCTCTGCGGCACCGGCGGCACGCGCGTCGCTCTTCCCGACGCCGCGAACCACCTCGCGGCCGAGGAACGAGACGTCGTCCTGCGGCGCACCATCCAGCCGCGGAGACGTCTTCGTGCATGGCAAGCGTCAGCGGTCAAGCGCGGAGTCACGAGGGCAGCGTGCGAACGGCCGCCCACGATCCGGGGATTCACACTACTGAGTGAAAGATCATCCGCACTACCCGGACGAGCTCTTCCACCTGTGCACTTCGCCACCCACCCCCCGCACGGCCTGGGCTTCGACGGACGGGCCCTCCCCCTCAGGCCGGCCTGACATCCGTCCGTAGAAGGCTGTAGAGGACGACGTCGCGCCACTCGCCGTCCCGGAAGGTCTTGGCCCGCTGCACGCCTTCCCGTATGAACCCGCACTTCTCCAGGGCCCGCTGCTCGGCGTAGTTGGTGACCTCGGTGTCCGCCTCCAGCCGCATCACCGGGGTGTGCGCGAACAGGTAGTCCACGAGCAGGCGTTGACCCTCGGTACCGATGCCGCGGCCGCGCGCCTGCGGCAGAAGTTGCGCGCCGATGCTCCAGTACGGGGCCGTCGGCAGCATCCCCTTGCGGCTGGCGGCGACGAACCCGCAGAACTCGTCCCGAACGACGACCGCGAGTATCCACTGCTCCTCCCCCAGCAGCCCGTGCTCGGCCCAGCGGCGGCGGAACCGGTCCGGATCCCGCCAGCCGAACCACTGGAACTCCCCCAGCGCCTCGGGGTCGTTCAGCATCCCGCAGAGGATCGGGAGGTCGGCTTCGGTGATCGGGCGCAGGGAGACCGGTTCTTCGCTCATACAGCCCCAACGCCCTGGCGCGAGCGGTTGGTTCCTCGTTCAGGACCGACGCGCGTGCGCAGCAGGTCGACCGCGGACCGCTTCGGCGCTGATCGGCCCGTCCCCACCTCTGTACGAGCCCGAGGGTGGTGCAGGTCGTTGTCCTCCGCGAGAGGCGGCAACAGCCATGGCAGGCACGAAGGCCGGCACGGCGTGTTCACAGCCAGCCTGGCGGCGCTGCGCGAACGCTTCGCCGGTTGACGGCAGCCGACTACCGCCAGCTTGCGATCAGACAGACGACCAGGGTCCAGCCGGCTATCGAGGCCAGCCCCGTAAACCAGCCGAAGGCGGACGCCACGAGGCCGTACTGGCGGCCGCGCGCCCGCTGGAAGGCGGCCACCAGCGCGGGAATGGCGGCGGTCGGGAGCAGGAAGACCAGGAACGGGCTCCAGCCGGCACCCACGATCGCGATCCAGCCGAGCATGAGCACGGGGAAGACCGAGGCGACCGCGACCACCACACCGGCGGTGGCGCAGGCGACCCGGAACGCGTCCCGGTCGCGGCAGAACACCGGCACGGCGCAGGCGACGGCACTGCTGAGCGCGATCACATGCAGGATCGTCACATGAAGGCCCAACGCCCCCACTACGGCGACCAGCGGCCACAGACACACCGCCGCCGCCAGCCCAGCCAGCCACCTGCCACTTACTGGCACCGTCGTCATGATTCCCCCTGCACCCAGTTATTTGAACACGTTCAAACCTAGCATGCAGGGGGCGGTGCACCGTCAGGCCTGCCGGTCGCGCGCAATCGCGCCGAGGATGCGGTCGCGAACTCTCGCGGATGCTTCGGGGAGCCGGCCCGCCAGCTCCGCGTCGAGGCGGCGGCGCTCGGCGCGCAGGAGGCGGGCGACGCGGGAGCGGGAGCAGTGCCGAAACCACCAGTCCCGGCTGCGATCGATCACGCCTGTTGCAAGTCAGGGTTCGCCCAGCGGATCCGCACCTCGCACTCGCCCACGGGGATGGCGAGGAAGGGGTTGGCGGCGAGGTGGTTGATGACGTTCCGCTCGGCGCAGGGGCCCTCGAAGTAACGCTCCAGGAGCTGGTGCTGCGATCCGGGCATCGGAAGGAAGCGGATCGAGGCCCAGATCGCGGCGAGGGTGGCGGGGGCGAGGTCGCAGATGGTCGGCGACTCGAGGCCGGCGATCTCCACGACCACCTCGCGATCGGCCCTCACTCGGCGACCTCGCACCAGACGATCTTGCCGATGGGCTGACGCGGGCAGCATCCCCAGCGCTTGGCAACGGACTTGACGAGGTGGAGCCCGCGCCCGGTCTCGTCGTCGAGACCGCGCGCGGAGAGGACAGGCGCGCGGTCCCGCCTGGCGTCGTGCACCTCGATGCGGAGGCGGGTGGGATCGACGTCGAGCGCGAGGTAGATGAGGCACCCGGCCGGCGTGCCGTGCAGCACGGCATTGGTGACGAGCTCGGAGATGGCGAGGAGCCCCGAGTCGAGGAAGCGCTCCCCACCCGGGAAGTCCGCGAGCAGCACGGAGAGTCGCCGACGGGCCTCGGCGGGAGCACGGCGGCTGCGCGGGAGCCAGATGGTGGAGGAGTTTCGAGACATGGCGAAGTAACCTTCCAGGACAGGGGGTTGAAGCCATGCGAAGGCCGGACGGAGACATGGGAATGCCCGGCAGCAGATCCGACCCTGATCACTCAGACGATCTATTGGACTACTCCCCGTAGCATGCTCCGCGATGGCTTCATCGCGCAAGCGCACCATGACGCAATTGCGCGACTTCGCAAGGCTCTTGTGATCACTGAGGGAGGTGGCAGACTGTGACTCGACGTCAACAAAGAGGGAGCGGGGAGCGTGGACAGTCCAACCGTGCTGCGCCGTAGGCTCGGCTCCGAGCTGCGACGATTGCGCGAAGGGACCAGGCTTCAGGCCAAGTCCGTTGCGGACGCGCTCGGCTTCAGTGCGACCAAGGTGTCGCGGATCGAATCAGGTCAGACGACGCTGAAGGAATCCGACGTTCGCGCGATGCTCGAACTGTACGGCGTCAGCGACGAGGCCGAACTTCGGCAGTTCATCTCCCTGACCCGCCGCAGCACCCAGCGTGGCTGGTGGCACGACTATGGCGACACCCTGCCGGACTGGTTCCAGACCTACGTGGGCCTGGAGGCCGACGCAGCGCGGATTCGCGGCTACGAAACCGAGTTGGTGCCTGGCCTTCTTCAGACAGCGGACTACGCCCGGGCCATGTTCCGCGTCTCGCCCTCAAGGCTGAGGACCGAGGAGGTCGAGCGCAGAGTCAGGCTGCGTATCCAGCGGCAGGAGGTCTTTCACCGTCAGGATCCGCCAGAGGTGAGGGTCATCCTGAGTGAATCAGTCCTTCGCAGGCCGGTCGGCGGCCCCGACGTCATGCGCAGCCAGGTGAAACACCTCACCGCGCTCACGGAAAAGTCCTGTGTCACGATCCAGGTCCTTCCGTTCAGCTATGGACCCCACCCTTCCATGAGCATGGCGTTCCACATTCTCTCCTTCGCCGACGTGCCGGGCGACATCGTCTACGTCGAGGCGTTGACGAGCAGCCTCTACCTGGAGAAGGAGGAGGACATCGCCCATCATGAGCTGGTTTTCGAGCAGCTCACGACCGCCGCGCTGAGCCCAGAGGATTCCAAGGCATGGATGCAAGAGCTAGCAACTAAGGGGTACCGACAATGACGACTGACTTCGGCTGGCGAAAGAGCAGCTACAGCGGCAGCGAAGGCGGCAACTGCGTCGAAGTAGCCGACGGCATCACCGACATCGTCCCGGTCCGCGACAGCAAGGACCCCCACGGCCCGGCCCTCAGCTTCACCCCCGAGGCCTGGCAATCCTTCGTAGCCAGCGTCCGGGCGGACGAGTTCCCAACCACCCTCTAACCTCCATCTCTGGGCGGCCCCGTGCCGGGCACGGGGCTGCCGACTTGACGCCTCGCCAGCTCTGCGAAACCTTGTGCGGCGCAAGGACTCGCAACCGACTTCACGGATGGGGCAGTCATGGCACTACGTTTCACCGGGATGGACCCGGATACCCCCAATGGTGGTTCGCCGACCATCTGGCTCGATGATGAGAAGGCCGAGATCGTCATCCAGGGATGGCTCCCCGATCTCGACATGCTCCGGATCATCAGTGAGACCGAGTGGGTTCCCGATCACCCCGTCGGCGTCCCGGATCACGAGGGCGTCGTCCGTATCCCCGTCCGGATGATTCCGGCCTTGCGGAAGGTGTGCGATGACGCAGAGCGTGCCGGACTTTGGCTCCCTGTTGAGGAGCGCTGAGCGCTCAGCCGTCCACTTGGAGATGCGGGACTCCTACATGGACGACCCGGTCTTCGCCGACTGGCGCGACGGACTGCCCGTCGACCGACCCGAGGCGTACGAGTTGCCCGAGGAGTACCAGGCGTGGGCCTCGCTCGTAAGGGAAACCGTCGCCCGTGGCGTCGTGATGCGCCGCGCTCGGATCGTCTCGGAGCCGGTCACCGACTACATCCGGTGGGAGCACGCCATCACCGCGCGGCACAACGTCGCACTCGGTGAGCAGGTCCGCTGGCTGCCCCGACGGCTGGCCTCCGACATCGCGCTGCCCGGCAACGATCTCTGGCTGATCGATGACCGCATGGTCCTCTTCCACTGGTTCACCGGCAACGGTGACTGGGCCGGGCACGAGTTCAACGAGGACCCGGCCACGGTGAAAATGGTCTCCGCCTCCTTCGAAGCGGTCTGGGAGCGGGCTATCCCGCACGCGCAGTACAGCATCTGATTCGCCGCCGGCACCGGGCAGTTTGCACATGTCGTCGTCCCCGTCGTCCAGCGTGATCGAGGCCCGCAAGGCGCTCGCCAATCGGCTGGTCGAGATCCGCAAGGACGCCGGGCTCACCGGCGACGAGCTCTCTGCCCGGTGCGGGTGGCACCCTGCCAAGACCAGCCGGATCCAGAGCGGCAAGTCCGCTCCGTCCGAGGACGACCTCCGTGCCTGGTGCGTTGCCTGTAACGCCGAGGACAAGATCCCCGACCTCATCGCCACGGCGCGCGCCGTCGAGTCGATGTACACCGAGTGGCGTCGTATGGAGCGCACCGGGCTGAGGGCTGCGCAGGAGTCCGTGGCCGCGCTCTACCAGCGCACCAAGCTCTTCCGCGTATATGCGAGCCGGGTCATCCCCGGCATGGTGCAAACGCCCGAATACACCACCGCCGTGCTGCGCTCGATCCAACGCGACCGGGTCCCGGTCGATGACGTAGAAGAGGCCGTGGTAGCCCGGTTGGAACGTCAGCGCATGCTGTTCTCCGGCCGCCACCGATTCGGCCTGCTGGTCGAGGAGTACGTCCTGCGCGCGGCTGTGTGCGACACCGAGACAATGTCGGACCAGCTCCGTCATCTCATCACCGCCGCCTCCAGTCCCTTCGTTAGCCTCGGCATCATCCCCACCGGCTGTCATCGTCCCCAACTGCCGGTCGAGGACTTCTACATGTTCGATGAGGCCGAAGTCGCCGTCGAACTGACCTCCGGCTATCTCCGCATCACCCAGCCCCGCGAGATCTCCGACTACCTGCACACGTTTGCCACGCTGGGGAGAATGGCCGTTCGCGGAGCGGACGCTCGCCAGATCATCACCTCGGCAATCGACACCCTGGGGTGAATCGGCGCAAGATGGCGCAACTTCTTCGAGAGCACATGCCGTTGCTCCTTAGCGTCGTTGGTGCTCCTCCACAGGGAGCGTCCTCAACCGCAAGGAGACCGCCGTGTCCCGTGCCGCCCAGAACCCCACCCGCACCTCCATCGAACTGGTCGAGTTGGGCAGGTTCTTCACCATCGCTGCCCGGCTCTTCGACACCGGGCAGGCCGCGCCGCAGATGTTCTCCACCGCCATCGACGTGGCGTGGCACCGGCTACTGGAAGACCCGGAGGCCTACACCGCCTTCACCACCCGGCATGCCGGGCGCTGCCTCGGCCACTCACCCGTGAGGGGCCAGGGCTTCATCTCCTGGGTCACTGCCTACAAGGAGGCGTACGGGCCACTGCCGCAGATCTGGTTCACTGGCGCCGACGGCACGGTCGACACCAAAGCCCTGGCCCGCTACCGCCAGACGGGTCGCGTGTGGGCGGAGTGGGACTGCTCCCCCGTGCCGGGCGACGGCGATGTGGTCCCGGAGAAGACCCCCGCATGACCAGGCCGCGAACCAGCGGAGCGCCCCGGCCCACAGCCGGGGCGCTCCGCCTCGTCGAAGGCCGGTCCGAGAACCCCACCAGCGTGAACGTATCCGCGTACGTCATCGCAGTGGGCCAGCACTGCCCGTTCCTGCCCCCGTCCGTGGATCGGCAGTTGACCGGATGGACGGTGTACGAGATCGGCAGCACGGACCGGAACGCCGTGGAGACCGAGCTGTTCCACGCCGGGGTCCAGGCCGCCGAGTGGATCAGGCCGCTGAAGACCCGCCCGCACGGTGTCCTCACCTGCGAGAACGTGGTGATTCTCGGCTCAGTCCCGGACACCAGTCACCAGGAGCTGATGCGCCGACCCTACTGGGCCCTTCGCAACCTCTACGCCCCCGTGGGCGTGCTGTTCGGCAAGTTCTCCGCAGGCCGCCACGAGACCGACCGCTTCGGCCGCGCAATCCCTCCGCCCCCGTTCTCGTTCCTCCCCGTGCGGGCAGCCGTTACGTCACGCGACCCTCGGTTCCTCGCGAGCACACCCGACATGGCAAAGGCCCTCGCCGCGGCTGACGACGACGGTCGTGACGTGTTCGAGCACATCCCCTGCGATTGGAAGGCAGTACGAGCATGGGCGAGTTCACTCCCTGTCCCGACGAAGCGGTGAACGCCGCCAAGGCGATCTGCGGACCGATCACCCTCTCCGAGATCACCGACCGGCGCGGCTCCGCCGTCTGGAAGGCGACCGGGACCGTGGCAACCCTGGCGATCAAGGCCGGGTACGGCGAGGGCGAGGAGATCACCGCCCGGGAAGGCGCCGTACTCGACCAACTCCCCGGCTACACCGTCACCGTCGGACGGTACGCCAGCGGCGTCTGGTATGTCACCCCGTGGCTCACCGGCCCCTCAACCTGGGACCTGTTCAAGCCGATCCGCCACGGCGACGGCGACCACGCCCGGGCCCTCGCCGGGTCCGCCGATCTCTGCCGGGCGGTTGCCGAGCTGCACGCCGCCGGGTGGGTCCACGGCGACCTGCAACCCGCCCATGGCATCCACACCGACCACGACGCGAAGCTGCTCGATCTGTCCTGGGCCTGGTCGCCGATGTTTCCCCCGTCGCCGCTCTTCCAGGGCGGCATCACCCACCTGGTCGCCCCCGAGCTGGCCGCCGCCGTCGAGTCCGGCGAGCGGCCGGTGAGGACCACCATCGAGTCCGACGTCTACGCCCTCGCGGGCACGCTGTGGACCTGCATCACCGGCCGGTGGCCGCTCGACTACGACGCCGCCGGGATCGGCCCTGACGTCGGCCCATCCGCGCGCCGGGCCGCCATCGCCGCCGGCGCGATCCCGCTGCACTCCGCCGAGCCCTGGCCGACCGCCCAAGCCCCGTTGCGGGCGGTCCTGCGCGCACGGGCGCAGGACCGCCCCAGGGCCGCCGAACTCGCCGTCGCCCTGGAGGAGCTGTGAATCTCCGGGAGCTCACGACCGACGACGCCCACGCCGTCCGTCGGATCTACAGCGGCGCATCGGTCCGCCACCTCGGGCGCGACGAGATGGGACGCGTCGAGGCGCACCGGTACGTGGGGCAGGCGATCCAATGGGCCCAGGAGGACCAGCGCGTCCAGCACATCCTCGGGATCAACGTGGACGGCGACCTCCTGGGCATCGTCAAGCTCAACACCACGACCGCCGAGGGCAGGTTGAGCTACATCCTGCGGGAGGACGCCTGGGGCCACGGGCACGCCACCACCGCCGTCATCGAACTGCTCGCCTTCGCATTCGACACACTTCACCTCACCACCATCACCGCCAAGCACCGCGCCGCCAACCCCGCCTCCGGCCGGGTGCTGGTCAAGGCCGGGTTCACCCGTATCCGCGCGGCCGACGGTCTCCTGCACTATGCGGCCAGGCCGGGGCGCCGCCCCCGTCGCCCCCGCCTGGCTCCGCGCCCGACTCCGGCTGCGGAGGCGGTGGGGGAGGTTGAGGCATAGCAGGCTCCTCCCTTCGACAAGACAGGTATGGATCGCATTCGCGAGGTCCGGCGCACGCTCGCTCCCTGGCAGATGTCGCAGTACGTCCGGGACCTCGGTGATCGTCTCTACGACTGGGGCACGACGGTCAGCGCCCTTCAGCGTTGAACTTGGCGATCCTTTCCGGCAGTTCCGTCAACGAATCGATGCGCATCGTCGTGATCGCGTCCGCGTCCGGATCCCGCTGCTGGATCGTGCCCCAGGGGCCGCGCCGGATGAGAGCAGTAAGGAGGCCCGCCTGCACAGCCGGCCGGATGTCGTTGTCGAGCCGGTCACCGACGTACAGAATCTCGCCAGGCTCAGCAGGCGTCGCCTCGATGACGCGCTCGAAGAACCTCACGTCCGGCTTTGACGCCCCCCAGTCGTCACTGGTGGCGATCATGTCGGAAGGAAGGTCCAGCCCTCGCAGCAGACCGCCGGCCCGCACGGTCTGGTTCCCGGCGATGCCAACCCATAGCCCTGCTTCACGCAGGGCAGCCAGGGTGGGCCGGACATCCGGGTAGAGATCGTCCTCGCCGAACCACTCCGGCTTGCCGGTAGCCGCGCGCTTCTCTCGCTCCTCAGTCAGGTCGAACCCGGGCCGGAACTCCTGGAACGTCTCACGGTAGTCGCGCCCCTGCGCGATGACCGCCCCGAACATCGCCGCGAAGGTGTGCCGTGGCACCCCCAGCCAGTCCGCCCACGTCCCGTACTCCCGGGTCTCGTCAACGAGACACTCGCCCACGTCGAATACCACCGCACGAATCATGCTCCGCAGGTTAGCTAATGCGCGACGGTCGGCTCGGGGCCGGGGCACGCCGTCCCCGCTGTCGCGCCACCCGAGCACCTCCGGTTGACACGCCGAGCCCTGGCCGACCGCCCAAGCCCCGTTGCGGGCGGTCCTGCGCGCACGGGCGCAGGACCGCACCAGGGCCGCCGAACTCGCCGTTGCCCTGGAGGAGCTGTGAACCTGCGTGAGCTGACGTCCGATCACGCCCACGCCGTACGCGGCCGGGTCGGGGCGCCCCACGTCGCCCCGGCCCGGTCGCATGCCCAACGCCAGCTACGGCATCGGCGTCTTCCAGATGCCGCGCCCGTGCGTGGCCACGTACATCGACGTGCCGTCCGGGCTCGGCGAGAGGTAGACCGCCGCCGCCGTCGGCAGGTTGCCGGCGGCCGTCGGGTCGACCTGGCCCAGCCGCTTCCAGTGGCCGAGGCCGTCCGCGCGCACGTCGTCCACGAAGACACCCAGGTCCGTCGCGACCATCAGCGTGCCGTCCGGGGCGAACAGCACCCGGTTCGCGGAGGCGTCTACCAACTGGTCCGCAGCCCCGTCGGCGCCGCTCACGTCCTGCCAGGTCGCACCGCCGTCGGTGGTGCGCCACAGGTGGCCGTAGCCCGCGCCCGGGCCGACGTTCCAGTGCCGGGAGAAGCCGGAGAGCGCCGCGTACGCCGTCGCGCCGGTCGGGTCGGACGGGTCGATGGCGAGGTCCTGGACGTAGCGGACCGGGAAGTCCGCCGGGAGCGCCACCTGGTGCCAGCTGCCGCCGTAGTTGGTCATGATCCCGCGGCCGAACCCGGCGCCCGGGTTGCACTCGCCGCACCAGGCCGCCCAGATCACGTGGTTGCCGCTGGCGTCCCGCTGCGACTTGATCGCGGTGATCGAACGGCCGGCCCCGGAGTCGGCGAGCTTCTGCCAGTCGGCACCCGAAGTGCTCTGCCACGTCCTGGTGTTGGCGTAGACGTACTGGCCGCCCGCCACCCAGAAGCCCGGGTCCTTCGCGTCCACGCCGAACGGGGCGATGAAGCGCGCGTTCGGGTCGTTCGGGCTGATCGAGGTCATGGACGACGGCGTGCCGTCGTCGTTCGCCGTGTAGCCGCAGTTGTTGGTGACCGACAGGGCGAGGTTGGTGTACTCGCCCACGGTCTGGCAGCCGTTGGCCGGGTTGACCAGCTGGTCGCCGCCGTCGCCGCCGAACGGCTGGGCCATCTCACCGGCCGCGTTGAGCTGTTCGGTCACCGGGGCGGTGGTGCCGGGGTAGGTGTACGTGTAGGTCGAGCCCTTCGGCACCAGCACGGAGGCGCCGTTGTCCTGCAGGCCGCCCCACACCGCCTCGCCGCCGCCCGGAAGAGAGCCGGCCCCCACCGAGTAGTACTGCAGGGTGCGCAGCGTGCCGCTCGCGTTGAGGTTGCGCCAGCCTGGCGCGGTCTGGGTGGTGGGGCGGGCGTAGACGCCGCCGTCGTTGCCGGCGTAGACCTCGGGGGCCCGGCCGGGCCAGCTGGAGAAGGCCAGCGCGTGCTGGTCGGAGTGCATCACGTTGCCGTCGCAGGTGTTCTGCGCGGCGGTGTAGCTGAAGCAGTTCAGGCCGAGGTTCCAGTAGCGGCCGACGGTGGTCCAGGTGGAGCCGCCGTTGCGGGTCTCGTACAGCTCCTCCAGCCCCAGGTAGAGGTGGTTCGGGTCGGCCGGGTCGACGGCGAGGGACTGGTCGTACCAGGACTGCACGCCGGGCTGATAACCGGGGCCCATCACGGTGAGCTTCATCGCCGAGCCGCTGTTGGCCAGCTTGCCGGCGTCGGCGATCTGGGTGAACGGGCCGTTGATGTCGCCGCTGTTGCTGACGTACACGCCGCCGAGCATGGTGGACGGCGCCTTGGCTCCCGGGCTCTTGTTGTACAGCGTCGGCGACTCGACGGTGGCGTACAGCTTGCTGCCGTCGGCCGCGTAGGCGAAGGTCGTGTTGCCGATGTCGGCCGGGTTGATCCCGCCCTGCGGGTTGGCGGTGTGCCAGGTGGTGCCGGCGTCGTCGGAGTAGTAGAAGCCGTTGTACGTCGCGCCGCCGCGCCAGGCGAGGTTGGCCACGACGCGCTTGCCGCCGGAACCGGGCTGGACCACCAGGTCGTTGGCGAGGTCGGCGAAGTAGGGGCCAGTGCCGCAGCTCACGCCGCCGATGCCGACGCCCGCGCAGGGGGCGAGCACCTTCTGCCACGGGTCGTTCGGGGCGGCGCCGAGGGCACGCCGGTACACGCCGTGGGAGGTGGCGGCGAAGACGTAGCCGGCGTCGGGGTCGAACCGCAGCTGGTGGATGGAGCTGTTGTCGAGCTCGCCGCCGCCGAGCGCGTCGGACTGGCCGAACGTCGCCCGGCTGGGGTCGGCGAGGCGGTAGACGCCGGTGCCGAGGTAGTTGTCGAAGGCGGTGGTGGCCTCGCCGGTGCCGAGCCAGAGCGCGCCGTCGGGGGCGACGGCGAGGGAGCCGACGGACAGCGAGGGCAGGTGGTCGGCGATCGGTGTCCAGGTCGCGCCGTCGTCGGTGGAGCGGAACACGCCGCCGTCGGCGCCGCCCGCGTACACCACCCCGGGGTGGGCCGGGTCGGTGGCGAGCGCGGCGATCCGGCCGGCGTTGTAGCCGCCGCCGGCGCCGCCGTTGGAGACGTTGTGGTCCCGGTAGTGCAGGGCGTCCCCGTTGTACGGCTGGGTGGTGACCTCGGTGAAGGAGGCCTGGCGGACGGGCATGCCCAGGACGTGCTGCCAGGCGGCCCGGTAGGCGCCGGGGGTGACCGTGCCGCCGGGCGAGAGCCGGGGGTCGTTGAACGACTGGAGGGAGTCCATCAGTTCGCCGGAGTCCTGTCCGGCCTGGCGGTGTTTCGTGCTGCTGCCGGAACTCGTGGTGGTGACGGTGTCACCCCAGGCGGTGGCGGTGCCCGCCGTCGCGATCAGTGCGGCGGAAACGAGGGCGGCGCGGGTTCTGCCGCTCCGCTTTCTGGAATGGGAGCCCATGGGTTCTCCGGTCCGTCGGGGGACCGTCTCCGCCGGTCGCGGAGACGGGAACTGGAGGTGGAGCGGGCGAACACTACCGCAGCCGGGATTTCCGTCAACAGGGGTCGGACACAAGGGCTTTGTCCCGAATTTCCACGGTCTTCCGGCGTCGCATTAACTGAATGGAGAAGCGGCGGAGAAAAGCCCGGGCACTTTAGTCAAAGCTTTACTCGAATTCGTTTCGCGGCACTCTCCGCCGCCGCCCGGAATCGCCCTTTCCCGGGGCACGACAGCCTTCCCGCCGGCCGCACACCCCCGACCCGATACGTCCCGCCACACGGCACAGAACAGCACGCGCTGGAGCCCGCATCTCCCTTTCCCGCCACCCGAATTGAGCGTGAACGACCCCGTCCCCACGCCTACGCTCGGCCGCATGAACCGCACGATCCGCACCGTCGACGACGTCCTCGCCCTCCTCGACCGCCTCCTCCCCCCGGCCGCCGACCGCTGGACCTCCGGCGCCTCCGCCTGGTGGGACGGCTTCTACGCCGACCGCACCGCCGAGCGCCCGTTCTTCGTCCCCAAGCCGGACGAGAACCTGGTCTCCTACCTCGACCGCGGCCTGATCGCCCCGGGCCGCGCACTCGATCTCGGCTGCGGCCCGGGGCGCAACGCGCTCCACCTCGCCTCGCTCGGATTCGACGTCGACGCGGTCGACATCTCCCCCGCCGCCATCGCCTGGGCCGAGGAGCGGGCGCGCGAGGCGGGGGCCGCCGGCACCCCGCGCTTCCACTGCGCCGACATCTTCGCGGTCGACCTCCCCCACCCCCGCTACGACCTCGTGTACGACTCCGGCTGCCTCCACCACCTCCCCCCGCACCGCCGGGTCAGCTACCTCGCCCTCCTCGACCGCGTCCTCGCGCCCGGCGGGCACCTCGTCGTGAACGCCTTCGCGGCCGGCGCGATGGGTTCCGAGCGGACCGACGAGGACCTGTACCGCCTCGGTGGTCTGGAGGGCGGTCTCGCCTACTCGCCGGACGAACTCCGCACGCTCTTCTCGGACTTCACCGCAGTCGAGATCCGCCCGATGGCCGCCCAGGAGCCCGACTCCGCACTCTTCGGCGTGCCGTTCCTCCTCACCGCGCTCTTCCGGCGGCCGTAGGCGGAGGCTCCCAGCCGTCTCCCAGCGGGCTGTCAGCGGCTTGCCAGCCTTTAACCCACCTCTCATGTCCCGCCCCTAACCTCCGCGGCATGAACGTCTCGCTGCTCGGCGGCTGGTTCCCGTGGACCGTGCAGGCCGTCGCCGTCGCCCTGTTCCTGGCCGCGCTCGGCTGGCGGGACCGCGCGTGGCGCGTGAAGTGGGGCCCGATCGCCCTCGGGGTGGCGGTGACCCTGACCGCGCTCGTCGCGGTCGGGGTGCTCACCCTGGCCGGGATCACCGACCCGATCCCGCTCGGCGTCTGGCTGTGGAGCGGCGTGGCGATCGCGGCGTTCAGCGTGCTCGGCTTCGGCTGGCGCGGCGCCCGCTGGTGGCGGCGGGCGCTGGCGCCGCTCGCGGCCGTCCTCGCGCTGTTCTCGGCCGCGAACAGCCTGAACATCGCCACCGGCTACTACCCGACCCTCGACGACGCGATCGGCGAGCTGAGCGGTGACCCGCTGCCGGACCAGATCACCCTCGCCCAGCTCGGCTCGATCCACGGGAAGACGAAGACCGGCCGCATCGTCCAGGTCGACATCCCGGACACCGCGAGCGGCTTCACCCACCGGCAGGAGCTGGTCTACCTGCCGCCCGCGTGGTTCCGCAGCCAGAACCGGCCGAAGCTGCCCGTGCTGGAGATGATCGGCGGCGAGTTCGCGGCGCCCGACAACTGGATCCGCTCCGGCGACGCGGTGAGGACCGCGGACGCCTTCGCCGCCAAGCACAACGGCTTCGCGCCGATCCTGGTCTTCGTGGACGCCACCGGCGGTTTCCGGGTGGACACCGAGTGCGTGGACGGGCCGCACGGCAAGTCCGAGAGCCACCTGGTCAAGGACGTCCCGCCGTTCATCCAGAAGACCTTCAACGCCGCCACCGACCCGCACAAGTGGGGCGTGGCCGGCTGGTCGATGGGCGGCACCTGCGCGATCGACCTCACCGTCGAACACCCCGACGTGTTCACGCACTTCGGCGACTTCTCGGGCGACAAGGGCCCGTACATCGGCGACAAGGACCACACTATCCAGGAGCTGTACGGCGGCGACGCCGTGGCCTGGGCCGCGCACGACCCGCTGACCGTCCTCGCCCACCACCCCAAGTACCAGGGCGTGTCGGGCTACTTCGGCCAGGGCGACGAGGAGCACGGCCAGATCGAGTCGGCCAGGCAGCTCAACGAGGCCGCCAAGAAGGACGGCATACGCACCACGACGGCCGTCGGCTCCGGCAAGCACACCTGGCAGACCGGCGCCGCCACCTTCGTCCAGGCCCTCCCCTGGCTCGCCCAGCAGCTCGGCGTCCCGGGCACCCGCGCCTGAGGTCCGGGGCCGCCTGTTCCACGTACGAACACCACATGGGGAAGCCTTGGCCTCGATCCTCTTGACATGACCGGTCCGGGTGCGTCCACGGCGAGCCGCCACCAGGCAGGCGAAGGCTCGGGCCCGCCGGTGCGCCCGGCAGGCCGGGCGGCCCACCGCCGTTCGGCCATCGCTTCTTCCGTGGCTGCGCACACCTTCGCCACCGGGCAGGTGCATCCGTTCGGCGGGTTGCGCTACCGGCCGGTACACCGCTTTGCCAGCGGCGGCCCGGTAGCACTAAATTTCGACCGCCGTCGGCGCGGTCGAGCTGAGCAGTCCTCAGAGCTCAGCGCAGCACCGTCCGGCAGGACGTTACGGGGGGAGAGGAACAGCCATGCCGAGTGCCCGCAGCCAGGGGCCGACCCGGCGGCGAGGACGGATCGCCGGTGCCGCACGTGCGGTGTCGGGCGCGGCCGCGCACCAGACCCCGCACCACGACACCGGATACGTGAGGAAGCATCAGTTGCGTACCACCCGACTGGTCACGGTCACCAGCGCAGCCCTGCTCTGCCTCGGCGCCCTCAGCGCCTGCGGGCCCGAAAACGGCGGCGACCAGGACGCGTCGAAGACCACCGCGCCGACCGCCGCACCGGCGACGCCGACCGGGGGCGCCACCGCCTCCCCCTCCGGCGCACCGGCTCCCACCGGCGGCCAGGGCAAGCCCACCGGCGGCGGCATTCCGGAGAAGGCCTGGATGAGCAGCCACGACATTCCGCTGGACGACACCACCCACTGGGCCCCGCTCGCCGCGAACGCGAAGCCCATCACCGGCCCGGTCACGTTCAAGGGCATGGAGCTGTGCCACGCCGCGGTCTCCAACACCTCCCTGCCGCTCTTCATCGGCCAGGCGGCGGGCAAGGCTCTCGTCGGCTTCGGAGGCGACCACTGGCAAGCCCAGGAGACCCTGCTCTACCTCGGCGACGGGGCCAAGAGCAGCGGCACCCAGCAGGCCATCGGCATGGTGCGCACGACCGTCACCGACGCGGTGAAGAACTGCGCCAAGACCGCGCCGGGCGCCACGGTGAAGGTGTCCGGTGCCGATGACAACTTCGCCGACTTCGCCGCCACCGTGACGATCCCGCAGGCCGACGGCTCGACCGTCACCCTGCACGAGTACGTGCTCGACGCCGGCGGCACGGTCGGCGAGCTGTCCGTCTTCGTCACCACCAAGAGCGGCGCGCAGCCCAAGGAGGCTTGGACGCACCCCGACTCCGAGGACAGGTACGTCTTCAACACGCTGCGGGCCCCGGTCTGCGAGGCCTTCCCCGGCTGCTGACCGGGAAACAGCAGCCCAACGAACGGCCCCGGGCGCGATACCGGGGCACGACGGGTGGGCCCGTCCGGCACAGGGGACCGGACGGGCCCACCCGCCACCATGTCGGACGCGCCGTCAGAGGCCGAGGCGGCTCAGCGCGGTCGTCCAGTCGGTGGCGATGGCTCTGCGCGCCGCATCGAGGCCGACCTGGCCGCCGCACACCGCCTTCTTGAGCCGGTTCTCGACGGTGTCCTTGCTCTGCGCCGGCTGGTTGCCGTAACGCGGCTCGGGCCACAGGTTCCGCGGGTCGCGCGGGGCGCCGCCGAGCTCCAGCGGCACGAGGTGGTCCTCCTCGTAGTCGGCCGGGTCGGTGTCCGCGAAGCCGTACCGGGCGATCTGCTGCACCTTGAGGGGGTTGGTGTAGCTGACCGGCGGGCGGACGGTGGCGGTCCAGCCGGGGACGCAGATCGTCTTCCTGATGGTCGCCTGGGTGACGGCCGGGTTGTACGCGCCCGGGGTGCAGGACGGGTCGGGCAGCGGCAGGTACGCGCGCGAGCAACCGGCGGCGCGCGCACCGGACTTGGCGGTCGGCTGCGCGGTGGCGGCCTGGGCAGTGCCGGTGCCGGCGGCGAGCCCGGCGGCGGCGAGGGTGGTCGCCGCCGCGGCGGCGGCCAGGTGCTGACGAAGCATCATGGAGGTCCTCTCCTGGGCCGGCCCGGCCTGGTGCCGGGCGACTGTGGCCATGACAGCACCGGAATCACGACCACCGTCAGGCCCGTGACGTGAACGAGTGGTGACCGCGCCTCCACATCCCGACGATCACCGTGGCTGCGCCAACTCCCGTGCCAGCAACGCCGCCGGGCCCTCCGGCAGGCTGCCGTGGACCAGCTCGGTGCGGTGCACCAGCCGCGGCGCGGCGACCGGCACGGAGGCGACGCCGGGGATCCCGGCGAGGGCGGGCGCCGGCAGCAGGGCGAGCCCGTGGCCGGTGGCGACGAGCGCGAGCAGGCCGTGGACGTCGGTGCCCTCGTAGCGGGCGGCGGGGCGGAAGCCGTCGACGCCGGCGGCGGCACGCGGCCGCGCGGCGGTCGGGACGAGGTCGGGGGCGTCCAGCCAGCGGGCAGCGGACAGGTCCGCGAGGGCGACCCCGGGACGGCCCGCCAGCGGGTGCCCAGCCAGGAGGGCGACGATGGGCTGCTCGGCGACGGCGACGGTGATGAGGGGGCCGACCTCGGGCAACGGCAGCGGGTCGCTGGGGGCGGCGAGGCCGTCGACCAGGGCAAGGTCGACCTCGCCGGTGGCGACCAGCGCGGGCAGGACGTCCTGGGCGAGCACCCGGACGAGGAGCTGTCCGGCGACGGCACCCGGGCGCACGCCATGATCCGCGCGCTGGCCCGCGCCGCCGTCACACATGCGGGGGCGACCACCTCAGCGTGATGCACGACGCCCCGGGGGCCGGGCGGTTGATCGTATCGGCACGACCCAGGTGTGGAAGCATGCCCCCATGCGCCAGCCCACCGACCAGTCGCCCGATCCCCGCCCCGGCCCCGACCTCCTGGCCTCGAACCGCTCCACCATGGTGCTGAACCTGCCGATCCGGCTGCCCGACCCGGTCGTCGCCCTCACTCCGACCGTCCTCCTGCTGCTGGTGCTCGTCCCGCTCGCCGCGCACGACCCGGAGGTCGGGCCGACCTCCTCCGCGAGGCTCAACGCGGCTCTCATGGCGGCCGGTTCGCTCGCCCTCCTCGTCCGGTGGCGGGCCCCGGCGGCGGTCACCCTGGTCACCCTGCTGAGCGGCCAACTCCCGCTCGCCGTCGCCCTCTACGGCCTGGCCGCGCGGCGCGGCGCCACCCGGACGTTCGCCGTGCTCGCCGTCCTCGCGGAGGTGCGCCTGACGACCCCGTTCGGCCTCGACGACTTCACCACGCTGTCCACCCTCGCCAACGTCGTCGAGGACCCGCTGGTCTACGGCGCCGTGCCGATCGCCCTCGGGCTGGCCGCCCACCAGCGCGCCCGCGCCGTCACCGTGCTCGCCGAGCGCAACCGGCTGCTGGAGGCGGCCCGCCGGCACGCCGAGGAACGCGCCGCCGCCGCCGAACGCGCCCGGCTCGCCCGGGAGATGCACGACGTGGTGTCCAACCGGGTCTCGCTGATCACCCTGCACGCCGGCGCCTGCCAGGTGGCCACCGCCGACGACCCGCGCGCCGTCCGGGAGACCCTCGGCCTGATCCGCACGCTCGGCCTCCAGGCCCTCACCGAGCTGCGCGGCCTGCTCGGCGTGCTCACCCCCGCCTCCGACGAGGGCCCGTCGCTGCGCGGCCTGCCCGCGCTGGTCGACGAGTCCCGGCAGGCCGGCCTGGCCGTCGGCCTCAGCGTCACCGGCCCCGCCGAGGGACAGCCCGCCCCCGGCCCGGCCGTCCAGTACGCGGCCTACCGGATCGTCCAGGAGGCGCTGACCAACGCCCACAAGCACGCCCCGGCCGCCGAGGTCGCCGTCACCGTCGAGGTCCACCGGGACGGACTGCGCCTCGCCGTGGTCAACTCCCCCGGCGGCAGCGGCGAGGAGCCCGAACTGCCCTCCGGCGGCCACGGCCTGGACGGTATGCGCACCCGCGCGGACGACCTCGGCGGCACCCTGGACGCCGGGCCCACCCCCGACGGCGGCTTCGCCGTCCGGGCCCGCCTGCCGCTGGCCGCCGCGGACGGCACCGAGGTCGCCGCGTGATCACCGCCGAGCCGCGCCGACCCGAGCCACGCCGGCCGAACCGCTGACCGACCCGCGTCAGGCGGACGCCGCCCGGGGCCGCAGCCGCGCCCACACCTCGGCGACCCGGGGCGCCAGCTCCTCCAGCGGACCGCTGTTGTCGATCACGATGTCCGCGATCGCCAGCCGTTCCGCCCGGGTGGCCTGCGCGGCCATCCGGGCCCGGGCCTCCTCCTCGGTCATTCCGCGCAGCGTCACCAGCCGCTCGACCCGCGCCTCGTCCGTGGCGTCCACCACCACGACCAGGTCGTACAGCGGGCCGAGCCCGTTCTCGGCGAGCAGCGGCACGTCGTGCACCACGACGGCGTCCGGCGCGGCGGCGGCCTCCAGCTCGGCGGAGCGGGCCCGCACCAGCGGGTGGACGATGGCGTTCAGCGCCCGCAGCCGCTCCGGATCGCCGAAGACGACCGTGCCGAGCGCCGGGCGGTCCAGCGAACCGTCCGGCCGCAGCACCCGCGACCCGAACTCGGCCACCACGGCCGCCAGTCCGGCCGTCCCGGGCGCGACCACCTCGCGGGCGATCACGTCCGAGTCCACGATCACCGCGCCGTGCGCGGCGAACAGCCGGGACACCTCGCTCTTGCCGGCGCCGATGCCGCCCGTCAGTCCGATCTTCAGCATGGCGCCAGGCTACCGGCGCCGGCCGGCGCGGTCAGCCGAGGTCCAGGCTCTCGCCGTCGCCGAGCGCGCGCAGCTCGGCGACCGCCCCCGGCCCCTCCGGGCCGACCAGCCGGGTGTGCACGGCGAACCCGGCCGGGCTCAGCACCGCGTCGTGCACCGGCACCGCCCGCGCCGGGCCCGCCTCACGGACGTAGTCGATCAGCTCGGACACCTTGCTCCACGGCGCCGCGATCGGCAGCAGCAGCGTCTCGACGGCGTGCGGCGGCACGGTCAGCGCGTCGCCGGGGTGGAACAGCCGGCCGTCGAAGAGGAAGCCGATGTTCTTCACCCGCGGGATGTCCGGGTGGATCACCGCGTGCCACTCGCCGTGCACCGACACGCCCATCCCGCCGAGCTCGAAGGCGTCGCCCTCACCGACGACCGTGACGCGCCGCGCCACCCCGTCCAGCTGGGCGGCCACCGCGTCGTTGGTCCACACCCGCAGCGCCGGGTCGGCCTCCAGCGCGGCGCGCAGCCGGGACTCCTCGAAGTGGTCCACGTGCTCGTGGGTGATCAGGACGGCGTCGGCCCCGGCGAGCGCGGCGGGGTCGGTGAACATCCCGGGGTCGATGACGACGGTGGTGCCGCCGTGCTCCAGGCGTACGCAGGCGTGTCCGAACTTGGTGATTCGCATGACCCAGACTCTACAGCAAGACTGCACAGTTTTGCTGTACAGATTGCCGATAGACTTCTCCCATGACCACACCCGCCACCGGCCCCGCCCCGCATCCGGACACCCTGGAACTCGCCGCCGACCTGCGCGCCGCCATCGGCGAACTCGTCCGCTCGCTGCGCCCCGACGACACCTTGCCGCAGAACCAGGCCGCCGTCCTCGGCCTGCTGGTCCGCGACGAGCGCGCCTACACCGTCGCCGAACTCGCCGCCCGCCAGCGCGTCCGGCACCAGTCGATGGCCCGCACCGTCGCCCTGCTCACCGAGGCCGGCCTGGTCACCCAGCAGCCGCACGCCACCGACGGCCGCAAGCTGCTCGTCACCGCCACCGAGGCCGGCCGCGCCGCTCTCCTCGAACAGCGCGCCCGCCGCGAGGCCCGCATCGCCACCGCCATCGAGGCCCGCCTCACCCCCGAGGAGCGGGACCGCCTGCGCGCCGCCGTCGAACTGCTGCGCCGCCTGCAGTGAGCCTCACCGCGGCCTAGGAAGTCGCCTTCACCAGCGAAGTGGCCGGGCGCGGAGCCGGCATCACCGCCGGCTGGATCGCCGGCAGCTCGACGTGCTCGCTCAGCCCGAAGCGTCGGTGCAGGCGCCGCAGCGGGGCCGGCGCCCACCAGTTGAACTCGCCGAACAGGCTCATCGCGGCCGGCACCAGCAGACATCGCACCAGGGTGGCGTCCACCGCGACCGCGACGGCCAGCGCGATGCCCATCTGCTTGACCATG
Source organism: Streptomyces kaniharaensis (assembly GCF_009569385.1). NCBI lineage: Bacteria > Bacillati > Actinomycetota > Actinomycetes > Kitasatosporales > Streptomycetaceae > Streptomyces > Streptomyces kaniharaensis. The sequence goes on from NZ_WBOF01000001.1 coordinate 1,198,717, forward strand.
AGCATGTCCCCGAGCGCGAACCCCGCGAAGACGATCACCATCAGCAGCGCCGCCGAGGTGATGATCCGCCCGCTGCGCTGGACGCCCAGCTCCACCGCGCGGCTGGAGCTGTACCCGCGGGAATGCAGTTCCTTGATCCGGGCGAGCAGGAACACCTCGTAGTCCATGGACAGCCCGAACGCGAACGCGAACACCAGCACTGGGAGGAAGGTCTCCAGCCCGCCCGTCGGGCTGAATCCGAGCAGCCCGCTGAAGTACCCGTCCTGGAACACCAGGGTGAGTGCGCCGAGCGAGGCGCCCAGCGAGAGCAGGTTCATCAGCAGGGCCTTGACCGGCATGACCACCGAGCCGGTCATCAGGAACAGCAGCACCAGCGTCCCGGCGGCGACCAGGCCGAGCGCCCAGGGCCCGCGCGAGAGCAGTTCGTTCGTGAAGTCGACCACCGAGGCGGCGCCGCCGGTGACGTGGGTCTTCAGCCCGCCCCGGTCGGCCCGCAGCTCCTTGACGACCTTCTTCGCCTGCCCGCCCTGCGGGTCGCCGTGGACGAGCACGTCGATGGTGGAGACGGAGTCGTTCACCGGCGTCACCGCCCGCACCCCGCTCACGCCGGGCAGCTTGGCGACGACCTCGTCCGCGTACGCCTGGGCGACGGGCGCGCCGCCCTCGACGACGACCGTGATCGGCGCGGGCGCGACGTCCGGGAAGCGCTGCTCGATGGTGTCGGCGACCTGGCGCCCGGCCGAGGAGGTGGGCAGCACGGCGGCACCGGAGCTGCGCATCTCCGCGTGCAGGAAGGGCGCACCGGCGGCGATCAGCAGCGCGGTACAGGCGAGCGCGACCGGCACCGCCCGTTTGCCGACCCGGCGGACGGTGCGGCTGAAGAAGCCCTCGTCGGGGACGGGCGCGGCGGGCGCCTTGATCCGGGTGCCGGCGAAGCCGAGCAGCGCGGGGACCAGTGTGAGGGCGGCGGCGACGGCGATGACGACCACGCTCACCCCGGCGGCGGCGACGGCGCGGAGCACCGGGCTGGTGAAGACGAAGAGTCCGGACAGCGCCACGGCGACGGTCAGCCCGGAGAAGGCGACGGTGCGCCCGGCGGTCGCGGCGGTGCGCTCGACGGCGGCGGCGATGCCGGCGCCGTGCCCGCGTTCCTCGCGGAAGCGGTTCACCATGAGCAGCGCGTAGTCGATCGACAGCCCGAGCCCCAGCACGGTGGCGATCGGCAGCACGCTGGTGTCGATGTCCATGATCTGGCTGAACCCGAACATGGCCAGCAGCGCCCCGCCCACCGAGGCGACCGCGCCGATCACCGGGAGGCCGGCCGCGGCGAGGCCGCCGAAGACCAGCACCATGACGATCAGGGTGAGCGGCAGGGTGACGAGCTCGCCGAAGCGGGTGTCCTTCTCGGTCTGCTTCTTGACCTCCTGCTGGAGCACGAGGTCCCCGCCGACCTTGACGTGCGCGCCGCCCGCGCCGTCCAGCGCGGCGAGTCGCTCGGCGACGGCGTCGGACTGCCCCTCGGTGCTCGCGACGGCCATCCGGACGGTGACCAGGCTCGCGTGGCCGTCGGTGGAGTGCAGCGCGGCGGCGGCCGGGCCGGGCCCGTAGGCGTCGAGCACGGAGGAGACGCCGGGCAGGGCGCCGATCTCGGCGGTGGCCTTGGTGACGGCCGCCCGTACCGCGGCGTCGTCCACCGTCGTGCCGTCCACGACCGCGGTGACGGTGCCCTTGGCCGGGTCGGCCGCGGTGACCACCGCACCGCCGCGGTCGGCCTCGGAGCCTGACGAGGAGGCACCGGCCACCGTGCCCTCGAAGACACGGCCGCCGATCAGCACGCCTACGACGAGGATCACGGCCCAGAAGCCGAGCACCCAGCGCCGGTGCCGGAAGCAGAACCGGCCGACGGCGGCGAGCTTCCCGCCGACCTTGGGGTCGGCGGCAGCGGGGGAGGGGTTGCGCATAAAGGAGCCTTTCGGGCAGCTCCACCCAATGTAGGCGCAACCGGTTCTTCGGCCTATAGAAGGGTAATGAGCCGCATCTCACAATTTCCTTCACATGGGGAACACATAAGCAAAAGCAGAACACATAAGGACATAAACAAAAGCGGGACCCCCGCTCGGTGATCCGAGCGGGGGTCCCGCCTGGTGTCGGCCCTCAGGCCGCACGCTCAGCCCTCAGGCCGCGATCAGCTCTGGCCGCCGGCCAGCTTCTCGCGCAGGGCAGCCAGGGCCTCGTCCGAAGCGAGAGCGCCGGAGCCCTCGTCGCTGCTGGAGGAGTACGAGCCACCGGCGGCGGCGGCAACCGCGTCGCCACCCTCGGCAGCGGCCTCGGCGTCGGCCTCGCGGCTCTTGATGACCTGGGCCTGGTGCTGCTCGAAGCGGGACTGCGCCTCGGCGTACTGGCGCTCCCACTCCTCACGCTGCTTCTCGAAGCCGGGCAGCCAGTCGTTCGCCTCGGGGTCGAAGCCCTCCGGGTAGATGTAGTTGCCCTGGTCGTCGTACGAGGCGGCCATGCCGTACAGGGTCGGGTCGAACTCGACCTCGGCCGGGTTGGCACCCAGCGCCTCGTTGGCCTGCTTCAGCGACAGGCTGATGCGGCGACGCTCGAGGTCGATGTCGATGACCTTGACGAAGATCTCGTCGCCGACCTGGACGACCTGCTCCGGGATCTCCACGTGGCGCTCGGCCAGCTCGGAGATGTGGACCAGACCCTCGATGCCCTCGTCCACGCGGACGAACGCACCGAACGGAACCAGCTTGGTGACCTTACCCGGGACGACCTGGCCGATCTGGTGGGTACGGGCGAACTGCTGCCACGGGTCCTCCTGGGTCGCCTTCAGCGACAGGGAGACGCGCTCGCGGTCCATGTCCACGTCGAGAACCTCGACGGTGACCTCCTGGCCGACCTCGACGACCTCGGACGGGTGGTCGATGTGCTTCCAGGACAGCTCGGAGACGTGCACCAGGCCGTCGACGCCACCCAGGTCCACGAAGGCACCGAAGTTGACGATCGAGGAGACGACGCCGGAGCGCACCTGGCCCTTCTGCAGGGTGGTGAGGAAGGTCTGGCGGACCTCGCTCTGGGTCTGCTCCAGCCAGGCACGGCGGGACAGGACCACGTTGTTGCGGTTCTTGTCCAGCTCGATGATCTTGGCCTCGAGCTCCTTGCCCACGTAGGGCTGGAGGTCGCGGACACGGCGCATCTCGACGAGCGAGGCCGGGAGGAAGCCGCGGAGGCCGATGTCGAGGATGAGACCACCCTTGACGACCTCGATGACGGTACCGGTGACGATGCCGTCCTCTTCCTTGATCTTCTCGATCGTGCCCCAGGCACGCTCGTACTGAGCGCGCTTCTTGGACAGGATGAGACGACCCTCCTTGTCCTCCTTCTGGAGAACCAGGGCCTCGATGTTGTCGCCGACGGCGACGACCTCGTGCGGGTCGACGTCGTGCTTGATCGAGAGCTCGCGGGACGGGATGACGCCCTCGGTCTTGTAACCGATGTCGAGGAGCACCTCGTCACGGTCGACCTTCACGATGACGCCCTCGACGATGTCGCCATCGTTGAAGTACTTGATGGTCTCGTCGATCGCGGCGAGGAAGGCCTCCGCGTCGCCGATGTCGTTGACCGCGACCTGCGGGGTGGTGCTGAGCGAGGAGTCGGTGGGGCTCGTCATTAGGAAAAGGGCTCCGGTACGGACATGAAAGTCGTAGGTAATGCCACGCGGAGGGCCCGTATCGCTCCCACCGAAAGCCGGACAGCCAAGAACACGGCACACCGGGCTTCCCGCTCAACGAGAACCGGCGTCCGTCTTGCGACCGTGGGGTCTTCGACAGAATGCGAGCGCGACCTGCTCCGTCCGAGGCGCGCAGGCCCGCAGCGCAACTTGTAGCATACGGGGACGGCCAGGCACGGTCAATGCCAAGGACGGCAAGACGGTGGAGCCCGGTGCTGATCAGGCCATATCCTCCGATTGCGCACCTTACGGCGGCGCCCGCAGGGAGCCCTTCCCCGGATGCCACCGCCTGGAGCCGGAACCCTCACGGGCCGGTTCGCGGCAGCGGCGCTTCCGCAGTCCACACCCTACGCGATGGGCATTATCACCGTGGCCACCACCCCCCAGTCCGAGCTCCACGATCTTGACGACGACGGCGACGACGCGGTAAGGCGCGCCGCCGGGACGGGCGAGAGCAGCCGGGCCAGCCGGCACTGGTGGGACCGCAACGCCGACGAGTACCAGGACGAACACGGCGAGTTCCTCGGCGACGACCGCTTCACCTGGTGCCCGGAGGGCCTGGACGAGGCCGACGCCCGGCTGCTCGGCGAGGTGGCGGGGAAGGACGTGCTGGAGCTCGGCGCCGGCGCCGCCCAGTGCTCGCGCTGGCTGGCCGCCAACGGCGCCCGGCCGGTCGCCCTGGACATCTCCTACCGCCAGCTGCAGCACTCCCGCCGGATCGACCTCGCCCGCGGCGCCGCCCCTGTCCCGGTCGTCCAGGCCGACGCCGCCGTCCTGCCGTTCGCCGACGGCTCCTTCGACCTGGCCTGCTCCGCGTACGGCGCCGTGCCGTTCAGCGCCGACACCGCCGCCCTGATGCGCGAGGTGCACCGGGTGCTGCGGCCCGGCGGGCGCTGGGTGTTCTCGGTGACCCACCCGATCCGCTGGGCGTTCCCCGACGAGCCGGGCGTCGAGGGGCTCACCGCCGTGGCGTCCTACTTCGACCGCACCCCGTACGTCGAGCAGGACGAGCACGGGCACGCCACCTACGTCGAGCACCACCGCACCCTCGGCGACCGGGTGCGCGAACTCGTCGGCGCCGGCTTCCGGCTGGTCGACCTCGTCGAACCGCAGTGGCCGGCGGGCCTGGAGCAGGAGTGGGGCGGCTGGTCCCCGCTGCGCGGGCGGCTGATCCCCGGCACGGCGATCTTCGTCACCGAGCGGGGCTGAGCCGTTCCATGAACCCCGCGTGGCGCGACCTGCCCGTCCGCACCGCCCTGCCCGCCCTGCACCGCGCGCTGGACGAGCACGGCACCGCCGTCCTCGCCGCCCCGCCCGGCACCGGCAAGACGACGCTCGTGCCGCTCGCCCTGGCCGGGCTGCTCGATCCCGGGCGTCCGGCACGCCGGGTGCTCGTCGCCGAACCGCGCCGCCTCGCCGTCCGGGCCGCCGCCCGGCGGATGGCCTGGCTGCTCGGCGAGTCCGTGGGCAGCCGGGTCGGCTACACCGTGCGCGGGGACCGCAAGGTCGGCCCGGACACCGTGGTCGAGGTGGTCACCACCGGCGTGCTCCTGCAACGGCTCCAGCGCGACCAGGAGCTGCCCGGGGTCGACGTCGTCGTCCTGGACGAGTGCCACGAACGGCACCTGGACGCCGACACCGCGCTCGCCTTCCTGCTGGACGTCCGGGCGGCGCTGCGGCCCGAACTCGGGCTGGTCTGCGCCTCGGCGACCTCCGACACCGAGGCCTGGGCCGAACTTCTCGGCGGCGCCCCGGTGGTGGAGGCCCACGGGGTCTCCCACCCGGTGGACGTGGTCTGGGCGCCGCCCCCGCGCGCCGTCCGCCCCGCGCACGGCACCCGGGTGGACCGGGCGCTGCTCGACCACGTCGCCGCTGTCGTACGGCGGGCTTTGGACGAGCAGGCGGGCGACGTGCTCTGCTTCCTCCCCGGCGTCGGCGAAATCGCCCGGGTGGCTGGGCAGTTGGGCTCCGTCGCCGCCGAGGTCCTGCAACTGCACGGACGCGCCCCGCAGCCCGTCCAGGACGCCGCGCTCGCCCCCTCCGACCGGCGCCGGGTCGTGCTCGCCACCGCCGTCGCCGAGTCCTCGCTCACCGTGCCCGGCGTACGGGTCGTGGTCGACGCCGGGCTAGCCCGCGAACCCCGTACCGACCACGCGCGTGGCCTCGCCGCCCTCGTCACCGTCCGCGCCTCCCTCGCCGCCGCCCGCCAGCGCGCCGGACGGGCCGGGCGCGAGGCCCCCGGCACCGTCTACCGCTGCTGGCACGAAGCCGAGGACGCCCGCGCCGCCCGCTTCCCCACCCCCGAGATCGCCCTCGCCGACCTCACCAGCTTTGCCCTCCAGGCCGCCTGCTGGGGCGACCCGGACGCCACCGGGCTCGCCCTCCCCGACCAGCCCCCGGCGGGGGCGATGGCCGCCGCCCGGCAGACCCTGCTGGCCCTCGGCGCGGTCTCCCCGGACGGGCGGGCCACGGCGCGCGGCGTCCGCCTCGCCCGCACCGGGCTGCACCCCCGGCTGGGGCGCGCCCTGGTCGACGGCGCGGCGGCAGTCGGCGCCCGCCGGGCGGCCGAGGTCGTCGCGCTGCTCTCCGAGGAGCCGCCACGTGCGCTGGGCGACGACCTCGGCGCGGTGTGGCGGACGGTCCGTTCCTCCAGTGACCCCTACGCGTCACGCTGGCGCGAGGAAGTCCGCCGCCTGCTCCGCGCCGCCGGCGACGAACCCGCCACCGACCTCCCCGACGCGGCTGCCATCGGACTCGTCGTCGCCCTCGCCTTCCCCGAACGCATCGCCCGCGCCCGGGTGGAGCGGCCCGCCCCCGGCGAGCGCAGCCCCTACCTGATGGCCTCCGGCACCGCCGCCGAACTCGCCCCCGGCACCCGACTCGGTGCCCTGCCCTGGCTCGCCGTCGCCGTCGCCGACCGCCCGGCGGGGTCGCACTCCGCCCGCATCCTGCACGCCGCGGCACTGGACGAGTCCACCGCCCTCCTCGCCGGCGCACCGCTACTCACCGACCGTGCCGAAGTCCACTGGGACACCCGCCGCGACGAAGTCACCGCCCGCCAGGTCGAGTCGCTGGGCGCCATCGAACTCTCCGAGAAGCCACTCAACCGCCCCGACCGAGCCCTCGTCCGGGCAGCCCTCCTCGAAGGCCTCGCCCGCGAGGGCATCAGCACCCTCCTAACCTGGCCCTCTCCGGGTCTGCGCGAACGCCTCGCCTTCCTCCACACCGCCATCGGCGACCCGTGGCCCGACGTCTCCGACGAGGCACTGCTGGACCGCGCCGAGGAATGGCTGGAACCCGAACTCTCCGGCGCCCGCCGCCGCACCGACCTCGCGAGGATCGACACCACCGCCGCTCTGCAACGCCTCCTCCCCTGGACGACCGGCGAGGCAGGCCGACTCGACGAACTCGCCCCCGAACGCATCACGGTCCCGTCCGGCTCGAAGATACGGATCGACTACACCACCGAACGCCCCGTGCTGGCCGTCAAGTTGCAGGAACTCTTCGGCTGGACAGTGACCCCCACCCTGGCCGGAGGCCGCGTCGCGCTGACCATCCACCTCCTCTCCCCCGCCGGCCGCCCCGCCGCCGTCACCGGCGACCTGGAGAGCTTCTGGCGCAACGGCTACCACGCCGTCCGCGCCGACCTCAGAGGCCGCTACCCCCGCCACCCCTGGCCCGAAGACCCGACCACAGCCGAACCCACCCGCCGCACCAACGCCCGGAAGTGACGGAAGTCCAGCGGGTACGGTCCTAGGGAGGCCACTCCACCGGAGGACGACACCCGCCATGACACTGACCGCCCCTGCCGTCGCCCGCCCCCGCGAAGCCGAACCCGAGCTTCCCTTCGCGGCTTTGATCCTGGACTTCGTCGGCGTACTGACCGCTGATGCCGGGGCTGCACTCCGCGCGTGGTGCCTCGCCCAGGACCTCGACGCCGAGGCGTGGCGGCGCACGCTCAACCACGACCCGGAAGCCAGCCGCCTCTACACGGAACTCGAAGCCGGGCAGTTGAGCCAGGCGGAGTGGAACCGGCGAGTAGCCCCCATCCTCGGCGTGCCGGAGCACAAGAACCTGATGGGCCGGGCGTGGGCGGGTGTCCGACCGGCAGCCGACATGATCGCGCTCGCCCGCTCGGCACGGCGAGCCGGCCTGAAGGTCGCGCTGCTGTCCAACTCCTTCGGCCTTGACCCCTACGACCCGTACGAGGCTCTGGGCGTGTGGGAGCTGTTCGACGTGGCGGTGATCTCCGAGCGCGAGGGCATCGCCAAGCCCGATCCGGCGATCTATCGGCTCACCCTGGACAGGCTCGGGCTGCCCGGCGAGGCGTGCCTGTTCGTGGATGACCATCCGAGGAACCTGCCCCCGGCTGAAGCGCTCGGCATCACCACCGTCCTCGCCGACGGCCAGCCCGGCACCGCAGCACACATCGCGTCCCTGCTCGGTGTCCCTGCGGCGCCCTGAGCAGCCATCAACACGGCTGATAGTCGTGCCGTTCCGGTCCCGGGCGCGGGATGACGGGAGTACGGTCCGCTTTGAGGCCGCTCACCTTCGGAGGCACCCATGACGCAGTGGTCCGACTACTCCACCGGCCAGCGCATCAAGATGTTGCGGGCCGGCATGACGCAGGAAGAACTCGCCGAGGCCGCCGGGGTGTCCGTTCCGACCGTCCGCAAGGCCGAGAAAGAGGGGGGCAGCATCGGGCTGCCGTCGCTACTCAAACTGTCCGCTGCGCTGCACGCGGACGTGTCGGTGATCCTCGGGCAACAGGCGCCCCGGAGGTCATCGCTGATCGGCGACAGGGCGATGCTACGAGGGCTGTCCCGCACCGTGCACGACACCGCCGCAGGAGTCGGAACCGACGTCGCACCGCCGGACGCCGCGGCACTGCGAGCCGATCTGGCGCGGGCATGGGCGGACTACCGGGCTGGGGACTACACCCGGGCCGGTGGCCTCGCCGCCCCCGCCATCGTCGAGGCCGCAGCCCTTCTGCGATCCGTACCGGACGGCCAGCGGTGCGCGGCTCATGGCATCCTCGCCGACGCCTACCGACTCGCCTCCTACACTGCCCAGTTCCACGGCGCCCGAGACCTCGCGTACGCGGCGATCGGCCACGCCCGCCACCACGTCCACTTGGCCGCGGACCCGCTCCGGGCCGCGATGGTGGACTGTGGCCGGTCCTGGATCTACATGCGCGATGCCCGCCTCGACCAGGCAACCACCACCGCCGAAGAAGCGTTCGCGTCGATCGAACCCCGTTACGCGGAACGGGATCCGGAAACGCTGGCCACCTACGGGTGGCACGTCACCTTCGCCGCCGTGGTCGCCTCCCGCCACGGCCACGCCGACCGGGCCCGTGACCTGCTCTCCCAAGGACACGCGGTTGCAGCGAGGATGGGTCGCGATGTGATGATCAACGGCACCAGCTACGGGCCGACCACGGTAACCGCGCAGGCCATCGGCATCCACACCGTCATGGGCGACCCCGGCAAGGCCCTGGCGCTCGCCCGCAACCTCGGCGACCTGTCCCCGCTGCCGCAGGCCGCCCGCAACCGGCTCGCCCTGGACATCGCCCTCGCCCAGGCCGACACCCGACAGTACGACGCCGCCCTGGACACTCTGCTGCAGGTTTGCACCCAGCATCCGGACTGGGCCCGCCATCAGGCCCTTCCCGGGGCGATCATGCAGCGTGCTGGCCACTCCAGTACCACCCGCGTGCGCAAGCTCGGCGGCATCCTCGGCATCAGTCTGTTCGCTCGCTGAGACCGTACCGACACGGAACGTATCACCCGAGGCCAGTACGACTTCCCGAAGTGGCACGCTCCGCACCTTCAGTGCCGTCCAACCACGCGGCAGCCTAGGCTTCATGATGCTCAATCAGTCCGATCGGCCGCCCGTCGGACGCGTCCCCGTCGCCCTGTACACCGCAACCAGCAACGATGCCACCGCCCACCTCCTCACCAGCTACGCCCGCGCCTTCGCCGAGGCCCGCGACTGGACGGTCACCCTCGCCACGGTGGACAACGACCCCACGCGCCCGCTCGACCAGCGGCCCGGCTGGCAGATCGTCATCGACGCCCTGAACGCCCGCACCATCAAGGGCGTGATCACCTGGACCCGCGACATGGTGACCGGCGGCCAAGCCGACCTGGCCGCCGAGGCATTCGACCGCCTCGCCACGGTCCTCGGCGACCGGGGCGGCTTCATCGCCGCCGCCTCGGGCCACGACGACAGCCACGCGCCCGGCAACCCCTTGCGGCCATCACCGCACCTCCGCACCCCGGACCGTTGAGACCGGAACGCACTTCTCTGCATAACAGTGCGAATGCGCGCAACCTTCGCGCTCCCCCAACCGCCCCCCTGAGGTACTTCGCCATGCTCGCGACCCGTCGTCCCCGCACGTTCGCCGCCCGGCTCGACTCCCGTACGGACTCCACCCCCCTCGCCCGCCACCTCCTCCGCGCCTACCTCGCCGCCCTCCCCGCCGGCGAACGCTACTCGGACATCGCGGAGTTGCTCCTCGGTGAGCTGTTCGCCAACGCCGTCCAGCACTCCGACGCCCCCGCCGACCGCCTCATCGAGATCCGCTTCGCCGTCACCCGCGACCGCCTCCGCATCGAGGTCCACGACGCCGCCGGCACCGGACGACCCACCCTCCACACCGCCACCCCCGACGACGAACACGGACGCGGACTCCTCCTCGTCAACGAACTCGCCGAACGCTGGGGCTGCTGCCCCCGCTCCGGCGGCATCGGCAAGTTCGTCTGGGCCCTCGTCGCCCCCGTCCTCCCGACCGTCACCGCCTGAAAGCCGCGCCCCCGATGCCACAGCAACAGCCCTGCCCCACCACCCTCGCCCGCCACGCCCTCGAACGCGGCGCCACCCCCGCCCAGGCCTACGCCCTCCTCGCCCGCCGCACCGGCCAACCCCTCCCCTCCGCCCGCGCCGTCTGCCTCGCCCTCGGCATCCCCCACGCCGAAGCCACCCACCGCCTCGACGACTGCCACGACGCCCTCCTCACCGACCCCCAACCGGGCTCCCGCCCCAACTCCGAAGCCGACACCGGCGAACTCCTCGAAGCCCTCGGCGTCTTCGACATCCCCCAACCCCTCGACCCCACCGGACAAGCCGTCGTCGACCTCTTCCTCGTCGCCATCGACGCCATGGGCGGCATCCGACCCGGACACCGCCACGGCCTCACCCGCTGGTTCACCACCGGCAACCTCACCGCCGCCTACCTCTCCCTCGCCGCCGCCCGACCCCTGCCCCGCACCGGCGACCCCGCCCGCTACTGGACCGCCCTCACCACCGCCGGCGAACTCCTCACCACCACCCCCACCCCCGACACCCGCATCAAACTCGCCCTCACCCACTGCCACACCCAAGCCACCAAAGCCACCCGCCCCTGAGCCGCAGCACAACTGCCACGCACAGGAAGTCGGCCCCACCGACCTCCTGTGCAGCACAAGCACCACCTGAACGACATCTGCTCAAACCCGATCAAGACCACCACGGACGAAAGGTCCAGCCATGGAAAAGGTGCTGATCACCGGCGGCGCGGGCTTCATCGGCTCGCACTTCGCCAGGCGGCTGCTGCGGTGTGACGACGTGACCCGCGTGACCGTACTCGACGCCCTCACCTATGCCGGGAGCGTGGAGAACCTGGGCGAGGCGATGTTGTCGCCCAAACTGGCGTTCGTCGCCGGCAACATCCTCGACGCCCTGCTGGTCGAACGGCTCACCCAGGAGCACACCGCGGTCGTCCACTTCGCTGCCGAGTCGCATGTGGACCGGTCCTTCTTCGACGCGGGTAACTTCCTCTCCACCAACGTCCTGGGCACCTACACGCTGCTGGAAGCTGCCAGGAAGGCCCGCATCCGCCGCTTCGTCCACGTGTCCACCGACGAGGTCTACGGGCCGCTGGCAACCGGTCAAGCCATCGAGGAAGACCCTGTACGGCCGAGCGTGCCGTACGCCGCGTCGAAGGCCGCCAGTGACCTCGTGGCGCTGTCCTACTTCCAGACGTTCGGCGTGCCGGTGTGCGTGACCCGCTCCTCCAACAACTACGGGCCGCGCCAGCACCCCGAGAAGATCATCCCGCTGTTCATCACCCGCCTCCTCAAGGGACACGAACTCACCCTCCACGGACGAGGCCAGCACGTGCGCAACTGGCTCCACGTCGAGGACAACTGCCGCGGCATCGAACTCGTGCTCCGCAGCGGCACGCCCGGCGAGGTCTACAACATCGGCGGCGGCACCGACCTGACCAGCAAGGAGCTGACCGGCATCCTTCTGCGATTGTTCGACGCCGACTGGGACCAGGTGCGCTACATCCCCGACCGGGCCGCCAACGACCTGCGCTACGCCATGGACTGGTCCAAGACCGCTGCCCTCGGCTACCAGCCCGGCAGGGACTTGGAGGACGGCCTCGCGGAGACCGCGGACTGGTACCGGAACAACCCCGACCGGTGGGCGCCGCTCCTGCGCATCCCCGCCGAGGCCCGCAAGCCCATCCACCACCCCGTGTGAGCCCCAACTCGCGACAACGGAAAGGACGATTCGTTGAACAGCACCATCCCCGAGTACCGGCGCAACGCGACCCCCTTCCTCTACGGCCAGGAGACCGCGGCAGTGGCCCGCGTGCTTGAGGCCGGCCAGTACGGACACACCGAGGTCACCGAGGAGTTCGAGCAGAAGGTCGCCGCGTTCCTCGGTGTGCGGGAGGCGGTGGCCGTCACCTCCGGCACCGCCGCGATGCACACCGCGCTCCTCGCGGCGGGCATCGGCCCTGGGCACAAGGTGATCGTCCCCTCGCTGACGTTCTGCGCGACCATCCAGGCGATCCTGGCCTGCGGTGCCACGCCGCGCTTCATCGAGGTCAACCCCGACACCCTGTGCATCGAGCCGGATGCGGTGGCGGAGGCGATCACCCCCGCCACCCGGGCCGTGATGCCCGTTCTGTTCGGGGGCCGCGCCATTGACCTCTCCAGCATCCGGAGCACGCTCGACGAGCAGGGCATCGCCGTCATCGAGGACGCCGCCCACGCCTTCGGCTCCCACAGCGGCCCTGCCCGGGTCGGCAACACCGGCGATCTGACGTGCTTCTCCTTCGGACCCGTCAAGAACCTGACGTGCGGCCAGGGCGGGATGGTCATCCCCCGCACCCCAGAGGAGGCCGCCACGGTTCGCAGACTGCGGCTGCTCGGTGTCGTCACCTCGCAGGCCGCACGGCAGGCCGCCACGTCCTACCGTGTGGAGGGCTTCGGCCTGCGCTACCAGCTGTCCTCGATCAACGCGGCGATCGGGCTGACCCAGCTCCCCAGGTTCAAGAGCACCGAGGTCAGCCGGCAGGAACTGTGGCGGGCCTACCGTGCGGAGCTGCACCACACGGTAGGCGTGACCCTGGTGGACGTGGACGTGGACCACACGGTGCCGCACCTGTGCGTGGTGCGGGTCGCCAACCGGGAAGCGGTCTTCCGGCAGATGCTTGCCGCAGGGATCGCGGTCGGCGTCCACTACCCGCCCAACCACCTCCAGCCCGCCTTCGCCCAGTGGCGGCGAAGCCTGCCGGTCACCGAGCAGATCGGGAAGGAGATCCTGTCGCTGCCGTTCCACCAGCACATGACCGAGGACGACGTCCGCCACGTCGCCTCCGCCCTCAAGCGCGCAATCGGGAGCGGGCGGTGAGGCGCGCGGCCGTCCTCGGGAAGGGTGCCCTCGCCGCACACGCCTGCGAGACGATCGCCGCTCTGACCGACACCGTACTGGACACGGTGATCCCGAACGCGGTCGAGCCGGACTGGGACGTACGGCTGTCCGACTACGTCACCGAGCGCTGGCCGACGACCCGCATCCTGCGCTCGGGCGACTGGCAGGACCTGGAGCCGGGCCGCTGCGACCTGGTGTTCAGCGTCCTCTATGACAAGATCATCGGTCCTGAGCTGATCGACGCCACCGAGCACATCATCAACTGCCATCCCGGCCGCCTGCCCGACTACCGGGGCGTTCGGCCGGTCAACTGGGCGCTGCGCAATCGCGAGCACCTGCATGGCATCACGATCCACGTCATCGACTCCGGGATCGACTCCGGGCCGGTCCTCGCCGAAGCGGCCTTCTCCATCTGGCCGGACGTGGACGAGGTCAAGGACGTGTGGCGGCGGGCCATGCAACACGGGCGGCTTCTCATCTCGGACACGCTGCCCAGGCTGGAGCGGATCGTGCCCCGCCCGCAGGAGGCATCCGCAGCGGTCACCCACTACAGCCGCGACAACGCCGAACTCGGCGAACGCAGCGACTGGACGCGGGCAGAGTCCGCAGACGGGACCAGCGTCCGCAGTGCCTGAGAACCCCGGAGTCCGGGGCGAACCCTCGCCCCGGGCTCCCGGCGATGGCTGCTCGTCAGTGCTCGACGGCGGCCGAGAGGAGCAGGTCCACCAACCGGTCAGCGGCGTCCGGCCGACCGTAGGAGCGCGCCCGCTCAGCAATGCCCGCACGCCGGTGGGCGTCGGTCAGCAGCGGGTCGACCGCCTCACGGAGGCGCTCTGCCGTCACATCACCCAGGAGCGCGACCGCCGCCCCGGCATCGTGCAGGTGGCCGGCGTTGTGGGCCTGCTCGTTGCCGGCCGAACTGGCGAGGGGAACCAGGACCCCAGCCTTACCCAGCGCCGTCAGCTCCGCGATCGTGCCCGCCCCGCTGCGGGAGAGCACCACATCGGCCAGCGCGAGGACGTCGGGCAACTCGGGACCGACGAACCCGGTGAGCAGATACCGGGACGCCAGATGCGGGGGAAGAGTCACGGCGTGGGCCCGCAGGGCTTCGACGTTCGCCGGGCCGCACTGGTGGATCACGTTGGCACTGGTCAGCAGCCAGGGCAGAACGTCGGCCACCAGTCCGTTGATCTGCTCCGAGCCCTGCGCGCCACCGGTGACGTACACGGTCGGGCGGTCCTGGCGGAATCCGTGCAGCCCGAGCGCCTGGATCGCCTTGTCCGCATGACCGGTCAGCACCTCGGGTCGCACCGGGTTGCCGGTGACGACCGCGATCCCACGGGACGCCTCCGGTAGCAGCGGCAGCGTGGACTCGGAGGACACCGCGATGCGTGCCGCCCGTCCCGCGAGCGTCCGGTTGGCCAGGCCCAGGCGCACCGTCTGCTCGTGGACGACGAGCGGGCGACGACACAGCGAAGCGGCGATGCCCACCGGCACGGCGACGTATCCGCCCGTGGCCAGTACCACGTCGGGGCGGAACCGGGAAACCACGGCGCGGGCCTGGGCGACACCGATCGGCACCCGCGCCATGTCCCGCACGTTCGCCGGAGAGACCATCCTGAGCGGGTTCCGGTGGCGTCGGATCTTCCCCGTGGCAACCGCGGCGAACTCGATAGCTTCACTCGCCGCGACACGGGATTCCAGGCTGTCCGCCGTGCCGACCCACAGGACGTCCAGCGCCCGGCCGGCAGTGGCGAGTCTCGCCCGCGCCGTGCGAACCGCAGTGAGCGCCGGGTAGGTGTGCCCGCCGGTTCCGCCACCCGTCACGATCAGCCGGAAAGGCCGCATCGGGAGACGGTCGACGGCATCGCTGATCACAGAAGGACTCCCCATCCGTTCGCACCTGGAAAGCGGCGGCCGAACACGGCGGACGATAGCAGCCACACAGAAGTCATGGTCGCCATCGCTACTCGAGCTGTGCGATGCCGTAGGCAACTTCATCCCATCGTGGACACCTGTGCAACACACCGCGAGCCACACCCACCTCCCGGCAGGGCGGCCGCCGACCGCCCCCACCGGCCTGACAGCCCGGAACTCCCGTACCCGCAGCGGAGGTCACCCCGTCGCCGGCCGGCTCCGGCGCGACGCCGTCGCCGTCGCTGTCGCTCAGGAGGAGGCCCACCAGGTCGAGGGCGCCGCGACGGTGTAGCCCAGCGACTCGTACAGCGGCCTGCCGAGCTTCGAGGCGGTGAGGGTGGCGGGCAGCTCTGACAGGTGGGCGAGGGCGCCGAGCATGACGGCCCGGCCCACGCCGCGCGAGCGGAACGCGGACGACGTGCTGATCCAGTAGTGGCTGCCGACGCCGTCGGCCAGGACGCTGACGCCGACGCCCGCGGTCTCGCCGTCGATCGAGGCGATGAAGACGTCCACGCCCGGCTGTTCGATCAGCGCCGGAGGGAAGAGCTCGCCGGGGCGGTAGGGCTGGAACCCGTCCAGTTCGAAGCCCTCGATCACGACCTGCTCGGCCGTCCGGAGGTCCTCGGGCCGCTGCACCCGGATCACGTCCAGGGCCGGTTCGGCGACGGGCCCGGGCAGGCGCAGCATGATCGGCATCTGCCAGTTGCGCAGGCCAAGGTGGTTCAGGTCGGTCGAGCTGAACGGGTCCTCGACGTAGGCCGTCCCCGTGGCCCCGCGGACCAGCTCGCCCACCTCGGCCAGTTCGCCCGGGTCGAGGTCGGGTTCCTGGATCAGGACCCGCAGGCCCGCGTGCTCGTCGCCGTCGACCGCGACGAATCCGCGGCGCCGGATCACCTCGTGCCCCCGGCTCCGGCCGGTCGCGGTCCAGAAGGCGGCGGAGTTGCGGGCCTGGCCGGTCGGCGCCTCGGCGAGGGACATGGACTGGTCGGTCGAAGTGGATCCCGTTGTCATTGCGCCCACGCTAGTACGAAATTGACCGATCGTAGGGACCAGTTCCAGGCGAGCGGCCTGGGCCACCCCCGGGGCCGCGGACGGCGACGGGCCCGGACGCTGCACGCGTCCGGGCCCGTTCGACGGCGGTCCGTCAGTGCGCGGCGGCTTCCCAGTTGGGGCCGATGCCGACGGAGACGTCCAGGGGGGCGCGCAGCGGGTAGGCGCCGGCCATCTGCTCGCGGACGATCGCCTCGACCTGCTCGCGTTCGCCCGGGGCCAGTTCCAGCACGATTTCGTCGTGCACCTGGAGCAGCATCCGGGAGGTGAGGCCGGCGGCGCGCAGCGCGTCGTCCACCCGCAGCATGGCGATCTTGACGATGTCGGCGGCCGAGCCCTGGATCGGGGCGTTGAGGGCCATCCGCTCGGCCATCTCGCGGCGCTGGCGGTTGTCGCTGTTGAGGTCCGGCAGGTAGCGGCGGCGGCCGAGCAGGGTCTCGGTGTAGCCGGTGGCGCGGGCCTCGTCGACGACGCGGCGCAGGTAGTCGCGCACGCCGCCGAAGCGCTCGAAGTAGGTGTCCATCAGGCCCTGCGCCTCGGCCGGCTTGATGCCGAGCTGCTGCGAGAGCCCGTACGCGGACAGGCCGTAGGCGAGGCCGTAGGACATCGCCTTGATCTTGCGACGCATCTCGGCGTCCACCGCGGCGCCGGGGACCTCGAAGACCTGGGAGGCGACGGTGGTGTGCAGGTCCTCGCCGGAGGCGAAGGCCTCGATGAGCGCCTCGTCCTCGGACAGGTGGGCCATGATGCGCAGTTCGATCTGCGAGTAGTCGGCGGTGAGCAGCGACTCGTAGCCCTCGCCGACGACGAAGGCGCGGCGGATGGCGCGGCCCTCCTCGGTGCGGACGGGGATGTTCTGCAGGTTCGGGTCCTGCGAGGAGAGCCGGCCGGTGGCGGCGACCATCTGGTTGAAGGTGGTGTGGATGCGTCCCTTGGGCGAGACGGTCTTGAGCAGGCCCTCGACGGTGGTGCGCAGCTTGGCCTGGTCGCGGTGGCGCAGCAGGATGACCGGCAGTTCGTTGTCGGTCTGGGTGGCGAGCCAGGTGAGCGCGTCGGCGTCGGTGGTGTAGCCGGTCTTGATCTTCTTGGTCTTGGGGAGGGCGAGTTCGCCGAAGAGGATCTCCTGGAGCTGCTTGGGCGAGCCGAGGTTGAACTCGTGCCCGGCGGCGGCGTGCGCCTCCTCGACGCAGCGCTGGATCTCGGCGGCGAACTGCGTCTCCAGGGTGGTGAGCCAGGGGCGGTCGGCGGCGATGCCGTAGCGCTCCATGCGGGCCAGCAGGGCGGCGATCGGCAGCTCCATGTCGCGCATCAGCTCGGTGGCGCCGACCTCGGCGAGGCGGGTGTCGAAGTGCGCGGCGAGGTCGAGCACGGCGCGGGCCTGCAGCATCAGGGCCTGGGCGTGTGCGGTCGGGTCCTCCTCCGGTGCGTCGAAGGCGAGTTGGCCGGTCTCGGCGGCGGGGGCCGGGGCGAGGGAGCGGGCCAGGTACTCCTCGGCGAGCACCTCCAGGGTGAAGGTGCGGCGGCCGGGCTTGTCGAGGTAGGCGGCGAGGGCGGTGTCGGCGACGACGCCCTCGATGGTCCAGCCGCGCTCGGCGAAGGCGCGCATGACCTGCTTGGCGATGTGCAGGGCCTTGGGGGCGGCCGCGTCGGCGAGCCAGGTGGCGAAGGCTCGTTCGTCCTCCTCGGCGAGCAGCGCCGGGTCGAACCAGGCGGCCGACGGCCCGGCGGCGAGCGCCACTTCGGTGACCTCGCCGGTGCCGAGCGCCCACTGGTAGACGGCGGCGAGGGCGACGGTGGTCTTGCCGTCGGAGGCGTGCTGCCGCAGCCAGGCGGCGAGGGTGCCCGGGTCGGTGAGCAGTTCGCCGTCCACCTCGACGCCGGGGGCGAGTTCGGCCTCCGCGGCCTCCTGGCCGGCGGCCGGGTCGATGCCGTAGACGCGGTCGCGGAAGTTGGCGTTGCGGAACTCCAGCGACTCCATCAGGGTGCCGACGGCGGCCTTGTCGAACGCCACGCGGGCCAGGTCGGCCACGCCGAGCGGGAGTTCGACGTCGCGGACGAGCTCGGTGAGGACGCGGTTGCGCTTGACCGAGTCGAGGTGGTCGCGCAGCTTCTCGCCGATCTTGCCCTTCACCTCGTCGGCGCGGGCGACGAGTTCGTCGAAGGAGCCGAACTGGTTGACCCACTTGGCGGCGGTCTTCTCGCCGACGCCGGGGATGCCGGGCAGGTTGTCCGACGGGTCGCCGCGCAGGGCGGCGAGGTCCGGGTACTGGCGCGGGGTGACGCCGTACTTCTCGGCGACCTTCTCCGGGGTGTAGCGGGTGAGTTCGGAGACGCCCTTGGTCGGGTAGAGGACGGTGACGTGCTCGGTGACCAGCTGGAGCGAGTCCCGGTCGCCGGTGACGATGTCGACGTCGAAGCCGGCCGCCTCGGCGGCCGTGGCCAGGGTGGCGATGATGTCGTCGGCCTCGAAGCCCTCGACCGTCAGCCGCGGGACGTTCATGGCGTCGAGCAGTTCGCCGATCAGGCCGATCTGGCTGCGGAACTCGTCGGGCGTCTTGGCCCGGTTGGCCTTGTAGTCGGGGAACTCGACGGAGCGGAAGGTCTGGCGGGAGAGGTCGAAGGCGACCGCGAGGTGGGTGGGCCGCTCGTCCCGGACGGTGTTGGCGAGCATCGAGGCGAAGCCGTAGACCGCGTTGGTCGGCTGGCCGGTCGAGGTGTTGAAGTTCTCCACGGGCAGGGCGTAGTAGGCCCGGTAGGCCATCGAGTGCCCGTCGAGCAGCATCAGCCGGGGTCGCGGGCCGGCCCCGCCGCCACCCGTCGCGCCCTTGTCCGTACTCTGCGTAGCCACGTCAACGTCCCGTTCCTGCCGATTCCACTACCGGCCACCGATCCTATGGCCCGGCACCGACAAAAGGGGCGCCGTGCAGGCCGGGCGCAGGACGGGCGCGGGGCGCGGCCGAAGGGCGCGCAGTCCGTCCCGCCACGCCAGCTCCCGGGACGCGATCACTACCGCGGAGTAGGGCGGTCGTACGATCACAGGCAAACACGACGACGTGACCCCCGAGCGGCAGGAGTTTCCCCCCATGACCGATGCGGCCCCCGACGCAGCCCCCGTCCTGAAGGTCCCGCAGGACGTGCTGGACCACTTCGCCAAGCTCGGCGTCACCCCGGAGACCTTCTCCGGCGGCCACCTCGGCGAGAAGCTCGGCATCCGGATCGTCGAGGCCTCCGGCGACCGGGTGGTCGGCACCATGCCGGTCGAGGGCAACCAGCAGCCGTACGGGCTGCTGCACGGCGGCGCGTCGGCCGCGCTGGCGGAGACGCTGGGCTCGATCGGCGCCATGCTGCACGCCGGCCCCGGCCGGTACGCGGTCGGCGTGGACCTCAACGCCACGCACCACCGCTCGGCCACCTCCGGGCTGGTCACCGGGGTCGCGACCGCCGTGTTCAAGGGGCGCACCGCCGCCACGTACGAGATCGCGATCACCGACGACACCGGCAAGCGCGTGACCAGCTGTCGGCTGACCTGCATGCTGCGCGACCTCTGACGTCCCCGGCGCCTCTCCGGCGCCTCCCCGTCAGCCATCCCGACGGCAATCCCGATAGCCGACGGATCATCAAGTCCCTTTTCCGCCCCCTTGTTTGACCATCGACTGCCCTGGGCAGGCGTTGGTCCGAACAAGGGGGCGGTGTCATTTCCGGACACCGGCTACACAGTTTTTAAACTTTATAACGCTCCGTAACAATCGAGAAATCAGACGACCCGTCAGCTCCGGAGCTCGAAAGCACTCCCGGAGCCCCTTGACAGGCGCGTTGATGTCCGTATTACGGACCTCAACGCCCGAAACCTGCACACCGAACGCTCTCGTCCGATTACCGGTGTATCCAGCAGCAACCCCCATTTCCAGCCCTTACATGGCTCTACCAGCGCCTGAGGGCCCGAAACCACCGGGTCGGTCGCGCTTGAACGACCACATGTTGAGACAACTGCTACGTGTGCTCATAACAAGAGAATCACAGCCTCGCCACACCCCTGCCGGAGCCGCCCCGGCGGCATCTAGAGTCACGGCCAGTCACCGCGCCACCGGATTGGGCCAGGCCCATCGCGCACCTCGGCTCCCGCCATTTCAGGCGCGGCGCCTTTCTGAACAGAAGGGGACACCCTCGTGCGTCATCGTTCAGCAGTTGTCGTGAGCATTGCCGTGATCGGCGCCCTCAGCCTCTCCGCGTGCGGTTCGCGCGGCGAGAAGAAGTCCGGCGACGGAGGCGGCAACGGCGGCTCCGCCACCACCGTCACCATCGGCGTCGACGCCCCGCTCACCGGCGACCTCTCCGCCCTCGGCCTCGGCATCCGCAACTCCGTCGAGCTCGCGGTCAAGAAGGCCAACGAGCAGAACGAGGTCCCCGGGGTCAAGTTCCAGATCAAGGCCCTCGACGACACCGCCAAGCCCGCCCCCGGCCAGCAGAACGCCACCCAGCTCGTCGCCGACAACAGCGTCGTCGGTGTCGTCGGCCCCCTCAACTCCAGCGTCGCCCAGTCGATGCAGCAGATCTTCAACGACGCCAACCTCGTCGAGATCTCCCCCGCCAACACCGGCGTCGCCCTCAGCCAGGGCGAGAAGTGGGCCAGCGGCGAGAAGAAGCGCCCCTTCAAGTCCTACTTCCGCACCGCCACCACCGACGCCGTCCAGGGCCCGTTCGCCGCCCAGTTCCTGGTCAAGGACGCCAAGAAGACCAAGGTCTTCCTCATCGACGACCAGAAGACCTACGGCGCCGGCCTCGCCGCCACCTTCAAGGGAGAGTTCACCAAGCAGGGCGGCACCATCGTCGGCGAGGAGCACGTCAACCCGGACGACCGCGACTTCGCCGCCATCGTCACCAAGGTCAAGAGCTCCGGCGCCGAGGCCGTCTACTACGGCGGCGAGTACCCCGCCGCCGGCCCGCTCTCCCTCCAGCTCAAGGAGGCCGGCGTCGCCATCCCGCTGATGGGCGGCGACGGCATCCAGAGCGGCGACTTCATCAAGCTCAACCCCAAGAGCCAGGGCGACTACGCCACCGCCGTCGGCCTGCCCGTCGAGCAGCTGCCCACCGCGGCCAAGTTCATCTCCGACTACAAGGCCGCCGGCTACAAGGACGCCTACGAGACCTACGGCGGCTACTCCTACGACAGCGCCTGGGCCATCATCGAGGCCCTCAAGAACGTCGTGACCGCCAACAACGGCAAGCTGCCCGGCAGCCCGCGCGCCGCGGTCGTCGACGCCGTCCAGAAGGTCTCCTTCGACGGCGTGACCGGCAAGGTCTCGTTCGACGAGTTCGGCGACACCACCAACAAGCAGCTCACCGTCTACACCGTCAAGGACGGCAAGTGGGCCGTGGAGAAGTCCGGCACCTTCAGCGGCTGAGCCGTCGGCCCCACTTCTCCAGCACCACAAGCGCGCGGGGGTGCCACGAGTGCCCCCGCGCGCGCCCACATCCACCACCCACGCGGACACCCCGAACGCACAACGGAGGCCCAGCGGTGCACGACCTACCGCAGCAGCTGGCCAACGGCCTGATCCTCGGAGCCCTCTACGGGCTCGTCGCGATCGGCTACACGATGGTCTACGGCATCGTCCAGCTCATCAACTTCGCCCACGGCGAGATCGTCATGGTCGGCGGCTTCGGCGCGCTGACCGCCTACCTCGCCCTCCCCGGCGGCACCACACTCTGGCTGGCCCTACCGCTGATGCTGATCGCCGGCATCCTGGTCTCCACCCTCACCGCCGTCGCCGCCGAGCGCTTCGCCTACCGCCCGCTGCGCAGCGCCCCCCGACTCGCCCCCCTCATCACCGCGATCGGGCTGTCCATCCTCCTCCAGCAGCTCGTCTTCTCCTTCTACCCCGACGCCAAGAAGGCCCGCGTCTTCCCCAAGATCCCCGGCGACCCCTTCAGCCTCGGCTCCATCACCATCCAGCGCAGCGACGTCTTCCTGATCATCGCCGCCCCGCTCTGCATGCTCGCCCTCGGCTGGTTCGTCACCCGCACCCGCTCCGGCCGCGCCATGCAGGCCACCAGCCAGGACCCCGACACCGCCAAGCTCATGGGCATCGACACCGACCGCATCATCGTCATGGCCTTCGCCATCGGCGCCGCGTTCGCCGCCGTCGCCGCCGTCGCCTACGGCCTGCGCAGCGGCCAGGTCGACTTCCGCATGGGCTTCCTCCTCGGCCTCAAGGCCTTCACCGCCGCCGTCCTCGGCGGCATCGGCAACATCTACGGCGCCATGCTCGGCGGCGTCGCCCTCGGCCTCGCCGAAAGCCTCGCCACCGGCTACATCCAGCACCTCCCCGGCATGCACCTCTTCGGAGGCGGCGCCTGGAAGGACGTCTGGGCGTTCGTACTCCTCATCCTCGTGCTCCTCGTCCGGCCCCAGGGCCTGCTCGGCGAGCGCGTCGCGGACAGGGCGTGACCACCATGACCACCACCAGCACCGAAACCACCCCGGTCATCCCCCTGCCGGCCCGGGCCGCCGCCGCCCTCACCGGCCTCGGCGCCCTCGCCACCGCGGCCTCCGCCGCCCTCTCCTGGACCTGGACCTCCGACTTCCCCGGCGACCTCACCTACACCGGCTCCCCCGCCGGCCTCCAGTGGCTCGCCCTCACGGCAGGCCTCCTCACCCTCGTCCTGCTCCTCGCCGCCCAGGGCACCCCCGGCCTGCGCTGGGCCGCCCCCACCCGCAGCCACAACGCCGTCCTGTACGCCGCCGCCGGCGCGCTCGCCATCAGCCTGTTCTCCGTCACCGCCATCTCCGTCGAACTCGGCGGGCTCGCCAACCTCGAACCCGGCGGCTGGGTCCTCGGCGCGGGCGGCATCCTCACCGTCCTCGGCGCCCTCGGCCTCCCCCTCGACCGGCGCACCCACGTCCCGCTGCGCGTCCTCGACCGGCGCCTCTTCCTCCTCGTCCCCGCCGCCCCCGTCGGCTGGTACGCGGCCCACGCCATCCCCGACGACAAGCCCGTCGCCCCGGTCATGACCGCCCTCGCCGGCGGCCTCGCCATCGCCACCGGCGCCATCCTGCTCGTCCAGCTCGGCCACCTCGCCAACAGCTGGCTGCGCCTCGGCACCGTCGAGCGGCCGCTGACCGCGCCGCGCCAACTCCCGTCCTGGGCCGAGGTCCTGCTGATCGTCGTCGCCTTCGGCCTCGGCCTCTTCGCGATCACCTTCGGCATCGACACCGAGTACGGCGAGCTCTTCACCGGCTACCTGCTGCTCGCCGCCTTCATCGTCGCCGCCCTCGCCAAGTCCGGCCTGCTCGCCCGGCTGCGCGCGCTGACCGTCAAGCACCGTCCGGTCACCACCGGCGCCGCCTTCGCCGCCGCCGCCAGCTTCCCGTTCACCCAGACCAGCGACCAGTACACCTCGGTCGCCGCCAACATCCTGATCTTCGCCACCGTCGCCCTCGGCCTCAACATCGTCGTCGGCCTCGCGGGCCTGCTCGACCTCGGGTACGTCGCCTTCCTCGGCGTCGGCGCCTACGCCGCCGCCCTGGTCTCCGGCTCCCCCGCCTCGCCCATCCACGTCCAGTTCCCTTTCTGGGCCGCGATGCTCACCGGCGCCGCCGTCTCCATGGTCTTCGGCGTCCTCATCGGCGCCCCGACCCTGCGACTGCGCGGCGACTACCTCGCCATCGTCACCCTCGGGTTCGGCGAGATCTTCCGCATCACGATGCTCAACCTGAACGGCACCACCGGCCCCAAGATCACCAACGGCTCCAACGGCATCCCGCGGATCCCCGACCTGGAGATCTTCGGCTTCGACCTCGGCAAGCCCCACACGATTGCCGGCATCGAACTCGGGCGCTTCTCCAACTACTACCTGCTGATGCTCCTCGTCACCGCCCTGGTCGTGCTCGTCTTCGCCCGGGTCGGCAACTCCCGCATCGGCCGCGCCTGGGTCGCCATCCGTGAGGACGAGACCGCCGCCGAGGCCATGGGCATCAACGGCTTCCGCCTCAAGCTCCTCGCCTTCGCCCTCGGCGCCTGCCTCGCCGGCCTCGCCGGCACCGTCCAGGCGCACGTCAGCTACACCGTCACCCCCGACCAGTACACCTTCGCCGAGGCCCTGCCGCCCAACTCCGCCTTCCTCCTCGCCGCCGTCATCCTCGGCGGCATGGGCACCATCAGCGGCCCCCTCGCCGGCGCCACCCTCCTCTTCCTCATCCCCAAGAAGCTCGAGTTCCTCTCGGACTACCAGCTCCTCGCCTTCGGCATCGCCCTCATCGTCCTGATGCGCGTCCGCCCCGAGGGCCTCATCCCCAACCGGCGCCAGCAGCTGGAGTTCCACGAGGCCGCCATCCCGGCCCAGCCCATCGCCGACACCGCAGCACTCACCAAGGCAGGGGCGTGACCAGCCAGATGACCACCACCGCTGTGGAGCAGCCCCAGGCCGTCAAGCCCCTGCTCGAAGTCTCCAACGTCACGATGCGTTTCGGCGGCCTCACCGCCGTCAACGACGTCTCCCTCACCGTCGGCGAGGGCGAGATCATCGGCCTCATCGGCCCCAACGGCGCCGGCAAGACCACCTTCTTCAACTGCCTCACCGGCCTGTACGTCCCCACCGAGGGCGTCGTCCGCTACCGCGACACCGTCCTGCCGCCCAAGCCCCACCTCGTCACCCAGGCCGGCATCGCCCGCACCTTCCAGAACATCCGGCTCTTCGCCAACATGACCGTCCTGGAGAACGTGCTCGTCGGCCGCCACAGCCGCACCAAGGAAGGCATCTTCTCCGCCATCCTCCGCGGCCCCTCCTACCACCGCGCCGAGGCCGAGAGCCGCGAGAAGGCCATGGAACTCCTCGCCTTCACCGGCCTCGCCGACAAGGCCGAGCACCTCGCCCGCAACCTCCCCTACGGCGAGCAGCGCAAGCTCGAGATCGCCCGCGCCCTCGCCTCCGACCCCGGTCTCCTCCTGCTCGACGAACCCACCGCCGGCATGAACCCCCAGGAGACCAGAGCCGCCGAGGAACTCGTCTTCGCCATCCGCGACAAGGGCGTCTCAATCCTCGTCATCGAGCACGACATGCGCTTCATCTTCAACCTGTGCGACCGCACCGCCGTCCTCGTCCAGGGCCAGAAGATCGTCGAAGGCGACCGCGAGACCGTCCAGAACGACGAACGCGTCATCACCGCCTACCTCGGCGCCCCGCTCGAAAGCACCACCACCGCAGTTGCGGAGACCGTTACGGAGACCGACCAGTGACCGCACTCCTCGAGGTCGAGGACCTCCGCGTCGCCTACGGCAAGATCGAAGCCGTCAAGGGCATCAGCTTCACCGTCAACCAGGGCGAGGTCACCACCCTCATCGGCACCAACGGCGCCGGCAAGACCACCACCCTGCGCACCCTGTCCGGGCTGCTGAAGCCCACCAGCGGGCGCGTCACCTTCGACGGCCAGGACCTCTCCGCCGTACCCGCCCACAAGATCGTGTCCCTCGGCCTCGCCCACTCCCCCGAAGGCCGGCACATCTTCCCGCGCATGACCATCGAGGAGAACCTCCTCCTCGGCGCGTTCCTGCGCAGCGACACGGCCGGCATCCAGGCGGACGTGGAACGGGCCTACGGCCTCTTCCCGATCCTCGGCGAGCGCCGCAAGCAGGCCGCGGGAACGCTGTCCGGCGGTGAGCAGCAGATGCTCGCGATGGGCCGGGCGCTGATGTCCCAGCCCAAGCTGCTGATGCTCGACGAGCCGTCCATGGGCCTGTCGCCGCTGATGATGCAGAAGATCATGGCGACGATCGTCGAGCTAAAGGCGAGCGGCACGACCATCCTGCTCGTCGAGCAGAACGCCCAGGCGGCGCTGTCCCTGTCCGACCAGGGCTACGTCATGGAGACCGGCCGCATCGTCCTGACGGGCACGGGCGCCGACCTGCTCCACGACGAGTCGGTGCGGAAGGCCTACCTGGGCGAGGACTGAGCCCAGCCACGAAGAAGGGCCCGCCGGTGCCGGCGGGCCCTTCTCGCTGTCTTCGCTACTCCCCCTTGGCCTCTTCGGCCTTCTTGCGGTCCTGGGCCTCGCCCTCCTCGATGACCGCCTCGGCCACCGCGGCCATCGTCATCCGACGGTCCATCGACGTCTTCTGGATCCACCGGAACGCGGCGGGCTCGTTCAGCCCGAACTTCGTCTGCAGCACGCTCTTCGCCCGGTCCACCAGCTTCCGGGTCTCCAGCCGCTGGGAGAGATCGGCGATCTCCTTCTCCAGCTCTCGCATCTCGGTGTACCGCGACACGGCCATCTCGATGGCCGGCACCAGGTCCGACTTGCTGAACGGCTTCACGATGTACGCCATCGCGCCCGCGTCACGGGCCCGGTCCACCAGCTCGCGCTGCGAGAACGCGGTGAGCATGAGCACCGGCGCCAGGTGCTTCTCGTGGATCTGCTCGGCAGCGGAGAGCCCGTCCAGGATCGGCATCTTCACGTCGAAGATCGCCAGGTCGGGGCGGAGCTCCTCGACCAGCCGCACCGCCGTCTCCCCGTCCCCGGCCTCGCCGACGACGGTGTAACCCTCCTCTTCGAGCATCTCCTTGAGATCAAGACGGATCAACGCCTCGTCCTCGGCGATCACAATCCGAGTGATCTGGGGCATATCGGTCTCAAGCGGCTGTGCCTGCTCGTCGGCGGCGCTCACGGGGCTCCTCGTTCCGGCGGGGTACTGCATGCATGAGGGTACCTAGACACGGTATGTTTGGTGTCGCAGGGTCGGGGCCAGCCTTCGAAACTGCGAATGCCCCGGTAGCCCAGCGGGAGAGGCGATGGTCTCAAACACCATACAGCGTGGGTTCGAATCCCACTCGGGGCACTTTTCCTTTAAATCGAAGGAATGTCGATCCGGCGCCACCGCTGGGGATCTTCACCCAAGCGAGTGAAGATCCCGTTGTTCGCAGGCCGACGTCCATCCGAGTGTGCAATCTCGGTCACATGTACGACATGGCCACAAGGCAACGAGCGCTTGACCTCCGCGCATCCGGGCTGACCGTCAGCCAAGTCAGCCGTGCGACCGGAATATCTCGATTTGCGATCCGCGAGTGGGCATCCGGTGCCGTGCCAAGCCCACGCATGACCGCCGAGTGCCCGGTTGGCGACGGCCGCCTCGATCCCGCACGGCCACGCCCTGACTATGCCTATCTGCTTGGCCTCTACCTTGGCGACGGCTGTATCAGCGAAGGCCGTCGCAAGGTCTACGCCCTCCGCATCGCCTGCTGCGACGCCTGGCCCGGTCTCATCGACGCGTGCGCACTGGCCATCTCGGCCGTCATGCCGCACAACAAGGTCCAGCGCGCCCACGCGCCCGGCTGCACCAGCGTCGTCAGCACCAGCAAGCACTGGCCGTGCCTCTTTCCGCAGCACGGCCGCGGCCCGAAGCATCTGCGGCCGATCGCCCTCGCGCCGTGGCAGCAGGAGATCACCGCCGCCCACCCGTGGGAGTTCCTGCGCGGTCTGATCCACTCCGACGGCTGCCGCATCACCAACTGGACGACCCGCACGGTCGGCGGCGTCCAGAAGCGCTACGAGTACCCGCGCTACTTCTTCACCAACACCTCGGCCGACATCGTCGGCCTCTTCACGGCCACCCTCGACGCCGTCGGCGTCCGGTGGAAATCCGTCGCCCGCCCCACCGGTGCCATCAACGTCTCCATCGCCCGCAGGGACTCCGTCGCCCTCATGGACGCCCACATCGGCCCCAAGTACTGACGGCGGCGCAGCGGTTCAGCCGTCCTCTGGCTCCGGTTCAATCTGCTCTTCGCGTTCGAAGCGGGCTCTCGCGGCCTCGTAGGCCGCGCCCGCGCCAGGCCAGTTGAGGATCTCCTCGCGGAGTTCCCGCCAGAGCGTGTGCTCGTGCATTGCATTCCTCCTCGTGTGGGCGGCATCCCTCGCACGAGGGATGCCGCCCGAGGCCTGTCAGGCGTCCAATGTCCCCACGTGGTGGACGCGGACGAGGTTGGTGGAGCCGGCGAGGCCGGGCGGGGAGCCGGCCGTGATCACGACGATGTCGCCCTTCCGGCAGCGGCCGAGGGACAGCAGGGCGGCGTCGACCTGTTCGACCATCTGGTCCGTCGTGGGGACGAACGGGCCGAGGAAGGTCTCCACGCCCCAGGTGAGGGCGAGTTGGCTGCGGACGGCGGGTTCGTAGGTGAAGGCGAGGACGGGGATGGGTGAGCGGTAGCGGGTGAGGCGACGGGCGGTGTCGCCGGACTGGGTGAAGGCGATGAGGTACTTGGCCTGCAGGAAGTCGCCGATCTCGGCGGCCGCGCGGGCGACGGCGCCGCCCTGGGTGCGCGGCTTGCTGCCCGCCGTCAGCGGGGGCAGTCCGGCCGCGAGGACGTCGGTCTCGACGGCCTCGATGATGCGGCTCATGGTCCTGACCGCCTCGCCGGGGTACTTGCCCACCGACGTCTCGCCGGAGAGCATCAACGCGTCCGTCCCATCGAGGACGGCGTTGGCGACGTCGGACGCCTCGGCTCGGGTCGGGCGGGACGAGTTGATCATCGAGTCGAGCATCTGGGTGGTGACGATGACCGGCTTGGCGTTGCGCTTGGCGAGCTTGATGGCGCGCTTCTGGACGAGGGGGACCTCTTCGAGGGGCATCTCCACGCCCAGGTCCCCGCGGGCCACCATGATGCCGTCGAAGGCGTCGACGATGGCGTCCAGGTTGTCGACGGCCTGCGGTTTCTCGATCTTGGCGATGACCGGGACGAACCGGCCCTCCTCCGCCATGATCCGGTGGACGTCCTGGATGTCGCGCCCGCTGCGGACGAAGGAGAGCGCGACGAGGTCGGCGCCGGTGCGCAGCGCCCACCGCAGGTCGTCGACGTCCTTGTCGCCGAGGGCGGGGACGGAGACGGCGACGCCGGGGAGGTTGAGGCCCTTGTGGTCGGAGACGAGCCCGCCTTCGATGACGATGCAGCGCACCCGCGGCCCGTCGACCTCGACGACCTCCAGGGTGACCCTGCCGTCGTCGACGAGGATGCGTTCGCCGCGGGAGACGTCAGCGGCGAGGCCCTTGTGGGTGGTGCCGCAGATGTCCTGGTCCCCCACGACGCCGTTGTCGGTGGAGATGGTGAACTCGTCGCCGCGTTCGAGAAGTACGGGCCCGTCGGCGAAGGTGTCGAGCCGGATCTTCGGGCCCTGAAGGTCGACGAGGACGCCGACGCTGCGGCCGGTCTCGTCGGCGGCCTTGCGGAGGCGGCGGTAGCGCTCCTCGTGTTCGCTGTGGGAGCCGTGGCTGAGGTTGAAGCGGGCGATGTCCATTCCGGCGTCGACCAGGGCCTTGATCTGGTCGTACGAGTCGGTGGCGGGCCCGAGGGTGCAGACGATTTTTGCTCGGCGCATGGTGCTGAGACTAGGCATTACCGGCGCGTAACCACGACGTGGGTCCGCACGGCGGGATGACCGTTGCCGTAAGGGGAGTTGAACAATCTGACTCACAGTCGGACCGGTGTGCGACGGCCTCCGTCCGGCACCGCGCCGGAGCGGTCCGCCGATGCGATTCCGTGAAGGGGTGTTCACGTATGGTTCACCATTGCTTCGGCTGCCGCTCCCGGCCCGGCGGGACGCTCTTCACCCGGGGACCACCCGGTTGACGTAGCGGACGAGGGGAACCGTTCGGTATGAGACGCGCCTTAGGGGTGTTGGCGGCGCTGGTGTTGCTCGGCGGGGTGACGTACGCACTGATCCCGGATCCGGATCCGGAGCCCAGGGAGCTCGTCAAGGTCAACGGCCTGATCGGCTCGGAGAAACGCGCCTTCTTCGAGAACCAGCAGGTCAAGGACGAGCTGGCGAAGCAGGGGCTGGAGGTCCACGCCGATTCCACCGGCTCCTGGACGATGGTCGACAAGGCCAAGCAGCCCGGCCTGGACTTCGCCTTCCCGGCCAGCGCCTCGCCGGTCAAGGAGATCCAGCGCATTTGGGGCCTCCAGGACTCGCCGCTGGTGCCCTTCTACTCCCCGTTGGTGGTCCTGACCCACGAGCCGGTCGCGCAGGTGCTGCGGCAGAACGCCCTGGCCACCCAGGACGACTCCGGGGTCTGGACGTTCAAGATGGACGACTACCTGGCCGCGCTGAAGTCCGGTCGCAGGTGGCAGGATCTCGCGGGCGCGGCCGCCCATCCGGAGCTGTCCGGCACGATCTTCGTGACCACCACAGACCCGGAGAGCTCGTCCTCGGGAGCGATGTACATCGCCCTGCTCTCCTATGTTCTGAACAATCGTCATGTGGTGTCCGACCAGGCGGGCGTCGACGCCACCAAGGACGTCCTGCGCACCGCGACCGCGTTGCAGGGCGGGCAGAAGAGCAGCAGCGACGAGCCGTTCAAGGACTTCAGCGCGGGCGTCGGCAATCCGCTGGTGTTCGCCTACGAGTCGCAGGTCGCCGAGCTGGCGATGAACGGCACGTCAACCGGCGACATGGTGGTGCTGTACCCGGACACCACGATCTACTCGGACCACACCCTCGTCGCCCGGAACGAGAAGGGCGCCAAGCTTGCGAGCCTGCTCCAGGAGGACGAGCAACTGCGCACGCTGGAGGCCAGGTTCGGGTTCCGGCCGCAGGCCGATCCGAGTGCCTTCGCCAAGGCGGTGAAGGACTTCCGCAAACCGGTCTTCGCACCCGATCTCACGGCGGCGAAGGTGAAGCAGCCGCAGGTGCCCGCGCAGGACTTCCTGCTCAGGCTGGTCGCGGCGGCCAAGGGGAAGGCGGTCCAGTGAACAGCCCGATGAAGCAGAGGAGTTGGCGACTCCTGGGCTCCGCCCTGGCCCTGCTCGTGGTGACCGCCTGCACCTCGTCCTCCGGGGGCGGCACGCCCCCGGCGCCGAAGCCGACGGACGCGCCGGCGCCGACCGCGCGGCCGGGAGTGCTGCGGGTCCTGGCGGGCAGCGAGCTGCAGGACATGGCGCCGATCCTGGAGGACGCCAGGAAGGCCACCGGCGTGACCGTGCAGTTCGCCTGGACGGGGTCGCTGGACGGCGCGGACGCCGTCTCCTCCGGCCGGGCGGACGGGAGGTACGACGCCGTCTGGTTCCCGTCGAACCAGTACCTGCGGCTGGACGACGCCGGCCGGGCGAAGCTCCTCTCCGAGACCCCGGTCATGGTCTCCCCGGTGGCGGTGGGCGTGCGCTCGTCCGTCCTCGGCGACCTGGGCTGGGGCGACGGTTCGAAGGTCACCTGGGCGCAGATCGGGGACGCGGCGTCGGCCGGGAAGCTGTCGTACGGGATGGCCGATCCGTCCCGCTCGAACTCGGGTTTCTCCACCCTGGTGGCGGTCGCCTCGGCGTTCTCCGGCGCGGGCGCGGCGCTGACCGAGGCGGACGTGCAGAAGGCGGCGCCGTCGCTGAAGAGGTTCTTCACCGGGCAGAAGCTGACGTCCGGCTCCTCGGGCTGGCTGGCGCAGGCGTACTCCCGGGCCGAGCCGGGCAAGGTGGGCGCGCTGGTGAACTACGAGTCGGTGCTGCTGTCGATGAACAGGACGCTGCCGGCGGAGCGGCAGTTGACGGTGGTCCGGCCGGTGGACGGCGTGGTGTCGGCGGACTACCCGCTCTCCCTGCTCTCCTCGACCGCCCAGACCGAGCGCGACTCCTTCCAGCGGCTCACCCAGTACCTGCTCAGGGAGGACGTGCAGAAGCGGATCTCCGAGGTGACGCTGCGCCGGCCGGTGACGCCGGGGGCGTCGCCCGCGGCGGGGCTGCCGTCGGACCGCCGCCGGGAGCTGCCGTTCCCGGGGAGCCGGGGGGTCGCGGACGGGCTGCTGGCGTCGTACCAGAACGAGCTGCGCCGCCCGTCGCGGACGGTGTACGTGCTGGACACCTCGGGGTCGATGGCGGGTGCGCGGATCGAGGCGCTGAAGGCGGCACTGGGCCGGCTGACCGGGACGGACGACACGCGCGGGGCGCGCCGGTTCCGGGACCGCGAGGAGGTGACGCTGATCTCCTTCGCGTCCGGGGTGAAGTGGACGAAGACGCACGCGGTGCCGGCCTCGGGGGCGCAGCCGGGCCCGCAGGCGGAGCTGGCGTCGATCAACGCGGACGTGCAGTCGCTGGCGGCGGAGGGCGGCACGGCGCTGTACGACTCGCTGGAGGAGGCGTACCGGGTGATCGACCGGCAGCAGAAGACGGCCGGGGACGACCGGTTCACGTCGATCGTGCTGATGACCGACGGGGAGAGCAACGAGGGGGCCACGGACGGGGACTTCCGGAAGTTCCACGACGGGCTGCCGGCCGGGCAGAAGGCCGTCCCGGTGTTCCCGATCAGGTTCGGTGAGGCGGCGGTGGGCCAGCTGCAGGGGATCGCGGATCTGACCGGCGGCAAGCTGTTCGACGGGACGGGGTCGCTGGACGGGGTGTTCGAGGAGATCCGTGGCTACCAGTGAGGGCGCGGGCCGGCGGGTGCTGGGGTACCTGGAGTCGACCCGGAACCTGGTCGGCTGCGCGGGCGGCGCGATCGGGCTGGTGCTGCACTTCGCCGGGCTCGGCGGCGCGTGGTGGCCGGCGGTGGTGGCGGGGCTGTACGCGGCGGGCGCGCTGCTCACGCCCGGCCCGGCGCCGACGCAGCAGCGGGTCGAGCCGGTCGAGCTCCTCGAGCCCGACCAGTCGGCGCCGGCGCCGCCGCCCACAGCGCTGCCCGATCCCGAACTGGACGCTCTGGCCGCGTACCTGCGCACGATGCCGCTGCCGCCGTCGGCGAAGGTGGACGACCTGCTGGACGCGCTGCGCGCCGCCGAGCCGGGGCCGGCGGTGGAGCGGATCGCCCGGGATCGGCTGCCGCTCGCGGTGGCGGGCTATCTGCGGGCTTGCACGTGGCGGCCGTGGACCGGCCCGGGCGGGCCGGACGCGGAGGCCGAACTCGGGCGTGAGGTCGACCGGCTGGCCGCCGAGCTGGCCTGAACCGGACCCGGGGTGGATCTGCCCCGGGTCCGCCCGGTTCGTCCCCGGGTCCTTGGCCTGAGGGTCCATCACCACTCCTCCATTACCACCCGCCGCCCGGTCGACTCACGTCACGAACGAGTCGCCAAGATCTCACCTGTTGGAAACGTCGGAGGACTACCCATCCGGCCGGGTGCGCGGCAGACTTCTACGCGCGTCCTTCTACGCGCGTCAATGGTCATCCATGCCTGCGAACGCCAGTTGACGATCCATTCGCCAGTCAGTCCCCACCCGGGAGAGTCGTCCATGTCCCTGAACCGTCGTGACTTCGTCACCCGGTCCGCCGCCACCGCCGCCGGCGCCGCCCTGGTCGGCGGAACCGCCCTCGCCGCCGCCCCCGCCGCCGCGGCCGCCGAGCCGGGCAAGGCGCAGCCCAAGGGCAAGCACGACGGCGGGAGCCGGAAGCAGGCCTTCACCGTCATGGGCACCACCGACCTGCACGGCCGGGTGCTCAACTGGGACTACTTCACCGACGCCGAGTACGCCGACAAGGCGCACAACGCCGTCGGCCTCGCCAAGATCTCCACGCTGGCCAACCAGGTCCGCGAGGAGAAGGGCTGGGACCGCTGCCTGCTGATCGACTCCGGCGACATCATCCAGGGCACCCAGCTGACCTACTACTACGCCCGGGTCGAGCCGATCGCCACCGACGGCAACAACGTGCCCGACCACCCGATGGCCGTCGCCATGAACCTCATGGGCTACGACGCCGCCGCGCTCGGCAACCACGAGTTCAACTACGGCATCCCCACCGTGAAGGCCTTCGAGGACCAGCTGGAGTTCCCGCTGCTGGGCGCCAACGCCCTGCACGCGAAGAACGAGAAGCCGGCCTTCAAGCCGTACGTGATCAAGGAGGTGTGGCTGGACGAGGACACCCCGCTGAAGGTCGGCATCCTCGGCCTCACCAACCCGGGCATCGCGATCTGGGACAAGGCCAACGTCAGCGGCAAGATGGTCTTCCCGGGCATCGTCGAGACGGCGGCCAAGTACGTGCCGCGGATGAAGGCGGCCGGCGCGGACGTGATCGTGGTCTCGGCGCACTCCGGCATCGACGAGCCGACCACCTACGGCGACCAGCTGCCCTGGCCGGAGGACGCCTCGGGCGAGATGGCGGAGAAGGTCGCGGACATCGACGCGGTGCTGGTGGGTCACACCCACAAGGAGGTGCCGCAGCGGCTGATCGTCAACAAGAAGACCGGCAGGACTGTCGTGCTCTCCGAGCCGCTGTGCTGGGGCCAGCGCCTGAGCTGCTTCGACTTCGAGGTCGAGTTCGTCGACGGCGCGTGGAAGGTCCTCTCGGCCTCCTCCCGGGTGCTGAACTCCAACACCGCGCCGGAGAACCCGGAGATCGTGAACGCGATCACCGACCAGCACAAGAAGGTCGTGGCGTACGTCAACCAGCAGATCGGCACCTGCAAGGCCGAGCTGTCGATCGCCGAGTCGCGCTTCAAGGCGACCCCGATCATCGACCTGATCGGCCGGGTCATGGCCGACACCGTGAAGGCGGCGCTGGCGGGCGGGCAGTACGGCAACCTGCCGGTGCTGGCCCAGGCGTCCCCGTTCAACCGGACCGCGCTGATCCCGGCCGGCCAGGTCAAGCTGCGCGACGCGGCCGGCCTGTACATCTACGAGAACACCCTGGAGGCCCGCGTCCTGACGGGCGCCCAGCTGAAGGACTACCTGGAGTTCTCGGCGAAGTACTACCACCAGCTCGCCGCGGGCGCCCCGGTCGACAAGGACGCCCTGACCGGCGCCGAGACCACCCCGGACTACAACTACGACTCGGTCTACGGCCTGGGCTACGACATCGACATCGCCCAGCCGACCGGCAGCCGGATCGTCAACCTGACCTTCCAGGGCAAGCCGATCGACCCGGCCGCCCAGTTCGTCCTCGCGGTCAACAACTACCGCGCCAACGGCGGCGGCAACTTCCCGCACGTCGCGAAGGCCAAGCAGATCTGGGCGAACTCCGACGAGATCCGCAACACGATGATCGCCTGGGTGAAGGCCAAGGGCGTCATCGACCCGGCCGACTTCTTCACCAACTCCTGGCGCCTCGTCCGCTCCGGCCAGCCCGTCTTCTGATCCACCCCGCACCGAACGGCCGTCGGCCCGAGGCACCCGCCTCGGGCCGACGGCCTTCGTGTCGTTCGCGGTGACGCGCTGCTTCGCTGTCCGTCCTGACCGGCTCCTCGGCGAGACGATGGGACATCTTCTGGAGACTGGAGGATATTCAGCCGCTCATTCGATCTCCCTAACGCAGAGGCATCGCGAACGGCCCCCGGCGAAGGGCCGGCTACGGACAGGGAGAGTCCGCATGCGTGCAGTGATCCAGAAGGCGTTCGGCGGGCCGGAGGTCCTGGAGGTCGTCGAGGCGCAGCGCCCGGTGCTGGCGGCGATCCTCGAGGCGCCGGCGACGGCGTGGACGGTGGAGTCGCTGGCGGACCGTGCGGGGCTGTCCCGGGCGGCGTTCGCCCGCCGGTTCACGTCGATGGTGGGCGAGCCGCCGATGGCGTACCTGACGCGCTGGCGGATGACTACCGCGGCCCGGCTGCTGCGCGAGTCGGAGGCGCCGCTGACGGCGGTGGCGGCGCGGACCGGCTACGGCTCGGAGTACGCCTTCGCGAAGGCGTTCAAGCGCGAGTATGGGCAGGCCCCCGGCGGTTACCGCCGGGAGGCCCGCGCCGCGTAACGAGGGTTCTCAGAACGGGAAGCGGCTGCGCCCGTGCTGGATGGAGATCCACTTCACGGTGGTGAACGCGTCCACCGTGTAGTCGCCGTTGAGCCGCCCGAGGCCGGAGTTCTTCTCGCCGCCGAAGGGCACGATCGGCTCGTCGGCGATGGTGCCGTCGTTGACGTGGATCATGCCGGTCTCGATCCGCTGCGCGACCCGCACGCCGCGGTCGATGTCGCCGGTGTGGACCGCGCCGCTGAGGCCGAAGGGGGTGTCGTTGGCGATCCGGACGGCCTCGTCCTCGCCGTCGAAGGGCACCACGAGCACGACCGGGCCGAAGAGTTCGCACTGGAGGATCGGCGCGTCCAGGGGCAGTCCGGTGAGGACGACCGGGTCCATGAGGCTGCCGTTGGTCTCGCCGCGCAGCAGGACGGTGGCGCCGGCCTCGACGGCCTGGTCGACCTGGGCGCTGATGGAGTCGGCCTGGACGGGGTTGATCAGGGGGCCGATCTGGGTGGCCGGGTCCTTGGGGTCGCCGACCGTGAGCGAGGCGATCTTGGCGACGAACTTCTCGGTGAACTCGGCCTCGACGCTGCGGTCGACGAGCACCCGGTTGGCGGCCATGCAGACCTGGCCCTGGTGGGCGAAGCGGCTGAAGACGGCCGCGTCGACGGCGTAGTCGAGGTCGGCGTCGTCGAGCACGATGAGCGCGCTGTTGCCGCCGAGTTCGAGGACGGTCCGCTTGAAGTGGGAGGCGGCGACGGTGGCGACGTGCCGGCCGACCTTGTCGGAGCCGGTGAAGGAGATGACCTTGGGCACCGGGTGCTCGATGAAGGCGTCGCCGATCTCGGCGATGTCGGTGACCACGACGTTGAGCAGGCCGGCCGGCAGGCCCGCGTCCTCGAAGATCCTGGCGATCAGGGTGCCGCCGATGACCGGGGTCTCCTGGTGCGGCTTGAGGACGACGCCGTTGCCGAGCGCGAGCGCGGGCGCGACGGCCTTGATCGAGAGGAACAGCGGGAAGTTGAACGGGCTGATCACGCCGACCACGCCGACGGGCAGCCGGTAGAGCCGGTTCTCCTTGCCGTCCACCGGCGAGGGCAGCAGCCGGCCCTCGGCGAGCAGCGACAGCTGCATGGCCTCGCGCAGCATGTCCTTGGTGAGCGAGAGTTCGAACCCGGCCTTGAGGGCGGTGCCGCCGAGTTCGGCCATGATGGCCCGGGTGATCTCCTGCTCGCGCTCCTCGATGATGCGCAGCGCGCGTTCGAAGACGAGGCGGCGGGTGTACGGGTTGGTGGCGGCCCATTCCTTCTGGGCGCGGGCGGCGGCACGGTAGGCCCGGTCGACCTGTTCGACGGTGGCGATGGTGACCGTGGCGAGCTTGTCGCCGGTGTAGGGGTCGACGTCGACGATGTCCCAGGAGCCGTTTCCGGTGCACCATTCACCGTCGATGTACTGCGCCGCCAACTCGGAGAAGTACGACATCCGATCCCTCTCGTGCCGATTGAAGAGCCTCTGGAACGCCCCGGGACACCACCCGGGACGCCACCGATCGGATCTGGATCAGGCGTGAGCCACGTGCAGCACACATGAATCGAGCGGTGATCGGATCTGATCAGTGCTCATCGTACTGACGGGTCACAGCTCTTGGCGTACGGAGCGGAGAAGTTCCCGGGTGCGCTCCAGACTGAGGCTGTCGGCGAGCAGGCCGTCCATCGCGGCGGTGTACGACGCGACCTCGGCGGGCTTGTCGACGTACAGCGCGGTGGTGAACTGCTCCAGGTAGACGACGTCGGGCAGCTCCGGTTCGGCGAAGCCGAGCACGGTGAACGCGCCGCCCTCGGCGCGCAGCCCGCCGAAGCCGAGCGGCATCACCTGGAGGCGCACGTGGGGCAGGTCGGTGAGTTCGAGCAGCCGGTCGATCTGGTCCCGCATCAGCTCGGGCCCGCCCCAGGGCCGGCGCAGCGCGGCCTCGTCGAGGACGGCGAGCAGGCGGGGCGGGCGTTCGGCGGTGAGCACCTGCTGGCGCTTCAGCCGGACCTCGACGCGGCGTTCGATCTCGGCGGGTTCGGTGACGTGGCCGCCGGCGGAGATCACGGCGCGGGCGTAGTCGGCGGTCTGGAGCAGTCCGTGGACGAACTGGACCTCGTAGCTGCGGATCTCGGTGGCGGCCTCCTCCAGGCCGACGTAGTTCTGGAACCAGGGCGGCAGCACGTCGCCGTAGCCGTGCCACCAGGAGGTGGCGTTGGCGTCGCGGACCAGGGCGAGGACGCCGGCGCGCTCGTGCTCGGCCTCGACGCCGTAGAGGGTGAGCAGGTCGGCGACGTCGCGTTCCTTGAAGCCGACCCGGCCGAGTTCCATCCGGCTGATCTTGGACTCGGAGGCGCGGATCGAGTACCCGGCCTCCTCGCGGCTGACGCCCCTGGCCTCACGGAGCCGGCGCAGGTGGGATCCCAGCAGCAGGCGCCGCACCGTGGCGCCCCCGCCTGCCTGAGTCGTGCTCATCGCGTCAACCTCCGCACTCGCGCAGCCCCCCGGCCGTCGGGCGCAGTCTGCCATCTGGCACCGACGAACAACAGCCCGTCAGGGGGTGCGTTCCGGCCGGAGCATGCGGGACCGCCGGCGGTGGCGGGGAGGATGGGACGATCGCCGCTGCCCACCGGCCCGTGCCTGCGCACCGAGGCGGCCGAACTGGTGCTGGGTGCCGGGTAGTTGACGCAGCCACCGGCGCCTTCCGGGCAGCCAGGACGAGGGCATGACGGCGCCCGCCCTCCAACTGGTCGGGGAAGAGGGCGGGCGCCAGGAGACCGCGTTGGCCCGGCGACGCTGGCGGGGGCAGCGGGTTGAGCTCCCGGCGATGCGGCGCCGGGCGTTCGGGGGTGGCCGGTCGGGCCGTCAGACCACCAGCGGGCGGTCGGTGGGCCGGATCGGGGCGGGAAGCGGGGTCTTGCCGCCGAGGTACCTGTCCACCGCGGCGGCGGCCGAACGGCCCTCCGCGATGGCCCAGACGATCAACGACTGGCCGCGGCCGGCGTCTCCGCAGACGTACACGCCATCGACATTGGTGGCGAACCGGCCGTCGCGGGCTATGTTACCGCGCGCGTCGAGGTCGACGCCGAGCTGCTCGACCAGCCCGTTCCTGACGTCCGTCCCGGTGAAGCCCATGGCCAGGGTGACCAGCTGGGCCGGGATGGCCCGCTCGGTGCCGGGCACCGGCTCGAACCGCCCGTCCCTGAACTCCACCTCGACGAGGTGCAGCTCCTGGACGTTGCCGTCCTCATCGCCGGCGAAGTGGGTGGTGCTGACGGAGTAGATCCGCTCACCGCCCTCCTCGTGCGCGGAGGTGACCTTGTAGGTCATCGGCATGGTCGGCCACGGCTGGTGGCCGGGGCGCTCCTCGCCCGGGCGCGGCATGATCTCCAGCTGGGTGACCGAGGCCGCGCCCTGGCGGTGGGCGGTGCCGACGCAGTCCGCGCCGGTGTCGCCGCCGCCGATGACGACGACGTGCTTGCCCTTGGCGCTGATCGGGGACTCGACGAAGTCGCCCTCCTGCACCTTGTTGGCCAGCGGCAGGTACTCCATGGCCTGGTGGACGCCCTTGAGCTCGCGCCCGGGCACCGGCAGGTCGCGCGCGGTCGTGGCACCGGCGGCGACCACGACGGCGTCGAAGCGCTCGCGCAGCTGCTGCCCGGTGATGTCCTCGCCGACGTGCACGCCAGTGCGGAACCGGGTGCCCTCCGCCCGCATCTGCTCGACGCGGCGGTTGATGTGGCGCTTCTCCATCTTGAACTCGGGGATGCCGTAGCGCAGCAGGCCGCCGACGCGGTCGGCGCGCTCGTACACCACCACGGTGTGCCCGGCCCGGGTGAGCTGCTGGGCGGCGGCCAGGCCGGCCGGGCCGGAGCCGACGACGGCCACGGTCTTCCCGGACAGCCGCTCCGGGACCTGCGGCGTGACGCCGCCCCCGTCCCAGGCCTTGTCGATGACGGTGACCTCGACGTTCTTGATGGTCACCGCGTCCTGGTTGATGCCGAGCACGCAGGCCGACTCGCAGGGCGCCGGGCAGAGGCGGCCGGTGAACTCCGGGAAGTTGTTGGTCGCGTGCAGCCGCTCGATCGCGCCGGACCAGTCGTCCCGGTAGGCGAGGTCGTTCCACTCGGGGATGAGGTTCCCGAGCGGGCAGCCGTTGTGGCAGAACGGGATGCCGCAGTCCATGCACCGGCCGGCCTGCTTGGTGATGATCGGCAGGAGGCTGCGCTCGACGTAGACCTCGTTCCAGTCCCGGATCCGGACGTCGACCGGGCGACGCTCCGCCAGCTGCTTGGGCGTGGTCAGGAAGCCCTTGGGGTCAGCCATGTGCCGCCTCCATCATCTTGCGAGTGGTCTCGGCCTCGGAGAGGCCATCGCGCTCAGCGGCGTCCTTGGCGGCGAGCACTGCCTTGTAGTCGGTCGGCATGATCTTGGAGAAGCGGGAGACCCCGCCGCCCCAGTCGGCCAGGAGCTCGGCGGCCACGGTGGAGCCGGTCTCCTCGTAGTGCTGCTGCACGGTCTCGCGCAGCCAGTCGCGGTCGGCGGCGGTCGGGGCCTCGATGCCCACCAGGCCGTCGTTGACGTTCGCGGGACGCAGGTCCAGGACGTAGGCGATGCCGCCGGACATGCCCGCCGCCAGGTTGCGCCCGGTCTCGCCGAGGATGACGACCCGGCCGCCGGTCATGTACTCCAGGCCGTGGTCGCCCACGCCCTCGACGACCAGGGTGGCACCGGAGTTGCGGACCGCGAAGCGCTCACCGGCCTTGCCGCGCAGGTGGATCCGGCCGGAGGTGGCGCCGTAGCCGATGGTGTTGCCGGCGATGACGTGGTTCTGCGCGTCGTTGCCGATGGCGGCGGCGTCGCGGGCCGGGCGGACGATCACGACGCCGCCGGACAGGCCCTTGCCGACGTAGTCGTTGGCGTCGCCCTCCAGCCGCAGGGTCACACCGCGCGGCACGAAGGCGCCGAACGACTGCCCGGCGGAGCCGGTGAAGGTGACGTCGATGGTGCCCTCGGGCAGGCCCTCGCCGCGGTAACGCTTGGTCACCTCGTGGCCGAGCATGGTGCCGACCGTGCGGTTGACGTTGCGGATCGGCAGCTGGATGCGGACGGCGTCGCCGCGCTCCAGGGCGTCCTCGGCCAGCTCGATGAGCTGGTTGTCCAGGGCCTTGTCGAGCGCGTGGTCCTGGGTGGTGGTGCAGTGCCGGGCCGCGCCCTCGGGCAGCTCGGGGACGTGGAAGAGCGGGGCCAGGTCGAGCCCGGCGGCCTTCCAGTGGTCGATCGCGGCCTGGGCGTTGATGTGCTCGGCGTGGCCGACGGCCTCCTCGATCGAGCGGAAGCCCAGCGAGGCCAGGATCTCCCGGACCTCCTCGGCGATGAACTCGAAGAAGTTGACCACGAACTCGGGCTTGCCGGAGAAGCGCTCGCGCAGCACCGGGTTCTGCGTGGCGACGCCGACCGGGCAGGTGTCCAGGTGGCAGACGCGCATCATGATGCAGCCGGAGACGACCAGCGGGGCCGTGGCGAAGCCGAACTCCTCGGCGCCGAGCAGCGCGGCGATGACGACGTCGCGGCCGGTCTTCAGCTGGCCGTCGGTCTGGACGACGATGCGGTCGCGCAGGCCGTTGAGCAGCAGGGTCTGCTGGGTCTCGGCGAGGCCGAGCTCCCAGGGGCCGCCGGCGTGCTTGAGCGAGGTCAGCGGCGACGCACCGGTGCCGCCGTCGTGCCCGGAGACCAGGACGACGTCCGCGTGCGCCTTGGAGACACCCGCGGCGACCGTCCCGACGCCGACCTCGGACACCAGCTTCACGTGGATGCGGGCGACCGGGTTGGCGTTCTTGAGGTCGTGGATGAGCTGCGCCAGGTCCTCGATCGAGTAGATGTCGTGGTGCGGCGGCGGCGAGATCAGGCCGACACCCGGGGTGGAGTGCCGGGTCTTGGCGACCCACGGGTAGACCTTGTGGCCGGGCAGCTGGCCGCCCTCGCCGGGCTTGGCACCCTGGGCCATCTTGATCTGGATGTCGTCCGCGTTGACCAGGTACTCGGAGGTGACGCCGAACCGGCCGGAGGCGACCTGCTTGATCGCCGAGCGGCGCTGCGGGTCGTACAGGCGGTCCGGGTCCTCGCCGCCCTCACCGGTGTTGGACTTGCCGCCGAGGCGGTTCATCGCGATGGCGAGGGTCTCGTGCGCCTCGAGGGAGATCGAGCCGTACGACATGGCGCCGGTGGAGAAGCGCTTGACGATCTCCGAGACCGGCTCGACCTCGTCGACCGGGATCGGGGTCCGGCCGAGGGCGTCCAGGTCGAACAGGCCGCGCAGCGTCATCAGGCGGGCGGACTGCTCGTTCACCCGGTCCGTGTACTGCTTGAAGATGTCGTACCGGCGGTTGCGGGTGGAGTGCTGGAGCCGGAAGACGGTGTCCGGGTCGAACAGGTGCGGCTCGCCCTCGCGGCGCCACTGGTACTCGCCGCCGATCTCCAGCGCGCGGTGCGCGGCGGGGATGCCGGAGGCCGGGTAGGCCTTGGCGTGGCGGGCCGCGGTCTCGCGCGCGATCTCGTCCAGGCCGATGCCGCCGAGCTTGGTGGTGGTGCCGGCGAAGTAGCCGTCCACCAGCTCCTGGGAGAGGCCGATGGCCTCGAAGACCTGGGCGCCGCGGTAGGAGGCGACGGTGGAGATGCCCATCTTGGACATGACCTTGAGCACGCCCTTGCCGAGCGCCTTGATCAGGTTCTTGATGGCCTTCTCGGGCTCGACGCCCTGGATGAACACTCCCTGCGAGACCAGGTCCTCGACCGACTCCATGGCCAGGTACGGGTTGACCGCGCCGGCGCCGTAGCCGACCAGCAGCGCGACGTGGTGCACCTCGCGGACGTCGCCGGCCTCGACCAGCAGCGACACCTGGGTGCGCTGCTTGGTGCGGATGAGGTGGTGGTGGATCGCGGAGGTGAGCAGCAGCGACGGGATCGGGGCGTGCTCGGCGTCCGAGTGGCGGTCGGAGAGCACGATGATCCGGGCGCCGTCGGCGATCGCGGCGTCGGCCTCGGCGGCGATCTCGGCCAGGCGGGAGGCGAGGCCGGCGCCGCCGGTGGCGACCTTGTAGAGGCCGGACAGGGTGACGGCCTTGAGGCCGGGCTGGTCGCCGTCGGCGTTGATGTGGACGAGCTTGGCCAGCTCGTCGTTGTCGATCACCGGGAAGGTGATGCCGACCGAGCGGCAGGAGGCGGCCTCGGCGGTCAGCAGGTTGCCCTCGGGGCCGAGGTTGCTGAGCAGCGAGGTGACGAGCTCCTCGCGGATCGCGTCCAGCGGCGGGTTGGTGACCTGCGCGAAGAGCTGCACGAAGTAGTCGAACAGCAGGCGCGGCTTCTCGCTCAGCGCGGCGATCGGCGAGTCGGTGCCCATCGAGCCGAGCGCCTCGGCGCCGGTCCTGGCCATCGGCGCGAGGATGACCCGCAGCTCCTCCTCGGTGTAGCCGAAGGTCTGCTGGCGGCGGGTGACCGAGGCGTGGGTGTGCGCGATGTGCTCGCGCTCGGGGAGCTTGGCGAGCTGGATCTGCCCGGCGGCGACCCACTCCTCGTAGGGGTGCTCGGCGGCGAGGGCGGACTTGATCTCGTCGTCCTCGACGATGCGGCCCTCGACGGTGTCGACGAGGAACATCCGGCCGGGCTGGAGGCGGCCCTTCTTGGCGATCTTCTCCTGCTCGATGTCGAGCACGCCGACCTCGGAGGAGAGGACGACCAGGCCGTCCTCGGTGATCCAGTAGCGGGCCGGGCGCAGGCCGTTGCGGTCCAGGACGGCGCCGATCTGGGTGCCGTCGGTGAAGGTGACGCAGGCCGGGCCGTCCCAGGGCTCCATCAGGTTGGAGTGGTACTGGTAGAACGCGCGGCGGGCCGGGTCCATGGTGGCGTGGTTCTCCCACGCCTCCGGGATCATCATCAGCACCGAGTGCGGCAGCGACCGGCCGGCGAGGTGGAGCAGCTCCAGGACCTCGTCGAAGGAGGCCGAGTCGGAGTGGTCCGGGGTGCAGATCGGGAAGATCCGGCTCAGACCCTGCCCGTTCTTGTTGGCCGGGATGAGGTCGGTGGCGAGCTGGGACTCGCGGGCGCGCATCCAGTTGCGGTTGCCCTTGACCGTGTTGATCTCGCCGTTGTGCGCGACGAAGCGGTACGGGTGGGCGAGCGGCCAGCTCGGGAAGGTGTTGGTGGAGAACCGCGAGTGCACCAGGCCGATGGTGGACGCGTAAGTGCGGTCCGACAGGTCGGGGAAGAAGGGCTCCAGCTGGCCGGTGGTCAGCATGCCCTTGTAGACGATGGTGCGGGCGGAGAGCGACGGGAAGTAGGCGCCGGCCTCGCGCTCGGCGCGCTTGCGGACGACGAAGGCGA
The DNA here is from genome assembly GCF_009569385.1 of Streptomyces kaniharaensis. Taxonomy (NCBI): domain Bacteria; kingdom Bacillati; phylum Actinomycetota; class Actinomycetes; order Kitasatosporales; family Streptomycetaceae; genus Streptomyces; species Streptomyces kaniharaensis. The sequence goes on from NZ_WBOF01000001.1 coordinate 1,243,158, forward strand.
TCCGGTCGAGCTCGATGCCGGCCAGGCCGTCCTTGCTCAGGAAGAGCTGACGGAAGCGGGGCATCACGCTGCGGGCGGTGGCGCCGAGCAGGTCCGGGGTGACCGGCACGTCGCGCCAGCCGAGGACGGTCAGGCCCTCCTCGGCGGCGATGGCCTCGATCTGCGCGACGGCGGCGGCGTCGGCCGTGTCCTCGTCGGGCAGGAAGGCGATGCCGACCGCGTAGGAGCCGGCGGCCGGGAGCTCGAAGGCGACCTTGCCGCGCAGGAAGGCGTCCGGGATCTGGGTGAGGATGCCCGCGCCGTCACCGGAGTCGGGCTCGGCGCCGGTGGCGCCGCGGTGCTCCAGGTTGCGCAGGACGGTCAGCGCCTGCTCGACGATGGTGTGGTCGGCGCTGCCGGTCAGCGTGGCGACGAAACCGACGCCACAGGCGTCGTGCTCGTTTCGCGGGTCGTACAGGCCCTGAGCAGCAGGTCGCGCATCCGGAACGAGCGCGTACGGCGGGCGGGCGGCGCCGGCCTGGAGCTCGTTGGCGGAGTGCATGGATGCAGGCAGCATCGGCTCTCCCGTCGTCGTCATTTCGGCTTGGGGGCACCTCCCAGCCGGCGGCTGGGGGAGCTGGTGCAGTAGGGACGACGTTGGCCCTGATGCGATTTCGTGCAAGTTACATGATGCCCAAGATCCCGGGAAGCGGAATATGTCGTCCACATGGCGGGACGGATCCGCAGGTCAAGGGATGTGCGAAAGGACGTGCCACAGTGCACGTCCCGACGATTGTGCCCGGCGGTCGGCCGCCTGAAACAGGGGCGAAACCGGACCGCCACAGAAGCCGATCAAGGCCGCCTGCGAATCCATTCCCGGGGCCAGCCCACAGATACGAATCTGCGGGCCGGCGGATCGGATGATGAGACTTGGCCAGGCGATACGTGACGACCATGTGCGGAACGTCACGCATCGGCCGGCATAGTCATGCACTCCGCCGTGTCATCCCACGTGCCCGCCGATGAGCCAGCCGAGCAGGAACGTCACCCCCGCCGCCGTGCCGCCCAGCAGCAACTGCCGCAGCCCGCTGAACCACCAGCTGCGCGCCGTCACCCGGGCCACCAGCGCACCGCACAGGAACAGGCCGAGCACCGACAGCAGCAGCGCCGGCACCAGCGAGGTCGCGCCCAGCAGGTACGGCAGCAGCGGCAGCAGCGCGCCCACCGCGAAGCACACGAACGAGGACCCGGCCGCGACCCACGGCGAGGGCAGGTCGTTGGGGTCGATGCCCAGCTCCTCCCGCGCGTGGATCTCCAGCGTCTGGTCCGGGTCGGCGGACAGCTGCCGGGCCACCTCGTGGGCCAGCTTCGGCTCCACCCCACGGGCGATGTACAGCTGCGCCAGCTCGGCCAGCTCGCCGTGCGGGTTGCGGCGCAGCTCCAGCCGCTCGGCCTCGATCTCGGCCTGCACCAGCTCAGCCTGCGAGGCCACCGAGGTGTACTCCCCCGCCGCCATCGAGCAGGCGCCGGCGGCCAGGCCCGCGAGCCCGGTCAGCACCACCGTGCCGCTGGACACCGAGCCGCCGACCACGCCGGTCATCAGCGCGAAGTTGGACACCAGTCCGTCCATCGCGCCGAACACGGCGGGCCGCAGCCAGCCGCCGTTGACGTCCCGGTGGTGCCCCGCGGCCGGTACGCGGGGGTGGTTCACGGCCTCGGGCTCCAGGGTGGTCGCACTCACGATTCGTCCCCTCCGTTTCGTTCGTCTGTTTCGAACGTAGCCCTCCTGAACTGGGCATTTCCAGCAAAGTAAGGCTGTCCGAACAGCGCTTCGGCCGCCCTCCGCGAGTGTCGCGGGGGCGGC